>DATBIX010000019.1:0-30267 GCA_036556665.1 Acidimicrobiia bacterium
CAGGAACGAAGACCAGGGTGAGCGCCAGGGCGATCATCACCACTCCACCGATCAGCTTGAGCAACCTTCCGGCCCTCTCCTCCAACTTGCTGGCTCGCATCGCCACCACCGCCGTCCCGAACACGACCAGTTCGTCCAGGAGGAACACCGCCATGTACACGGCAAAGAGGGGTATCGCCCCGGCCAGGCCGATGTCCTGGGCGGTCAGCAGGTTGGCCCAGAGCAACGGGTAACCGGCGGTGCACGGTGTCTCCAGCACAGAGACGCCCACCGCGAGGAGAGCGGTCCCGGCGAGTGCGATCGGGAGAGCCTCACCTTCGGCGGCCACCGACCTGATCCGCCGGTAGAGGGCGGGTCTCCTGCCTGCCGGAATCGAGAGTGAAAGGCCCCGCCCGTACCAGAAGTAGTCCTTCAGGTTGATCACACCGAAGACGAGAGCGATGACGGCCATGGCCAGCCTCACCCAGGTCTGGTTGGCGGCGTAGGAGAGGAACCCGTACATCCCGGCGATGTAGAGACCGTAGAGCAGGGCAGTGACCGCCAGGAATGTGGTCCCGATCGCGATCACCCGTCGCCGCGACCCGGTACGAAGCACCAGAGCGAGAAGAATCGACAAGACCCACAGCGAGCAGGGATTGACCCCGTCTACCAGGGCGATGAGCATGGTGGAGGCGAGCAAGGGCATCGAGCCGACGTCGACCTCCCCGACAATTGGCAAATCGATCACCTCCGAGGCGGGTCGATCCGTGCCCGATGAGTCATCCGCCGGGCGCATCTCTGCAGACACCGCTTGGCGAATCTGCTCGCCAACCGCCGGGCTGAATCCCTCCCACACCCGGCCGGCGAAGATGGTGGTGGGGACGGATCGCGCCTCCATGCCCAACTGCCTCATGATGTCGACGAAATGGCCCTGGTTGGCGGTGTCATGCCACACCTCGTATCCCCGTATCTCCAGGTCGGGGAACTCCGCGGCCAGCTCTTCCAGGAACTCCCATTCGGCGGCACAATGGGGACAGCCATCGCCCCAGAAGATGGTCAGGACTCCCTCGTCGTCACCACCGCCGGCGACAGCGGGCAAGACCGGGCCGGCGACCAAGGCCAGGACCAGAAGCACCTTGCTCAAGGCGGACATCACCCAATCGTCGCCACCGAGGCTCGCCGGGACCAGGTCCACAAGTCCCATCGCGGTGGGATGAGATAAACGGGTTCACGCACGCCGGGACCGGCCCGCCCTGTGACCGAGGGCCAAGCCCTCAGATCCGCCTCGCTTCCAACGCTCCTAGCTCGCCACCAGCCAGTCCACCGCCACCCACTCCCGGCCATCCCAGACCAACGGGTTGATCTCCACCTCGAGCAACTCCGAGCCGACCAGGCCCCGGCTGACCACGCTCACGATGCGAGCCAACTGATCGACCTCGGCGGGAGGGGTGCCGCGATACCCGTCGAAGAGGGGACGGCCCTGGAGACGATCGAGCATTGCCATCGCCCCCCGCTCTCCAACCGGGGCGGGAGCAAACACGACATCACCCAGCAACTCGGTGAGGACTCCTCCGATCCCGACCGAGATCAGAGGGCCAAAGACCGGGTCGACCAGGCCACCAACGATCACTTCGATCCCCGGGCGGTAACGCTCGACCCTGGCACCTTGGACCTTCAAGCCGGCGACACGGCCCGCTTCCACCACACCTTCGAAGGCGGCGGCGACCGCCTCGGATCGACGCAGGTCGAGGGCCACCCCTCCCACCTCGCTCTTGTGGGCGAGACCGGGCGAGACCACCTTGACCACAACCGGATAACCGAGACGGTCCGCCGCGGCCACGGCGGCGGCAGTGTCCTCAGCCGTCACCCCTTCCACCATGGTCAGCCCCCATTGATCGAAAGGGGCGACGATGGGATCGGGAGGTTCCTCGACCGCCATGGTCGCCAGTCTTCCCAACCCGGCCAGGGCACGGATCGCCGCCCTCGGCTCCTCGGTCACCGGGTGGCCGGCGTCCCGCAACACGGCGAGACCCGAGGCGGCCTGATCACCAGCCATCCACAGATTGACCACCGGGACGTCCCCTCCGATGCCGATCAACCCCCGGACCCGCTCGTCGGTGTGCGTCGGAGGATGGGCGGTGGACACCGCCAGCACCAGGTCGTACTCACCGGATCGGGCGAAGGTGGCCACCACCTCGGCGAACCGGCCCGGGCCGCCGATGATCCCTCCCATGTCGAGCGGGTTGTTGGCGGCTCCCAGCTCGAGCAGGGGCTCGAGTCGGGATCGGAGGCCGGGTCCGGGCTGGGGCATCCGGACACCGTGCCCCTCCGCCAGATCGGCGAGGTGGATGGCGATCCCGCCGGAGTGGGTGACGATGGCGGAGCGGGGGCCGGCTGGAGCGGCCACCCTCGACAGCATCTCGGCCACCTCGTAGGCCTCTTCCGGGGTCTCTGCGGTAACCACTCCGAGTGAGTCGAGCACACCCTGCAGGACGCGCTCCGGAAGGGCCATGGCACCGGTGTGGCTGATCATCAGGTTCTTACCCCGGCTGCCGGTCCCGATCCGGCAGGCCACCACCGGTTTGCCCTGGTGGAGGGATCGACGCACCGCGGCCACGAACTCCCCCCCATCACGCACCGTCTCGATCAGGGCCAGGACGACCCGGACTTCGTCGAGACCGGCTACCGCCTCGATCGCCTCCCCCAGCTCGATATCGGCCTCGTTCCCGGTGGACACCGATACGGCCAGCCCACTCCCTCGAGCAGCGGCGAGGTTGTGGATGTAGCTCCCGGTGCCCCCGCTCTGGGTGACCAAACCAACAGGGCCGCTCATGATCTCTTGAGCCGGGCGATCCAGACAGGTCAGGAAGCTGGCCGCCAGGCCGCGAGAAGGGCGGATGATCCCCCCACTGTTGGGGCCGAGCAGCCGGGTGCCGACCAGCCTGGCCTGCTCCGCCAGGTCCGCCTCGCGTGCCTGCCCGTCAACTCCCACCTCGCCGAACCCTCCGGCGAACACCACCAGCCCTCCCACCCCGCCTGCGGCCATCGCCACCTTTCGCACTTCTGAGGCCGGGACGGCGCAAACCACGAGGTCGGGCGGAGAAGGCAGGTCGCGGAGGGCGGAGCGCATCTCCACCCCGTCGACAAGCGGCAAGCCCCTGTTCACCCCCCAGATCTCACCGGTGAACCCGACCTTGCGCAGATTGGCCAAGACCCGGCCCCCGTGCTTCTCCGGGTCGGTGGAGAGCCCGACGATGGCGATCGATTCCGGATCGAGAAGGCGATCCAGGCCACTCATCGCAGCTGAGGGATCACCTCGGAGGCGAAGAGCTCGAGACTGTCGCCATCGCCCATGTCGTAGAAGTAGAGGATCATGTCGGTGCAGCCCTCCTGAGCAAACTCGCCCATGACCTGCACCGCCTCGGGAACAGTGACGGCGAAGTGCTCGTCGGAGAACTCGTCGGGTGTGGATGACCGCCGCACCGCGGCAATGTCGAGTTTGCGGCGGAGATCCGCCTCGTCCCTTCCGATCACAGACATGAGATGGGCGGTGCGCCCTATCTCCTCGTAAGGCCGGCCGATCGCCTCACAATGGCCGGCCAGGACCGCCGACTTGTGTCTGAAATTGTCGATCCCGTCACTGAAGTTGGCGAAGTCGCCGTACCGGGCGACGATGCGCAGGGTCCGCTTCTCCCCTCCCCCCGCGATCCACAAGGGCGGGTGGGGCTGTTGGATCGGCTTGGGTCGGTTGATCGCACCCTCGACGAAATGGTGCTCACCGGCGAACTTCGCCTCGTCCTCGGTCCACATCGCCAGGAGGATCTGGACCGTCTCCTCCAGCATGTCGAGACGCTCTCCCCCGGGCGGGAATCGGTATCCATAAGCTTCGAACTCTCCTTTCGACCACCCGGCCCCGATCCCTACGTCGAGCCGGCCCCCAGAGATGACGTCGACGTTGGATGCGATCTTGGCGAGAAGCGCGGGCGGCCGGTACAGGGCACACGTGCACATCTGCCCGAGTCGTGCTCGGCTGGTGACCGCGGCCAGGGCCGCCATCAGGGTCCACGCCTCGAACGTCGACTCCTGCATGACCACCGGATGAGTGTGGAAATGGTCGTACACCCAGATCGAGTCGTAGCCGGAATCCTCGATAAGGCCGGCCACGCCCAGGATTCGGTCCCATTGCTCCTCCACCGGGATCCCGCTCTGGTCACCCTTCCATCCCTGCGGCACGAAGGTCCCGAATCGCATCTGTCTCCTACCTCTCCTGCCAGATCTTGACCACGCCATCTTCGGCCAGGCCCCGGATCGTCGCCTCGTCCATGCCGAGCCGCTCTACCAACACATCGACCGTGTGCTGACCGAGCATCGGGGCCGGCTGGTTGGGGCTCTCCCAGTCGCTCCATTTGATCGGAGAGGGGGGATAGCGGACGTCGCCGAGGGTCGGGTGCTTGTAGGTGCCCACCATCCCCCGTGCCAGGACCTGGGGGTCGGTGAACACCTGCTCGATGTCGTTCACCGGCGCATTGGGAATGTCGTACTCGTCGAGAGTCGCCAGCCAGTCGTCGTTGCGCCTGGTCAGGAACACCCCGGAGAGGATCCCGACCACGAAGTCGCGGTTGGCCACCCGCGCCGAGTTGTCTGCCGAGCGCGGGTCCTGTTTCAAGTCGGGACGGCCGATGGCGTCGCACAAGTTCTGCCAGAACTTCTCGTCTCGGGCCGCCACCACCACATACCCGTCCAAAGTGCGGAACGCCTGCCAGGGGACCATGTGGGCGTGGGCCGTGCCGAGGCGGGTCAGCTTGCGGCCCGAGTTGAGATGGTCGAGAGCGTCGTAGGACAGCAACGACACCAACGTGTCGAGCATGGCGACGTCGGCGTGCTGGCCGTTGCCGTGCAGCTCGCGGCCGACCAGTGCCGCCAGCACGGAGATGCAGGAGTAGATGCCGCCGGCGATATCGGCGATCGGAATGCCGACGCGGGCTGGATCCCCATCGGCCGGCCCGGTGATGTCGACGTGGCCGCTGTAGGCCTGGACCACGAGATCGAACGCCGCCTTGTCCTTGGCCGGGCCGTACTCACCGAAACCGGTGACCGACGAGGTGATGATGGTCGGGTTGCTCCTCTTCAGTGAGTCGTGGTCGATGCCGAGTCGGGCCATGACACCAGGTCTGAAGTTGTCGATGACGACGTCGGCCTGCTCCACCAACCGGAAGAACAGATCCAGACCGCGGGTGTCTTTGAGGTCGAGCACCACACTCTTCTTCCCTCTGTTCATGAACAGGTGGATGGCGCTCTCGTCGTGCAGCGGGGCGATCGTGGGGTTGCGGGCAGTGTCCCCGCTGTGGGGCTCGATCTTGATCACCTCGGCGCCGAGGTCGGCCAGGATCACCCCGCCGAAGTTCCCAGCGATCACCTGTCCCAGCTCCAGGACGGTCACGCCGGCCAGCATCCCCTCGCTCATCGGTGGCTCACCTGGCCCAGGTCATGGCCACCACCTCGCCGGTGGACGCCGACTGGTCGACCGCCCGGGAGATGACGAGGACGTCCATGCCTTCGGCTCCCGTGGCCAGAATCGGGTCCGGCCGGCCGGTGCCGACAGTGTTGATGAAGGCGTGGGTCTCCTCTTGCATCGCGCCGAAATGCTCGCCGAGTGCCCAGTCGCCCGGCATGTAGGAGCCGAGCATGGCCACGTTCATCGAGGTGCCCGGGGTGTAGGGGGATGGAACGGGCTTGTGCGAGGCCATGAGCACGTCGCGATGATCGTCCTTCACCGAGATCACCCCGTCCCTGCCGAACAACTCGAAGTCCATGCTGGCCACATAGGCAGGCCAGAACTCAGGGAGCTCCCAGCTCACCCCGAGATTGGCGACCATGCCGTCGTCGTATGTCAGGACGCACCAGGTGGAATCCAGTGCGCCGTACTGCTCGTGGATGCGGCCCTTGTTCGACCCGGCCGCGTAGGCGGTGGCCGGCAGGGTCCCACCCAGATACCAGGTGAGCAGATCGAAGAGATAGGTCATTGTGTTGATCGACGGTGTGGTGGTCCCGGCTCGAGAGATGACCGAGCGGGCAACCGCCTGGGTGAGGTAGATGGTCGCCTTGGCCGAGGTCACATCGCCGACGTAACCCTGGATGACGTGCTCTTTGATCGCCAGGTACCGGCGGCGAAAACGTTGTGTGAAACCGGTGTAGACCGACACGCCGTACTCCTCAGCGGCGGCGAGGAGCTTGTGGCCCTCGTCGGCGAGGATGGTGAAGGGCTTCTCCACGAGAACCGACTTCCCGGCCTGGATGGCCGCCATCGCCGGCTCGAAATGCGCGTCCTCCGTGGAGGCGATTATCACTGCGTCGACCTCGTCGCGGGTGACGATGCCCGTAGCGTCGACCGACCACACGTCGGCCTCGCATGATTCGGCCAGTTGCGATGCCTTCTCCTCGACGATGTCGCACACTGCGAGGAAGTCGACCGACGGATGACGATGCGAGATCTCGGCGCGGAGGCTGCCGATCGATCCGGCGCCGATGACGGCAATCCCCACCCCGCCTTCGATGTGTCGGCTCCGTGCCATCAGGCCTCCCTTTCCGCCCTGCTCGCCGCTTCGGCTCGGGCGATGATGGCCCGGGCCACCCGGGCGACCGCATAGTCGACCATCTTCCCGTCCACGGCTATCGACGCCTTCCCCTCGGCCTCGGCCTCCTCGAAAGCGGCGAGCACCATGCGCTGGTACTCGACGATCTCGGCCGACGGGGTGAACACGTCGTTTATCACCTCGATCTGGGAGGGGTGGATCGCCACTTTCCCGATGTAGCCGAGAGTGCGGGCCAACTCGCATTCGACCCGCAAGCCTTCCGGGTTGCGAAAGTCCATGAACACCGCCTCCATCGGGTAGGGGGCACCGGCGGCGCGGGCGCTGAGCAGTACCTGCGACCTGGCCTGCATCAGCCCGGTTCCCTGCGGAGTCCACTCCACCCCCAGGTCGGCGACGAGGTCTCCCTGTTCCCCACCGCCGAACATCACACACTCCACCCGGTCACTCGCCTTCGCCATCTCGTATGTGAGCCTCACTCCTTGCGCCGACTCGATGAGTGGGATCACTGTGGTCGAGCCGACCGGTCGGCCCTCGGTCAGCTCCAGGGCGGTGAGAGCACCGTCGACCCGGCTGATCACCTGGGGGTCTTCCGCCTTGGGGATGATCACCCCCACCGCCGGTGACCGTCCCGCCGCCACCACGTCCTCCCACAGCATCCCGGTCTCCACTGCATTGGTGCGCACGAAATACGGGATCGGGGACAGGGGCAGCGAGGAGAGGTTCTCCCTGGCCGCCGGCTTGCTGTCGATCGAGACCGAGTCCTCCAGGTCGACGATGACCGCATCGGTCCCGGAGCGGACCGCCTTCTCCAGCATGTCGAGCCGGTTTCCCGGGGTGAACAGCATTGATCTGACCGGCTCCACTTCAACCTCTCACTTGATCGCCATCGGGTTCAGTGGAGAGCCCACCGCACGGGTGAACGGCAACGCCGGGCCACAGAACATGAACTCATACTCGGCGTCGGCGGCGCAGTCCTCGGCCAGCGGTTCGAGGTCGAAGATCTCCCCGAGCCAGAGCCCCATGTGGACGATGAAGACGATATGGAGTGGCTGGGCCACGTCGGGAGTCTCGTTCGGTCGGACCTCGAGGCCCCAGGTGTCGGAGGCGAGGGCGGCGATGTCACGCTCGGCCACCCATCCCACGCTGTCGAGCCCGAGACCGGGGGCGTCACCGCCGGCGTAGTCCCCCCATTCCCCCGCGGCGCGGGTGGCGGCCATTACCCCGGTGCGGACGAACACGAAGTCGCCGGGACCGACGGTCACCCCGGAATAGGCCTCGGCTATGTCCAGCTCCTCGCTCCCGATGGCATGCCCCGGCTCCAGCCAATCGACCCCCAGCGCACGGGCAACGTCGAGGAGCACGCCGCGGCCCACCATGCCCCCGGCGGCGTTGGCCACGTCTCCCTTGAGCGCTCCCTTGCTCGAGACCCACTCCGCCCCGTAGCCGTTGTAGATCGTCCCTTCGAAGACTACGTGGCCGAAGGCGTCCCACTGGGTCCCCGACTGGAGGGGCATGATCACGATGTCGTCCGTCCCCCGGAAATGCTTGTCGACTCCCCCGTAAAAGTCCCTGATCGCGGTGCCGGCCACCGCGTCGGCGCCGTCCCGGATCATGAGATGGATCGGGTTGAACCTGCCCAAACCCCCGTTCTGCGGGCCGGCGTCGTCGTAGGGAAGCGCCATCGAGATGGTCTTGCCCTGTCTCACCAAACCAGCGGCGGCGATGACCATCTCGGGTGTGACCAGGTTGAGTGTCCCCTTCTGGTCATCCGGCCCCCACCGACCCCAATTGCTGTGGCGTCGGCTCAGTTCTCGGACGGTGTCGATGCTCGCGGTCACGATCTCGCTCGGGTGGTTGTGCAGGATGCACGATATATGATCGTTTGCTCTTCATCCCAAAGGAGTCATGGACCACGAATTCACCCCCGAGCAGGAGTTGTTTCGCGCCACCGTGCGCGAGTTCTGCGAGAAGGAGATCAGCCGGGAGTACGTGCGTGAGTGCGACCGCGAGCACAAGCCGCCCCGGGACCTCTACCAGAAGCTGGGCGATCAGGGTTGGCTCGGGATCAACATCCCCGAGGAACATGGGGGCGCCGGCGCAGGGGCGGTGGAGGTGGCCATCCTGCTCGAGGAGCTGGGACGGTCCTTCCTCGATCTGTCCTTCTGGGTATTCCGCACCGTCACCTGGGGGGGGTTGGCCATCGGTCGGGATGGCCCCGAGCCCCTCAGGTCCGAGCTCCTCCCTCGCATCGCTGCCGGTGAGCTGACCGTCTGCTTCTCGTTGACCGAGCCGGAGGCAGGCTCGGATGCGGCGGCGATCTCTCTTTCGGCTGTGCAAGACGGCGACGACTACGTGCTCAACGGTCAGAAGGTGTTCACGTCAGGGTTCAAGGCGAGCGACCTCGACGTGGTCGCGGCCAGGACCTCGTCGGATGGGAAGAAGCATCATGGGATAACCAACTTCGTGGTCGACACCGACAGCCCAGGTCTGGACTGGCAGCCGATCGAGACACTGGGTCACTGGCCGCTTGGCACGGCGATGCTCTACTTCACCGACGTTCGCGTCCCCGAGACGAGGATGCTGGGCACTCTCCACGAAGGGTGGGAGGACCTCGGGGTCTATCTCCGTTATGAGCGTCTCTGCCTCTCGGCGGCGAGGACCGGCGCCGCCGCCGCCGCTCTCGCCGATTCGCTGGCCTACGCCAAGGAGAGAAAGCAGTTCGACCGCCCGATCTCGGAGTTCCAGGCGGTGTCCCATCGTCTCGCCGACATGCAGACCATGGTCGAGATCTCCCGGATGCTGGTCTACCGCTACGCATCACGTCTCGATCGGGGCGTCGCCACCACACGTGACGCCGCCATCCTCAAGCTCTATGCCTGCGAGGCGTACAAACAGGTGGCCGACATGGGTCTCCAGGTGCTCGGCGGCTACGGATACACCATGGAGTACGACCTGCAGCGTCACTTCCGCGAGTCTCGGCTCGGTGTGATCGGGGCCGGGACCTCCGACATCCAGCGGAACATCATCGCCAAGACCATGGGTCTGTGATGGGGGTCATCACCGAGGAGGCGAGACGGTGGGCCAACCGTGAGTATCCCCGGTTCGAGATGCGGGTCACGGCTACCGACATCGCCAGGTTCGCCCGCGCCACGGGTGAGACCAACCCGATCTATTTCGACCCGGCGGCGGCGAAGGCGGCGGGCCACCCCGACGTCGTCGCCCCCACCCTGTTCCCATACGTGATCCGCATGCACGCCTCGACCCTGGTGCCAGCCGATCAGCTCGAGCCCGACGGCTCCCCCAGTGCCGACGTCCCTCCGCTCCCCACGCGGCGGGCGATGGCCGGCGAGACCAGGGTCGAGCTCGGGGCACCTGTAGTCGCGGGCGACGTGGTCAGCGTGGAGAAGCGCCTGGCCGACATGTACGAGAAGGAGGGCCGCAGCGGGCCGTTGGTGTTCGTCGAGATGGAGTTCACGTTCACCAACCAGCGTGGCGAGATGGTCGCCCGGGAGAACTTCACCAGGATCTACCGATGACAGCTCTCCCCCACGTAGGCGAAGAGGCGCCGGTCCAGTTGCGTGCCCCTACCGCCCTGGACCTGTTCATGTTCAGCGCCTCGGCGTGGCTGCTCCATCGCATCCATTACGACACGCCGTTCACTATCGAGCACGAGGGTCATCCCGGGCTGCTCATCCACGGCCCGCTCCAAGGGGTCTTCCTGGTGCAGATCGCCGAGAGCTGGCTGGGTGACCGTGCCCGGCTCACTTCGATCAGCTACAGGCATCTCGCTCCGGCCTACCTCGGCGACGAGCTGACGTGCGGGGGCAAGGTGGTCGGCTCTGACGACGACGGGATCGACATGGAGCTATGGGCTAGGAAGCCCGACGGCACGGTTACAACGACCGGGATGGCGAGGTTCATCAGGCGATGGTGATCAGCGGCGCAAGGGTGCTCGCCGAGATGCTGGATGGTTATGGGGTGACCCACCTCTTCCACGTGCCTGCCGTGCTGAGACGCACCATGGTCGAGCTCGAGGCGCACACCTCCATCGCCCGCCTCCGTCCTCACGGGGAGAAACCGGCGGCCTACATGGCCGACGGATATGCCCGAGCTTCGGGTCGGCCCGGCATCTGTGCCGCCCAGGTGGTGGGGGCCCACAATCTCGCCGCGGGACTGCGCGACGCCTACCTGGCCCACTCCCCCGTCATCGCCTTCACTGGAGGCCGAGATCCCCATACCAAATACCGCAAGGCGTATCAGGAGGTGGACGACCTCCCGGCCTTCGAGACGGTGACCAAGATGAATGTCACCGTCGACGCGGTGGAGCGGATTCCCGACCTCCTTCGTCAGGCGTTCAGGGTGGCCACCACCGGTGCACCAGGCCCGGTTCACATCCAGTTCGCAGGCAACGAGGGGCAGATCGATGCTGGAGAGGCGGACATGGAGATCTATTGCGAGGAGCGATTTGCCGCAGTCCCACCGTTCCGCCCCCTGTCGTCCGACGACGACCTGAGCCGCACTCTCGATTTGCTGGCCCGAGCGAAACGCCCGGTCATCGTGGCCGGCGGAGGGGTGCGCGCCTCGGGAGCGGGACCGGCCCTCATCCGCCTGGCCGAAAGTCTCGGGATCCCCGTGGCGACGTCCCTCAACGGCAAGGATGTGATTCCGGGGACTCATCCCCTCTGTGTCGGCGTGGTCGGCACCTACTCGCGGGGAGCGGCCAATCGGGTGGTGCTGGAGGCGGACCTGGTCTTCTTCGTCGGGACCGAGACAGGCGGCATGACCACCCACTTCTGGAAGGTCCCTCCTCCCGGCACCCGGGTGATCCACCTCGACATCGATCCCGAGGCCCTGGGGCGGAACTATCCAGCCGAGGTGGCGATCCACTCCGACGCCAGCACCGCCTTGACCCGCATGGCGGGGCTCTTGGGCGAGCCCGGCGACAGGCACGCCGAGTGGGTGACCGCCGCCGCCCGGCACGTCGACGAGTGGAGGCTCGAGTATGCCCCCCTTCTCGAGTCGGACCAGGTCCCGATCCGGCCGGAGCGACTCTGTGCCGAGCTCACCGAGTTGGTCCCAGACGACGGGATCGTCGTAGTGGACACCGGGCACGCCGGGATGTGGATGGGAGGCATGTTCGACCTCAGGGCCCCGACCCAGTCGTACCTGCGCAGCGCCGGCCATCTAGGCTGGGCTTTTCCCGCCTCGCTCGGGGCGAAATGCGCCCAGCCCGACCGACCCGTGGTCTGCTTCACCGGCGACTCAGGTCTCTGGTACCACGTCGCCGAGATCGAGACGGCGGTTCGCTGGGGAATCAACAGCATCACGGTGGTCAACAACAACCACTCGGGCAACCAGTCGAAACGGGGCTTCGACCGGGTCTACGGCGGAGTGCAGACGGAGAAGGCCCGGGAGATGTGGGTGTTCACCGACGTGGACTTCGCCTCGCTGGCCGAGCACATCGGGGCAATCGGGATACGCGTCGAGAAGCCGGCCGACCTGGCCCCGGCGTTCGATCGCGCTCTCGCCGCAGAGAGACCCGTCCTGATCGACGTCGTGACAGACATCGATGCGCTCGCACCGTTGGCGGTGGAATAGAGGCTGCCTTCTGTTCAGCTCACGGGCTCGAACTTGGCGGTGAAGTGCCTCAGCCAGGGCGCCTCCTCCACGATGCGGTATCCCTGGATGCGGTCGGCGGTCTTGGCCGTCTCGATGACGACCTCGGCCACATAGTCGATGTGGCTCTGGGTGTAGGTCCTCCTCGGAATGGCGAGCCGCACCAATTCCATCGGAGCCGGTTCCTCTCCACCGTTCTCGCTGGCGTGCCCGAACATCACCGAACCGATCTCGGTTCCCCGCACGCCTCCCACCCGGTAGATCTCGACGGCCAGCGCCTGGGCCGGGTATTGCCGGGCGGGGATGTGTGGCAAGAGGGCCCGGGCATCGATGTACACCGCGTGGCCCCCGCTCGGTTGCACGGTCTGGATCCCGGCCGCATTCACCTTCTCCGCCAGATAGGCGGTCGACCTGATCCGATAGCGCAGGTATTCCTCGTCGACGACCTCGTGAAGCCCTTGCGCCACCGCCTCCAGGTCGTAGCCGGCCATTCCCCCATACGTGGGGAATCCCTCGGTCAGGACGAGCAGGTTGCGACAGCTCTCGGCCAGCTCCCGATCCCGCATGGCCAGGAAACCGCCGATGTTGGCCAGCCCGTCCTTCTTGGCCGAGAAGGTGCAGCCGTCGGCCAGGGCGAACATCTCCCGTGCGATCTCGAGCGGGGTCTTGTCCTCGTAGCCCTGCTCCCGGATCCTGATGAACCAGGCGTTCTCGGCGAACCGACACGCATCGAGAAAGAACGGGACCGAGTGACCTCTGCAGATGTCGCTCACCGCACGCAGGTTCTCCATCGACACCGGCTGACCCCCGCCCGAGTTGTTGGTCACCGTGACCATCACCAGCGGGACCCGGAAGGACTCGCCTGAGAGGAGATCCTCCAGCCGCTCCAGGTCCATGTTGCCCTTGAAGGGGTGGACCGAGGCGGGGTCGTGACCTTCTGCGATGAGCAGGTCCAGGGCCTGCGCCCCCTGGTACTCGACATTGGCCCGGGTCGTGTCGAAGTGGGTGTTGTTGGGGACCACATCCCCTTCCGCCAACGTCTCGGTGAAGAGGATCCGCTCCGCAGCCCGGCCCTGGTGGGTCGGGATCACCTCGGGAAAGCCGGTCAAATCCTCGACCGCCGTCCGAAACCGATAGAACGAGCGACTCCCTGCGTAAGACTCGTCTCCCACCATCATCCCTGCCCACTGCCGGGCCGACATCGAGCCGGTCCCCGAGTCGGTGAGAAGGTCGATCGTCACCTCGTCGGCGTGGAGCCCGAACAGGTTGTAATGACATCGTGCCAGCGCCTCATTGCGCAGATCGAGATCGGTGATCGCGATCTCCTCCACCGAGTGGATGCGAAACGGCTCGATGATCGTCCGAAAATGATCCGGTCGGGTCATTGCCCCATGCTGTTGCCGACGACGAGGGCAGGACAGGGGCTTTGGTCCCAACACGCCGGCCACACGGCGGCTCGGCCAGAATCACCCGATGCCACACCGAGTGCTCGCCCATACTGCCGACACCGGGATCGAGGCGACCGCAGACACTCTCGCCGAACTGGTGCGGGAGTTGGCCGGTGGGATGTTCGCTCTGATCTCCCCTCTGGATCCGGCATTGGCACGGTCATGGGTGACAGTGGGGGTCGAAGCGGACACGCTGCCCGACCTCGTGGTGGACATCCTCTCCGAGCTCCTCTACCAGTCCGAGGTGGGCGACCTCGTGTTCTGCGACTTCCAGGTCGAGATGGGCTCGAATCTCGCGGTCATCGTTGCGGCCGGTGGGATCCCGGTAAGCGAGGTCGACGCGGCCGGGCCTCCGATCAAGGCCGTCACCTATCACGACCTGGTCGTCGAGAAGCGCGACAACGATTGGTACGGCCGGGTCTATTTCGACGTGTGACTCTCAGCCCTACCCGCCCGGCCTCCATGGTGGCATGGTGGAGTCATGGAGTTCCGGCGTGTCGACGAGCTGACCTGGGAGATTCCCCCGCAGGGCGGGATGAGGGTCCCCGGCCGGATCTTCGCCGACGAGACGTTGATCGACCTCGTTCGCCTGGAGCGTGCCGCCGACCAGGTCGCCAACGTGGCCCATCTGCCAGGCATCGTGGTCGCTTCCTTCGCCATGCCCGACATCCATTGGGGATACGGGTTCCCCATCGGCGGGGTGGCCGCGACAATGGTGAGTGAGGACGGCGTCGTATCTCCGGGCGGAGTCGGATTCGACATTTGCTGCGGGGTCCGGTTGATCTCCTCGGCCTTCGCCGAATCCGACTTCGAACGGCGCCGCGACAGGATCATGGGTGAGCTGGATCACCGCATTCCCCGGGGCATGGGCAAAGGGTCGATCGCCCCAGGTCGTCTTCTGCCCGCGGTGTTGGAGCGGGGTGCCGCGGCTGCACTCGAAGCCGGATACGGCTGGGCGGACGATTTGGGCCGCTGCGAGGAGAGCGGTACATCGACCGGCGCCGACCCGGCAGCGCTCAGCGAGCACGCCGTGGCCCGCGGCGGCGACCAGCTCGGCTCGCTGGGGGCCGGGAACCACTTCCTCGAAGTCCAGGTCGTCGACGAGGTGGTCGACACCACGGCCGCCGCCGCCTTCGGGCTGGCTAGGGGAATGGTGGTGATCATGCTCCACTGCGGCTCACGCGGGCTTGGTCATCAAACCTGCACCGATCAGCTTCGTGTCATGGGACCGGCGATGATCCGCCACGGGATCTCGGTGCCCGACCGTCAGCTCGCCTGTGTCCCGGTCTCGTCGGCCGAAGGCATGGGCTACCTGGCGGCGATGGCCGCTTCGGCCAACTTCGCTTGGGCCAACCGCCACATCCTCGCCCATGAGGTGCGCCGGTCCTTCGCCACCGCCTTCGACGTGCCCGAGACCGAGACCGGGATGCACCTGGTCTACGACGTGGCCCACAACCTGGCCAAGATCGAGACCCAGGAGGTCGATGGTCGACCTGTCGAGCTCTGCGTCCATCGCAAGGGGGCAACCCGTGCCTTCGGCCCAGGGCATCCCGATCTTCCCCCCGACCTGGCCGCGGTCGGTCAACCCGTCTTGATCCCGGGCACGATGGGCACGGCCTCCTGGGTATTGCGAGGCGTGAACGGCAACCCCGCCTTCGCCTCCGCCGCCCACGGCGCCGGCCGGGTGATGAGCCGGAAGCGAGCCAAACGCGTGGAGTCGGGACGCACGGTCAGGGAGCATCTCGAACAAGGCGGCATCTCGGTCCGGCCCGGCTCGGTGGGCTTGCTCTCAGAAGAGGCTCCCTATGCCTACAAGGACGTGGATCGTGTCGCCGACGTCTGCGACAGGGCCGGTCTCGCCTCCAAGGTGGCCAGGCTGAGGCCGGTCGGGGTGGTCAAGGGCTGACAAGGGGCCTCATCGGCCACCGAAATGCTCTTCGAACCAGTCCCGGGCCAGCTCTGCCACCCTGTCCATGGCACCCGGCTCCTCGAACAGGTGCGTGGCGCCCGGGACGATCTCGAGCCTGTTCTCGCAGCGCAACTGCCGTTGTGCCGAACGGTTCATGTCGAGCACGGCATGGTCGCGCCCTCCCACGATGAGGAGGGTTGGGGCGGCGACTTCGGCCAGCCGTGGACCGGTGAGATCGGGCCGCCCTCCCCGGGAGACGATGGCCGCGATCGTCCCGCGGAGCTCGGCCCCGGCCCGCAAGGCCGCCGCAGCCCCGGTCGATGCCCCGAAGTAACCGATGGGGCCGCCTTGCCATCGCGGTTGTCCGGTGAGCCAGCTCGTTGCCCCGAGCAGCCTCGCCGACAGCAGCTCGATGTCGAAGACATTGGCCCTGCTCGCCTCCTCCTCCTTGCTGAGGAGGTCGAACAGAAGCGTGCCCAACCCGGCCTTATTCAGGAAGTCGGCGACCTGGCGGTTACGCGGGCTGTGACGACTGCTCCCTGAGCCGTGCACGAAGACCACCGTGCCGCTCGATGACCCGGGCATGGTGAGCAGGCCACCAAGCTCGACGCCCCCCGTCGTCACCGACACCTCAGACCGATACCCGCTCGACGCGTCGTTCGTCCTGTCCCTCTCGGGGGATGGGGTGGCGACGGCGGCATGGGCTTGCTCGAGGAGGGCGGTGACCTCGTCGTCACTGGTCTGGGTGAAATCGCGATAGAACTGCCCTATGGCGTAGAAGGGCTCCGGGGTCTCCACCACGACGACCTCGTCGGCATCACGGCGAAGTCGCTCGTAGACCTCGGGGGGAGCAACGGGTGTGGCGACCACGACGCGCCTCGCCCCTAGCGCCCGGGCCACCTGTGCCGCTGCCCGCGCCGTCGAGCCGGTTGCGATCCCGTCGTCGACGATCACGGCACACTTGCCTTGCAGGGGGATCCGATCCCTGGTCCCACGGAAGAGCCGGGCCCGGCGATCCAGCTCGGCTCGCTCCCTCTGCTCCACCACTGCCAGCTGCCGCTCGCTGACGCCTGCCATGGCCATGGTGTGTTTGTCGACGAGTCGCACGTCCTCTTCGCCGATCGCTCCCATGGCCAGCTCCGGCTGATAAGGCACACCTAGCTTGCGCACCACGATCACATCGAGCGGCGCTGCAAGCGCCCTAGCCACTTCGGCGGCAACAGGCACTCCGCCGCGGGGCAGGCCCAGCACCACGACGTCTTCATCCGCAAGGTGCCCGAGTCGATCGGCCAACCTCTGCCCGGCCTCGATCCGATCCCTGAACACCGGACTACCTCCACCGAAGAGTCTGCGCCAGGACACGATTCAGGGGTAGGGGATCAAGTCACAAGATCGGAAGGCGGGGACAGGCGGCGGCCCAAACGGGTCAGAACAGGCTCTTCGTCCCCCCACCGTCCACAGAGATCGCCGTCCCCTGGATATGGCGGGCACCGGGAAGGCAGAGGAACACCGCCAGCTCGGCGACGTCCTCGGGCGTCCCCAGTCTGCGTAGCCCCTGACGTTGGATTGTCTCACTCAGCACCTCCTCGGGAGTCCTACCCGATTGGGCCGCCTGATCCCTCATCATCTCGGTGAGCCGCTCGGTCTGCACCTGTCCGGGATGGATCATGTTGACATTGACGTCGTCGATCAGACCGAGACCGGCCAGGGCCTTTCCGAAGTTGGCGAGAGCGGCGTTGACCGCCCCACCGATGGCGAAGGTGGGATTTGGTGTGCGGGCCATGCCGCCCACGATGTTGATGACAGTGCCATGGCTGGCCACGAGCTGTGGCCAGAACAGGCGGGAGAGCCGCACCGCCCCGAAGAACTTGAGGTCGAAGCCCTCCTGCCACAGCTGATCGGGGATCTCGAGGAAGGGACCGCTCTTGGTCGCTCCGGCGCAGTTGACCAGGATGTCGACCCGGTCGAAGACAGCCATCGTCTCATCATGCAGTCTCTCGCACCCCTCCATGGTGGAGAGGTCGGTGGCGACGGGCACCACCCGGCGCCGAGTCGAGGTGCTGATCTCCCCTGCCGTGGCCTCGAGCGACTCCCTGGTTCGAGCCGCTATCGCCAAGTCGGCGCCCTCCGCGGCGAGTCGGGCGGCAATCGCCCTTCCGATCCCCCGGCTTCCGCCGGTGACCACCGCCACCCTGTCTGCCAATTCCACCTGACCTCCCGATCAACCGATCGACACCCTCACCCTACCGGGATCGGCTACCGCTCTCAGGTGTGGAATCGGGCCCGAAGCATCGGTCACCGCCCTGTCGATATCATCCCGCGGTGGCTGCCACCAAGATCGGGAAGGTCGAGACCACCGCCCTTCGCTTCCCGCTCTCCCGCCCCATCGCGAGCGCACTCGGGGCATACACCCACGTCGACGCCACCGCGGTGAGACTTCACACCGATGATGGGCAGACCGGGTTCGGCATCACAGCCGGTCTCGGTGGAGCGGCCGCGGCCGCTGTCAAGCCGTACATCGATGCCGAGCTCGCACCTCTGCTCATCGGCCAGGATCCTCTCTCCCCCGAAGCGGTCTGGCAGCGTCTCTGGGCTCAGAACAAGCCCAGATTGCGAGGCGGCTTGGGGGCGTGGGCGCTGTCTGCCGTCGACATCGCCTGCTGGGACCTGGTGGGAAAGACGGCAGGCTTGCCCGTGCATCAGCTCCTGGGCGGGTTCCGCCGCGACGTCCCTGTATATGGAAGCGGTGGTTGGCACACTCTGGAGGATGCGGACCTCGTGGCTGAGTGCCAGGCATTCGCCGCCCAGGGGATCACCGCCTACAAGTACAAGATCGGCACAATGCGCGACCGAGACCGGACCTCGCTGTTGCGTCGTGAGATGGGCAACGAGTTCACTCTCTTCGCCGATGCCAACCAGCGATTCACCGTGGCCGAGGCCTTGGAGAGGGCCTCGATGCTGGCCGATTACGGAGTGGCCTGGATCGAGGAACCGGTGCTCTCCGACAGCACCGACGACCTGGCCGCCGTGGCCGAAGTGTCGCCCGTCCCGGTAGCGGCCGGCGAGAACGTCTATTTCCGTTGGGGCTTCCGCGAGATCTGCACGCGGCGTGCCGCCGCCTACCTCCAGCCCGACGTGGGACGATGCGGGGGGATAACAGAGTTCGTCAAGGTCGCCCACCTCGCCGACGCCCACAACCTCGCCTTGAGCAGCCATCTCTGGCACGAGCTGTCGATCAGCCTGGTCGGGGCGAGCCCGTCCGGCTTCATGGTCGAGTACGCCATGTTGATCTCGCCCGAGGCTTTCACCCGGCCCTTCGAGGTGGTCGAAGGCAGGATCGCGGTGCCCGATGTCCCTGGCCACGGGGTGGAGTTGTCGGCTGAGGCGCTCTCCAGGTTCGCCGTGTAGAGGAGAGACATGCGAGTCGAGACCATGGAGATCCACCCGATCACCATGACCCTGAGAGCTCCGATCCCGATGTCGAGCGGGACGATCTCGGGCACCGGGAACGTGTTGGTGAAGCTGATCGGCACCGATGGGGCGACTGGCTGGGGGGAGGGGGTGGAGGCGCTCGCATTGACCCACCAGGATCAGGCGGGGATCGTCGCCGATCTAGAGGCCCTGCGACCTTTGGTGGTGGGAGCAGACCCGATGGACCGTATAGGGCTGTGGAACCGGATGAGCGTCGCTGCCCCGGATGCGACCACGGCGATCGGGGCCGTCGACATCGCCCTCCACGACCTCGCCGGCAAAGCCCTCGGAGTGCCGGTGCATCAGCTTCTCGGGGGAATGGTGCGCGGTCGGATCCCTGCCCTCACCCTGGTCGGGAGCGGCGATGCAGCGGCCGACGCCGACAAACTGGCCGAGAGACACGAGTCGGGCTGTCGATGGTTCAAGGTCAAGCTTGGAATGGCCGACCCCATGATCGAGCTTGGCACGCTGGCCAAGGCGGTCGAACTGGTCGGCGATGGGGGCGTGGTCGGCGGGGACGCCAACGAAGCATGGGACGAGGCGGAGGCAAGTTCCTTTCTCAGCCGCCTCGACGGGATGGGGGTTCGCTTCATCGAGCAGCCCGTCGCCCGCCACGACCAGGCCTCACTCCTCCGTCTCGCCGAGTCCTCACCGGTGAAGCTCTGCGCCGACGAGAGCGCGGAGAGTCTGGACGCCGTTGCCGGGTTCGTCGGAACGCCGATCGGCGGGGTCAGCCTGAAGTTGATCAAACACGGCGGCATCACCGGGGTGATGCGAGGGGCGGCGATCTGTGCGCGGGGAGGTCTGGCGATCAACCTGGCGGGCAAGGTCGTCGAATCCAGCGTCTCGGCGGCTGCGAATCTCCACTGTGCCGCCGCCATGGAAAGTGTCGACTTCGGGTGCAGCCCCGCCAATCAGGGAGTGGTCCAGGACGTCAGCGAAATGCCGATCACCCTGGAGCGAGGTGAGTTCACGGTTCCCACCACACCTGGTCTGGGGGTGGAAGTCGACGAGGAGCTTGTCCGCCGACTGGCTTCCTGACGCCACTGCCGGAGTCACTCTTCCGCTCTCGCCACCCCGCGCGGCCTGAGCTCGACGCCCCGGGCAGCTTGGGACGATGACGGCGCGGCGCGGGCGGCATCCACGGCTTCGTCGAGGTCGGCGAAGAAGGCATGGCAGGCCGAGCCCGATCCGGTCATCATCACCGGGCGACCCCAGAGCGATCGGAGATCGGCCATGTAGTCGGCGAGCGCCGGCTCCAGGTCGACGGCAGACGGGGTCAAGTCGTTGCGAATGGGGATCCCATCGCGAAGCGGTGGGGGCAGATGGGAGTCAGGCACAGCTTCCCCCATCGGGCCCTCCAACTCGTCCCAGCGCCGGTAGACGTCCGCTGTCCTCAGCCCGAACCCGGGCACGGCGACAGCAACCGCGAACCCGGCCAGCGCCGGGCGGGGCACGATCACCTCGCCGATCCCCGACACCTCGAGGCTTCCGCCCACCAGGAAGAGGGCGACGTCGGCTCCTACCACTGGAGCCACCTCTTCGCGGACTCCGGACGGAAGCCGCCCCGCCTCCGATGCCGCCAGCAAGGTGGCGGCGGCATCGGAGCTGCCACCGCCGAGACCGGCCTCGGTCGGGATTCTCTTGTGGAGACGAATGTCGAGGGGCGGGACCTCTCCACGCAATCTGATCTCGCCCAGGGCCCGCTTGACGAGGTTGTCGTCCGTCTCGATGTCGAGCCCTTCGATGGCGAGTCGGTCCTCATCCGCCTCTTCGACCTCGAGCAAGTCGATCCAGTCGATCGTCTGCACCAGCGACTCGATCGGGTGAAAGCCACCCGATTCGGGAGGCCTGACCACGAGGGCCAGGTTGAGCTTGGCCGGGGCCTCGTAACCGGTCACGATCGGGCGAGTCTCAAGTAATCGCCGGGCGAGAGCTGTTCGGCCCGTGCGGTCGGATCGATCCCCGCCGAGTGCAAGGCCGACGCCGGATCGTCGAAGATCCCGGCCAGAGACCTACGCAACATCTTCCGCCTCTGGTTGAAAGCTGCCGATGCGATCTCTATGGCGCGGTCCGCCTCGTCGGGAGCAGGGAGGCGGCGGATCACGACGACGGCCGACTCGACCTTGGGGGCGGGATAGAAGACTTGGGGCGCCACCCGGAAGGAAAGATCTGCTCGACCGTGTATCCCGGCGATGACCGACGGCAGACCGTACAGCCTGCTGCCGGGCCCGGCCACCAGACGCTCGGCTACCTCCCGTTGGATCATGACGACGAAACGCGATATTTGGGTGGCCCGTCTCAAAGCATCGAGCAGGAGAGGTGTCCCGACGTTGTAGGGGAGGTTGGACACCATGACCCAGCCTTCCCCGGGCAGATCGACGGTCAGATCGACCGCCGTGGCATCGAGGAACCTCAACTCCACCGGGAGCCCCTGGGTCACCTCCTCGAGAACCGGGAGGAGCCCGGGATCCACCTCATAGGCGACGACGTGCGCCCCGGTGGCGGCCAGGGCCCTGGTCAGAGTCCCCGTCCCCGCCCCTATCTCGACTACCTGCACACCCGGCCCGACCCCTGCCAGTTCGACGATCTTGCGGGTGATGTTGGCGTCGGCCAGGAAGTGCTGTCCCAGCCGGTGGGAGGGCGCGACCCCGTGACGGGCGAGCAGCTGTGATATCTCGGACCGGGTCTGGGCGGTCACCTTTTGAAGATCCTGGTCGCGTTGGCGGAGGTCACCGTGGCCACCTCGTCGACGGGCAGATCCCACACCAGGGCCAGGGCGGCGCCGACCAGAGTGACCCGGGCCGGCTCATTGGGCTCCCCACGATGCGGGGGTGGGGAGAGATAAGGGGTGTCGGTCTCGACCATGGCCCGCTCCGGCGGCACCTCGGCCGCACCCAGTCTCACCGTGTCCCCTGTCTCGAAGGCGATGGGACCGGCAAACGAGAAGGTCACCCCGAGATCGAGGAAACGCCTCGTCCATCTCGGGCCTCCGGTCCAACAATGCAAGACGGCCCTCGTGCCCGCTCCGGTCACCTCGAGGAGCCCGAACACGTCGGCGAAGGCATCGCGGCAATGCACGATGATCGGCTTGTCCATCTCGATGGCGATCTCGATCTGCTCCCTGAAGGCGGCCGTCTGCTCGACACGGGGGGATAGATCTCGATAGAAGTCGAGCCCGGTCTCGCCGATCGCCACGGCGCGGTGGGCGAGGGCGACGATTTCGTCTCGCTGCGACTTCCAGAGCCCGGCGTCGTGTGGATGAACACCCACCGTGGCCAGCACCCTGCCGGGATGACCATCGGCGAGGGCCAGAGCGGCCCTACTGCTGTCGACGTCGACTCCGGGGACCACTATCCAGTCCACCTCCGCGGCCCTGCCCAACAAGGAACCGGGATCCCGTTCGTCGAGCTGGAGGTGGCAGTGTGTGTCTACCCATCCCATCGCGATGACGGTACCCGGCACCACCGACCACCCCGGGGTAGGCTCGCCGCAAGCTGAGGTCGATATGGAAACTGGCATCGCGCGCAAGATCGACGACCTGGGCCGGATCGTGATCCCGGCCGAGACCCGGAGGCTGTTCAACATCCGGGAAGGGGATCATCTCTTCATCTCGGTGGAGAACGGATCGATCGTGCTCCGCAAGACGACCGACACATGTACCTTCTGCGGCTCCGACACCAAAGTGTCCCCGTTCAAGGGCAAGGGGCTGTGCGCCTCGTGCCGGGCTCAGCTCCGCTCCTGATCCCGGATCAGGGCCTCGTAGACCGATCGGCGAGAGACACCCGTGCTCCGGGCGGCCTGGCGGGCCGCCTCCGAAGGCGATAGCCCCGAAGCGACCAGGCCCCTTGCTTGCGAGATGGCCTCCTCGTCCGACACCAGCCCGGCCGAGCCGGGGGCGACGACGACGGTGAACTCCCCGCGCGCTTCCCGCTCGCCCCACTCCTCGACGGCGGAACCGATCTGCCCCACCCACACCTCCTCGTGGAGCTTGGTCAGCTCCCTGGCGACTGCGATCTCTCGATCGGGACCGGTGACTTCGGCCAAATCGTTCAGGTCACGGAGCAGCCGGTGCGGGCTGACGAACAGGACCACCGGCCGGTCGTCGGCCGCCAGGGCGGCGAGACGTCTTGCCCGCAACTTGCCCTGCCGGGGCAGGAAGCCCTCGAAGGCGAACCGGTCGCCGCCAAACCCGGCCAATGCCAGGGCCGAGACCACCGCCGAAGGGCCGGGGATCAACGTGATCGGATGACCCGCTGACCTGGCCCGTCTCACCGTCTCCGCCCCGGGATCGGACACCCCCGGCATCCCGGCATCGGTGACAAGGGCGACCGTCTTCCCCGCGTCGAGCAGCCCCAGCACCTCTTCGGTTCGGACCGACTCGTTTCCCACGAAGAGGGAACGCACCTTCGGTTTCGCCCCGACATGTTGGAGCAGAATGGCGGTCCGGCGGGTGTCCTCGGCGAAGACGACCTCGGCTGCGCCTAGAGCCTCCCGGAGCCGGTCGGACACGTCGCCGAGATTCCCGATCGGCGTCGCACACACCAGCAGGCGCCCTTCCTCAGGCATCGGTGATCTCCAGCCGGTCGCCCAGGTCCGGGAGCGGGGAACCGTGGGGCAGCTCGACGATCATCGCGGCCGATGGGAGGACGACGATCCGCTTGGGCGGCAGGGTCCTGGTGGTCACCACTCTCATCCCCCGATCGAGGCCAACGACCTCCAATGGGTGCCGCTGCCAGAAGCTGTGCACGCTCCGGGTCACGAGCACGACACCGACACCCTGGGGTGCGCCGAGGATGCCGCGCAGCCGTTCGATGAAGGTCTGCGCCTGGACAGCCCGGGCCGACCATCCACGGCCAGACAGCGTGACGCTCCTCATGGCACCGACGCTAGGTGGTGAGAACCGGCGGGGGAAGGTCGGTCAGCCCCCGACGGAGGCGAGGATCGACTCACCGACCTCGGGCTGGTCGGCAGCGATGAAGGCGAGCTGGTCGTCCAACATCTCGACCCACACCCAGTCCTCCTCGGCCACCGCCGTAGTCGCGTAGTCGAGCAGCGCCGACCGCAGCTCCTCGGTGTCACGCGCGGTGTCTCCCTCGAACAGGATGAGCAGGGCGGCGTTCTGCCCGTCGTACCACTGGGCATACCGGTCGCCGCCCCAGCCGTCGGCGGCATCTACACCGACGCCCTCGCCGAGCACCTGGTCGAGCATGAGCCGGAACCCGAGCTCGCCCCAAACCGACTCCCTCTCCAGCTCGTATCCGGTCACGGTCGGGGTGTCGCCGTCGATAGCCAGAGGCAGATCGCGCTTGAAGTCGTCAGGGGTGATGATCTGCTCGGTCGAGCCGGGCAGTTGAGGCATCTCGTCGTATGCGGAGTTGACGGCTTCCCAACCCTGGTCGGTGTAGAGATCCTGCACCCAGGCCAGACCCGAGTCGTAGGGGAAGATGAGTGAGTCCTGGATGAAGGGTGGGGCCGAATCGAGGGCGGTGGTGTCGATGTCGAGTGCCTCGGCGAAGAACTCCCCAAGCTCTCTCTGGGACAGGGTCTGGAGGAAGAGGAACTCGGCGAGACTGGCGTCGCCTTCGATGAGAGCCTGGTAGGCACTGGCCTCGTCGAGTCGCTCCTCGTCCAACATCTCGGTCCACACGTCGTGGAAGCCGAGATGCTGGTCGGTGAGCGAGTGGGTGAGCTCGTGGACCATGGTGGCGCGCTGGACCACGCTGAACCCTTCCTCCCTCGTCGGGACCACCAGCTCCCCGGTCTCCCCGTCGTAGTACCCGGCGACCTGCTCGCCGTAGAGATCCAGGAGCAGGCTTTGGAGATCGACGTCGTCCTCGAGCAGCCCGAGCAGCTTGTAGAGGGCCTCGTCGGCCGGGAAGTCCTCGGACTCCTCCTCGATCTGCCCCCTGACACGCTCCTCCAACTCCGCCTCGCTCACCACCAAGATGATGGGCGGATCGATGAACCGGAGCCCCCGGATCTCCTCGGTGGTTCGGACCAGTTCGAGAAGCTCGTCCTGGACCTCTTGGGGCAGTGCCTCGACGCCGGGCAGCTCGTCCCAGGTCGGCTCGGGAAGGGTGGTAGTGGTGGTCGGCTCGACGGTGGTTGTGGTCGCCTCGGTCGTCGTGGTGGTGGCGTCGTCACCCGCCGTCGTCGTGGTGCCCTCCGTGGCACCATCACAAGCCCCGATGACGAGGGCGAACGCGAGCACAAAGACGACGCGACGGATCATGTCGGTCAGGTTATCGGCGCATGGCGCCTAGATCGTTAGGTGCGATCAAGCCATGGGAGCGATAGGTACCCTCGATCGGGATCGAGGAAAGGAGGTGAGTGTGAGAAGGAGCTACGCGCGGTTGACCCAGCCGATGGTCCGCGACAACGGATCGCTGCGCCCGGCGACGATGGCCGAGGCGATCGAGCGGGTGGCCACGGGTCTGGCCGGTCACGGCGGCGATTCCTTCGGGCTGTTCAGCTGCTCGAAGGGGACCAACGAGATGAACTACATGGCCCAGAAGTTCGCTCGCGTGGTCATGGCCAGCAACAACATCGACAGCTGCAACCGCACTTGACACGCTCCTTCGGTCGCCGGTCTGGCGGCTGTGTTCGGAGCCGGTGGCGGCACCAGCTCCTATCAGGAGATGGAGGAGACGGACCTCATCGTCATGTGGGGGTCGAACGCGCGCGAGGCGCACCCCATCTTCTTCCACCACGTGCTCAAGGGGATCAACAATGGCGCCCGCATGTTCGCGGTCGACCCGCGACGCACCTCCTCGGCCCAGTGGGCCGACGTCTGGCTCGGCATCGACGTTGGCTCGGACATCGCGCTGTCCAACGCCGTGGCCCGCGAGATCATCCACTCCGACCTTCATCACCGCGACTTCATCGAGCATGCCACCGCCGGGTTCGAGGCATATGCCGAGTCGGTGGAGCCTTACACCTTGGAGCGAGGCCAGGAGATCACCGGTGTCCCCGCCGCGGCAATCAGACAGCTGGCCCACGAGTACGCCACCGCGGCGACCGCCCAGCTGTGCTGGACGCTCGGGATCACCGAGCACCACAACGCCACGGACAACGTCCTCGCCCTGATCAACCTGGCCTTGCTCGCCGGCCACGTTGGGCGGTACGGCTCGGGTCTGGTGCCGGTGAGAGGTCAGAACAACGTGCAGGGCGGTGGTGACATGGGCGCCCTGCCCAATCGCCTCCCCGGCTTCCAGAGCGTTGCCGACCCCGATCTGCGCGGGAAGTTCGAGCGTGTCTGGGGCTCGGCGATCCCCGAGAAGCCGGGCAAGCACATCAGTCTCATGCACGAGGCGATGGACGAGGGCGAGCTGCGCGCGCTCTACGTCATCGGGGAAAACCCTTTGCAGTCCGAGGCGGATGCCAAGCAGATGGAGCGCAGGTTGAAAGGGCTCGACTTCATGGTCGTTCAGGACATCTTCCTCACCGCCACTGCCGAGCTGGCCGACGTGGTCCTCCCCGCCGCCGGCTGGGGAGAGGTCGAAGGGACCTTCACCTCGAGCGAACGCCGGGTCCAGCGAGTGCGCAAGGCGGTCGAGCCACCCGGCGAGGCGAGCGACGACATCGAGCTGCTCAGCCTGGTGGCGCGCGAAATGGGGCACGACTGGCCGACTCCGAGCGCTGAGCAGGCCTGGGACGAGATGCGCTCGCTGTCCCCCCTCCACGGCGGGATGTCGTACCCGAGGCTCGAGGGCGCCGGCGGTCTGCAATGGCCCTGCCCCACTGAAGACCACCCGGGCACCCTCTTCCTCCATGGCCGGCTCTGGGAGGATGAGACGGGGCCGAAGGCGCCCTTCTTCGCCGTCGAGTGGGTGCCGCCGGTCGACGAGCTCGACGACGACTACCCGATCCGGCTCACGACCGGCCGTCGTCTCGACTCGTACAACACCGGCGTCCAGAGCGGCCGTTATCCCTCGCCGCGACGGATCCACGGGGTGATCGACCTCTCCCCCGAAGACGGAGCCAGACTCGGCGTGGCGGATGGTGACGAGGTGAGGGTGAGCTCGCGACGGGGCGCCATCGAGGCCCCGGTGCGCATCGACCGATCACTTCGGCCCGGTCTCGCCTTCATGGCCGTCCACTTTCCCGACGACACCGATGTCAACCAGCTCACCATCGACTCCTGGGATCCGAAGTCGGGCACAGCCGAGTTCAAGGCGACCGCGGTCCGCATCGAGGCGTTGGTGGCCGGCTGATGGACATCCGGGCACTGCTCGATCGCCCCACCGCGGACGAGCGGGATGCCGTGGACGCCGTGCTCGGTGAGCCGGCGTCCGCATGGGAAGGCGGCGCCTTCTCCCCTCTCGACGGGCACGTTGCCTATGGCGGGCATGCCACCCGGGCCCGCCGTCACCTGCTCCTACCTGCTCTGCACGCCGTGCAGGACGCGGTGGGCTCGGTGAGCCGGGGAGCCCTCGGCTACATCTCGGAGCGTCTCACCGTGCCACCGGCCGAGGCTTACGGTGTAGCCAGCTTCTACGCATTGATCAGCACCATGCCTCGGGCCGAGACGCTGATCCACGTCTGTGACGACATCGTCTGCATGCAGTACGGGGCCGGAGAGCTGATGGCGGCAGTCGAACACGCCCTCGGCCCGCCGGGCGCCACCGGCCAGCTGAGCTGGGCGCCGAGCCCGTGCCTCGGTCAGTGCGATCGAGCTCCGGCCGCCCTCAGCCATGCCGCCGGGCGGGGCTACGCCAACCATGCGCCGGCGGCGGCCGACTCGTTGTCCGGTGTCGAATTCGACGAGCTGCCGATCGGGCTGATCCGTCAAGACCCTTCCCAACTCAGATTGCTGCGTCACATCGGGGTGGTCGATCCCACCAGCCTCGACGACTACATCGACACCGGCGGGTACGCCGACCTGAGACGTGCGATCGACATGGGTCGGGAGTCGGTCCTCGCCGCCCTCGATGCATCCGGTCTTCGCGGTCGGGGCGGGGCCGCCTTCCCGATCGGGCTCAAATGGCGAGGCGTGGCGGAGGCCCGCGGTGATGAGAAGTACGTCATCGCCAACGGGGACGAGTCCGAGCCCGGCACCTTCAAAGACCGGATCCTGATGGAGGGAGACCCATTCGCAGTCGTGGAGGCGATGACCATCGCAGGCTTCGCCACCGGGGCGGGAAAGGGTTTCATCTACGTCAGAGGCGAGTACCCAGTGGCGGAGCGCCGGCTCCGCCATGCCATCGATCTGGCTGGGGAGGCCGGGCTTCTCGGTGACGACGTCGCCGGGGCCGGGTTCGGCTTCGAACTGGAGGTGAGAAGGGGGGCGGGCGCCTACATCTGCGGCGAGGAGACCGCCCTGTTCGCCTCGATCGAGGGACTCAGGGGTGAGCCGCGCCAGAAGCCGCCGTTCCCGGTGGAGAGCGGGGTATTCGGGAAGCCGACCTCGATCAACAACATCGAGACCCTCGTCGCGGTCCTCGCCGTGCTGGAGATGGGAGCCGATGCGTTCGCCGCCATCGGCACCGAGCGCTCGAAAGGCCCCAAGTTGTTCTGCATATCCGGGGCCGTGTCCTTCCCCGGTCTCTACGAGGTGCCGTTCGGCACCAGCCTGCGCGAGCTGATCACCATGGCCGGTGGGATTCGGGACGGTGGGGAGGTGGGTGCAGTCCTGGTCGGGGGGGCTGCGGGGAGCTTCGTCGACCGAAGCAACTTGGACATGCAGCTGACCTTCGAAGGTGCCGCCGAGGCCAGGACCGGGCTCGGTTCCGGGGCGATCATCGTCTTCGACGATGCCACCGACTTTGCCCCTGTGCTGCGCCGGATCGCCCAGTTCTTCCGCGACGAGTCATGTGGGCAGTGTGTCCCCTGCCGGATCGGCACCGTCCGCCAGGAGGAGGCGCTGGCCAGGATCACAGCAGACCGGATGCTGGGCGGGATGTCCGACGAGAGGGAGAGGCTCGACGACCTGGCCCGGGTGATGACCGACGCCTCCATCTGCGGTCTGGGCCAGACCGCATCCTCGGCGGTGCAATCGGCGATCCGGCTCCGACTTCGCGGTGCGCCATGGTGATTGAGGCAGAGGCCATGGTCTCGGCCCGGGTGAACGGGACCGAGGTGACCCTCGGCCCCGGAGCGACGGTGCTCGATGCCTGCCGCGCCGCAGGCGCCGACCTCCCCACCCTGTGCTACGGGCCGACCATGACCGCGGCCAATGCCTGCCGGGTCTGCGTGGTCGAATTGGAGGGGGCGCGCACCCTGGTCCCTTCCTGCTCGCGCAAGCTCGAAGAAGGAATGGAGGTCGAGACCGACACCGAGCGGGCCCGTCACAGCAGACGTCTGGTGATGGAGCTGCTCGGATCCGCCTCCGAGCTGAGTCGTGCCGGCGAGAGACTCGAGGCTTGGATGGAGGCGGCGGGTGCCCGAGCCGACCGATTCGGACCTGTTGGGCCCGAGTCACCGAGGGAGCCGCCCGCCCCCGGTCATCATCATCCGCCGGACCCAGGTCTGGCGGCGACGGTGGCCGAGCCGGTCAAGATCGAAGACGATCTCTACGTGCGGGACTACACCCGGTGCATCCTCTGTTACCGCTGTGTGGACGCCTGCGGGGTGGAGCACCAAAACACCTTCGCCATCTCCGTGGCCGGACGTGGATTCGATGCCCGGATCTCGACCGAGTTCGACGTGGCCCTCCCCGACTCCGCCTGCGTCTATTGCGGCAACTGCATCGCAGTCTGCCCCACAGGGGCGCTGGTCGGGAAGATCGAGTACGACATGAGGGAGTCGGAGACCTGGGCCGAGGATCGCCAGGAGGTGACTCGCACCGTGTGCTCCTACTGCGGGGTCGGCTGCAACCTGGACCTGCACACCCAGGACGGGAAGATCGTCAAAGTGACCTCGCCCCACGACCACGACGTCACCCTGGGCAACCTCTGTGTCAAGGGCCGGTTCGGGTGGATGTACGTGGGCAGCGGCAAATGAGTGAAGCCGTCGCCATCCGACCTGTGACCAGGTTCGCCGCCGGGGTTCGGCAGGTAGAAGATCGGTTAGTCGTGGAAGAACCGGTCGAGATCCGACTCGAGGGAACTCCGCTCGCCGTGATCATGCGCACCCCCGGAAACGACGCGGAGCTGGCCCTCGGGTTCGCCATCACGGAAGGAATCGTCTCAGGCCCCGATCAGATCGCCGCGGTCGAGGACCTCGGCGAGGGGCGATGGGACCTCAGGCTGACCGGGTCGGTGCGGGTCGACCCCGGCAGATTCCAACGCAACCTCTATGCCACCTCATC
>DATBIX010000020.1:0-33718 GCA_036556665.1 Acidimicrobiia bacterium
CCAGCTCCGCCCCCGGCGCCATCACCGCCAGGTGACCACACAGCCGATCCATCAACCCTGCTGGCGAAACCCCCGGTTCGATCCTCTCCACATCGAACATACGTTCGACAATACCAACCACCAGAGACAGAATCCATACCCCTGTGGGCCGATGCCGGAGATCTCTTTGAGGCCCTGGTTGACCTTGGAAGCGTTGGCTTCGTATCGAGCCAGGCATGGAGGTGAGGTCGTCGTCGACGACGAATGGGTCGGTTTGCTTGTCGTGAATGGCCGCGATGTGGTTGTGGTCATCGCAGCCGAGGCGCCCGCCGGCGGCTGGATCGTGACCACTTCGCGCGGATGCGACGGGTTCGGAACCTGAGTCACACCACCCCGGCCGCCCTGAGCCCGTCGATCTCGGCAGGGGCGTAGCCCAACTCCCCCAGCACCGCCTCGGTGTCCGCCCCCAACAACGGCGGCTCCAGCCTGATCGACGCCGGCGTGCCCGACATGGTGATCGGCAAGCCAAGCGTCCGCACCCGACCTGCCACGGAGTGCTCCGTCTGAACCACCATGGCCGCCGCTTCGGTCTGTGCACTCGACAACGCCTCGGAGACCAGGTTGATCGGACCGGAGGGAATTCCGGCATCATCGAACACGGCCACCCACTCCGACCTGGCCCGGGTCAGGATCACCTCGGCCACCATCCCGTCGACCAGATGCCGGTTTCGCACCCGCTCCGGGTTGGTGGCGAACCTGGGATCGGAGGCCCACTCGGAATGACCGAGGACTTCGGCGAGCACTGCGAATTGCCGATCGTTGCCGACTGCGAGAGCGAGGTCCCCGTCGGCCGTGGGGTACGTCCGATAGGGGACGATGTTGGGATGCCCGTTCCCGTAGCGGCCCGGCTCCGCACCGGAGACCAGGTGGTTGGCGGCGACGTTGGCCAGCATGTGTAACCCGGTGTCGTGCAGGTTGACCTCACATCGCTGCCCGCGCCCGGTGCTATGTCTCGCCTCCAACGCGGCGAGGATGGCGATGGCCGCCTGCATCCCGGTGCAGATGTCGACGATTGCCACACCCAGCTTCATTGGCGACCCGTCCACCTCGCCGGTGATCGCCATCAGACCGGTCTCCGCCTGGAGGATGAAGTCGTAGCCGGGTGTCTCCGCTTTCGGCCCCTCCGACCCATACCCGGTGATCGAGCATCGAATCACGCGGGGAGCATTGCCCTCGAACCAGTCCTGGTCGAAACCCCACCGATCAAGCGTCCCCTGCTTGAAGTTGTCGACCACCACGTCGCCGGACCTAATCAGACGGTCGAGCACGTTCCATCCTTCCTCCCGGGACAGGTCGAGGGTGACGCTCCGCTTGTTGCGATTGACGCCCAGGTAGTAGGCGGAGAGTGGACCGGCGTAGGGAGGGCCCCAGTTGCGGGTGTCGTCACCTTCCCCCGGCCGTTCCACCTTGATCACCTCCGCCCCCAGGTCGCCCAGCGTCTGGGTGCAGAGCGGGCCGGCCAGGACGCGGGAGAGATCGATGACCCGTACCCCACTCAGGGCACCGGTGCCGTTCATCCCCGAGCGAGCCGTGAGCTCTCCGCCTGGTTGCGCCCCTCGGCGAAGTCGTCCATGTAGGTGTCGAGGGCAGCCTTGTTCCGGATCCGGAACTGGTGGAAGTCGGCAGGGCGCTTCTCCAGAAAGGCGTTCATGCCCTCCAGCGATTCCTCGGTCCCCCAGATGTTGGCCAGCAACTCCATCCCGTGCTGCCACGAGGGGTAGAGGGCATCCGAATCGAAGTTGAGCGAGACCTTGGTGGCACGGATCGTCTGTGAGGAGTAACCCTTGATCTGCTGCACTATCTCCTCGACCCGGCCCCGCAACCGTTCGGCCGAGACCGCCTCATTGGCCAGGCCGATGGCGGCCGCCTCGGCGCCGCTGTACGTCTTGCAGAGGAAGATCATCTCCTTGGCCCGTCGCTCGCCGATCAGCTTGGCGATGTACTGGGTGGCGCCCACGGTCGGGCAGGCACCGACCCGGGCCCCGGTCTGACCGAACCTGGCGTCGTCGGCGGTGATCACCAGATCGCACCAGAGCATCAGCTCGTGACCGCCACCGACACACGATCCCTCGACCATGGCGATCACGGGTATGGGGAGGTTGCGACAGGTCATGGCCACCTTGAGCATGCGGTCGTTCCACATGTATGAGTTGGCCTTGTTCAGCTTCATCATGGCGTGGAAGTCGCCACCCGCCGAGAAATGCCCGCCCACCCCGTACACCACCGCGGCCACGATCGTGGGGTCCTCCCTTGTGGATTCGAGGGCGTGGGCGATCTCGTCCAAAGTCTGCTCCCGAAATGCATTGCGCACCTCGGGCCGGTTGATCCCGATCCAGGCCGCGTCACCGCTCACCTCGTGCACGATCTCGCTGTAATCCATCGCGGCTCCTTCCGATCAGACGACGGCGACTTCCACGGGTCTGCGTTCCTCGGCAGACTGCACCGCCGCTTCCATCACTGCGATAACGGCGAGACCGGCCTCGCCATCAACTTCCACCTCGACCTCTCCCCGTATGGCGCGGGCGAACGCATCGAGCTCGTCGACCACCGGGTCGATCTGCTCCAGCTCGACCTCCTCGGGGGCGGGGTCGTTTCGCTTCTGCACCTTGAGGCCGGAGCCGCCGCCCCGGCTGAATGCAGCGGCGTCGGTTCCAAAGACCGCTATGTCGTTGATCAGAGGCGTGAAGAACGAGGTGGTGAGGGTGCCGAGCGCGCCGCTCTTGAACTCCACCGCCAGCACCGTGGCCTCGTCGATCGGATGGGATCGGCCAGGGCGGGTGAAGGTGAACACCGAGCGGATCGGGCCGACCAAGTAGAGCATGGTGTCGATCTTGTGCACCCCCAGCGAGGTCATCGACCCGAGCGGGCTCTGCTCCGGATCCCATCTCCATGCCTCCACCGGCATCTTGTAGCCGTTGGGAAGCGATTGATTGGCAACTACGGTCTCGACGTCACCGAGCTCCCCGGCCTCGAGCATCGCCTTGATCTTTCGCTTGGCCGCGGTGCGTCGACGTTGATGTCCGACCTGGATCAGGATCCCTGCCTTCCGGGCCGCCTCGATCGCAGCCACCCCGTCTTCCACGGTGTTGGTGAACGGTTTCTCGACGAAGACGTGCTTCCCCGCTGCCGCAGCCTGCTCGATGAGCGGGCGATGGGTCTGATGTGAGGTTGCGATGAGGACGCCCTCCACCTCGGGGTCGGCGAGAAGCTCCTCGAGAGATCCGGCCATCCTGCATCCCAGTTGGCCGGCGAAGGCCTCCCGACCTTCAGGCCTCCTTGCGAAGCAGGAGACCACCTCGGCCCTTCCTGTCTTGCCCAGGGCCTGAGCCAGCTCGGAGCCCCACCATCCCAGACCGATGCTGGCCAGTTTCACCTTGTCGTCGTTGCTCATCGTTCCCTCCTGGTCGAAGTGCGATCCTATATGTTGTCTGATTTGACGAGGGAGGTCGTCTTGGCGGTCATCACCATCAGGGACGGGACCCTGGTCACCGCCGGCGGATCCGGTCGTGGGGACATTCGCGTCGTCGACGGCCGCATCGACGCCGTCGGAGACCTCGAGTCCGAGGGCGAGCTGATCGAGGCCGATGGCCTGCTGGTCTTGCCGGGGATGGTCGACACCCACGTGCATCTGATGGATCCGGGCGACACCAGCCGGGAGGACTTCGTCCACGGCACTCGAGCGGCAGCGGCCCGGGGTGTGACCACCATCGTCGAGCACACCCACTCCCATCCGATCCGGGCGACGGACGAGATGGAGGATAAGAAGCGTCATCTCGAGGGGAGGGCCAATGTCGACTTCGGCCTCGCCGCCCACGTCTGGCCGGATCGCATCGGGGAGATCGCGAGCCTGATCGAAGCCGGGATCGCCTTCTTCAAGATCTTCACCTGCACCACTCACGGAGTGCCCGCCCTCGAAGGCGCCCGACTCAAAGAGGCCCTGGTCGCCATTGCGGCTGGCAAGGGCCGGTGCCTCATCCACAACGAGGACGAGACAGCGACCGCAGAGGCCGAGCGCCGGTTGAGGGAGGCAGGTCGCACCGACCCGGGGCTTCTCGTCGAGTGGCGCAGCCGGGAGGCCGAGCTCGTCGCCGTCGCCTCGACCGCGGGGCAGGTGCTCGACACGGGGGCGGTGGCCACATTTGCCCACGTGTCCAGCCCAGCGGCGCTCGACGTGATCGACGACTACCGGGGTCTCGGTGCCGACATCGCCGCCGAGGCCTGCCCCCAATACTTCGCCCTCGACGAGGACGATGTGCTCACCCAAGGTGCCCTGCGCAAGTTCACCCCGCCGGCAAGGGTGCGCAGCGACGCGGAGCGAGATGCGATGTGGGCGGCCGTCGCCGCCCGCCGCTTCTCCCTTTTCTCCACCGACCACGCACCTTCGAATCTGGCCCAGAAGACCGGCGCGGACTTCTGGGAGGCCCCGTTCGGCCTTCCCGGGCTCGACACCACGCTTCCGTTCCTGCTCGATGCTGCCCTCACCGGCCGCATCGACCTGAGCGATGTAGTCCGGCTCTACTCCACCGCACCCGCCGCTCGCTATCGGCTGGCCAAGGGTCGTCTGTCACCTGGGGCCGACGCCGACCTCGTCCTGGTCGACCCCAGCGGGTCGTGGACGGTGCGAGACGGGGACATCCTGTCCAAGGCGGGCTGGTCACCGTATGCCGGGCGCACCTTCCGGGGGCGAGTGGTGGCCACATACCTGCGTGGCGAAGAGATCGCTCGCGACGAGGTATGCCACGACCTTCGCACCGGGCGGTTCATCCGGCCCGTGTGATCACCGCGCCAGAATCGGGGAAACGCGACTCAGCACGCCTCGCAGGCGTTCATGAACACGGCCAGCATGGAGTAGTAGCCGACGACTGCGGCCAGCTCGACAACACCTTCGTCCCCGAGACGGGCGTGAGCCCGTGCGAACACGTGATCGCTCACCTTCCCGGTCCGGCACGACTCCCGGGCAAACTCCACCAGCACCGCATCGTCCGGATCGTCGACGTCGTCCCTGCCCCGGACCGAAGCGAGAGTGCCTTCAGACACACCGGCCGACCGGGCGATAGGAGCGTGCGACTCCCACTCGAACCCGCAGTTGCGCTCGACTGCGGTAGTACAGATCACCACCTCACGATCGTGATCGGAGAGGGTGGAGTGGAAACGAATCACCGCTCCGAGGTCGGCGGCGGCTCGGGCGATCTCCGGTCGGTGGATCATGGCGGCGAAGGGCCGGATCATCCTCCCCCGACTGGCCGCGATGTGATCGAAAGTCTCCAGCTGGGAAGGTGAGGCCTGTTCTCGCTCTTCGATCATTCGCACCCGCGGCATGAATCCTCCCGGTCCGCTGAATCGTGCATGATATAGGATCACCCTGGTGACCACTGCAACGGGTAACTCGATCGAGACAACGATGGGCCGGGTGTCATTCGGGGACACCGGAGACGGCGCCCTCCGGGTCGCCCTTCACTCGCTGCTCACCGACCGCAATGCCTTCCAACCGGTGGCGGCGCCGATCGGCGGCCGTCTCATCAGCGTCGACCTCCCCGGCTTCGGGTCGACGGGCCCTGCAGAGCCGGACATCGACGACTACGCCCATCGCGTCGGCGCATTCCTCGAAGCGGTAGGGCCAACATCGGATGGGGTGACCCTGATCGGCAACGGGCTGGGTGCCTTCGTCGCCCTGGGGACCGCCATCCACCACGGAGACCTCTTCGACCGACTACTGCTGATCGGTTGCGGGGCGGCCTTCCCCGACCAGGCCAAAGCCGTATTCACTTCCATGATCGAGGCGGTCTCTTTCGGGGGAATGGAGGCGGTGATCCCGGTCGCGCTGCGCCGCATCTACACCGATGGATATCTCGCGGAGAACCCGGAGAAGGCGGAGGAGCGGGCCGAAGTGCTGAGACAGACCGACGTGGCCGCCTTCGTCACCGCCTGCACCGCACTGATCGGGCTGGACTACACCGTGGCGGCCCGCTCGGTGACGAACCCGACGATGATCCTCGTCGGCGAGGACGATGCGGCCACCCCTCCGGCGATGGCCGAGGACCTTCACAGGAGGATCACGGGCTCGAAGCTGGTCCGTATGCCCGGCGTGGCCCATGCCCCGCAACTGCAGGACCCGGCCGGTTTCGTGGCGGTTACGAGAGCGTTCCTGGAGGGAAGATGACCAAATACAAGGTGGTGGTGAGCGACCAGGTGTTCCCCAGTGTCGACATCGAGCGGGCTCTCCTCGCCGAGATCGACGCCGACCTCACCGTGGCATCCGGCGACGTCGAAGCGGTGCTGGCCACGGCCCGCGACGCCGATGCCATCCTCAACACCTACCTCCCCTGGGCCGCCGGGTCGATCACCCGGCTGGAGAGGTGCAAGATCATCGCCCGCTACGGGATCGGATTCGACAACGTCGATCTCAAGGCGGCGAGCGACGCCGGGATCGTCGTCACCAACGTCCCCGACTACTCGGTCGAAGAGGTGGCGACACATGCCCTCGCTCTGATCCTGGCCTCGTTGCGCAAGATCACTCTCGCCGATGGCCTGATGCGATCCGGCACATGGAGCATCGACAACTTCCGGCCGATCCGGCGTCTCTCCACCCTCACCGTCGGGCTGGTTGGATACGGGCGGATCGCCCGGCGGATCGCCGCGCCGCTGGCGGCGCTCGGAGCCCGGATCGTGGCGCACGACCCCTATCTGAATGCGGGCCCGGATCTCCCACCTCTGCTCGATCTCGACGCGGTCCTGGCCGAGGCCGACATCGTCTCACTCCACCTCCCCCTGACCGATGAGACCAGGGGGATGATCGATGCCGACGCCCTGGCCGGAATGAAGGAAGGGGCGATCCTGGTCAACACATCCCGTGGCCCGCTGGTAGACCTGGATGCGGTGACCTCCGCCCTCAGGGAGGGGCGGCTCGGGGCGGCGGGTCTCGACGTCTTCGACGTCGAACCGCTCGATCCCGCCCGGGTCGAGGGAGTGCCCAATCTCATCGTCACCCCCCACATGGCCTACTACTCGGAAGAGGCGCTCGCCGAGTCGCAGCGCAAGGCAGCGACACAGGTGGTCAAGGTGCTCACCGGGCAGCAACCCGACTACCAGGTGAACTGAGATGGAGACACGACCGGACTTCGTCGAAGAAGGAGTATTCGACCGCGACAAGTTCGCCGCCGAGCTCGAGGCAGCTCCCGGCAACCGTCAGCTCGGTACGACGCTGTGGTACGAGAACGAGCGGATCCGGGTGTGGGAGGTGCTACTCGAGCCTGGCGAGAGAGGAGCGTTCCACGCCCACACCACCAACTACTTCTGGACCGTGGTGGAGCCGGGTCGAGGCCTGCAGAGGTTCGCCGACGGCACCTTCGTCGTGCGGGACTACCTCCTGGGCGAAACGCGCTATCTCGAGCACACCGCGGACACCTCCCTGATCCACGACCTGGAGAACGTGGGTGACACCAGGCTGCGGTTCGTGACCGTCGAGTTGCTGGGCTGACCGGCCGGCCCGATGACCTGGCCCCGGGTTCTCGTCGCCGGCGGGTCGATCGGTGGCCTGACCGCCGCGGCCCTGCTCCGCGATCTGGGCTGCGAGGTCGATGTCTACGAGCGCTCGGCAGCGGCGCTCGAAGACCGAGGGGCAGGGATCGTCGTCCTCCCCATCACCGAGCGCTATCTCCTCGAGCGTCACAGCTCCTCCGAGAGGGTCAGCCTCGAGCTCACCAACTGGAGCTATGTCGACCGGGACGGCACGGTGCTCAGCGCAGATCCGGACCACTTCAGGTTCAGTGGGTGGAGCACCATCTACCGGGCGCTACTCGACGCATTCGGTGACGACCGGTACCACCTCGAACAAGAGATGATCGGCTTCGACGAGGAACCCGACTCGGTGCGCCTCCACCTGGCCGACGGAACAACGGTGGAGGGCGACCTGCTCGTCTGCGCCGACGGGCTGGCATCCACCGCCCGCTCCATACTGTTACCGGGGGTCGAGCCCGTCTATGCGGGATACGTCGCCTGGCGGGGCACTACGCCGGAGGAGGCCCTCTCGGAGCGCGCCCGGAGCGACCTGGCCGACTCGATGATCTATCAGGTGCTCGAGCCCGGCCACATCCTGGTCTACGCCATCCCCGACCACGAGGGTCGATCAACGGCGCCGCATCGGATCATGAACTTCGTCTGGTACCGCAACTACCCGGAAGGTGGGCCTTTCGAGGATCTGATGACAGGTGAGGACAGGGTACAGCGGGCGGGCACGATGCCGCCTGGGACGATCCGGCGCGAGCACGTCCTTGAGATGCGGGACACCGCGAGCGAGATCCTCGCCCCCACTCTGCTCGAAGTGGTTCTCGGCTGTGAGACTCCGCTGATCCAGGCGGTATTCGACCTCCACAGCCCACACATGGCGTTCGGCCGGGTGTGCATCATCGGAGACGCGGCCACCGGTCTCCGGCCACACGTTGCCGCAGGCCAGGCCAAGGCCTGCGCCGACGCCTGGGCCCTGCACGACGCCCTCCTGGCGAGTGGAGGCGATGTGCCTGCCGCCTTGGCTGCCTGGGAGCCGGGGCAGCTCGATCTGGCACGCCGGGCTTCGGCGCGCACCAGAGAGATGGGCGATGCCAGCCAGTTCCACGGCACGATGTTCCCCGGGGATCCCACCTGGAAGTTCGGCTTGTGGGAGCCGGGGAATTGATCATCGAGGTGATCGCGGTCGGAACCGAGCTGCTCATCGGGCAGATCGTCAACAGCAACGCCGCCGTGATCGGGTCCCGGCTGGCCGAGGACGGCTTCGACGCCCACTACCAGGTGACCGTGGGCGACAACCTGGCCCGGCTGGTGGCAGCCATCGAGGTCGCCCTGGCGAGGTCGGACGCGGTCTTGATCACCGGTGGGATCGGGCCCACCCGGGACGACCTGACCCGAGAGGCGCTCTGCCAGGTTGGAGGGCGGGTCATGGTCCGGGAACAGGCCCACGCCGCCTGGATCAAGGACCGACTCCGGCCCAGGGGCGGTGAGGTCAACCCGACCGTGCTCCGCATGGCCGACCTCCCCGAGGGCAGCCTGCCTCTGGCCAACCCCAATGGGGTCGCGCTGGGCGTGGCGATGGAGGTGGAGGGAAAGTGGATCTTCGCCGTCCCCGGGGTGCCGGCCGAGATGAGAGCCATGCTCGACGAGGAAGTGCTACCCCGCCTCCGTGGGCTGGGAGGGGAGTCCAACGTGCTTCGCAGCCGTGTGCTCCGAACCTGGGGTCTCGGTGAGTCACGCATCGCCGAGGCACTCGACGACCTGTTCGAGTCGACCAACCCAAGCGTGGCCTTCCTCGTCAGCGACATGGAGGTGAAGGTCCGCATCACCGCCAAGGCGGCAAACGAGAAGGCGGCCGAGGCTGCGATCGGCCCGGTCGAGGCCGAGATCCGCGAGCGCCTGGGCGACCTGGTGTTCGGGGCCGACGAGGAGACGGTGGAGCGCCTGGTCGTGGACCGACTGGCCGGAAGCGGGTGGAGCCTGGGCACGGTGGAGCGGGCGACGATGGGTCAGGTAGGGGTCAGGATCGCGGGCGCCGAGCGAGGAGCAGAGGTGTTCGGGGGGACGGTGGTTCCCGGCGGTTCCTGTGCGGGTCCCCCTCCTTCGACCGACGTCCTGGTCGAGGTGGGGCCCATCGGCGCCGACCCGGAACCAGGCCGCCGCACCACCCGCCAAGTGGCGATGACGGTCACAACCCCGCTGACCCAGGTCAGCCGGAGCTTCGACTTCGGCGGCGATGACGAGCGGCTGCGCAGCTTCGCCACGATCGCGGCCCTCCACCTGCTCAGGGTGGCGCTCGAGGGGGATACGGGCAGATGACCGGCACGCTCCGCTCGATCCTGGCCCGGCGTCCGCTGCTCACCGCCGTGGTCTACACCGGCACTGGTGTGCTCCCCCTCGCCCTGGTCAGCGCCCAGATCCTGCAACTCGACCGGGAGATCGGATTCGGCGTCGGTCGGCTCGGGCTGGCCACGGCCACCTTTTTCGGGGCGGCGGCTCTGGCCGCCAACCCGGCCGGCCGTGTCGTTTCGCGGCTGGGCCCGGGAACGGGGCTCCGCATCGGCTCGATGCTCGTCGTCTTGGCCTGTGTCATCGCAGGCACAGCCCAGGTGTGGTGGGTGCTGCCCGTGGCGACCGCCGTCGCCGGTGTTGCCAACGGACTGATCCAGGTGGCTTCCAATCTGGCCATCTTCGACGGGGTCGCTCTGCGACGGCAAGGTCTCGGGTTCGGCGCCAAGCAGGCCGCAGTCCCCCTGGCGGGCGTGCTCGCTGGGCTGTCTCTCCCCGTGGTCGGCCTCGTCTTCGGATGGAGATGGGTCTTCGCCATTGCCGGGGCGATCGGCGCTGTCCTGGTCCTGTCGGCTCCCCAATTCGCCGCCGGGCGAGCGATGAATCGTAGGGAGGACCGGATCGGACGCCCGCCCCGAGCCCTGCTCTTGCTCGCCCTCGGGGGGATCTGCGGGGCGATGGCAGGCAACGGGCTCTCCTTGTTCATCGTTCCCAGCGCCGTCGACATCGGGATCGCCGAGGCCGCCGCAGGGGCGGTGCTCGCCGTCTGCTCGTTTCTGGTGGTGCTGGTGAGGCTGGGAGCGGGGTGGTCGGTGGACCGCCGCCAGAGCATCGGCCTCTACGAGATGGCGTGGATGGCTGGGGCCGGAGCGGTGGGAGCCCTGGTGCTGATGGCCACTTCCACCGCCTCCCTCTATCTGATTGCGATGCCGATCGCGCTACTCGGCGCTTGGGGTTGGCCCGGCATCTTCTTCTTCACCGTGGTGCACAGCTTCCCGGCCTTCCCGGCGCGCGCGTCCGGTCTCGTCCTGTCGAGCAATCTGACCGGAACGGTCATCGGGCCCCTGGTGGTGGGCTGGTTCGCCGGACAGGGCGACTATCCCGCCGCGTGGATCTTCGTGGCGGCCACATCGGCTGTAGCCACCACCGCCTTCGTTGTCTCCGGGCGGCTGCGTCAGGCGCCGACGGAGACGCCGAGCGGGAGTTCGACGACCTGACCCGTCTCGGCGGAGAGATCGGCGGCCAAGTAGACCTCCATCGTCTGACGGGCCAGTCGGGGATCGACCATCACCGGGCGGTCGTAGGCCACCGCCTCGAGGAAGTGGATCGTCTCCCGTTCCATCGGGCCGGCGTAGACGTGATCGACATACTCGCCCGGCATGGTCGAGAGCGGGAACCGGACGCCGTCCTTCATCGTGTTGAGCACGATGTCCTTGTGGCTGGCATCCATCATCAACGCCCCGTCCGTGCCGATGAACTCGATCCAGGTCGCCGAGAAGTTGGGGTAACCCGGTGGCAGCGACCAGCCGGCGCTGATGGTCACGGTCACCCCGTCGTCCATCGTGATGACGAGCACCTGGGTGTCGGGAACACCGTGCTCGGCCTGGCGGGCTCCCCAGGCGACCTGGGAGTAGACGCGAACCGGCCGACGGGGCTCGAGGCACCACAGCGAGAAGTCGATGTCGTGGGTCGCCTCCATCGCCGCCGGAGACAGCTTGGTGCGCGACCCGATCTTGGCCCCGAGCGAGCGCGTGATGTGCCGGCTGATCAGCACGCTGACCGGTCGGCCCAGGGTGCCGTCGTTCAAGCTACGTTTCACCAGCGCCTGCTTGGGGTTGAACCTCTGCGAGTAGCCGATGGTGAACTTGAGCTGTCTCGACGCGGCCAGATCGATCAGCTCGTCCGCCTCCTCGAGGGTGATCGAGATCGGCTTCTCCAGCAGCACGTGCTTGCCGGCCTGCAGCGCTGCCCTGGCCATGGGGTGGTGGAGGGTCTCCGGCGTGGCCGAGATCATCAGCGCCTGAATGTCGGGGTCGGCGACGAGCGCTTCCCAGTCCGTCGTGGCGGTGGCGGCCCCGGTCTGCCCCGCGATCTCTGTCAGCCGCTCCTCCTTGACCTCGGCCAGGTGGAGCGATTCGACCAGCGGGCTGCTGGCGCAGGCGATGGCCCGGATCCCTCCGCACCATCCGACCCCGATGATCCCAACACTGAGCGGTTGCATGTTCCTTCCTTTCGCGGTCACAGAAGAGCCTCCGGGGTAATGGGCAGCTCGACGGGCCGTCCCACCCGGGCCGAGTAGTCCATGGCCATTGTGAGGAGCAGGTTGCGGTGGCCGTCGCGGGCGGTGGCATGGGGGGTGGCGACGCCGGTGGTCAACCGGTTGAACCAGGTCATCGTCTCCTCCCGCATCGGGCCCCAGAGCAGACCATCCGAGACGTCACCTGGCGGATAGCTGCCGATGAAATCAACGTATCGCTGCGAGTCCGGCTCATAGCCCTTGGAGGTGTACCCGGCAGGCTGCGGGATCTGCGTGGCCAGGATCACGTCACGGTGGGTGTCCTCGATGTCGATGACACCCCTGGTCCCGACTATCCCGATCTCGAGCCCGTAGACCGCCCCGGGCCATACCGTCGGCAACGCCCAGGAGATGTTCATGCTCCAAATGGCGCCGTCATCCATGGTGAACAGACCGAACGTGGCGTCCTTGGTCCCCATCTCGCCCAAAGTGTGGTCCACCGACCGGGCATAGACCTCGACCGGGGCCCGCGGCTCCATCAGCCACATGCACATGTCGAGGCTGTGTGTACCCGAGACCACCATCGGGGTCAGGTTGGCCCGCTCGCCGGTCTTGCGCAGGGTGGCGTCCGGGACCATCCGGTTCATGAATGCCCTGGTGACCACCGAGGTCACGTCGCCGATCTGGCCGTCGCGCAACCTCTGCTTGACCGTCTGGAAGCGGCGACGGAACCGCTGGGTGTAGCCGATCACCGCGTCGACCCCGGCCGCCTCGATCGCAGCCAGCACTCGCGCCGACTCCACCGGGTTGGTGGCGAGGGGCTTCTCGATGAACAGGGGCACCCCCAACTCCACCGCGGCCAGGATCGGCTCGACGTGCTCGTTCTCGGCCGTGGCGATGATCACAGCTGTCACCTCGGGACGCCCTAGCAGCTCGGGGAGGTCGGTGGTCACCAGATCGGCATCGGTATCATCACCCAGCTTCTTGGCGGTGTCTGCATCGATGTCGCAGAGACCGAGCCAATCGATGGCTGGATGCTCGCGGGCCAGGATGGCGCGGATCCGCCCCACCGTCCCACATCCGATCACGGCCAGACCGATACCGCTCGTTCTCATCTCTCCACTCCGAGAAGCCTGGCAGCATTTCCTCCGACGATCAGGTCTATCTGGTCGGGGGTGAGCCCGCTCACCTTGTTGATCAGCCCAAGCGGGTCGTCTTCACCCATGTCATAGGGATAGTCGGTGCCGAGCAGGACATGGTCCGCCCCGTACTTGTCGATCAGGAACCCGAGCTGGTCGGCCTCGAACACCATGGTGTCGAAGTAGAACATCGACAGATACTCGCTGGGCGGTCGTGGTAGTCCGTGGCGCACGTCCTCACGGGCGTGGTAGGCGTGGTCGAAGCGCCCGGGGTACGAGGGGAGGAAGCCCCCGCCATGGGAGAAGACGAATTTGAGCCCAGGGTGGCGTTCCATCACACCGTCGAAGATGAGACGACCGGCGCAGATCGTCTCCTCGAGTGGGTGGCCGATCGTGTTGAAGAAGTAGTGGTCGGTGAAGCGGGCCGGCTCAGTGAACCCGGTCGGGTGGATGAACACGAGCATCCCCAACTCCTCGACCACCTCCCAGAACCGATCGAAACGGGGGCTGGACAGCTCCTCGCCTTCGATGTGGGTGGCCATCTCGATCCCTCGGAACCCGAGCTCGGCGTGACACCGGTTCAGTTCGTGCACCGCCGTCTCCGGATCCTGCAGCGGCACCGCGCCCAGACCGAGGAAACGATCGGGGTGAGAGGCCACCAGCTCGGCCAGGTCATCGTTGATCATCCGGAACGCCCTGACCCCCAGATCGCCCTCGGCCCAATGGAACAACTGGTAGGGAGCGAGGCAGAGCGCCTGGACATCCACACCCATCGCGTCCATGTCAGAGAGCCGGATCTCGACCGATTCCATCTTGGGGCGAAGGTCGGCCAACTGGCGTCGGTTCACCTCCTTGGTGAGCTCGTTTCCGAACTGAAGTGGCAACCGGCCGAGACGGTCCGACTCCGGTTTCACCAGGGCGGCGGCAGGACCGCACTCGCGGTGACAGTGGATATCTATGACTTGGCTGGTGCTCAACGCCTCGTCTCCTCGGGGATCGTCACATCATGCACAATATAGGATTTGGGATGAGGGTGGCTACTCCTGCCCCACCCTCCCGATCCCGGCCCGTCGCCGCACCACCTCCATGACCGCCGAATTGTCCAGGTCGGCCAGACCCGACGCCTCCCCTTCGGCCAGGGCATCACGGGCGATCCCGGCCAGGTCCATGGTCGCTCCAAGCCCGGTTCCGTGCTCGACGATGAGGCGGGCGTCCTTGTGGCTCTGCCGGAGCCGGGCGAAAGGCTCCTCATGGTGGCCGGACACCATCCGCTCTCCCCAGACGTCCATGACCTTGGAGTAGGCGAGCGAATCCTTGAGGACGACGAGCGCGGTCTCGAGATCCATGCCGGCCAGCTCGGCCACGACCAAGGCCTCGGCCAGCGCCATGCGTTGCACGGTGAGGGCATGGTTGACGACCAGCTTCATGCGCGAGGCGGAGCCCACCGGGCCGACGTGATGATGGGATCGCCCGATGGCCTGGTAGATCGGGATCCCAAGGCGGTATATCTCATCGTCACCGCCGACCATCACCACCAGCTCGCCCCGCTCGGCCAGCTCGCTGTTCCCGCTGACAGTGGTGTCCGCATAGGTGACCCCCACCCCCGCCAGAGCCGCTGCGATGTCCACTGCATCCGCCGGCCTCCCCGTGGTCGTGTCGTACACGAACAACGGCGCCACCCCGGCGCCGGCGATCCCGCCCTCTCCGAGACACACCTCCCTTGACACGTCGGAGTTGGGGAGCGACAGAATCGCCGCCCAGGAGCCCTGAATAGCCTCGGCCGGAGAGCCGAACGGATGACCGCCCCTTTCCTCCAGCTCGGCCATTCGCTGCAGATCAGGGTCGTAGCCCCTGATGACATGGCCTGCTGTGAGGAGATGCGCCGACATACGCGAGCCCATCAACCCGAGACCGATGAATGCGATCGGCGCCGTGCCCATCAGAAGCCGTAGAGAACCGCTGGGTTCTCGACCAGGATCTGTCGTTGGATTCGCTCGTCCGGCGCCCACAGCCCGAGCTGCTCGAGCAGATCGGCGTCATTGGGCTGCTCGACGAATTTGTTGGGGTGGGGCCAGTCGGTGGCCCAGAGCATCCGATGGGCATCGGCCTCGATCAGAGCCTTCGCCAATGGAATGACCGAAGGCCATGGGGGCACGTCGCCAACACCGAGCCGATTCGGCGCCGACAGCTTCACCCAGGTGTTGCCCGCCCGGACCAGCTCCAGCAGGGCGCGGAACGGAGGGAAGCCGACCCCCTCCCCGGCCGGCATATAGCCGAAATGGCCGATCGAGACCGGGACGTCGAGCGAACGGAGCAGGGGGAGGAGCCCGGGCAGCTCGTGGCCGGAGAAGAGAAACTCGAGGTGCCACCCCATCGGTGCGATCCTCCTGGCCAGCCCCGGCACCTCGTCCATCTCGACCGGCATCCCACCGACATTGTCCAGATTGAGCCGTATGCCCCGGGCCCCTCGCCGATGGAGGTCGGCCAGCTCCTCGTCGTCGACCGATGCCTTCACCGCAACCACCGCCCGGGCCCGTTCCGGGATCCGAGCGACCGCGTCGAGGATCGCCGAGTTGTCGGTGCCGTAGACCGAAGGCTGGGTGAGCACGACCCGCTCGATCCCGAGCCGGGCGTGCATGGCGAGCATGTCGTCGAGGGTGGACTGCGGGGGGTTGTATCCACGATTGTCAGCGAGGGGGTAGCCGTCGACGAAGACATGGGTGTGGCAGTCCACCGAGCCGGAAGGGACGGTCAGCTCGGCCTCTCTTGTCTCCCTGACCGGAGGCAGGCAATCGGGGATCCCGGTCAACTGGTCAATCGCGGATCGGGATGGTCAGGTGCTCGACGGTGAGCGCGATCAATCTCTCGGTGTCTCCGTCCCTGATCGCCTCGACCATCCCCTTGTGGTCCTTGGTCGCCGTCTCCTTGAGAGAAGGGCTCTTCCTCAACGTGCTGCTGACGAACACCACCTGAGTCTTTTGCAGCCCGCTGATCACGGAGACGAGCCGGCGAGACGAGGACGCCTCGTAGACCTTCTGATGGAAGGCCCAGTTCCCCTGTACCCAGACGTCCCAGCTGTCGGAGGCGGCCATCTCGCCGAGGATCGCCTCGGCCTCGGCCAGGATCGTCGGCGTCATACCCTCCACCGCCTCCCGCGCCGCCATCGGCTCCAGGACCTGACGGATCCTGATGATCTCCTCCACGTCGGCCCTGGTCACCGGTGTGACCACACCACCTCGATAGCTGTCGATCCTGACCAGGCCCTCGAACGAGAGCTCGCGCAACGCCTCACGCGCCGGGGTGGTGCTCACATCGAAGGCCGAAGCCACCTCGGCAAGGCTGAGCCTGGTCCCACCGACCAGGTCACCGTTGAGTATCGACTTGCGCAGGGAGTCGGACACGAAATCGGTGGCGGTCTGCGGTCGCGCCATCCCTCGCAGCGCCGGTCCGACGCCGTCCTTCTCCAAGACTCCTGACTCTTCCACTTCTCTCCTCTCAGATCACCGGGTTGCTCAACGTGCCGATCCCGTCGATGGAGATCTCGACCACGTCGCCAGGCGCCAGGTAGCGCGGAGGGTCGAAGCCGATCCCAACCCCCAAGCCGGTCCCGGTGGCAATGATGTCGCCCGGCTCCAGAGTCATCACCTCGCTCAACGTGCAGATCAGCTCCCCCACTCCGAAGATGAGGGCGCTGATCGGGGCCTCCTGACGAAGCTCCCCGTTCACCCGAGTGCGCAACCAGGAGCTCCCGATGTCTGGCAACTCGTCGATAGTCGTTATCCACGGTCCCATCGGGCAGAACGTGTCGGGGCTCTTGCCCACGAACCATTGCACATGTCGTCTCTGCAGGTCCCGGGCCGTGACGTCGTTGACGATGGTCCATCCGAAGACGTGGTCGAGGGCGTCGTCCGCGGTCACGTTTCTCGCCCTCCTCCCAATGACCACTGCCAGCTCCCCTTCGTAGTCGGTGGTACCGGTAGGATCATTGGCGAGGACGATCGGCTCGCCGGGCCCGATCACCGAGGTGGTTGCCTTGGTGAAGATCACCGGATGATCGGGGATCATCTGCTTCTCGGAGGCATCGAAACCCGAGTCGGAGAACTCCCGGGCGTGGTCGCGGTAGTTCCGCCCGACAGCGAATACGTTCTTCCTCGGCACCATCGGGGCGAGAAGACGCGCTCCTTTCAGGTGCGCCCGGGGCCCCTGTCCCACGGCGTGCTCGACCTTGGCCACATCCCATTGGGCGATCAGGTCGATGCTGTCGCCGGGCAGGCCGGATGCCGAGAGGTCGACCACGTCGTCACCGTCGACAACGCCGATACGACGCTCCCCACCGATCTCGAAGTTGGCCAAACGCATGGGGGCATCGTACATCGTGCATGATGCAGGGTCATCGGGTGGTGAGCACCCCGATCACCGCCGCAATGTCATGCTCACCCCACCCCGCCTGCTCGGCCCGGAACAGGATCTCCGCCGCCGACCCTCCCACCGTCCCGGCCGGCCGCCGTCTCGCGGCGAGACGGAGGTCCTTCGCCATGAGGCCCACGGTGAAAAGAGGGGTGAAGTCGCGGTCGGCCATCGGCCCGGCCTTGTAGTCGAGCAGCCGGGGCACTGCTCCCTCTCTGAGCAGTTCGATGCACCCGGCGGTGTCGAGGCCGGCGGCCTCCATCTCCACGATCGCCTCACCGATCGCCACCACATGGGCATTGAGCAGCCGATTGGTGATCAGCTTCATCTCGAGACCGGCTCCGTTGGGGCCGAGATGACGCAGCGATGAGCTGAACGGCTCCAGATAGGGACGGGCCCGTTTCGCCGCACCGGCATCCCCTCCCACCATCACCGCCAGGGTGCCTGCTCTGGCATGGACCGAGGTGCCGCTCACCGGGCAGTCCAGGAAGTCGTGGCCTTGGTCGCGGGCCAGCACGGCCAGGCCCCGGGAGACCTCGACGTCGATGGTGGACAGATCGAGGCAGAGGGCTCCAGGTGGCAGGGCCGGGAGCAAGTCGCGGTAGACGTCTTCCACCTGGGGACCGTCAGGAAGAGAGCTGAGCACCACCGTCACGTCGTGACCGGACCAGTGGTCGACCGTTTCGACTCCCGACTCCCCGGCGCGGGCTCGAGCCTCGGGTGAGGGGTCGAAGCCAAGGACCTCGTGCCCCGCCGCCACCAGATGGCCCGCCATCGGGCCACCCATCCGCCCCAAGCCAAAGAACCCGATCCTGGTCACGGTTGCCTCCTCATTCTCCACTCTTCTCCAGCGCCTCCCACACCCAGGCCGTGGCGGCGCGCAGGCCGGGATGAGCCGGCGACATGCCGACTCGGGGCCGCTCCGCGTCGACCTCGATGGTGTCGACCAAGGGGCCGGGCCGCCGCCGCATCACCGAGACCCGGTCGGCCAGCGTGATCGCCTCGTCCACGTCGTGGGTGACGAGGAGGATGGTGCGCGGGTCCACCTGCCAGTGGGTCTCGAACTCCTCGTGGAGCTTCCGTCGGTTGATCGCGTCGAGATGGGCGAACGGCTCGTCGAGGAGAAGCACCTCGGCGTCATGGGCGATCCCCCTCCCCAGCCCGGCCATGGTCTGCTGGCCCAACGAGAGCGTGTCGGGCCTCTGCTCCCGAACCGGGTCGAGGCCGACCCGCTTGGTGTAGAAGTCGCGCACCTTCTTGTAGAGCTCCGGTGGCTTGTCGGAGAACTCGGCGCCGATCGCGATGTTGCGTTCGACGTTCCACCAGGGGAGGAGCCGCGGGTCCTGGAAGACGAGAGCCGTCCGGTTCTCATGACTTTGCCTGCCGATGAACTCGACACTGCCGGTTGTGGGCTTCTCCAACCCGGCGACGATGCGGAGCAGGGTGCTCTTGCCACAACCGTTTGGGCCAACCACGGCATGGACGCTTCCCGACTCCACCACCAGGTCGATCCCGGAGAGAACGGACGCAGCCGATCCGGCGTATCCAAAACCGAGACGGCGAATCTCCACCTTCATCGGTTGTCGCCGAGTCGTAAAGAGTGGGACATGATTTCACGCTACAAAGTATCGATTGTCTGATATATGATCGAGCGGTCCCGTTTTCGGGCGGGCGCACGACATCCACGGGAGGTAAAGGTGCGACGGAGATCGAAGTGGCGGCTGATGGCGCTCGTCACGGTCCTGGCAGTGGTGGCGACCGCTTGTGGGTCGGAAGGCGGTGAGGACGACGGAACGGGATCGACGACGGCCGAGGAGGCCCGAACCGTCATCAGGTTCCTCTTCGCCCCGGACCCGGTGTGGGACTACATGAATGACCAGGGGATGATCGTGGAGTGGGAGGAGGAGTTCAACACTCGGGTCGTGACCAGCTCGACCTGGGACGAGTTCACGTTCTTCTCCGGCGGCCACGGTGACATCGTCTCCATCGGCACCCAGGAGATCCCGGTTCTCGAGCAGGAGACCGAGATCAAGACGGTCACATTCGGAAAGTACAACTATCAGCGGTCTCCGATGATGCGGCGGGCCGCCGACAGCTACGAGGAGCTACCCGACGTGCCGGCCGGCTCGCCGATTTGTGTGAGCAGCCCGGTGTCGAACACCCAGTTCTGGTCGGTGGCCATGAACGAGCTCCACGACATCGACTACTTCGTCGGTGGCGGCGACTACGAGCTCATAGTCAACGACCACTTCGTCAACCCGCAGAACCTGTTGGGCGGAGACTGCGAGGCTGCGGTGATCATCCCCGAGGCGGCGGCTCCCTACCTTCGAACCGGTGAGCTGGAGCTGATGTACGGCGGGCAGATGCCGTTCCAGTTGTACAACTCCTTCTCCGGTTTCGACGATGGCGAGAACCACGTCATGTCCAACCTGTTCTCGGCGACCGAGGAGTTCTACGACGCCAACCCGGAGGCGGCAGAGGCGTTCCTGGTGCTGTGGCAGCGGGGCATCGAGGCCTGGTCCGACCCCGAGATCCAGGCTGAGATCATCTCCACCTACCCGCAGCACTTCTCGGTGGAGGAGGAGGAGGACGTGGCCTACATCCAGGAGTTCATGTCCGGTGAGAACGACTGGTTCGTCGACTCCGTGTACCTGACCCAGGAATGGGTGGATGCGGAGAAGGCGATCTGGGACTTCATGGTCGACCTCCACCCCGACAACCAGAACAAGCTGAACGAGGACTTCCCGGACGCGCGGTTCGAGATAGTCCCAGAGCCCTGATCGACCGACAGAAGGCGGGTGGGCGTCCCCCCCACCCGCCTTCCCGACTTGCTTGACTGACTGCTGAGGACACGAGTGGCAACCACCCTGGAACAACCCGCACCCGGTGCTCGATCAGCGGAAGAGGAACGGCTGATCGCGCTCCAGAAGCGTGACACCAGGAGGAAGTGGTTCTGGCGCATCGCTGGTTATGTGGTCTTCCTCGCCATATGGCAGATCACCTCGCAAATCGTCGGTGAGAACCTGATCCCGAGCCCGCGACGCATCATCGCGACCTTTCCCGAGCTGATCGAGAGCGGGCGTTTCTTCAGCAGCTTCGCCGCCACGCTGACACGGATCGGGATCGGCTTCGGGCTCTCCTTTCTCATCGGCATCGCCCTCGGCATCTTCACCCAGAGCCGCTGGCTCGACGGGTTCTTCAAGGACGCCGTCACTATCAGCCTGGTCTCCCCCGGGCTGATCTGGGCGCTGACCGGCCTGGTTATCTGGGGTTTCGAGCCGCAAGGGTGGATCTTCGCCATCGTCATGACCACGTTCGCCCTGGTGACGGTGAACGTGGCCGAGGGCATCCGCGCCCTGCCCAAGGACCTGATCGACATGTCGCGCGCCTTCGGGGTGAGCAACATGCGTCGGCAACGGGAGATCGTCCTCCCCTTCCTGGCTCCCTTCATCTTCACCGCCCTCAGGTTCGGGTTCTCGGTGGGATGGAAGGTGACGGTGCTCACCGAGGTGTTCTCCTCCAATGAGGGCATCGGGTTCGAGATGCGAGTCGCCTCCCAGCTGTTCCGTATGGACGAGTTCTTCACCTGGGTGCTCTCCTTCTTCGTATTCGCCCTGTTCCTGGAGAAGGTGGTGCTCCAGCGTTATGAGCGGAAGTTCTTCCGTTGGCGCACCGAGGTCACGGCTTGATGGCCACGGTCGTCACCACTGCGCCGGTCCAGGACAGGGGCTTGATTCGGGTGGTCAAATCACCGACCTTCGCCCGCATCCTCTTCCCCTTCGTCGTCCTCGCCATCTGGTACCTGATCTACTACACGATCGACTCGCGCATATTTCCCCCACCCCAGCAGGTGGCGGAGTTCATGTGGGATGAGATAACGCTGAGCAGTGGGGTCCGCTACAGCAGTGTCGCCGAGAACCTCTACGTCCAGTTCGCCATCTCGATCGCTCGTCTCACCATCGGCTTCTTCGTCGCACTGATCCTGGGAACGGTGATAGGTCTGGCCATGGGCATCTCCAAGGCTGCCGACGCCTTCTTCCACGACTGGGTGATGGCGGTGCTGGCCATGCCCGCCCTGGTCTGGGCGCTCTTCCTCGGCCTTGCCCTCGGATTCAGCCACCTCGGCCCGGTTCTCGCCGTGATCTTCGCCGGCTTGCCGTTCGTGATCATCAACGTGAGAGAAGGCGTGCGCAACACGCCCAAGGAGCTATTCGACATGGCACAGGCCTTCGGAGTGCCCTCGAACAAGGTCACCCGGCACGTGCTCTTACCCTCACTGATGCCCTTCTTCTTCGCCGCGATCCGGTATGCCTATGCCATCGGGTGGAAGGGCCTGGTCATCACCGAGGTCTTCGCCTCGGATCGTGGGATGGGCTGGACCATCAAGTTCTGGTACGACGCCCACCGGGCCCACGGTGTGATCGGGTATGCCATCTTCTTCATCATCTTCGCCATGGCATTGGAGAAACTGGTTTTCGACCCCCTGGCCGATCGAGCCTTCAAGTGGAGACCGAAGATCGATGCGGTGCAGATGGCAGAAGGCGACTTCGGGGCGGTGTCGAGCGAGGGCTTTCTCCTCGCCGAGAGCCAGGAGATGGAGGAAGGTGTGCCGATGAGGAGCATGGAGGGCGAATCCAGCGATGGCTGAGATCAAGGTCGAGAACCTGCACAAGGAATTCGGAGTCGGGGAAGATCGAGTGGTCGCCCTGGAGAAGGTCAACATGCAGGTGCAGGGTCACGTCTTCGTGTCGATCGTCGGGCCCTCGGGATGTGGCAAATCCACCCTGCTCAACATCCTCAGCGGGATCGAGACCCCGAGCTCGGGCACGGTGACCATCACTCAGGACAACCGGGAAGCCGAGCCCGGGTACGTGTTCCAGGCGGCCCGGCTCCTTCCCTGGAGAACGGTGATGGACAACCTGCTCTTCGTCCAGAAGGATCGCAGCGAGGAGACCCGGGCCCGGTGTCAAAAGTACCTCGACATGGTGCAGCTCGGTGACAAGGTGGACAAGTACCCGGGTGAGCTGTCAGGGGGGATGCAACAGCGGGTCGGCATCGCCCGCGCCTTCTCGATCGAGCCGGACGTCCTGTTCATGGACGAGCCGTTCAGCCATCTCGATGCGATCACCGCTCGCACCCTGCGCCGGGAGCTTCACGAGATGTGGACCCAAACCCGTAAGACCGTGCTCTTCGTCACCCACGACGTGGGTGAGGCCGTCGAGTTGTCCAACCGCATCCTGGTCTTCGCCAAGGGAGGCCGGCTCGAGGACGATCTCCAGATCGACCTCCCCTTCCCACGCGATCCCGCCGACGAGGACGTGGCCGTGGCCAAGGCACAGGTGCTGCGCAAGTTCGAGGAGCTGGACCTGGTTGCCACCTGACCGGCGCCCTCCATGCACCCAGCCTCTTCTGCACAGTGCAAGCTATCGAGTGTTTGATATAGGATCGCCAAAGGGATCTCGAGATCCCTGATCAAACGGGAGGTTGACATTGAGATCCAAACGTTGGCTGACGGTGTCGATGGTGATGCTGCTGGCTCTGGTGGCGTCGTGTGGAGACGACGGTGGCGAGGGGAGCGACGGCACAACCGCAGAAGGGGGCGGTGAGGACCGCACGGTGATCCGCTTCGCATTCGCCCCCGACCCGGTGTGGGACTACATGAACGACAACGGGTATCTCGTCGCGTGGGAAGAGGAGAACAACATCCGGATAACGACGAGCACGACCTGGGATGAGTTCACCTTCTTCGCCGGAGGGCATGGCGACGTGGTCTCGATGGGCACCCTCGAGATCCCGGTGCTGGAACAGGAGACCGGGATGAGCACGGTCACGTTCGGCAAGTACAACGCGTTGCGTGACTCGATGATGACCACCCCGGACACCGGCTTCCAGACCCTGGCCGACATCCCGCTCGGTTCGACCCTGTGTGTGGCCAGCCCGGTCTCGGCCACAGGATTCTGGGCGGTCGCCGCCAACGAGTTGCACGACGGCATGGACTTCCGGGTCGGTGGCGGCGACTTCGAGCTGATCGTCAACGACCACTTCGTCAACCCGCAGAACATGGTGGAGAACCAGGACTGCGTCGCCGGGATCTTCATCCCGGAGGCTGCGGCCAGCTACATGCGCACTGGTGACATGGTGGTGATGTACGACGGGCAGTCGCCGTTCCAGCTCTACAACACCTTCTCCCCCGTGGAGAGCGACGAAGCGCACATCATGTCCAACCTCTTCACCGCCACCGAGGAGTTCTACGACGCCCATCCCGAGGAGATGGCGGCGTTCCTCGCTCTGTGGCAGCAGGGCATCGAGCTCTGGGAGGAGAACCAGGCCGAGATCATCGAGACCTACCCGCAGCACTTTGCGGTGGAGGAGCCCGAGGACGTTGCCTTCATCCAGGAGTACATGGCCGGCCCCAATGACTGGTTCGTCGATTCCGTGTATTTCACCGACGAGTGGGTGGAGGCGGAGCAGGCGATCTGGGACCTCCAGACCGAGCTCAACCCGGAGAACGACAACTACGTCGAGCCTGGTTTCGACAAGCCCCGCTTCGAGGTGATACCCGCCCCCTGACGACCGGTCTCTAATCGTTTTGGCGCGGAGTGATGACCCCCTGGGGGTCATGACTCCGCGTCAGAAGCGATCCCCAGGGCCCGGCGCAACCTCACCACCCGCCCGGCGTGGTCGGTGTGGGCAACGGGAGGAAGCGGCTCGGAGTTGGTCACGGGGAGGACCACGAAATGCGGGCCCGGCTCGGTGAGCAGACGGGGAGCCTCACGCTCGAAGCCGGCCGGATCCTCGATGCGTTCCACCTTGGCGATGCCGGCGGCCCGCGCCATGGCGGCGAAGTCGACCGATGTCGAGAACTCCTGTCCCCCGGTCAGCTCGTAGGAGCGGTTCTCGAGGAGGAGGACCAGCAGGTTGGGCGGGCCATGCCGGCCGATGGTGACCAGTGAGCCGAGACCCATCAGCAGCCCGCCATCCCCCTTGAGGACTATCACCTTGCGCTCCGGCCGGGCCAGGGCCAACCCGAGACCGAAGTCCGAGGCATGGCCCATCCCGAAGGCGAGGAAGTCGAAATCGAGGTCGTGCGAGGAGACGAGGGGCCATTGCAGGGTGGCGGTCATCGTCATCACCACGATCTCGTCGGTTCGGCGGGCGGCGAGCGCCCGGAACAGGTCGAGTCGCTCCATGCTCACGGCCGGAATCCGTATCCGTAGACCACTGCCGCCGGCTTGGACGTCTCCTCGGCCAGAGCAGCCATCGCCTCGATGACGCCAAGGTCGTCGTCGCTCATCAGCAGACGATGCGGGACACCCCACGCAGCGAGCAGCGCCTCGGTGTAGGGGTAGGCCGAGTCGATCGGCTCCCGCCCGGCGATGGCTCCCGGGTAGCCCCTCCACCCGATCATGAGGAGCAGGGGAATCCGGGGGCCGATGCCGCACCCCCGGAGCGCATCCCCGGCCTCCATCAGCCCGGTGTTCTGCAGGAGCACCAGTGGGCGGAGACCCCCAACCCACAGTCCGGCAGCGATGGCGATGCCCTCCCCCTCCCGGGTGGGCAGCACCACCTCGATGGCGGGGTCGTCCAGAAGCGCCTGGTAGAGATGCCTGCTCTCGCCGTCGGGTATCGAGACCACGTGGCTGATGCCGAGGTCTCTGAGGACCTGGATGGTTGCGGTGGCGCTCGCCCCAGTCATCAGGACAGCGGCTCGATGCTGAGCCGTGCCGCCCAATCGTCGAGCAGCCCCTTCAACGTCGGATCGAGGGGCACACCGGTCTTCAGGTTCTCCTCGACCGCGATCGCCTCCGGCTCGCCGTGGATGTAGATACGGTCCTGGCCTGGCGACTTTTCCGAGCCCCGGATCAGGGCGAAGGTCTCCTCCATGTCCTCATTGACCTCCTCGGTGGATCGAAACCCCTCGACCTGGATCGCACCCATGAAATGGCCCATTGCGGGGGGAGCCGCGCCGCCCGCCCCCTCGATCCGGGCCTGGAAGCCGGTGCCGCCGAGCGCCCCGCAGAGCAACTCGACCATGAGGGCCAGCCCGTAGCCCTTGTGGCCACCGGTCTCGGTGCCCTCTCCACCGAGGGGGAGAAGAGGCGAGTCGAATGAGAGAACCCCGTTTTCATCGAGACCTGGGAGCGGCTTGGTCGACTTCACGACCCATCCCGGGGGCAGGTCGCGGCCCTCCCGCAACGCCGTCTCCACCTTGCCCACTGCAACCGCCGAGGTCGCCATGTCGAGAAGGAAGTCGGTTCCGCTCGCCGAGCCCGGGATCGCCACCGCCAGCGGGTTGGTCCCCAACACCGAGCCGGCACCGTAGGTCGGCGCCACCCGGCCACCACTGTTTGACATACTGATCCCGATCATCCCGGCGCGCATCGCACGCTCCGCCCAGAACCCGGCGTATCCGAAGTGGCTGCTGTCCTTCACCACGACGAACCCGGAGCCCTGCTCTGAGGCCATGGCCATCGCCTCGGTCATCGCCCTATCGGCGGCGATGATCCCGATCCCGTTCCCGGCGTCGAGGACCCCCGTCGTGGGCGTCCGGGCCGTGAAACTCATCTCGGGATGCGGATCGATCACCCCGCGGTGGAGACGGATCAGGAAATAGGGGACGCGGGCCAGCCCGTGACTGCGGATCCCGCGCAGATCGGCGCTGACCAGGACCTCCGCCACCAGGTCGGACTCGTTGCTCCCCACCCCGAGCGCTTGGAACAGCCGGGTGACGAAGCTGCGGGCCACCCCGGCCTCGATCCTGATCGCCCCGGGGGCCGGTTGCTCTGTCTCCACCATGAGTCGTCCACGGATCATATAGGATGCAGGATCGCCCATCATCGAGCCGGAAAATCATGGACAAGTCGAAGGAAATCGTCGTGGAGATCCCACCTCCCGAGGTTCCCCCCGGCCAAGTCAGCAGGTGGGTGCTGGTCGCGGTTTCGACCGCGATGATCGGGGCAGTGGTGGTCTTCGTGCTGGCCACGGCTCCTCGGATCCCGCCGTTCGAATGGCGGCTTGTCACCGGCCCCATGTCGGTGAACCTCGACTCCATCGTGGGCACGGCTGAGGTATTCGCCCTGCTCTCCGGGATGACCTCCGAAGGTGTGCTGCTCTGGTGGTCCGACGACGGGGTCGAGTGGGAGTCGCAGCCCCTACGGGAGACACGGACCCAACTGGCGGGCTTCGGTGACAGGCTCTTCGCATATGGCGACATCCAAGGGCACCTGCTCGTTCCTGTCGATGAGGGGTGGCTTGCGACGGAGGGGGACGTCGCCCTTCCCGATGAGGTCCGCTCCCGCCAGGGCTCGGGCCGACCCAGCATCGTCGCGACGAATCCCGGGATGCTGGCGATGTCGATACTCGGCGACGTGTGGTGGGCGCCAGACGACCAGGACTTCGAGATCGTCATCGCCGAGCCGGAGTGGGGCGAAGGCGCCGAGGTCGGCAACGTCTTCGACTCTGCCTGCCGTCCCCCGAAACGGACCTCGCCCGACGTCCCCCCGGTGCTGGCTACAGACAACGGGTTGGTGGCACTTGTCTCCTCCAACCCGGACGAGCCTTTCGGCATCTGGCCGGTCTGCGAGCCACGACTCTGGGTCTCGCCCGACGGGCGAGACTGGACCGCCACCGAAGTGGGGCTCGAAGACGGGGCCTACGTCTACGACGTGGCGTGGCGTGACGGGCGGTTCACGGCAGTGGGGGGGTACGGTATCGGTGAGCCCGAGGTGTGGAGCTCCAGTGATGGTAGGGACTGGAGCCCGCTCCTGGCCTTTCCCGGGAGCTCGGGCACCGACCTCTACACAGTGGCCGCCGGGCCGGCCGGTTGGGTAGTGCTCGGCTTGACCGAGGAGGACTCTGACCAGCTCGGCTGGACCTCCCTCGACGGCGTCTGTTGGGAGCCGCTCCCCCAGGGCGTCAGCGGGTCCGATGCCGTGGTCGGCGGTGACGCGGTGCTCATCCTGGACCGCACCACGTACCCGGACCTGTGGCATGGCTCACTCACCGGAGGGACCGGTTCCTGTTGAGCCGAAGCCGACCCGGAGCCCATCTCCTCGTCGAGAGCCTCGTCGCCGAGGGCGTCGAGCTCCTCTTCGGGATACCTGGTGTGGGAACGCTGGCGGTGTACGACGCCTTCGTCGACCACCCGGAATTGCGTCACATCGAGGTTCGACACGAGCAATCGGCGGTGTTCATGGCGGACGGTTATGCCCGCGCCTCGGGTCGGGTTGGGGTGGCCTTCACATCGAATGGTCCCGGAGCGCTCAACACGATCACTGCCATGGCCACCGCCCACAACGACAGCGTTCCGGTGTTGCATCTGATCAGCGAGAACCCGCCCGATGTGCGCAAGAAGGGCAAGGGCCATTTCCACGACATATCCGATCAGTTCGGACTGTTCCGACCGGTCTCCGGCCACGCCACTCAGGTGGCGCTCCCCGAGGAGATCCCGGCGGCGATCGGCACCGCCTTCTCCGCACTGCGCAACCGCCGACCCCGCCCTGCATTGGTCGAGTTCGCCAACGAGGCGCTCACCTCGGCGACGGAGGCTTCACCGCTTCCGATGACCGAGAGCGTGGGCCGTCCCATCGACGCCGGCGATCTGGCCCGAGCCGCCGCCGTGCTGGCCGAGGCCGATCGACCACTGGTCTGGGCCGGGGGCGGTGTCGCCACGGCGGAGGCATCCGCCGCCCTGATTCGCATCGTGGAGCGTCTGGGGGCGCCCACCATCACCACCCAGAAGGGGAAAGGTGCGATGCCGGCCGACCATCCCCTCCATGTCGGGAACTGGGCGAACGAGCTGCCGACCCGGGACCTCATCTCCCAGTGCGACATCTTGCTGGCAGTCGGCACTCGCTTCTCGTACTTCCCGACCGGTGGGTGGTCGCTCCGACTGCCCGACCGCATCGTCCAGGTGGACATCGATCCGACCGAGATCGGCCGCAACTACCGAGTGGACGCCGGTGTCGTCGGGGACGCCCGGGAGGTGCTGGATGCACTCGAGTCTGAGCTCGATCGACTCGGACACCAGCCTCTTCCCTGGCGCGACGAAGAAGTGGCCAAGGTGCTGGCCCGGATCACCGAGGCGGTCGGCACTCCGGTCGAGATCGAGGTGCTCGATCAGATCCGCTCGGTGCTGCCCGCCGACTCCCTCGTGTTCAACGACCCCACCACCATCGCCTTCTGGGCCCGCTCCCACTGGAAGACGGATCGACCCCGAACATGGTTTGTGCCCTCGGGGTTCGGCACCCTCGGTTTCGCCCTGCCCGCCGCCATCGGGGCCAGACTGGCTCGCCCCGATGTCCCTTCTGTGGCCCTCATCGGCGATGCCGGGATCATGTTCACCATCCAGGATCTGATGACAGCCGTCCAAGAGAACATCTCCGCCGTCGTGATGGTGTTCAACGACGAGGGATACGGAGTGGAACGACGCCACCAAGACCACCTCTATGGGCGGCGAAGCGGGGTGGATGTGCTGCCACCCGACTTCGTGGCCCTGGCCCGAGCGTTTGGCGCCCGCGGGATCACGATCGACGACCTGACCAAGGTAGGTGAAGGGCTGTCATCCGCTTTGGATAGCGAGGGCCCGACCTTGATCGAGGTCCCCAACCGGTTCAACCACCCCGGCTACGGCTCCTTCGGCAGCTACGGCGAGGAGGCTCCTTGACCGTCGACATCCATGCCCACGCCATCGTGCCCGACGCATTGGGGGCGATGGCCGCGGCCCACCCCGACCACGGGCCCGCTCTTTTCGAGGACGGCGGGCGCAAGTATCTCGCCTATCCGGGTCGGGAGAGGCTCGGCCCGCTTCCCGACGCCATCTTCGACCCGGCCATGCGGCTCGAGGCCATGGACCGCCAACGCGTCGACCTCCAGGTGATCGCCATCCCCCCACCCAACTTCCACTACCACGTCCCGCCGGACGTCGCCATCTCGTTCGCAACGATCCAGAACGACGGCCTGATCGCCTTGAGCGACGGCCGGCCGCACCGGTTCCACCTATTCGCCACCCTTCCCCTCCAGGACGTAGACGCCTCGCTGGCCGAGATCGACCGTGTGGCGCGCGTCGGTCGGGTGCGCGGGGTGCAGATCGGGTCGAACGTCGATGGCACCGACCTCGACGATCCCGGGTTCGAGCCGGTCTGGGCAGACCTGGAGAGACGGGACCTCCCGGTCTGGTTCCATGCCGATCAGCGCTCGATCGCCGGCGCCGAGCGCCTCAAGACCTATTACCTCCAGAACCTGGTCGGGATCCCGCTCGAATCGACCATCGCCATCGCCAAACTCATCTTCGGAGGTGTGTTGGAGCGTCACCCCGGGCTGAGGGTCGGATTCACCCACGGCGGTGGCTTCGCCCCGTATCAGATCGGGCGCTGGGAGCACGGCTGGACGGTCCGACCCGAGCCCCGGCTCAATACCGACACGGCAGGGCCGAGGCACTACTTCGGCAGGATCTTCTTCGACGGCCTCACTCACGATGCCCTCTCCCTCGAGTTCCTGGGCCGGAGAGTGGGCTGGGGCCAGGTGATGCTCGGGAGCGACTACCCCTTCGACATGGCTTCCGACGACCCGGTGACAGCCGTCGAGGCGGTGGGCATGAGCGAGCCCGAGCGGCTCGGTGTGCTGTCGGGCAATGCTGAGAGATTCCTGCGACCAGTGAACGGAGGGTCATGATGAGAAAGACCAGGATCGGCGATCTCGAGGTATCGGTGATCGGGCTCGGCTGCAACAACTTCGGCCGGGCGTTGGACGAGGTCGGCTCGGCCCGGGTGACCCGCGCTGCGCTCGATGCAGGCATCACCTTCTTCGACACGGCCAGCAACTACGGGGAAGGTCTCTCTGAGCAGTATCTGGGAGCTGCGCTGCAAGGTCACCGCGACGAGGTGGTAGTCGCCACCAAGGTCGGAGTCGAGATCCCCGGCTGGGAGGGGAGCGGCGGGGCAAGACCCGAATACGTCCGACAGGTCCTGGATCGCAGCCTGGCCGGTCTGGGTCGCGACTACGTGGACATCTACATGGTCCACTTCCCCGATCCGGAGACACCGATCGAGGACACCCTGGCCGAGATGAGCTCCTTGGTCGACGAAGGGAAGGTGCGACAGATCGGGTGCTCCAACTTCGACCCCGGCCAGCTCAGCGAGGCACTCGACATCTCCGGAGCCAAGGGGCTTCCCGGCTTCGTCTGCGACCAGGTGCAGTACAGCCTGATCCACCGGGAGCCCGAGACCAATGGTCTCGACCGGCTCTGCCACGAGCGGGGTGTGGCCCTGCTCCCCTACTACCCGCTGGCCAACGGCCTGCTAACGGGGAAGACCAGACGCGGGGGCGAGCCGCAGGGGCGTCTCAGGATGGAGCGTTACAAGGACTTCCTCAGCGACGACAACTTCGACCTGGTCGAGGCGGTGGAGCGGTTCGCCCGGGAACGCGACCTGAGCATGGTCCAAGTCGCCCTGGGGTGGCTGCTCAGCCGGGAGGCCGTCCCGGCGGTCACCCCGGGGGCAACAACACCTGAGCAGGTAGAGGCCAACGCGGCGGCAGCCGAATGGGAGCCGACGAGCGAGGACCTGGTGGCCTTGGACGAAGCGGTGGGCAATATGACGGCCGACTAGGCCCGGTGGATCGCGTCGAGAACGACCCGGCTGGGATGGATGCGGCAGATGACCCTGGTCTCCTTGGCTTGCTGCTCGCTCGGATAGACGAACCCGTAGAAGCGGGGATGCCTGGTGTACTGGCGAGTCAAGCGGTCGAGATGCGGCACCGCCCCGTCCCTGACGATCTCCACCTCACCCCGTATCTCCATGAACCGGGTCGTGTCCTCCGGGTCGACCATGAGCAGGCTGACCCGAGGGTCGTGCTCGAGGTCGCGGCCTTTCTGCCGCTCGAGGATTGTGTTCACCTGGGGGCACCCGGCGTCGTGATCGGCCCAGACCAGACTGGCGTGGGGCTGGCCGTCGGGCCCGATCGTAGTGAGCACCCCACAAATAGGTCGGGTGAGCAGGTCGAGATGGGACGAGGGGATTCCCGGTGTCTCCTTCGAGCTGCTCACCATCTCGTCCAGTCTCGTGCGATCACTTGATTGGGGAGGATCCGGCACAGAACCGGGATCTCCGTGTCCGCATACTCCGCCGGGATCGCATCACCGAAGTAACTGACCGGTCGCCCGGCATAGTTCGAGGCAAGCCGATCGAGATGCTCCCCTGCCCCGTCCTCGGTCATGCCGACTACCCGGCCCCTGAGCTCGAGATAGCGCAGGGGCTCGGCGGGGTCGAAGCAGAGCAAGGTCACCTTGGGGTTGGCCCGCATGTTGCGCTCCTTGCGAAATCCCCGCATGGTGTTGACCCGCAGGTAGGGCTCCTCGTAGTCGCACCACACCACGGAGCTATGGGGGGCGCCGGAGGGCATTACGGTGCTCAGCACCGCCACCGGTGGGCACTGAACCAGATCGAGGAACGAGTCGGGCACCCGCGCCACATCCCGGGCACCCGGCTCAGCCTTCATCTCCGTCGATCAGTCCCGACGCCGCAAAGCGCTCAGGGTGATGAACCCGGTCGCCAGGCACCCGACGATTGGTGCGATCAGGACCGCGAGCGGGATCCGGGTCGGGTCGCTCCCGGTCACCATCTCAGGAGCCGCGATGCTGGTGAGAGCCACCGCCAGCCAGAGGATGGCGACGGAGATGCCGAACGCGGCATCGACCCGGGCGTTGCGGGCGAAGGCGAGGTAGCCAATGGCGACCAGGCCCCAGAACCAATCGAGCATCCCGGCCATGGGCAGGTGCTCCTGCATCGAGCCGGTCACCATGTCCGGGGAGAAGATGCTGGCGAAGACGACCGAGAGCAGCACGCTGCCCACGGCCACCAGCCACCACAGATCAAACCGGTGTGCCACCGGGGCGCTCGACACGTCGGACCGGGTTTCGGTCAACATGACATTCCCTTCTCTAGTGCTTCCCCCATCGTGGCGAGCCGCGCCGATGCCTATTAGGGCCGAACGACCCGCGTCCCCAGGATCTATGCGGGATAGGTGTTGACCCAGTACATGGCGCAGGCATCGTCGGCTGAGCAAACCCGGACTACGAGCGGCTCACCGTCCTCAGGGACGTGCAGAGCCCATGAGTTGGGGCCTACCGAAGGCGCCGGATCGAGGGCAACCGGCAGGTTGGCGAAGCGGGCGTCGACCGTGGAACCCGGGTCGAGGGTGACCTCCAGGAGAAGCTGGCCCTCGGCGTCAGGCGCCACCGATGGCGGCGGGTCCATGGAGTCCGAGTTGAACCCGGGGCATTCCCAGGCGATGTGGGGAACCTCCACCGCTTCCACTCCGGTGACCGTGATGCTGGGCGGTGGATACACGCCGAGCGAGTCCTGACAGGGAGCGCTGCAGGCGGCGCCGAGCTGAATGCCGAGCAGGCAGACGGCGAGCATGCGGAGGCGAGAATCCACGGCCGGTCAATCTAGGGAGCCTCCTTCCGCTGCCAGCTCGATCGACTCATGGGCATGGCTTTTCCCCGACGGAGTCCAGATCTCCGAAGTCAATCACCGGCCGGTACCCCTCCTGGACCGCCCGGAGCTGAGCCGCTTCTCGAACCAATGGTCGGCGAACGGCTCGTCGTTGAAAGGCTCGACCTCCTCGAACCCGACCGAGCGATGGAGACGGTGCCACAGAGACCAGACCCTCGGCTTGCAGCCGCTGGATCAGACGGCTCAGGTATCCGGAGTCGAGGCCGAGCCGCCATCGCAAGGCTGTCGCATCGGTTCCCTCCGGCCCGATCTCCCACAGGATCCTCGACGCCCCGAGCGGGCGTTTCCGTCCCACATAGGCCTCGTTCAGAGCACCAATCCGCGGTCCTAGCGAAGTGCCGCCTTCCGTCGTCGCCGATTCGTAGGAGCGGGTCCCCGTCGGGGGAGGATCCTCTGGGTGGCGAGGATGGCGAGAATCACGAGCATGGCCGCCCCGAACACTGCCAGGGCGCCGCCAATTGAGCTCATCGCCGCAGGAACGAAGACCAGGGTGAGCGCCAGGGCGATCATCACCACTCCACCGATCAGCTTGAGCAACCTTCCGGCCCTCTCCTCCAACTTGCTGGCTCGCATCGCCACCACCGCCGTCC
>DATBIX010000021.1:0-44355 GCA_036556665.1 Acidimicrobiia bacterium
CCGGTGGCGCTGGGGCGGAAGGACCAGCCGGAGGAAGGCTGAAAGGCTGCCGACATGTGACCTAAGACCCTTGGGTGGGTCGCGCCGGAACGGTGATGCTGGGGCCAGCGAAAGGAGTATTCCATGACACTGGCGGCGAGAGGCGTAGTTGCGACCCATCGGCCGTTCCCCGTTGTCTTCATCATGTCGTTGTTGGCCGTCCTCGGTATCGGTGCAATCGGCGGCGGGCTCGCAATGATCTTTGGCGTGGGAGGCGAGTCGATGATGCCGGACGAGTATCTCGAGGCGTTGCCTCTGGTCGACAACTGGGTCGTACCGGGCCTGGTCCTCCTCATTGTGTTCGGGTTCGGCTCGCTGATACTCCTCTACGGGGTGTGGCGTCGGCCCCGCTGGAGCTGGCTCGGCTGGTTGGAGCGGGCGACGGGACATCACTGGTCCTGGTTTGGGACCATCTTGCTCGGCGTAGGCCACATGATCTGGATCACGCTCGAGCTCGTGTCGATCCCGTTGTCGATCCTCATGCCGATCTTCGGCGCAGTCGGTCTCGCCCTGGCCCTCCTCCCGTTCCTCACTTCGGTCAAGGAGTACCTCGCGACCTGAACATCGGGTGCCGCGCCGGTTCGGTACCGTCAGCCCCGATGAGCGATCTGTTCGCAGCGCGGGCGAGTGAGGCCTCGACCCGGGCCGCCCCACTGGCGACGAGGATGCGCCCCTCCTCTCTCGACGAGGTCGTGGGTCAGTCGGCTCTCATGGCTCCGGATGCGGCCTTCAGACGGCTGGTCGAGTCGGGCCGGCCGGTTTCGATGCTCCTCTGGGGTCCACCGGGCACCGGGAAGACGACCCTGGCCCGGTTGGTCGCCTCCAACGCCGACGCGGTGTTCGAAACCCTGTCGGCGACCTCGGCCGGCGTCAAGGACGTTCGCGAGGTGCTGGCCGCGGCCCGGACACGCCTCGAGATGGAGGAACGACGAACGGTCCTCTTTCTCGACGAGATCCACCGGTTCGCCAAGAATCAGCAGGACGCCCTCCTCCCGGGTGTCGAGGACGGGACTCTCATCCTCATCGGCGCCACCACCGAGAACCCCTTCTTCGAGGTCAACTCTCCGCTGATGAGCCGGATGACGCTGTTCCGCCTGGTCGGGTTGGGCCCGGCCGATGTGTCGGAGTTGGTCGAGAGGGCACTGGCAGACCGCGAGCGCGGTCTCGGCGACATGGCCCTCACCATCGAGCAGGAAGCGCTGTCGGAGCTGGCGAACCGCACAGGTGGGGACGCCCGCCAGGCTCTCAACGCGCTGGAGGTGGCCGCCCTGCTCGCCGCCGGGAACGGTCGTCCCGACATTGTCGTGGCCGATGTCGCCGAGGCCCTGCAACGGCGAATCGTTCGATACGACAAGGTCGGCGACCAGCACTACGACGTGATCTCCGCTTTCATCAAGAGCGTGCGCGGGTCCGACCCCGATGCGTCGCTCTACTGGCTGTTCCTCATGCTGGAAGGCGGCGAAGACCCGGAGTTCATCGCCCGGCGGCTGATCATCCTTGCCTCGGAGGACGTCGGCCTGGCCGATCCGCACGCACTGCCCCTGGCTGTGGCCGCCTCGGCGGCACTCGCCTATGTCGGGCTTCCCGAAGCGGCCTACCACCTGGCCGAGGCGACCATCTATCTCGCTGTCGCACCCAAGTCCAACTCGGTGGGCCGTGCCATGGCCAGTGCCCGTCGCCTGGTCGAGGAGGGCCCTGCCCCCACCGTGCCGGCCCATCTTCGCTCGACCGGCTACCAGGGGGCCGAGAGGCTGGGCCACGGCGCAGGCTATCGGTATTCCCACGACTACGAGTCCGGGGTCGTCTCCCAGCAGTACTTCCCCGACGGTGTCCCGGCCGAGGTGATATACCGGCCCGGCGAGACGGGGGAGGAGGGGGCAGTCAAGGAGAGGCTGATCGAGATCGATCGGATACTGGGGCGTGAGGGGCCGAGGTGAGAGGTACCCTGGCTCCATGCTCGACCGAGTGTGGTGGTTCGTCACTGGCGTCATCGCCGGGGGGTGGGTGACCGTGCGCGCCCTGCGTCGCCGACCCACGGCAGGCGAGTGGCGCGACGCCGCCATCGCCGGCGGGGCCGACCTGCTCGACCTCGCCGCCCGAGCCGTGCGGCCCAGCAGGCCACGCCGGGAAGCGTCGGGCGCTCGTTAACCTCGTTCTCTCCCCGAGGCCGTTCTCTTGGACAGCAACCAGATCAGATCTGCATTCACCTCCTTCTTCGAGGAGAAGGGCCACGTCGTCAGGCCCTCGGCTTCGCTGATCCCGACCGATCCGACCCTTCTGCTCACCAACGCGGGGATGGTCCCGTTCAAGCCGTATTTTCTCGGCGACGAGGATCCCCCCTTCCGGCGGGCGACCACGGTGCAGAAAGTGGTGCGGACAGTCGACATCGACATCATCGGGACCACCCAACGTCACCTCTCGTTCTTCGAGATGCTGGGGAACTTCAGCTTCGGCGACTACTTCAAGACGGAGGCGATCGCCTGGGCCTACGAGTTCGTGACCGAGCGGCTCGGGCTCGACCCCGACCGGCTTTGGTACACGGTGTTCGACACCGACGACGAGGCGGCCTCGATATGGGCCGATCACGTGCCGGCCGAGCGCATCCAGAGACGCGACGAGCGCGACAACTTCTGGCAGATGGGGGTCCCCGGGCCCTGCGGGCCGTGTTCGGAGATCTTCTACGACAAAGGCCCGGAGTACGGCGAGGGAGGCGGGCCCGCAGCCGGTGACGAAGACCGCTTTGTGGAGATATGGAACCTGGTCTTCATGGAGAACATCCAGGACGAGCCCTACCACGTCATCGGCGACCTGCCTGCCAAGAACATCGACACTGGCATGGGTCTCGACCGGGTCGCAGCCGTCCTGCAAGACGTCCCTTCGGTCTTCGACATCGACACCACCGGACACGTTCGGGACGTGGCCGCGGGCTACACCGGTCTCACCTATGGCGAGAACGAGATGCACGACGTTTCACTGCGCATCCTCGCCGACCATGGCCGGGCGGTGACGTTCCTGATCGGTGACGGCGTCATCCCGTCGAACGACGGGCGTGGTTACGTGCTGCGCAGGATCCTGCGCCGGGCGGTGCGCCACGCCTGGCAATACGGAGGTGAGAGCCTCGTCTTTCCCGACCTGGTGGCAGCGACAGTCGGATCGATGGGCGACTGGTACCCGGAGCTGCGCGAGAAGCAGGACTTCATCACCCAGGTGGTGAGCCGGGAGGAAGAGCGCTTCCGGAGAACCCTCGAATCCGGCCACCAGTTGCTCGACATCGAGCTGGCCCGCGAGGATGAGCGGTCCCTGTCCGGCGCGACGGTGTTCAAGCTCCACGACACCTACGGCTTCCCGGTGGAGCTGACCAAGGAGATCGCCGCCGAGCGAGGGGTGGAGGTCGACACCGAGGGTTTCGAGGCCGAGATGGCCGAGCAGCGACGACGGGCCAGGGCCGCTTGGAAGGGTGGCGACGAGGTGGCCGCCCAGGACGTCTACCGATCTCTGCTCGACGTAACCGGGCTGACCGATTTCGTCGGATACGAGGCCGAGGTCGCCGACGGGCTGGTATTGGCGATGGTGGCCGAAGGGGAGACGGTGGAGCGAGCGGAGGCGGGCCGCGAGGTGGAGCTCTTCCTCAGCCGGACTCCCTTCTACGCCGAGTCGGGCGGCCAGGTCGGAGATGTGGGGACAATCGAGACCGAAACCGGCTCGGGCGCCGTGCTCGACACCCAGCATGCCATCCAGGGGCTCCACGGGCACCGGCTCCGGGTCGACTCCGGTCACATCGCGGTCGGCCAGCAGGCTCACGCCGTCATCGACTCCCCCCGCCGGGAGGCTACGAGAAAGAGCCACACGGGGACCCATGTCCTCCATTGGGCTCTGCGCGACGTTCTCGGCGATCACGCTCATCAGGCGGGATCCCTGGTCGAGCCGGGGCGTCTCCGCTTCGACTTCTCCCATTTCTCGCAGGTCGCCCCCAAGGAACTCGCCGAGGTCGAAGCCGAGGCCAACGAGCGGCTGATCGCCAACGACGGTGTCACCACCACGATCACCAGCAAGGAGCACGCCCTCGAGATGGGAGCCCTGGCCTTCTTCGGTGACAAGTACGGGGACACGGTGCGGGTGGTCAAGGTGGGGGAGTACTCCACCGAGTTCTGCGGTGGCACCCATACCCACACCTCGGCCCAAGTGGGCCCGCTTCTCGTCACCTCCGAGTCGTCGATCGGCTCCAATCTGCGCCGGGTCGAGGCGCTCACTGGTCTCGCCGCCTACCGACATCTGGTCGACATTCGCTCCGATCTGGAGCGCACGGGGAGACTCCTCAAAGTGGCCGGCTCCGAGGTGCCCGACCGGGTGGAGTCGCTGATGGGGCGTTTGGAGGCGCTGGAGAAGGAGATGGGCGCCATCCACTCGCAGCGTCGCGGCGAGTTGGCCGCCGAGCTGGCGGCCGGGGCCGAGACGCTAGGCGAGGTCTCCCTGGTGGTCGCCACCACCCCCGATCTGGATGTGAACAGCCTCAGACAGCTTGCCCTCGGCGTCAGGGATCGACTTGGTGGGCGCTCGGTCGTGGTTCTCGGCGCCTCCCACGGGGGAAAGGGGGCGCTGGTCGGGGTCGTGAGCAAGGACCTGCTCGACAAGGGGGTCTCGGCGGCCGACATCCTGGCGGCATCGGCGGCCGAGCTGGGCGGGGGAGGCTCACGCGACCCCGAGATGGCCCAGGCCGGCGGGCCGCACGGGGAGCGGCTGGGCCCCGCCGTCGAGCTGGCGCGGGACAGCGCGGAGCGGGTGCTCGCCGGTCTGTGAGCAGGGTGCTGGGTGTGGACTACGGGTCGAAACGGGTCGGCCTCGCCCTCTCCGACCCGATCGGGCTCACCGCCTCACCATTGAGCGTGGTCGCCCGCTCCTCTGTGGTGGAGGAGGTGATGAACCTGGTTAAGGAGCAGGGGGTAGGTACCATCGTTGTCGGTCTCCCCACCGGCCTCAGGGGTGGGGAAGGCTCATCCGCCTCCGAAGCCAGGGATCTTGCGCATGAGCTCGAAGCCGCAACCGGGGTCGAGGTCCTCCTCTGGGACGAGCGTTTCACCTCACGCATGGCAGAGAGAAAGCTCCAGGAAGCGGGTATGAGACGTCGCAAGAGACGCGAGAAGCTCGACAAGGCGGCGGCCGCAATCATCCTGCAGGACTATCTGGACAACCAACCATGACATTCGAGCCCATACCAGAGCCGTCACCGTGGCTGCGCGTGGCCAAGATCACCGCCGCCATCGGGCTCGTAGTCGTAGCCGGCTTCGCCGTGGTGGGTGGCGCCTCCTACCTGGGCCGGCTCGTCGGCTCCTCTGTTGGATCGAACGACGCCGAGGGAGCACCCACTTCTGTGGTCCCAGGTCAAGACGTGACGATCGAGATCCCGGCCGGCTCCACCGCCGAGGACATAGGAGCGATCCTCGCCGCCCAGGGGGTGGTGAGATCGGCTCTCGAGTTCGAGGTCGCCGTCCGCAACAACGAGGCCGCCTCCCGCCTGCAGGCCGGCACCTACCAGTTCGAGACCCTGATGGATCCCGGCGAGGTGGTCGCCGCGCTCGTGGTGGGCCCGGTGGCGGACACCTACCGGGTGACCGTGATCGAAGGTCTCAGGGTCACCGAGATCCTGACCCGGCTCGCCGAGGCGTCCGGGCACCCCTATGCCGACTTCGAGGCAGCTCTGCTCTCGGGGGAGGTGGAGACCTCGCTTCGCGACATGCCGGACGAGCCGGTGCTCGCCGACTGGGAGGGCCTCCTGTTTCCCGACACCTACGAGTTCGCCCGGAGCGCGGAGCCGGTCAGCATCCTGCAGAGACTCTCCTCCACCATGGAGCAACGAGTCGACAGCATCGACTGGTCTGTCGTCGAAGCCGCAGGTTTGACTCCCTACGACGGGCTGATCATCGGCTCGCTCATCGAGACCGAGGTCTTGCTCGACGAGGAGCGGCCCACCGTCTCCAGTGTGATCCACAACCGCCTGGGGCTGGGGATGAAGTTGGACATCGATGCCACAGTCCTCTATGCATTGGGCACGCGGGACGTCTCTCTCTTCGACCGTGACGTGGATTCGCCATACAACACCTACGTCGTGAACGGGCTTCCTCCCACCCCGATCGCCTCGCCTGGCCGCGCCTCACTCGAAGCGGCGGCCGCACCCGATGACACCGAGTTCCTCTATTACGTCCTCTCCGACCTCGAAGGCCATCATGCGTTTGGCACGACCATCGAGGAGCACAATGCCAACGTCGAGCAGGCTCGGGCCGACGGGGTGCTCCCCTGAACCAGCCGGACCCGCTCGCGTACATGAGCAGGCCCCTTCGACTCGCCGTGCTGGGTGAACCCATCGCCCACTCACGCTCACCTGCGATCCATCGGGCCGCAATGGCCGCTCTCGGCATCGAGGGCAGCTACGCGGCCCGCCGTGCCGGGCGAGCAGAGCTGGCCGTGGCGGTTGAAGAGTTGAGGAGTGGTGCGCTCGATGGGATCAACGTGACGATGCCCCTGAAGAGGGAGGCGGCGCGGATCGCAGAAAGGCTCACCTCCGAGGCGGAGGCGAGCGGCTCGGTGAACACGATGCGCCATCGGCGCGGCCGGGTGGAGGGCCACAGCACCGACGTCGTGGCCGCCCGGCGCGCTTTAGCCGACTCGAGATTCGACCCCGAGGCCCCCATCCTCGTTCTCGGCTCAGGGGGGGCTGCTGCCGCCGTCTTGATCGGAGGGGCCGGCCGGGCCCTTCATCTGGAGGCCAGAAACGAAGCGGCGGCGAGGGGACTCGCTGCAAGATCGACGCCCCCGGCCCTGGTGCAGCCATTCGGCCAGGCGGTGCACGGGGCGGTCGTGGTCAATGCGACTCCGCTGGGGATGGCCGGGGAGTCGCTGCCGGAGCCGGTCCTGGCTGCCGCCGGCGGCTTGATCGATCTCGCCTACGGGGACGGAGATACGCCTGCCGTCATTCGGGCCCGAGAGGTAGGGCTGCCCTTCATGGACGGCGTCGAGTTCCTGGTGCTCCAGGCGGCCGGGTCGTTCGAGTGGTGGACCGGGATCGACGCCCCTCTCGCCGTGATGCTAGAGGCAGCCAGAAAGCCCTAAAGACGCCCCGCCAAACCGCCGATCTGGGTGGCGAAGGATTGGCAGGCAGGCAGGCAAGGAGTGTTTGACGTGGCTCTTTCAGGAAATCTGGGCTTTGTCCCTCTAGAGGAAGTGCTCCGGCTCTTGATGAGGTCCGACCAGCGTGGTTCGGTCGACGTCAGGGGAGAAGACGTCCGTGGCCGGATCTTCATCGGCAAGAAGGGGATAACCCTGGCCACGACCGCCGAGGATCGGGACCTGCACAAGCATCTGGTCAACTCGGGCTATGTGGACGACGTTTTCCTCCGCAAGGTGGTCTCGGGCGAGGCGAGCTTCGCCGATGCCGGTGAGCGTGAAGGCTCCATCATCGAGCTGCTTCGCGAGATAACGATCGAGAGCCTGTACCACCTGGGCGAGAAGGGCGCCACGTTCGAGGTGGCCGAGGATGCCACCACCCCGTATGGCAGCCCTCGCCCGTTCGAGCTCGAGTCGGCCCTGGACGATTCCCGTCGTCGAGCCGACGAGTGGGCCAACGTCCACCAGACGATCGCCGACCTCGACTCGACCGTGAAGATGAGCCGAGAGGCCGGCGACGCCGAAGAGATCAAGATCAACCGAGATGCATGGCGTCTCCTCTGCGAGCTGGGGTCAGGCGCCTCGGTGAGGACGATGGCCGAGCGGCTCGGGACGACCGAGTTCTGGGTCGCCAAGGTCGCGTCCGAGATGGCCTCGGGAGGCCTCCTGGTCCTGGCCGAAGAGGAGATCGTCGAGCCGGCACCGGCACCCCAGTATGGGGAAGCCTCCGTTGCCGCCGCCCACGAGTCGTGGTGGGTCGAGCCCGAGGAGAGTGAGCCGGTCGAGGAGACCTCCGAGTCGTTTGCCGGGTACGAGGCAGCTCCGGAGACCGCACCGGTCGCCGAGACTGCACCGGTCGCCCCGCCCGAGCCGGACACCGAGTCGACCAGCCGGTTCGGCATGTTCGGACGCTCGGTCGCCCCGACCGAGCGTGTCGCTCAGGAAGGCGAAGCTGCGCCGACGTTCGACGAGCCCCAGCAGCCCGAAGAGCAGGTTGCCGCCACCGCCGAGTCGGCCGACGAGGCATCTGCCACACCTGCCGAGGGTGTCGAGGAGGACACAGAGGCCTTCCTCGAGAAGGTGTTCTCACAGCTCGACGTCAACGGCCAGGTCGACGTCGAGGAGGAGGGCCACGGTCTTCTCCGTAGACGGCGGATGGGCTCTGTGCTGAAAGAGATCGACGAAGACTGATTGACCGGCCGCTTCCACGGCCACGGCTAAGTTGCTCCGGCGGTGACCAACGTCCTCGCCGGAGCATTTGGCTTTCTGGGGGCCCTAGTCGCCCATGACCTCGCGGCGCAGGCGCTCGCCGACCAGGCCTTGCGGCCCATGGTCGGCACCTGTCCCGGCTGCGGTGAGGTGCGAGGCTGGGCCAGGGCCCGTTGCGCCAAGTGCGGCCGGCGGGTCGGGCGCGAGATCATCGTCGTTCTCGTCTCGGTGGTGTTCGCCATCGCCTTCGCCAACACGGTCGGAGCCAGGTGGGCCCTGGTCGCCTATCTCGGCTTCCTGACCCTCACCCTCGCCTTGGGGATCACGGACATCGACAGCCTGCGGATCGTCGACCGTCTCAATCTCCGTGGCTCCTTGTTCGTGATTGCCGCGCTCGGCGTCACTTCGCTCATCGACGGGTCCGGGGACGACTTCCTCCGGGCCCTCCTCGGCGGGGCCATCTACTTTCTCGGGACGAATCTCCTCTTTCTGGTGGCGGGGGGCCGCGGCTTCGGGTATGGCGACGTCAAGCTGTCGGTGCAGCTGGGCGTCTTCACCTCGTACATCTCGTGGGGGACGCTGGGTTGGTCGGTCTTGATCACCGCTCTGATCGGGGGCCTCCTCTCGCTGGTGGTGCTCGCGGCGAGCGCAATCGCCAGGATGCGGGCGAGGAGGAAGACGGCAGGCGCGACGGAGGGCGGCATTAGAGAGGCGATGCGGGCGGAGTTGCCCTACGGCCCGTCCATGATCCTGGGCGCCTGGCTCGCCATCGCTCTCGCCGGGCTCGGCGCTTTCCCCATATAGCATCCCGCCATGCTCCGCTTCATGACCGCCGGCGAGTCACACGGTCCCGCCCTGGTGACAATCGTGGAGGGGCTGCCGCGCGGCCTGGAGGTGTCTTCGGAGCGGATCGCAGACGAGCTGGCCCGACGTCGGATGGGCTACGGGCGGGGTAAGCGCATGGCGATCGAGCGCGACGAGATCGAGATCCTGGGGGGCATCCGTCATGGTGAGACGTTGGGCTCTCCGGTGGCCGTCATCGTTCGCAACACCGAATGGCCTCGCTGGTCCGAGGAGATGAGTCCTGAGCCGGCTCCCGCCAAGAAGCAGGTCACCCGGCCCAGACCTGGCCATGCCGACCTGGCCGGGATGCTCAAATACGGGACCGACGACGCACGGGACATCCTCGAGCGCGCCTCGGCCCGCGAGACGGCGGCCCGCACCGTGGCCGGAGCCCTGGCCAAGATCATGCTCGAGAGCGCCGGGGTGGCCGTGCTCAGCCACGTCGTCTCCATCGGCCCGGCCACCAGCGAAGGGCCCGCGCCGGGGCCCGGCGACCTGCACCGGATCGACGAGAGCCCGGTCCGCTGCTTCGACCCGGAGGCCGAGAAGGCCATGATCACGGCGATCGAAGACGCCAAGGAGCAGCGTGACACACTGGGTGGCGTCTTCGAGGTCCTTGCCTTCGGGGTGCCGCCCGGCATCGGCTCACACGTCCACTACGACCGCAAGCTCGACGGTCTCCTCGCCGGAGCAGTCATGTCGATACCAGCGATCAAAGGGGTGGAGCTGGGCGACGGATTCGAGGTCGCCGGCCTGCCGGGATCCAAGTCCCACGACGAGATAGTGCTTGACGACGGAGGCCTCGGCCGTCCCACCAACCGCGCCGGGGGGACCGAAGGCGGGATGTCCAACGGGGAGACGATCAGGGTCCGGGCGGCGATGAAGCCGATCTCGACCCTCATGCGCCCGCTCCGCACCGTGGACATGACCACCGGGGAGGCGGCCGAAGCGGTCAGGGAGCGATCCGATGTGTGTGCAGTCCCGGCGGCTGCAGTGGTCGGCGAGCAGATGGTCGCTTTCGTGCTCGCCGCCGAGATGCAACGCAAGTTCGGGGGCGACAACATCGACGAGTTCCTTGCAGCCCTCGCACGCTACAGATCTGGCCTGGCAGGGCGACCCGGCCGATGACAGACTCCAAGACCGACACGTCGGCCGTCTTCGAGGTCGCCGGGGTGACCGAGCTCATGGTGGTGCGTGGCCTGCCCGACCAGCTGCTGCCCACACGCCCCGGTCGTCAGCGGGTTGCCGTATTGACCCAGCCAGGCGCTACCCGGATAGCGCTCGAGGTCGCTTCCCGGCTGCGTGGCGAGGGGTTGCAGGTCGAGGTCATAGGTCTTCCCGATCGGGACGAGGCCAAGACTCTGGTCGTGGCCGAGTCGGTGTACCAGGCCTTGGCCCGCCTCGGCCTGAGCCGGTCCGACACGGTGGTTGGCGTCGGCGGGGGCTCGGTGTCCGACCTGGCAGGGTTCGTCGCAGGGACATGGCTGCGCGGGGTGGAGGTGGTGCACGTGCCGACCACTCTCCTCGCCGCCGTGGATGCCTCCATCGGGGGAAAGACGGGGGTCAACCTCGCCGGGAAGAACCTGATCGGCCTGTTCTGGCATCCGACGAGGGTGATCGTGGACGTGGACACGCTGGAGCAGCTTCCGACGATGCTGCGACGTGAAGGGCTGGCCGAGGCGCTCAAGACCGGTCTGGTTGGAGACGCAGGGCTCTTCGAGCTGCTGGCGAGGGAAGGGGAGCGAGCCCGACTGGAGGAGGTGGTCACCCGGTCGGCCTCGGTGAAGGCGAGAGTGGTGGGCAAAGACGAGAGAGAGTCGGGTCTTCGCGCCATCCTCAACTTCGGGCACACCATCGGCCATGCGATCGAGTTCGCCTCACCGCTCTCTCATGGAGAGTGCGTTGCCGTGGGCATGGTGGCCGCCGGCAGGATCTCCGAGCTGCGACATCGATTCGGAAGCCTGGACAGGATGACCGAGGCGATCCGCCACCTCGGTCTCCCCACCCGGGTGGACGGGCTCGACCGCGCCAGGGTGCAGGACCTTCTCCGCCACGACAAGAAGCGAGACGCCGGCGGTCTGCGCATGGTCCTCCTCCGTGAGGTGGCCGACCCGGTGGTCGAGCACGTTGCCGATGACGAGCTGTCGGCGGGGCTGGGCGCCATCGGGCTGTGAGCCGGTTACCGTCCCGGTCGGAAGTCGTGCACGGAGCAACGAGCGATGATCAGCACCAATGACGTGAGGCCGGGCATGGCCCTCCAGCTCAGCGACGGGCTGTTCACGATCGTCGAGTACCAGCACGTGAAGCCCGGGAAGGGCAAGGCCTTCGTGCGCATGCGCCTCAAGAACCTGGAGACAGGCCAGGTCTTGGAGCGGACGTTCCGTGCCGATGAGGCCGTCGATCAGGCGATCATCGAGCGCATCGATCATCAGTACCTCTACCAGGATGACCTCGGGTTCCACTTCATGAACCTCGACGACTACGGCCAGATCGCGCTCGACAGGGCCGAAGTGGGGGATACTGCCGGCTTTCTCGTCGAGGGGATGACAGCGAGCATCTCGCTCTACAAGGGCTCTCCGATCGGCGTCGAGTTGCCCGCGGCAGTGGAGCTCGAGGTGACCTACGCCGAGCCTGCGGTCAAGGGTGACACCCGCACCGGCGCGACCAAGCCGGTCACGCTGCAGACCGGGATCCAGATCCAGGTGCCGCTCTTCGTGGAGCAGGGTGACCGGGTCAAGGTGGATACCCGTTCCGGAGAGTACCTGACCAGGGCATGAGCCCCGGTCGGACGTCCAAGCCGACGATTCCCGCCCGTCTCACCGTCGAGGAGCTGGCCGCGGCCATCGATCGGACGACCGAGGAGGTGGAGGGAGTCCTGGCCGCGCGTAACGAGGCGCATGCGCCGGAGGACGTGGTCGACGCACGCACGGCCGTGTCGGTTGCCGCAGTCCTGGGAGTGGAGTTGAGCGTCGAAGCCCGCGACCTGACATTGGAGAGTCTCTATCAGAGCGAGATCGGGGGTGGCGAGGTCGACGAGGGAGAGTTGCCTGCGCGAGCCGCCATGCTCGTGAAAGGGGTCCTGACCGAGAAGGAGGAGCTCGATCACCGGATCGAGTCGGCTTCGGAGCACTGGAGCATCGCCCGCATGCCGGTCATCGATCGGTCGATCCTCCGGCTCGGGCTCTACGAGCTGATGCACAACACCGAGACGCCGACCGCGGTGATCGTGTCCGAGGCGGTGCGTTTGGCCAAGACCTATTCGACCGAGCGATCGGGGGCATTCGTGAACGGCGTCCTCGCCTCCCTCGCTCGCTCGGTCCGCGGCTGAGCGGTGAGGAGGGCCCGACCACGCGATTTGGGCTGGCGCCGATCACGGCTATCGTCAGAGCACCTTTAAGGACGGTCCGGTGAGGCCGGGAAGGAGACAGATGGGAACACACCCATCGCCAGCGCAGGGGCCTCGATGCCCCAGGTGATGACCGGCGAGGACATCCGCAGGGCTTCGAGTCGGATCGCCCACGAGATCCTCGAGCGTCACCGCGGTGCCGAGCACGTGGTCATCGTGGGGATTCACACCCGAGGCGCCCATCTGGCTCATCGCCTGGCGCACCTGATCGAAGACTTCGAAGGCAGGTCGGTCCCGGTCGGGGAACTCGACATCGCCGACTATCGCGACGATCGCCAGATCCGGACGGTGGTCAAGGGACACAAGACCTCGATCCCGGCCGATATCTCGGGTCGCCATCTCATCGTCGTGGACGACGTGCTCTACACGGGTAGGACGGTGCGTGCCGCCCTCGACGCACTATCCGACATCGGGCGGGCCCACCAGACGGAACTTGCCGTACTGGTCGATCGTGGGCATCGCCAGCTCCCGATCCGTGCCGACTATGTGGGCAAGAACCTGCCCACGAGCGAGGAAGAGGTGGTTCGTGTCCGCCTCGAGCCGGCCGACCCCGAGGAGGGAGTCTGGGTGGAGAGGAACGGCTCGCCATGAACGGGTTGACCACCCTTCACGGCATGCCCTTGGGTGAGATCGAGGCGCTGCTGGACGCAGGGCAGCGCTACGCCGAGTTCGTCCAATCCGGAGAGGCCATCCGGCCTGTGCTTGCCGGCAGGACCGTGACCACCCTGTTCTACGAGCCGTCGACCCGGACGCGGCTCTCCTTCGAGAAGGCGGCGCGGTCCTTGGGGGCCGACGTGATGACCTTCGTGCCCGAGTCGTCCTCGTCGGTGAAGGGAGAGTCGTTTCGCGACACCGTGCTCACCCTGGCGGCGATGGGCTCGGACGCATTGGTGTTGAGACACAGCCTGGTCGACGCGGCGCAGCTGGCGGCAAGGTGGTCGGGCCTGCCCGTGGTGAACGCGGGCACGGGCCGGCGCGAGCATCCGACGCAGACCCTGGTGGATGCCCTCACGATCCGACAGCATTTCGGGGGACTGGCAGGGCTGCGCATGGCGATCGTCGGCGACATCGCCAACAGTCGGGTGGCTCGGGGGCACCTCTCGACCTTCCCCCGCCTTGGGATGGAGTTGACATTGGTAGGCCCGCCATCGCTCCTACCTCCCGCCAATCCATGGAATGTGCCGATCCTCACAGAGCTGGACGCGGTTGTCGGTGAGGTGGACATCGTCTATCTGCTCCGGGTGCAGCGGGAGAGGGGGGCGGCGGCGGGATCGTCCGAATCGACCTATACCCGGCGCTACGGCATGACTGCCGAGCGCCTCCCGCTGCTCAAGCCAAGCTCCGTGGTGATGCATCCGGGCCCGATCAACCGCGGGGTGGAAATCGACGATGCCGTTGCGGACGGTGACCGATCGCTGATCCTGAGGCAGGTGTCCAATGGAGTGCCGGTGCGGATGGCCGTGCTCGATCTCGCCATCGGGAAGAGCGAATGATCGTCATCGAGAACGCGAAGGTCTTGCTTGCGACCGGGATCGAAGAGACAACCGTGGTCGTCGACGGCGACATCGTCGCTTCCATCGGCCCGGTGGTGACTCACAACGGGGCACGAGTCATCGACGCAGCAGGCGCCTGGCTGGGTCCCGGTTTGGTCGATCTCCACGTCCATCTCCGTGAGCCAGGCCAGACCTGGAAGGAGGATCTCGACACCGGGGCCGCCGCCGCAGCCGCCGGTGGCTTCACCGCCCTGGTGGCAATGCCGAACACCCAGCCGCCGACCGATACCGGAGCAAGAGCTGCGGCGGCCAGGGAGCGGGCCGCCGAGATCGACACCGTGGACGTGGTGACCGCGGGCGCCCTGACCAGGGGACGGGCGGGTGCCGAGATGGCAGAGCTCCATGCCATGTACGAGGCAGGGACGCGGGTCTTCACCGACGATGGGGACGCGGTGCCCGGGGCGGGTTTGCTGCGGCAGATCATGATCGAGCTGGCCGGGCTTCCGGGTGCGGTCGTTGCCGAGCACGCCGAAGAGCGGGAGCTGACCGCAGCCGGCCATCTCAACGAGGGTGCGATGTCGGCCCTTCACGGCGTCGCCGGTCTGCCGTCCGCCGCCGAGGACGTCATAGTGGCCCGTGACCTCGTCCTGGCCGCCGACACCGGTGCGCGACTCCATATCCAGCACGTCTCCACGGCCGGCGCCGTGGCTCTGATTCGCCAGGCGAGGCTTTCCGGTCTGACGGTCACGGCCGAGGTCACCCCTCATCATCTGATGCTCGACGAGTCAGCCCTTTCCGAGCTGGACCCCAACCTGAAGATGTACCCGCCATTGCGCACCTCCTCCGACCGCGCCGCAGTGAGTGAGGCCCTCGGCGAGGGGATCATCGACGCGGTGGCCACCGACCATGCTCCGCATGCTCTGGCCGAGAAAGACGTCCCGTTCGAGGAGGCGCCGAGAGGCGTGATCGGGTTGGAGACGGCGGCGGCCCTCGTTTGCAGTGCCCTCGGCGACGATCAGAGGAAGTTCTTCGAGCGCCTGAGCATGGCCCCTGCCCGTATCGGCGGTCTCGACCGTCACGGGGTCCCACCGCAACCGGGCTCACCTGCCAACCTCGTCATATTCGATCCCGGGCGTAGATGGGTCCCGAGGAGCTTTGCCTCCAAGGCGGCCAACAGCCCGTTTCTGGGCAAGGAGATGGTGGGAAAGGTGCTGGCAACGATTCACGACGGTCGCATCACCTACGAGGACGGATTGTGAGCGGAGAGACACGTGGTCTCTTGGTCACCGCCGACGGGGCGGTGTTCTCCGGCAGGTCGGTGGGCGCGGCGGGGGTCGCCACTGGCGAGGCCGTCTTCAACACCTCTATGACCGGCTACCAGGAGATCATGACCGACCCTTCCTACGCCGGGCAGGTGGTGGTCATGACGAGCTCTCACATCGGCAACTACGGCGTCTCCGACCTCGACCAGCAATCCTCCCGCCCGGCCGTTTCCGGATTCGTCGTTCGCAGCCTGTCGAGACGCGACTCGAACTGGCGCTCCCAGGGCACCGTCGGTGAGTATCTGCGGCGACACGAAGTGGTTGCCCTCGCCGATGTCGACACCAGGAGGTTGACCAGGCACATACGTGACAGGGGTGCGATGCCTGTCGCCATCGGCGTGGAGGTCGACGAGGCGGAGTTGGGTGACATCGCGGCAGCCGCGCCATCCATGACGGGGCTCGATCTGGCCACCGGCGTCTCGACCAGACAGCCCTACCGGCTCGAGGCGGAGGACACTCGACGGGGACAGGTGGTCGCGGTCGATCTCGGGCTGAAGCGGGACATACTCGACAACCTGACCAGACGTGGTTTCAGCGTGGACGTCGTCCCGGCCAACACGGACGCTGCGACCATCCTCTCGCTCGATCCCGACGGCGTCTTCGTGTCGAACGGGCCCGGTGACCCCGAGCCTCTGGTCGGCCCGACCGAGACGCTGCGCGGCCTGATCGGCCGGGTTCCCGTGTTCGGGATCTGCCTCGGGCACCAGGTGCTCGGGTTGGCCGTCGGAGCCAGGACCTTCAAGCTGCCGTTCGGGCACCACGGCGGGAATCATCCGGTGCGCCGTCTCGGGGACGGTCGAGTGGAGATAACCGCCCAGAACCACGGCTTCGCCGTCGATCTCTGGTCGATCGCAGATGGGAGCCCGCCCCAACCTGAGGGACTGGCCGGGCCCGACCTGCTCCCCTCGGTGGCCGAAGGGCGGTTCGGAGCGGTGGCGCCAACCCACCAGAACCTCAACGACGGGACCCTCGAGGGGATGCGGCTTCTGGAAGCGCCGGTCTTCTCCGTCCAGTATCACCCCGAGGCCGCGCCAGGGCCCAGGGATGCTCGTGGCTTGTTCGACGATTTCGCCGCCATGATGTTGGAGGAGGCCTGATGCCGGCGCGGACCGACATTCGCTCGATCCTCCTGATCGGCTCCGGCCCGATCGTCATCGGCCAGGCCTGCGAGTTCGACTACTCCGGCACCCAGGCGGCCAAGGTTCTCCGCTCGCGCGGCTTTCGCGTCGTCCTGATCAACTCGAACCCGGCAACGATCATGACAGACCCGGAGTTCGCCGATGCCACCTACATCGAGCCGATCACGCCGGAAGTGGTGGCCGAGATCATCGCCCGGGAGCGACCCGACGCCCTCCTTCCCACACTGGGCGGGCAGACCGCCCTCAATGTCGCCGCCGAGTTGGCGCGTTCCGGCGTGCTCGACCGGCATGGCGTCGAGATGATCGGCGCCGGTCTCGAAGCGATCGAGCGGGCAGAGGACCGCGGCCGATTCAAGGAGACCATGGAGGCGGCCGGTCTCGAGGTTCCCCGGGCCGGCTATGCGCGCTCCATGACCGAAGCGGTGAGGATCGCCAAGGAGATCGGGTTCCCGGTGATGGTGCGCCCCTCGTTCATCCTCGGCGGAGGCGGGACGGGGATCGCCGATGACGAGAGCCAATTCGTGGAAGTCGCCCGTCACGGCCTCGCCACATCACCCGTGTCGGAGATCCTGGTCGAGGAGTCTCTGCAAGGGTGGAAGGAGTTCGAGCTCGAGGTCATGCGAGACCGTCACGACAACGCTGTCGTGGTCTGCTCGATAGAGAACCTCGACCCAATGGGAGTCCACACCGGGGATTCGATCACGGTCGCCCCGATCCAGACCCTCTCCGATCGGGAATACCAGGAGATGAGGGACGATGGGATCGCGGTGCTGAGGGCCATCGGGGTCGAGACCGGTGGCTCGAACGTCCAGTTCGCGGTCGAGCCGGCCACCGGGCGCAGGCTGGTCATCGAGATGAACCCGAGGGTGAGCCGGTCCTCGGCCCTCGCCTCCAAGGCCACCGGCTTCCCGATCGCCAAGATCGCGGCGCTCCTGGCGGTGGGCTTCACCCTCGACGAGATCGCCAACGACATCACCGGGGCGACACCCGCGTCTTTCGAGCCTGCTCTCGACTACGTCGTGGTCAAAGTCCCCAGGTTCGACTTCGCCAAGTTCCCGTCGGCTCCCACCACGCTCGGGACTTCGATGCGAAGTGTCGGTGAGGCAATGGCGATCGGGAGGACGTTCGCCGAGGCTCTGCAGAAGGCCCTGCGCAGCATGGAGAACGGCCGCAACGGGCTCAACGCCGATCCGGCCGAGCGCAGCCTGGTCGACCTGGTCGACGTCGAGCTGTCCGAAGCCGTTCGGGTGCCCCGCCCCAACCGCATCTTCGCTGTGGCCGAGGCCCTGCGCCGGGGTTGGACCGTGGAGGATGTCGCGTCGCTGAGCGCGATCGATCCGTGGTTCGTCGACCAGATCTCCGAGATCGTCGAACTGCGCGCCGGGATCGAGACCTCCCCGTCTCTCGACCCCGACGTCATGCGTGAAGCGAAGAGGGCCGGGTACTCAGACCGGCAGCTCGCCCACCTCTGGGACGTCTCCGAGCAGGAGGTCAGGTCGGCCCGACTCGCCGCCGGGCTGACCCGGACCTACAAGACCGTTGACACGTGCGCCGCCGAGTTCGAGGCTCTCACCCCTTACATGTACGGGACATTCGAGGAGGAGTCCGAGGTGCCTCCTGCGCAGCGCCCGCGCGTCGTGGTCTTGGGGTCGGGCCCCAACCGTATCGGGCAGGGGATCGAGTTCGACTACTGCTGCGTTCATGCCTCTTTCGCCCTGCGCGATGCCGGTTACGAGACCGTCATGGTCAACTGCAACCCGGAGACCGTGTCCACCGACTACGACACCTCAGATCGCCTCTACTTCGAGCCGCTAACCGTCGAGGACGTCCTCTCGGTGATCGAGGCAGAGCGACCCGAGGCGGTGGTGGTGCAGCTGGGTGGGCAGACTCCCCTGAACCTGGCCATGGCCCTCGATGAAGCCGGGGTCCCGATCGCGGGCACGTCTCCGGCGTCGATCACCCTGGCCGAGGACCGGGAGCAGTTCGGAGAGCTGTGCCGGGGCCTGGGACTCCGCCAGCCCCCGGCCGGCTCGGCCACCTCTGCCACCGAAGCCGAGGATGTGGTCGACCAGGTAGGGCTCCCGGTCATGGTGCGCCCTTCGTACGTGCTCGGTGGCCGCAGGATGCGAGTGATCTACAGCGTCGACGAGCTGTCGGAATACGTCCGGGAGATGTACGGAGAAGCGGACCCCGAGGTGATCGGGGCCCCGATCCTGATCGACCGCTTTCTCGAGGCTGCCGTGGAGGTCGACGTGGACGCGGTGTATGACGGCTCCGAGTTGCTCCTCGGGGGGGTCATGGAGCATGTCGAGGAGGCCGGGGTCCATTCGGGCGACTCGGATTGCGTGACTCCGCCACCGACTATCTCAGACGAGGCGCACAAGGAGATACTGCGCGCCACCCGCGAGCTGGCGGCAGCTCTGGAGGTGCGGGGACTGATCAACCTCCAGTTCGCAGTCAAGGGCGACGACGTCTACGTGCTGGAAGCCAATCCGCGGGGGAGCCGGACGGTTCCATTCATCAGCAAGGCCACCGGGGTGCCGCTGGCACGCGTTGCCGCCCGGGTGATGATGGGGACGACCATCGAGGAGCTTCGTCAGGAGGGAATCGTCCCTGTCTCGGCGGAAAGGCCCGACTTCGTGGCGGTGAAGAACGCGGTGTTGCCTTGGGGCCGCTTCCCCGAGGAGGACTCGGTGCTGGGGCCGGAGATGCGCGCCACCGGTGAGGTGATGGGCATCGGCTCCGATGTCGGGGTCGCCTTCGCCAAGGCCATGCTCGCCGCCGGGCACATCCTGCCCAGCCGGGGCCGGGTTTTCCTCTCCTTCTCCGATAGGGACAAGCCGATGGGCCTGGCGGTGGCACAGGCGTTCACCATGCTCGGATTCGACCTGGTCGCCACCCACGGGACCGCCCGCTTCCTCCGGCATCACGCCATCGAGGCCGAGGCGGTCAACAAGGTCGGGGAGGGCCCGCGTGACATAGGCCAGCGGCTCGAGGATGGCGAGATCCAACTCGTGATCAACACGCCTAGGGGCGGCAGGGCGCGCTCGGACGGCAGGATGATCCGGATCGCGGCCCGGACCCATGACATACCGTGTGTCACCACCATCCAGGGCGGCTTGGCCGTCGCACGCAGCCTGCGGGCCGGGCCCGGGGCGATACTCCGACCGAGGAGCCTGCAGGAATGGCATCGGTCGACCTGACCGCCCGGATCGGGGACGTCGAGCTGAGGGCCCCGCTCATCGCCGCCTCGGGGACGGTTGGCTCGGTGTGGGAATGGGCCGACGTGGCCGACCTGAAGCCATACGGGGCGGCCGTGGCCAAGTCGGTGGCCGCGAGCGAATGGCCAGGCCGACCGGCCCCTCGTCTGGCTCCGTCGGGCCCGGGCATGCTCAATGGGATCGGGATCCAGAATCCCGGCATCGAGGCGTGGTCGGAGATGATGGCGCCCAGGTTGCCTCTAATCGGGGTGCCGGTCTGGGGATCGGCGGTGGGAGAGACCCCCGATGAGTTCGCCTTGGTGGCCAAGGGGCTGGTCTCGGCCGGTGTCCCGGTCGTCGAGGTCAACCTCTCCTGCCCCAACCTCGAGGATGGGAGGATGTTCTCCCTGGATGCGGAGCGATCACGGCGAGTGATTTTGGCCGTGGCCTCGTCGGTGGAGGTCCCGGTGGGGGCCAAGCTCTCACCCAACACCGACGACGTCGTCGCCGTGGCCCGAGCCTGCGTCGATGCCGGGGCTCGATTCCTGGTGCTGACCAACACTGCCCTCGGCTTCGGCATCGACGTCGGGACACGGCGGCCGTTGCTGAGTGGTGGGATAGGCGGCTACAGCGGCCCCGGTCTCAAGGCGATCGCCCTGCGCTGTGTCTACGAGGTCGCTCGCGCCCTTCCAGGCACTCCGATCGTGGGATGCGGTGGGGTCATGACTGGTAAGGACGTGGTCGAGTTCATGCTGGCCGGGGCCTCGGCAGTGGAGATCGGGACTGCCCATCTCGCCGACCCTCGCGTCGGCAGGCGGATCGAACGCGAGTTGATCAAGGAGATGCGACGATCGGGTATCGGGACCGTGGCGGATCTGGTCGGACGGGTCGAGCCCTGGTGAGCAAGGTACTGGTGGCGCTGGACGTGGCCACAGCCAGGGAGGCGCTGTCGCTGGCTGGGAGGCTGCAGCCGCACGTGCTCGGCTTCAAGCTAGGTCTCGAGCTTCTGATGGGGGAGGGACCGTCGGTCGTGTCGGAGGTGGTCGGCCTCGGCTCGCCAGTCTTCGTCGACGCCAAGCTCCACGACATACCCAACACCGTGGCCGGCGCAGCCGAGCGACTCGGCGCCCTCGGTGCTCGCTGGGTGACGGTGCACGCCTCGGGTGGCGAGGAGATGGTGCGGGTGGCGGTGGAGGCCCTGAACGAAGGCTCCGGAGGAGCGGCTGGAGTGTTGGCGGTGACCGTCCTGACCTCGTTGGACCAGCACGAGCTGGCCCGTCTGGGGAGGTCGGATCCACTCGAGGTGCAGGTCTCGCGTCTTGCGTCTGTCGCAGCCGGTGGCGGGGCCGAAGGGGTGGTCTGCGCCGTCGGGGAGGTGCGCCTGGTCAAGGACCTCGCTCTCGGGCTGACGGTCGTCACTCCGGGCATCAGACCCGCCGGTTCGGCACCGTCCGACCAGAAGCGGATGGCCACGCCGAGCGAGGCGATGCGAGCCGGATCGGACCTTCTGGTGGTCGGCCGGCCCATCACCTCTGCTCCCGATGTCGTCGAGGCCGCCCGGGCGATAACGGCCGAGATAGAGGCGACGGTTTCGGCGACCTAGCCGCATGCTGGGTGGCTATGGTCGGGGCATCGGACGGAGAAGAGGAAGATGGCGCAACCACCCCAACTGACCGACGAGCAGAGGGCCGCCGCGCTGGCCAAGGCGGCAGAGGCGAGAAGGGTGCGGGCCGAGGTCAAGGAGCTGCTGAAGACGGGGTCGCTCCGGCTCTCCGACCTGATCGAGCAGGCCGACACCGATGACATACTGGCCGGTCTCAAGGTGGAGCGGGTGATCGCCTCCATGCCCGGGACCGGGAAGATCAAGGCGAAGCGGATGATGGAGTCCCTCGGGATCGCCGAGAATCGTCGGATCAGGGGTCTGGGCGACAAGCAGAGAGAGGCTCTCCTGGCAGAGTTCTCCTGAAGTGGCCGGTCGTCTGCTGGTGGTGTCCGGGCCATCCGGCTCGGGCAAGTCGAGCATCGTCAAGGAGCTTCTCGACCGGCTCGGCCTGGAGTTCTCGGTCTCGGCCACGACGCGGCTGCCCCGCCCGGGAGAGCGGCATGGAGATCACTACAACTTCGTCTCCCGACGCGACTTCGAGTCGATGATCGAGAACGGCGATCTCCTCGAATGGGCCCAGTACAACAACCGCTTCTACGGCACGCCGGCTGCTCCGGTGGAGGCGGCTCTCGCCGACGACAGTGACGTCCTGCTCGAGATCGAGATACAAGGCGCCCGTCAGGTGCGTGAGAAGAAACCGGACGCCGAGATGTTCTTCATTGCGCCTCCCTCCCTCGAGGAGCTGGCGAAGAGGTTGAGGCGCAGAGGCGACACCACCGACGAGGACATCGAGGACCGGCTCCGAATCGCCGAGTCGGAGATCGCCGAGGCGCCCACACTTTTCGACCACATCGTGGTCAACGAGAACCTCGACCAGGCCGTGGCCGAGATGGTGGAGCTGATTACCAGGGGTTGATCGGGTACGATGTGGGCGTCACCCCCGCAAAGGACCCCATGAAGATCGAGAACGTCATCGACCAGATCGGTAACCGCTTCGCCACCGTCGTGGTGGCGGCCCGACGCGCCCGCCAGATCAACGGGTACTTCCATCAGCTCGGTGTCGGATACGGTGAGTTCGTGCCGCCCCAGGTACACACGTTGTCCCGAAAGCCGCTCACCATCGCCATGGAGGAGATCGCCGAGGGCAAGGTAGCCGTAGACACCGTCGAAGCCTGATGCTGGCGGGACGTCGCGTCCTTCTCTGCGTCACCGGCGGCGTAGCCGCCTACAAGTCTGCATTCCTGGCCAGGCGGCTCATGGAAGCCGGGGCCACCGTGAAAGTGGAGCTCTCGGAATCGGCCCTCGAGTTCATCGGCTCTCAGACGTTCGCCGCCATCACCGGTGAGGAGCCGGTCACGGCGCTCTTTGGCGCCACCCTGGCCTCCCCGCACACCGAGCTGGCCCGTTGGGCCGACCTGGTGATCGTGGCACCCGCCACCGCCTCGACCATCGGAAAGGTGGCCAACGGGATCTCCTCGGATCTGATCAGCGCCACGCTTCTGGCCACCCGGGCGCCGGTGCTGGCGGCGCCGGCAATGCATACAGAGATGTGGGAGCACCCTGCGACCCGGCACAACCTCGAGACGCTTCGTAGCTTCGGCTATCACATCGTCGGCCCCAACGAAGGTGACCTCGCCGGGGGCGACGTCGGGATGGGCCGTGTCGCCGAGCCCGACGAGATCGTCGAGGCCGCAAGCTCGATCCTCGGCGGAGAGGGGCAGGGGAGGGCGATGCTGGTCACCGCAGGCGGGACGCGCGAGGCCATCGACCCGGTTCGGTTTCTGGGTAACCGCTCGTCGGGGAAGATGGGCCATGCCATCGCCGACGAGGCGGTTCGACGCGGATACGACGTCACCTTGGTGACCACCGCCGACCTGCCGTCGCATCCAGCGGTGAAGGTGGTGCGGGTCGAGACCGCCGACGAGATGCTCCTGGCGGTCACCGGGACCCGACCGGACATCGTGGTCATGGCGGCGGCGGTGGCCGATTTCAAGCCCAAGCACAGCGCCGAGTCGAAGATCCCCAGGGCCGACGGCCTGCCGTCGATCGAGCTGGAGAGCACGCCTGACATCCTCGCCTCGGTCGTGGCGCGCGACCCTCGACCCTTCACGGTCGGATTCGCCGCGGAGACCGGCGGAGTGGAGCGCGCCATCGATAAGGCAGCCCGAAAAGGGGTGGATCTCCTGGTGTACAACGACGTCACCGAGCCAGGCTCGGGTTTCGGGACCGACACCAATCGGGTCGTGATCATCGACAGAGATGGGTCGACCGAGGAGCTTCCCCTGCTCGCCAAGACCGAGGTGGCGGAGCGACTGATCGACCGCGTGGCCGCCGCCCTCGGGCCGCGGGGTTAACCTCCACCCCTCATGAGGCGCTGGTACTTCACGTCAGAGTCGGTCACCGAGGGTCATCCCGACAAGGTGGCCGACGCCATATCCGACTCGGTGCTGGACGCTGCCCTCACCATCGACGAGATGGCCCGGGTTGCATGTGAGACCTTCGTCACCACCAGCCTGGCCATCGTGGGGGGAGAGATCTCCGAGGGGGCCAAGCCCGACGTGGAGGCCATCGTCAGGGACACCGTCGCCCGCATCGGCTACGACGGGTTCGACCCCGGCTTCTCGGCGAGAGAACTCGAGGTCGAGGACCGGGTCCAGCTACAGAGCGCCGACATCGCGGCGGGAGTCACGAGGAACCACGGTGCCGGCGATCAGGGCCTCATGTTCGGCTTCGCCGTCGACGAGACCGATGAGCTCATGCCGCTGCCGATCCAGCTCGCCCATCGCATGGCCGAGCGGCTCTCGGAGGTGCGTCGCTCCGGCAAGCTCGACTACCTGAGACCGGACGGGAAGACCCAGGTCATGGTCCGCTACGAGGGGATCCGGCCCGTCGCAGTCGAGAAGGTCCTCATCTCGGCCCACCACGCCGAGGACCGGTCCCAGGACGAGATGAGGCAGGAGGTGTTCGACGCGGTCGTTGCCGAGGTCATCCCCCAGCACATGCTCGACCCGGGGATCGAGTTCTACTTCAACCCGTCGGGTCGATTCGTGATCGGTGGCCCTGTGGCCGACACCGGCCTCACCGGGCGCAAGATCATCGTCGACACCTACGGTGGGTATGCACGTCACGGCGGAGGCGCCTTCTCGGGTAAGGACGCCACCAAGGTCGATCGTTCCGCCGCGTACGCAGCGCGCTGGGCCGCCAAGAACCTCGTCGCCGCCGGCCTCGCCCGCAAGCTCGAGATCCAGCTCGCCTACGCCATCGGGCAGGCCGATCCATTCTCCATCCACGTCGAGACCTTCGGCACCGAGAACCTCGCCCCTGAGCGGATCGAGACCGTGGTCAAGGAGACCTTCGACTTCCGGCCGGCGTCCATTATCAGCCAGTTGGAGCTCAGGAAGCCGGTGTTCGCCAACACCGCGGCATACGGGCACTTCGGCCGCACGGGATTCGCCTGGGAGCGTCTGGACAAGGTCGACGACATCAAGGAAGCAGCCGACCTCTGACCCCAAGCACCGCCAGGGTCGTCCCCGATGTCCCGACGTTCGCGGTGGATCGCGGCTTCTGGTATTCCATCCCCGATCAGCTTCGCCACTCGATCTCGGTAGGTTCGATCGTCCGGGTCCCGCTCTCGGGGCGCAAGACACGCGGCTTCGTGGTCGAGATGGGCGCGGAGAAGGAGGGCAAGCTCAAGGACATTGCGGCACTGTCCAGCGAGGCGCCAGTGTTCGACGAGGGCCTGCTCGAGTCGTTGCTCTGGGCGGCCAACCACTACGTGGCTCCTCTGCCCGTCGTCCTGGAGCGCTCGCTGCCCCCCAACCTCCCCTCTCCACCGAAGGAGCGCGAGCGATCGCCGGTGGCAGTGGATCCCACCGGGGCCTTGGCCAGGATCGCCGAATCGGTATCCCGGGGAGTCAGACGCCCCACGACCGCCGTCGTCGGGCGCTGGCAGTCCCTGGACTGGCTCGCCGCTATCTCCCCGATCCCGACCGTGGGCAGGTCTGCCCTGATAGTGACCGCAACCGAGGCCGAGGCGACGTCGGTGACCATGGCGGCGCGCGACCTGGGTTTCCCCGTGACCGAGGTGGCGGGAGAGGCGGGACGGGCTCTAACCGACGCCTGGGTGGAGGCACAGGTGCCCGGCCGTCTCGTGGTTGGTACTCCCCGGGTGGCCGGATGGCAGATCCCCGGGCTCGCCCTCGCCGTGGTGCTCGAGGAGGGGCGGCGAGCCATGAAAGACCGTCAGACGCCGACGGTCCACGTGCGAGACCTGATGACGACGAGGTCGCGGGTCGAGGGCTTCACACTGGTATTCCTGGGCCCGACCCCGACGCTGGAGGTGCTCGCTGCCGGCCCCGACGTGGTCAGGATGGGAAACCGAGCATGGGGCCTGGTGGAGGTGGTGGATCGGAGCGAGGATCAGCCCGGATCCGGCTTTCTGGCAGAGAGGACGGTGGCGGCGATCAAGGCGATGGTTCGAAGTGGGCGCCGGGTGTTCGTCTTCACCCACCGTCGCTCCGCCGACTCATCGATGCGGTGTGTCCAATGCAAGCGGGTGCGGGTGTGCGAGGCTTGCGGCTCCCGTCTCGGGAGGGAGCCTGCTTGCCGTCGCTGCGGCACCCCGTCGGGGCCATGTCCGCGTTGCGGCGGCACCTCCTTCGAGGAGATGGGGAGCGAGCCACAGAGGATCGTGGCGGAGATCGATCGCAAGGTCGGAGCCGGGGTTGCCGTGCTCGATCCTTCTCGCGGGCCGGTGGCGGTCGGCACGGAGCGGGACCTTGCCTCGTTGCAGCCGGTTCCACTGGTGGTGGCAGTCGACGTCGATGGGCTCATGCTCGGCCACAACTACCGGACCTCGGAGGAGGCGCTCAGGATCCTGGCCCGACTTGCCGGAGCGGTCGAGATCGGGACGGGGAGACGCCTGATGGCTCAGACCTCTCTTCCCGATAGCTCCCTCGTGGCCGCACTGCGCCGCGGTGATCCGATCCCATACCTCGAGGGAATACTGGCCGAACGCGCCCGTCACGGTTTCCCCCCGGCGACCGAGTTGCTGGCGATCGAGGTCAGGGGGACGGTCGACCCGATCGGTATCGACCGCGATCTTCGAGAGCTGGACGGGGGAGCCGTGATCCTGGGGCCCGCCGAGGTGGAGCGAGGCTGGAGATGGCTGCTCCAAGGGTCATTGGGGCCGGTGAGACTTGCCCTGCGCCCGCTCGTGCAGAGATGGCGCGACGCCGGGTCGACCGTCCGCATCGACGCCGATCCGATCGACCTCTGAGTGACCGGGCCCGGAGGCGGCCAGTGCCGGTCAGGCCGGCGCCGGTCAGGGGCTGTCCCGGCGAGCCTTTATGCTCATCCGCCAACACCATGGCCATCTACCCGATCAGGACCTTCGGAGACCCTGTCCTGCGTCTCGAGACCAAGCCGGTCACCTACGTCGACGACGTGGTGCGGACCCTGGTCCAGGACATGATCGAGACGATGTACGAGGCGCCTGGGGTGGGTCTCGCCGCCAACCAGATCGGAATCTCGAAGAAGATCGCCGTCTTCGACGCCCAGGACGGTCTCGGCCCGCGCGTGATGATCAACCCGGAGATCGTCGAGCTGAGCGGTGAATGGGTCTACGAAGAAGGCTGTCTCTCGGTTCCGGGGCATTGGTGGGAGATCGAGCGCCCCGGGTTCGCCCGGGCCCGTGCGCTCGATCTGGACGGCAACGAGGTGGAGCACGCCGGCGATGGGCTGCTGGGCCGGGTCCTCCAGCACGAGATCGACCATCTGAACAAGAAACTGCTCATCGACCGGCTCGAGAAGTCGGTTCGAAAGAAGGCCTTGCGCGACCTGCGCGATGAGGCGCTGGGCCTGGCGACCTTCGAATGACCCGGGTCGCCTTCCTGGGAACCCCGGGAGCGGCGGTGCCTCCACTTCACGCCATCGCCGCCTCGCATGAGGTGGCCGTGGTCATCACCCAACCGGACCGGCCACGGGGGCGATCCAAGACCCCTCTCCCCCCGCCGGTCAAGGTCGAGGCGGAGCGACTCGGTTTGGTGGTGCAACAACCGGTCGATGCCGCCGAGCTGCTCGAGGCGCTCGAAACCGTCGACGACCTCGACCTCGGTGTCGTCGTCGCCTACGGCCGTCTGATCAAGCCGGAGGCCCTCGAAGTGCCTGCGCACGGGATGCTCAACGCCCACTTCTCCCTGCTCCCGCGTTGGCGGGGTGCGGCGCCGGTCGCCCGTGCCCTCCTCGCCGGCGACACGATGACAGGTGTGACCGTCATCGCACTCGACGAGGGTCTCGACACCGGACCGGTCCTCACCGCCCAGGCCGTCGACATCGGCGCCGAGGAGACGGCAGGCGAGCTCACGGAGCGTCTCGCCGCCCTCGGGGGCCGTTTGTTGACCGGAGTGATCCCGGGTTATCTGAACGGTCAGGTGGTTCCCGCGGAGCAGAGCGACGAGGGCATGACCTATGCCGACAAGCTCGAGGCGAGCGACCGGCCTCTCAACGTGAACGGCCCGGCTCTCGACGCGGTGAATCGGGTCCGCGCCCTCTCACCGGAGCCGGGAGCGACCCTCGTCATCGACGGAGTCGAGCTCCAAGTGCTCCGAGCCCATCGCGATGAAGACGCCCCCGAACCTGGAACCTGGGATGGCACCTCGGGAAGGGTTGTTGCCGGATTCGGCGATGGGGGAGTGGAACTGGTCGAGATCAAGCCACCGGGGAAGGGTGTGATGGCGGGATCGGATTGGCTTCGGGGTCGTCGTCGATCGTCGGGAGTGATCGGTCAAGGGGGATCGGCCCCGGTGGTGTAGATGTGGCCGAGGGGGCTGGTCAGTTGGTAGGCCCCCGGGGCTAGCTGGCTGATCTTCCAGCCTCGTTGGTGGCGGTTGACGTGATCGTGCCGGCAGAGTGGGGCGAGCTGGTCGGTCTCCGTGACATGGGTTTCGGCCCAAGGCTGGTTGTGATCGAGGTCGGACTCGGTGGCGGGCATCCGGCATCCCGGGAATACGCAGGTGTCGCTGCGGGCCACGGCCATGCGCTTCTGTTGTGCAGTGGGCCGGCGTCTGGTGGTCACGGAGTTGAGCGACCGTCCGGTCTCGTCGGTCACTGTCACCTGCCAGGTGGCGTTGGGCTGTCGGGAGACCAGCTTGCGTGCAACATCGGCGAGGACCGGGCCCCAGCCGGGTATCTCGCCGGGGCTTTCGTCGAGACCGGCGAGGGTGGAGGCATCGACCCTGACATCGACCACCCCCCGCGGTGGGCTCACAGGTGAATTCTCTGGGCGGCCGCAGAGCAGGTCGAGGAAGATGTCGGCCCGGATCTGATCCAAAGTCCTCGGGTCGCCCTGGTTCTTGAGGGCCCGGGCCATGCGGTTGATCCTCCGCATAGCCTGAGTGGTGTCGACTGGATCGAGGTCGAGCCCGTGGAGGTTGGCGGTGCCTTCCGGGGTTGGCTCGCCGTAGAGCCTTCTCTCCAACAGGCGATCCTCGAATCGCTTCTTGGCTGCTTCAGGGTTCACCCCGATGACCAGACGAGCCAACCGGGCCCGGAGTTGACCTGTGGTCAGGTCGGCGGCTTCGGGGAGGATCAGCTCGGCAACCTCGGTCGCCGAGGCCCGGTCGAGAACCAGGGTCTGATCGATGATCACTCTGGCCCTGGGCAGGTCTATCTCCCCTCGATGCATGGCCTCCCATACCGAGGGGAGACGAGACAAGAGCTCAGTTGAGACATGAAGCCAGGAATCGGCGGCCCGTCGGGTCAATCTGAGGGCCGCTCGAATCTCGGAGGCGGCAGCTCGATAGGCCTCCTCCTCTTCGACGACGCTGGAGACGGCATCGACCACGCCGACCATGTCCGCCGCCAACTCGGCGTCGAGCTGACTACGCAGCCGCTGTCTTGCTTTCATCACGGTGATCCGGTCGTATCCGGATAGCGAGCTCGGGTCGATTCCTGCCAGGACCGAGGCCAACTCGGGTCCCGGGGCCATCGTCTCCAGACCCTCGGGAAGGACGGAACCAGTCGCATTCGAATACTGGTCCCAGGCCGGATCGGGCCGCCAGCCGGCCTCGCCGGCCACCGATTCCGAGATCCCCTTGCCCCTGTCGAACATATGTTCGACCCTACAGGGCCTCACCGACAGATTCCATACCCTCGTAGGCAGATTCGGAAGATATCTCGCGGAGCTGGTTCATTGGTGCTCGGTAGGATTGGGCGAGGGTCCGAATGCCCGATGTCATCAGTAACGGCACCAAGATCAGCTACGAGGTGGTCGGAGAAGGTCGAGCCCTCGTGCTGCTGCACGGCATGTTTGGTGACCGATCGTGGTGGACCGAACCTGGGTATGTCGATTCTCACAGTGGCGACTTTCGCCTGGTCAGTGTGGATATCCGTGGCCACGGGTCGAGCGGCAAACCCCATGATGCCGCGGCCTACTCCTACGAAGTCCTCGTCGGGGATGTCCTTGCGGTCGCTGACGCCGAGCACCTTGATCGTTTCGCGATTTGGGGCCTGTCCTATGGTGGAGACATCGCGTGGAGGGCAGCGGTCACAGCGCCGGAACGGGTTCGGGCCATCATCACCACAGGAGCGTGGGAAACCAGACCGGCCCTCGTCTCCCCGCCCAGTGACCACAAATGGGTCAAGGCGCTTCGAGGTGGCGGGGCGACGGCGCTGCTCGAACGAATCGCAGCCGAATTCGGAGTGGCCTTCGATTCTGAGTTCCCCCAGTTCGCGCGTGCGATCGTCCTGCGCGGCGACGCGGAGGCGTGGATCGCCGCTTACGAGGCGTATATCTCCCCCGAGGCGGACACGGATTGGAGCTCCGAGGAAGGGCTCAGGTCGTTCCCGGTTCCGGTGTTTCTGATCGCCGGTGAATTCGAGGATGTCGACGCTGACGCCGCCAAAGTCGCATCGATCCTTCCCAGGGGTCAGAGTCTGCGTCTGCCGGGTCTCGGGCATGCGGGGGCGTGCCTCGCAGCCGAACTCACTACATCCGCAGCAGGCTCCTTCCTCGACCGCTGGCTGGTATGAGAGCCCTAACCGACAACTGTCCGTTGTGAGCCGAGCTAGACGTGCCGATCTGCGCTAGCCAGGAAACAGGACGTATCGGTTCCATGTATCGGCGCTGATTGTCAGGGCGACCATCTCGGCTCCTCGTCCCACCGAATCCGGGTCCTGTTCGCCGAAGTCAAGCTCGAAGGCTGCTGTTCCACTCACTGGTCGCTGCCAGCCAAGAGGTTGTCCCTCGTCGTAGAGCACGACTGCGGCGACTTCGGAAGGCAGAGCATGCCACTCGGCTGTGAGGGTGGTCTGTTCTCCCGAGGACACAATCGAGCCTGTGGTCAGGCCCATCTCAGCGATGGTCGTTTCCACCGAGTCATCCCATAGCGCGTCTCCACCCATTTCGGTTCCATAGCTTGTCTCAAGGCGTCCGACAGCGCCGAAGTCGGCAATGATTTGGCCGATCATCTGCATGAATCCGGGCGATCCGCTGTGCCAGAGGTAGTACGGGTCGCCGTTGGTGTCGTGTCCTAGGTAGACGGCTCGGAGAACTTCGTCCGGGTCTAGTCCTGGGAGGTCCGAAATGTCCTGATCAAACGTAAGGTCGGGACCGAGGTCGCCTGTCTCGAATTCAGGGGCGGGGTGCGGCACGCCGAGAAACTGGTCGGGAGCTTCAACCAGCGGCTTTTCGTCGGCGATGGGAACGGCGAGCATGGCTATATCCACCGTTTGAGCCCCATCTTCCGAGGTAGCTATCGATCCCGACGGAATCCGGAGAGCAGCGACGATGACCAGCAGTACGAGCACCCCAGCGATCACGGCAAGAGCCGTGACTAGCTTCCGATTCACTCTGAGGTCATCTTAAGAAGTCGAGACATCCAACATCCGCTATCCGGTAATCCAGACCGGCGGTCGAAGCACCTGTCATCGGCTGGTCCACCGGTGAACTGTCCGCCCCAAATACAATCTGTGGCCAATGCGGAGGCTGAAGATCGCTCCCTCGCTGCTGGCCGCCGACTTCGCCCGTCTGGAAGAGCAAATCCAGAAGGTCGAGCCCTTGGTCGATTGGCTGCATCTCGATGTGATGGACGGTCATTTCGTGCCCAACATCTCGTTCGGGATGCCGGTGATCGCCAGTCTGAGAAAAACGACGGATCTCTACTTCGACGTCCATCTGATGACGACGAACCCCACCGCCTACCTGCCCGAGCTCTCCCAGGCCGGTGCGGACCTGGTGACGATGCACATCGAGGCGGTGCCCGATCCCACCCTGGCCGCCAAGGCGGCCAGGGACAACGATCTCGACTTTGGGCTCGTGTGCAACCCGGCCACGCCATTCGAGGGATTGAGCCCGTTCCTCGAGTTGTGCGACGTGGCGCTGTTCATGTCGGTCGAGCCCGGATTCGGCGGCCAGACCTTGATCCCCGAGGTTCTGGGCAAAGTGGAGACGGCCCGAGAATGGGTTGAGGAGCGTGGGATACCGACCGATATTGAGATCGACGGAGGCATCACGATCGAAAACGCCCGTCTGGCCGTAGAGGCCGGAGCCAACGTGGTGGTCGCCGGCTCGGCGATTTTCGGGGCGGACGACCCGTCGACGGCAGCGGCCGACCTGAGAAGGGCAATAGAAGAGAAATGAGCGAACGAGTCCTCATCGCCGACGATGACCCCGACATCCTCGCGGTCGTCCAGGTGAACTTCGAGCTCGAGGGCTTCGAGGTGGAGACCGCCGTGGACGGCGAGGACGCCCTTCAGAAGGCCAGCGCCAACCCGCCCCACGTCATCGTGCTCGACATCATGATGCCGCGCATGGACGGGCTCACCGCCTTGCACCGGCTCAGGAGCCAGGCCTCGACCGGCAGCATCCCGATAATCCTGCTCACTGCGCGGGGCCTGCCCGAGGACCGGGTGCGCGGTCTCGAGCTCGGCGCCGACGACTACATCACCAAGCCGTTCGACATCAACGAGCTGGTGGCCAGGATCCGGGCTGTGGTCCGCAGGACCCAGGCGGCCAGGGACCTGTCACCTCTCACCGGTCTCCCCGGGAACTTCAAGATCACCGGAGAGGTGGAGGAGCGCATCGCCTCCGGCCGCGACTTCGCCCTCGTTCACGGGGATCTGGACAATTTCAAGGCGTTCAACGACCACTACGGCTTCATGCGAGGCGACGAGGTGATCCGGTTCTGCGCCAAGTGCTTCAACGACGCCTCGGACAGCCTCGGGATATCGGGTGCCTTCGTCGGTCACATCGGAGGCGACGATTTCGTGGCCATCATCCCTCCCGAGGTGTCCGAGCCCTTCTGCAAAGAGGTCATCGAGCGCTTCGACGATGGGATCCTCGACCTGTACGACACCGCTGACGCCCTGCGTGGGTACATCGAGGTGATCGACCGGCGGGGCGAGCGGTTCGCCTTCCCGGTCGTGTCGCTCTCCCTGGGTGTAGCGTCCACCGACGTGCGTGAGATCAACACTCAGTGGGAGGCGTCGGCGATCGCGGTCGAGATGAAGGAATACGCCAAGAAGCAGCAAGGCTCCACCTACCGCATCGATCGACGCACCGGGTAGTTGATCGACGCCGGGCCGATGCGGCGGGCCCTCGAGCTCGCGGCCGGTCACCGCACCCACCCGAATCCGAGAGTCGGCGCAGTCGTCGTCGGCGAGTCCGGTGGGGTGATCGGTGAAGGGGCCCATGAGGGGGCGGGCCATCCTCACGCCGAGGCCCTGGCCCTGGAGGAAGCCGGTTCCCAGGCGCGCGGTGCAACCCTCTACGTGACCCTCGAGCCGTGCTGTCACCAGGGGCGAACCCCTCCGTGTGTCACCGCGGTCGTCTCGGCGGGGATCGCCCGCGTGGTGGTGGGCGCCATCGACCCCGATGAGAGGGTGTCCGGAAAAGGTGTCTCGTGGCTCGAAGACGCCGGCATCGAAGTCGTCACCGGTCTGCTCGCAGACGAGGCCGAGGCCGTGGACAGGGCCTACTTCCATCACAGGCGAACCGGCCTGCCCCTGGTGACCCTCAAGATGGCGCAGACCCTCGATGGATCGGTTGCCGCCGGCGACGGATCCTCGCGGTGGATCACCTCCGATGCGGCGCGACGAGACGCCCACCTGCTCAGGGCCGCCATGGATGCGATTGTGATCGGGGCCGGCACGCTGCGCAGTGACGACCCAATCCTGACGGCGAGGGTCGATCCTCCCGTGCAGCACCAGCCCACCGCAGTGATCGTGGCCGGCCGTGAGCCGCTACCCGTGGCGAGCCGGATCTGGGAGCGCGCACCACTCGTGATCTCGGCCATGGCCCGTGAGATCCCCGCCGGCGAGTTGGTGATCGTCGATGCTGACCGGGAAGGTCTGCCCGACCCGGTTGCTTCGGCCAGGGCACTGGGCGAGCGCGGGCTCTACGACGTGCTCCTCGAAGGGGGCGCCGCTCTAGCCGGCTCCTGGTGGCGTTCGGGGGTGATCGGCCGCGGTGTGGTCTACCTGGCGGGCCGGGTGGGCGGGGGGAGCGGAGTCTCGCCCCTGGGAGGGGACTTTGCCACCATGGCACAATCCAGGGAAGTGACCATCCGGGACATCCGAATGGTCGGCCCCGACGTCAGGATCGAGTTCGAGTAGATGTTCACCGGCATCGTGGAGCACAGAGGTGCCGTCGCCCAGGTCGCCAGAGGCCCCGACGGTATGCGTCTGGTGTTGGACACCGGCCCACTTGGCGGGATCGGGCTGGGCGATTCGATCGCGGTGAACGGCGTGTGTCTGACCGCGGTGGAGACGGAGCCCGGCCGGACGGTGGTCGAGGTCGTGAAAGAGACGTTGGAGCGGTCCACGATCGGGGAATTGGAGGTTGGTGACCCGGTCAACTTGGAGCGGCCGATGGCGGCCGACGGCCGGTTCGACGGGCACATCGTCCAGGGCCACGTCGACGGGGTGGGGACGGTGGTCTCGGTGGCACCCGAGGGCGATGGTAAGCGAATGGGGGTTGCGGTTCCCGACTCGCTCGCCCGCTATATCGTGGAAAAGGGCTCGGTCACGGTGGACGGAGTGAGCCTCACTGTGGCGTCATTGACCGATCGAGGCTTCGAGGTGGCCCTGATCCCGCACTCGCTCGCCGTCACCACCTTGGGTTTGCGGTCGGTAGGAGAGAAAGTCAACCTTGAGGTGGATGTCCTGGCCAAGTACGTCGAACGACTGTTGAGCGCCCGGGGATGAGCTTTGCCCCCATCGAGGACATCGTCTCCGCCATCGGCCGCGGTGAGATGGTGATCATGGTCGATGATCAGGACCGTGAGAACGAGGGCGACCTGATCGTTGCCGCGGACGCCGTCACGCCACAACAGATCGGGTTCATGTTGCGCTACACGAGCGGGATCATCTGCCTTCCCATCGTCGGGGAACGGCTCGACGAGCTGGACCTGCCCATGATGGTCGCCCGCAACACCGACATTCGTCGCACCGCCTTCACCGTGTCCGTCGATGCTCGCGACGGAACCACGACGGGGATCTCGGCCGGGGATCGCTGGCGGACGATCCAGACCATCCTCGATCCGGAGGCGAGACCCCAGGACCTGGCCCGCCCCGGCCATCTCTACCCGCTTCGCTACGAGCCAGGCGGGGTGCTGAAAAGGGCCGGGCACACCGAGACCGCGGTCGACCTCGCCCGACTGTCGGGGAGATACCCGGCCGGGGTGCTCGCCGAGATCATGAACGACGACGGCTCGGTGGCCAAGCTGCCCGAACTGGAGCTGTTTGCCAAGGGGCATCAACTCCTCCTCGGCACCATCGCGGACCTGATCGCCTATCGGAGGCAGCACGAGAAGCTGGTGGAGAGGGTGGTCGAGGCTCGGATACCGACGGAGTACGGGACCTTCACCGGTGTCGGCTACCGGTCCCTCGTCGACGACAGACAGCACATCGCGCTGGTGATGGGCGACATCGGCGACGGCGAGGCCGTCCTCACCCGTGTCCATTCGGAGTGCCTCACCGGCGACGTCTTCGGCAGCCTTCGCTGTGACTGTGGGCAGCAACTCGATCAGGCCATCGCCAGGGTGGCCGGCGAGGGAAGGGGAGTGGTCCTATACATTCGGGGCCATGAGGGCCGTGGCATCGGCTTGCTCCACAAGCTGGCCGCTTACAAGCTCCAGGACGAGGGCCTCGACACGGTCGACGCCAACGTGAACTTGGGGCTCCCGGTCGACGCACGGGATTATGGGGTCGGGGCCCAGATCCTCTACGACCTCGGAGTGCGCACCATGCGGTTGATGACGAACAACCCGACGAAGCGAGCCGGGATCGAGGGCTACGGCCTGTCGATCCTCGAACAGGTGCCCCTGTTCATCGACGCCAACGACGAGAACCGCGACTATCTCAAGGCGAAGGCCACGAGGCTCGGCCACCAGATGGACATGGGTCAGGGCGCATGACACGCCTCATCGAAGGGGCTATGGAAGGGGCCGGCCTCCACATCGGGGTAGTGGTGGCCAACTGGAATCGCTCGGTCACCGATCGGCTCCTCGATGGCGCGCTGCAGGCCCTGGACAGGATGTCGGTGAACGACGTGACGGTGCTCAGGGTCCCGGGGGCCTTGGAGATTCCGGTCGGGGCGCGCAAGCTGATCGAGGCGGGTTGTGACGCGGTGGTGGCCATCGGCACCGTGGTCCGTGGCGAGACCGACCACTACGAGATCGTGGTTCGGGAGTCGACTACCGGAGTGGCGCGGCTGAGCCTCGAGACCGGTGTGCCGGTGACCAACTCGATCCTGGCCGTGACCGAGTACTCCCAGGCCCTGGAGCGTGCCTCCGAAGGGCCCTCCAACAAGGGGTACGAGGCGGCCGAGGCGGCGGTTTCGACCGCCGTTGCCCTGGGCCGGGTCGTCCAGAGTTGAGGCCGGGTGCGGATTCCGGCCTGCGCCCTGGTATCCTTTCCCTCGACAATCGAAGGCAAGAGCGGAAGCTGCTGCTTCCCCACCCGGCCGCCGGCCCTCAGGGCGTCGTGGCGAGCCGAGGTACGATGACCCGGTCGAGTGCGACGCGGCGTTGGGCAGCAGGTTTTCGCCTGCTGCTTTTCTCTTGCCCCGAAGAGACCCACTACAGGAGGTACATATCAACGAGCTCCGTGTGAACGGCGCGATCCGGGCCAAGGAGGTGCTGGTGATAGCACCCGACGGCGCACAAATAGGTGTGAAGAAGCTGAACGAGGCCATGTGGCTTGCAGAGCAGCTCGATCTGGATCTCGTCGAAGTGGCACCCAATGCGAAACCGCCGGTGTGCCGCCTGATGGACTACGGGAAGTACAAGTACGAGCAGTCGGTGAAAGCACGAGAGGCTCGCAAGAAGCAGACCCGCACGACCATCAAAGAGCTCCGCATGAAGGTGCGGATCGGAGAGCACGATTTCGACATAACCAGGCGAAAGGCACAGGACTTCCTGGCGGAAGGGGACAAGGTCAAGATGACCATCCGATTCCGCGGCCGGGAGCAGGAGAGGCCGGCGTTCGGCAAGGACCTGCTCGACCGGCTCGCCGAGGAGTTGTCCGAGTTCGGGGCCGTGGAGCAGACCCCGAAGCTCGAGGGAAGAAGTATGACGATGGTGATCGCCCCCACCAGGAGGGCCCGGGTCGCGGCCGACCATGGTGAAGAGGAGTAGGGCGAGAGGTTCAGGACGGACAGGAGGTTGCTGTGCCGAAGATGAAGACACACAGCGGAGCCAAGAAGAGGATCAAGGTGACCGGCTCCGGCAAGTATCTGAGACGACAGTCCGGCGCGTCGCACCTGCGTCTTGCCAAGGGCAAGGACACGTTCAGACGCCGCTCCGGCGAGGTCGAGCTGGCGCCTGGAGACGTGAAGACCGCCAAGAAGCTGCTTGGCCGTTGAGAGCTGAGGAGATGTGAGATGGCACGTGTGAAACGGGCGGTTCACGCCAAGAAGTCGCACAAGAAGGTCCTCGATCGGGCCAAGGGCTACAAGGGAGCGAGGAGTCGTCGCTATCGGACCGCCAACGAGCAGGTCATGCACGCGATGCAGGACGCCTATCGCGACCGGCGCGCCCGCAAGGGTGAGTTCCGCCGGCTCTGGATCGCCCGGATCAACGCCGCCGCCCGTCAGAACGGGACCACCTATTCGCAGCTGATCGCAGGTCTCAAGGCGGCCGAGATCGAGGTGGACCGCAAGATGCTCGCAGAGATGGCGGTGAACGACCCCGGGGCGTTCTCACAGTTGGTCGAGGCCTCGAAGAAGAGCTGAGCCCGACCATCCCGGATGGAGCCGTCCTTGGCCATCGCAACCCGCGGGTGGTTGCCGCGGCCCGGTTGCATCGCGCCGGCGAGCGTAGGAAGACCGGGCTGACCGTCATCGAAGGCCCCCACACCCTCGAGGAGGCCGTCCTCGGCGGGGGTGTCATCGAGGTGATCTTCGCCCATCCTGATGATGAAGACGCCCGCACCCTGGCTGCTGCGCACCGGCTCGACCTGGTCGAGGTCGACGAGACTGCCCTGTCCCGTGTAGCGGGCACGAAGACACCGCGTGGCCCCGTGGCTGTGATCCATATCCCGTCGAGGCCCGTCGCCGCCGCATCGCCCGGCCTCCTGGTGGCATGGTCGGTGGGCGATCCGGGGAACGTCGGGACCCTGATCAGGACCGCCGCCGCCTTTGGATGGGGCTTTGGCCACGGAGCGGGGACGGCCGATCCGTGGTCCCCGAAGGTGCTTCGCTCCGGGGCTGGTGCCCATTTCCGCATCGGGATCGAGGCATTCTCTGGAGTCGACGAACTGACCGCGAGGGGCTACTCGCCGCTCGCCGCCGTGGTCTCAGGAGGGATCGCTCCCGACCGGCTCGCCCCGGGCCGTTACGCCCTGCTCGTGGGCGACGAGGCGCTGGGGCTGCCGGCCGAGGTGGTCGAGGCGTCGCAGGACCGGGTGACCATCACGATGCCGGGGGGAACCGAGAGTCTCAACGTCGCCATGGCCGCCGGGATCATCGTGTACGAGCTCGCCAAACCCGAAAGACAGGATGGGGGGCGGGTCTAACCTGCCGCGACCATGAATCCCTCCTCACTGCTCGATGGTGCGCTCGCCGACGCACCGGCGACGGTCGCAGGTGCATCGTCGCTCGACGAGCTCGACCGCGTAGAGAGCAGCTTGCTTGGCAAGACCTCGGTGATTGGCGAGGTTCGGAGGGCGATGGGCAGCATCGATCCCGGCGACCGCCCCGTGGTCGGGGCGAGGCTCAACGACGTCACCAGCCGTATCGAGGCCCTGATCTCGGCGCGTCGGGTCGAGCTCGAGCTCGAGGACGAGGCCAGGAGCCTCACCGAGGAGCGCGTCGACGTCACCCTGATGAGGGCCTCCTTTCCCAGAGGGTCGATGCATCTGATCCAACAGACGATCGATGAGGTCGTCGACATCTTCGTCGGCCTCGGCTACCTCATGGCGGACGGCCCCGAGGCAGAGCTCGCCTGGTACAACTTCGACGCCCTCAACACCCCACCAACCCATCCCGCCCGGCTCGAGTCTGACACGCTGTATCTCGCCTACGGTGATCCGAAGGACGAGGTGCTTCTCCGCACCCAGACCTCGCCGGTGCAGGCGAGATGGATGGAGACCCACGAACCCCCGGTCTACGTGGTGGTCCCTGGGAAGGTCTACCGCCAGGAGACAACCGACGCCACCCACCTTCCCGTGTTTCATCAGATCGAGGGACTGGCGGTGGACGAGTCGATACGGTTCTCGGACCTGAAGGGCACGCTGGAGCACTTCTCGCGAGAGTTCTTCGGGCCCAAGACCCAGGTGCGGCTCCGCCCCGATTTCTTCCCGTTCACCGAGCCCAGCGCCGACCTTGCCGTCTCCTGCTTCGCCTGTGACGGGGGCGTTCCCGGGTGCCGTGTGTGTGGCGGAGCAGGATGGCTCGAGATGCTGGGGTGCGGGATGGTCGATCCCAACGTGCTAGAGGCGGTGGGCTATGACCCTGGTCAGGTGTCGGGGTTCGCCTTCGGGATGGGCGTGGAGCGACTGGCCATGGTGCGGCACGGCATCAACGACATCCGGCATTTCGTCGAGAACGACCTTCGGTTCCTGGGGCAGTTCCAATGAAGGTCCCCCTACGGTGGCTGCAGGAATTCATCGACCTACCGACGACCGAGCCTGATGAGCTCGCCTTCGTGCTCACGATGCTCGGGCACGAGGTGGAGGGCTTCGAGATGATGGAGGCCGATTGGACCGACGTGGTGGTGGGGCGAGTCGACCAAATCGCGGCACACCCGGATGCGGACAAGATCCGCGTCTGCCAGGTGGACACCGGATCTGGCCCAGAGCAGATCATCTGCGGGGCATGGAACTTCTCCGAGGGGGCCCATGTGGCGGTGGCCCGGCCCGGGGCGGTCCTACCCGGGGGCTTGGGGATCGGGCAACGGAAGATCCGCGGAGTCGAGTCGAACGGGATGATCTGCTCGGAGAAGGAGCTGGGGCTTGGCGACGACCACAGCGGGATCCTGGTCCTCGATGGTCAGCCACCATTGGGGGCGGACTTTGCCGAGCTCGTCGAGCTGCCCGACGTGGTCTTCGAGCTCGCCATAACCCCTAATCGCCCCGATGCCATGTCTCTGGTCGGGGTGGCGCGCGACCTGGCTGCCCACTATCAGATCGACTACCGGGTGAAAGAGCGGCCTCTCAACACCAGCCCGGGCATCCCGAAGATCACGGTGAGCGTCGAGGACCCGATCGGATGTCGACGATTCACCGCCCGCGAGATCGATGGGGTCAGCGTGGGCAGATCCCCGCTCTGGGTCAGGCATCGGCTGAGCAAGGTGGGGATCCGATCGATCTCCAACGTGGTCGATGTCACCAACTACGTGATGCACGAGCTGGGACATCCGCTGCATGCCTTCGACGCCGACACCATCGTGGGCAACCGGCTGGTGGTCAAGCGTGCTGCCGAGGGCGAGAGCCTCACCACCCTCGACGGCGAGGAGCGCCGGCTGACGGCGGAGGACCTGATCATCTACGACGAGGAAGGCCCCACGTCGATGTCGGGCACGATGGGCGGAGCGAGATCGGAGGTGTCGGAGCGAACCGTCAAGGTGCTGATGGAGGCGGCCTCCTGGGACCCACCGACGATCATGTACATGTCCCGTCGCCATGGTCTTCTCTCCGAAGCGTCTGCCCGCTTCGAGAGAGGCGTCGACCCGAATCTGACCGACATGGCCGATGCCCGGGCTGCGGCGATGGTGGTGGACCTGGCCGGTGGCCGGGTGCTGGAAGGTGTGATCGACGAGAACCCGACTCCCATCGGCCCGGCCGAGGTCGTCCTGGCCATGTCGGACGTGGCCCGATTGCTCGGCCCGGGGTTCACACGAGAGGAGGTGGGCGGGATCCTGGAGCGTCTGGGGATGAAGGTGGCCGGTGACGATCCGATGACTGTGACCGTCCCGACCTTCCGTCCCGATGTCACCCGTCCGGCGGACCTCGTCGAGGAGATCGCCAGGATTCACGGCTACGACAAGTTCACCTCGACCGTTCCGCTCGGCGCCGCCGGCGGCCTGACCCCCGAGCAGCGGCGGGCACGTGTCCTCAACTCGGCGCTGGTCGGTATCGGTCTCCACCAGACGGTGACACTTCCATTCGTAAACCAGGCGGACCTGGCCCGATTGGGTTGGTCCGACGAATCGCATCTGCTCCACGTGACCAACCCCCTTCGGGAGGAGGAAGGCACGCTGCGACCCACCATGCTGCCTGGCCTGCTCAACGTCGCCCGGTACAACGTCTCATACGGGGCAGGGTCCGTCTCATTGTTCGAGTCGGCGCGGGTGTTCTCGTCCCATCCCTGGCCCGAGGATCCCCGCCTTCCCGATCAGGTGAGCCGTCTCGCCTGGGTCCTGGTCGGAAGCGTCGGGCCGTCGATTCTCGGCCTCGAGACGCCGAGCGCCGATTCGAGCGTCTCGCTGGCGCTGCTTCGGCATGTCATGGCGGTGCTGGGCCACTCCGATTACAAGGTGGCACCCGGATCCGCTCCTGGCTATCACCCCGGCCGCTCGGCCACGGTCGAGCTCGGGGGCAGGCTGATCGGTCATGTTGGCGAGCTGAGCCCCCGGGCACTTCGGGAATTCGACTTGCCCGGCCGGGTGGCGATAGCAGAGCTGGACCTCGAGCCGCTCCTGAGGCCGGCCCCCCGGGCCCTGGCCATCTCACCCTCGGTGTTCCCCCACGTCGACTTCGACTTGTCTTTCCTGCTTTCGGACGAGCTCGAGGTGGCCGCCCTGATCGACGCCAGCGCCGCCGCCGCCTCCGGCTTGGTGGAATCGGCCCGGGTCTTCGACGAGTTCCGCGGCGCAGGGGTGGGCGAGGGACATAGGGCGGTGGCGATCAGATACCGGCTTCGCTCCGACGACCACACTCTCAGCAACGAGGAGGTCGCGCCGGTCCGCCAGGCGATGATCGACGCCGCCGAGGCCCTCGGGGCGAGGTTGCGAGGAGCCTGACTTGGATTTCGGCGAGCTGTTGATCGGCAGCCCAGAGGAGGCGGCTCCTCTCCTGCTCGGGTCGTACCTCGTCTCCGAGATCGGCGGACGTCTGGTCAGGGCGAGAGTGACCGAGGTGGAGGCCTACAAGGGGAGCGACGACCCCGCCTCCCATGCCTATGGGGGCAGGACGAGACGCAACGGATCGATGTTCGAGCGCCCGGGCACCCTTTACGTGTACCGGTCGTACGGGGTCCACTGGTGCGGCAATGTCGCCGCCGGGCCAGAGGGGGTGGGTTGGGGGATCCTGTTCCGGGGAGGTGAGATCGTCGACGGCGTAGGTGTGGCGCGCGATCGCAGGGGCCGCGACGACGGCTTGGCCAACGGTCCGGGCAAGCTCACCCAGGCGCTCGGGATCGATCACTCCCACGACGGCACCTTTCTCCTCGAGGAGGGGTCCCCGATCCGCATCGAGGCCGGTTCCCCGGCTGCGCTGGTCATGGCCACACCGCGCGTCGGCATCACCAAGGCCAAGGACCGCCCGTGGCGATTCGTGGAGGTGACGACGGTCACCGCGAGCGGTTGATCGCAGGGAGTGCTCGCCGTTTACCCTCCCAACGACTCATGAGCCCCGACGATCGACTCGCTCTCATCCTCCGCCACGTCGACCGGGTCGTGCCACGGGAGGAGTTGGATCACAAGTTGGGCATGGGTCGCCCCCTCCGGGTCAAACTGGGACTCGACCCCACCGCTCCGTCGGTGACACTGGGCTGGGCAGTGGTCCTCCGCAAGCTGCGGCACTTCCAGGAGTTGGGTCACACTGCGGTGCTGATCGTGGGCGACTTCACCGCTCGGGTGGGAGACCCGTCGCAGCGAAGCGAGACCCGAAAGCGTCTCTCCGCCGACGAGGTGAACGTTTACGCCGAGAACGTCCTCGCCCAGTTCAGAAGGGTGCTCCTTCCCGACCATCTCGAGATTAGGCGCAATTCCGAATGGCTGGGGACGATGGACATGGCTCGGCTCCTGGAGCTCACCTCGGCGGCCACGGTCGCCCAGATGCTCGAGCGCTCCGACTTCGCCAAGAGGTACGACGAGGGGAGCCCGATATCGGTCATGGAGTTCCTCTACCCGCTGCTCCAGGGCTACGACTCGGTCGCGGTCGAGGCCGACATCGAGCTCGGAGGGAGCGACCAGCTGTGGAACCTCATGATGGGGCGGGTGGTCCAGGAGCGCTTCGGCCTGGCACCTCAGGTGGCGATGACGATGCCCTTGCTGGTGGGGACGGACGGCTCCAAGAAGATGTCGCAGTCCATGGGCAACTACATCGGGGTCGAGGACGAGCCTTCGGAGATGTTCGGCAAGACGATGAGCATCCCCGACGAGGCGATGATCGAGTGGTTCCGGCTGGCCGCCGACCTCGACCCTGCGGAGGTGGACCGGGTCGAAGCGGGTCTGGCCGACGGCAGCATGCATCCCGGGGCCACCAAACGAGCGCTGGCCCGCGCCGTGACATCCCTGTATTGGGGCGATGACGAGGCTGCGGCGGCCGAGGCAGATTTCGACCGGGTGTTCAAGGAAAAGGGCATACCGGACGAGGTCGAGGCGTTTGCTGTACCAGAGGGTGACCCGGTGCCGATCCCAGGTCTCATCCGTGACGTCTTCGGGCTCTCAGGGGCCGAGGCGAGACGGCTGCTGGATCAAGGAGCGGTGAAGGTGGACGGTGAGGTCCTGAAGGGGCAGGAAGCCCCCAGGGACGCCCTCGTCGGCCGGGTGCTCCAGGTGGGCAAACGGAGATTTGCCCGGCTCACCTGATTGACTTGACTAACTTTGGGGCGTCGTTACTATTCGACTCCCGGCTGGAGAACAACTCTCCGGCCACCCACTAGTAAACCGGGACGGCGCCTCTGTTCGCGTCGCCTCGGATTCACTTTGTACCGGGGTCGCGATACGATCGCCGGCCCGCCTGGCATCAGGAGTGGGAGCTTTGGGCTCCTTGACAACTGAACAATGTGCCAAAAGCCAGCATGCGCACCCATCGGTGACCTCGGTCACCTGATGAGGTGAGCATCTATACAGCAATCAGCTCCAGGGTTTCACGGCCCTGGACCCAATTGCAAACTCATGACTGACAGGATTGGCGGCCTCCCTTCGGGGGAGCAGCCTTGAATGTACGTTGGAGAGTTTGATCCTGGCTCAGGACGAACGCTGGCGGCGTGCCTAATGCATGCAAGTCGAGCGACGCACGTCGGAGGGGTAACCCACCGGCATGACGGAGCGGCGAACGGGTGAGTAACACGTGAGCAACCTGCCCCACAGACCGGGATAGCCCAGGGAAACCTGGATTAATACCGGATACCCTCGAGCGACCACATGATCGTTCGAGGAAATGCCTTTGTGCTGTGGGATGGGCTCGCGGCTTATCAGCTAGTTGGTGGGGTAACGGCCTACCAAGGCATCGACGAGTAGCTGGTCTGAGAGGACGATCAGCCACACTGGGACTGAGAC
>DATBIX010000022.1:0-44340 GCA_036556665.1 Acidimicrobiia bacterium
CCGGAGGTCGCGGGTTCAAATCCCGTCGCTCCCGCCAAGCCATACCAGCAATGGTCTGGCTTGGAGGTCAGGTAGCTCAGTCGGTAGAGCGCCGGTCTGAAAAACCGGAGGTCGACGGATCGACGCCGTCCCTGACCACCATCCATCTAGTTGCGTGATCCCTCGATTTGCCATGTGGCAGTTGGGTTTCTGAGTGCCTGCTCAACTCCTCTCGTTTCGCGACATTTCGCGACTTTTCACGTCGTTTTGCGGACTCTCGCGGACTATCTGCGGACTCCTCCAATGGGCGGAGCGGTGCCAGAAGCACCAGCGGCTCTGAGTGGAGGGTCACCGTCAGTGGTGAGAGGGTGAACACGAGGCGCACGGAAGTGCCGTTCTGCTCGCGTCGACGCGAGGAGCGTTATCGAGCAAGAACAGGGTGATATGCCCCACTCACGAGCCTTAACGGTGCAGCGGTCCCACCAGAACCAGATTTGGCATCTGGATTACCCACGTGTCGAAGTGGGCATCGCTGACGAATTCTAGATGACCACCGGACTCCAGCATGAGGACTGGGTCATCGCCAATAGATCTTGGGCCTGACCACCGGACAGACACCACCGTTTCTCCGATGAGGTCCCAGACCGCGTCCGATACGTCTGGCTTGGTTGGGTCAACCACTGATCTGTCATTCGCGACCCATTGCCAGTCGCAAGTCGCCGCCAGTGACCATGTGTCAGTCCCGACTAAGAGGGTCTCGCCCTGCATTTCCGCACGTACGACTCTGGACGGAAGTAGTGCGTCGAACTGCCTCTTTGCCTTGCGAAGCCTGATCTAGGACCCCAGTTCGTTGAGCCTAGCCTCGACCAAGGCCACAATTCGATTGATGCCTTCCTTGACAGTCGAATCCTGCACCGTCGGGATCTCTTGCTGGCGATCAAGGGCCACGGCGTACGGGATCTCTAAGTCGGACCACCCTTCGATGAACTCGCTTCGCCACGGCTCATCAGCAAGCTGAAGCTCATAGAGCAACGCCTCCAGATCGCTGATGACGGGGCCGATGCCAAGGTGGCCAGATCGAAACCTGTCAATCCGATCGAGCATCAGCTGTAACTGGCGACACTCGCGTTCCACAAGTTCCGGATCGATGCCCATTCGCACATAATGACCGGTTCACAGCCTCAATCAATGGGAATTGACCCGCCCGAGAACCGGCAATATGCGCTCCTCTGCGGTCATGCCCGAAGGCCGTGGCAGAGCTTGTACTTGAAGCCCGAGCCACACGGACACGGCTCGTTCCTTCCCACCTTGCTCACCACCCGAGCGCCCCGAGCCTCCGCAGCCATACGACGGAGCTTCGCCTCACGCTCCCGCACCAGATCCTCGGCTCTCCGCAGCTGCGCGAAGCGCTCCTCCAGATCCCGCTCTCGAGCGTCGAGTCGCTCCGCCCGCTGCTTCGATGCAGCCTGGAGGTCGAACGCGTGACCCCAGGTGCCTTCGTCGATGACGGTGGCGAGCTCGTGGCTGATCAGACTGGCAACGGCCTGACCCATCGTCACCCCGAGAGCGTCGCAGTAGCGGCGCCACGTCGACCACACGGCATCCGACACCGGCACCTTCACGACCTGGCTCCCATCTGAGTGATCCAACTCGACGAACACTCGCCGATCGATCCTCGCCAGGAGACCTCGGTCCAACGCCATCACCCGCCCTCCCCGGTTGACCAGTCAACCGCCGCAACTTGTTGCAGGTGCGTGGGGTGTTGACAGGGTTCGGCGCGATCAGCGTGACAGGGTGCGGTTGCGATCTCGATTCCGGTGCCTCGATCGCACATCACGTCTCCTCGTGATGATGATGCGTCATTGGATCGATCATGTGTGGGGTGCCTGTCAGCCGACTGTCGCTCTCGCATCACCGTGAGCGAATTGAGCAGACCTGGTTTGCCGGCCAGAACAGGCCGCCGGTTGACGAGTCCATCGGCACCGCAGGTGTGCACTCGTCTGTCGGTCACGAGGGGAGGAGCATGGGCTCGGCGTCCGCGATGACAAGGAATGCGGCTGGGACCGGAAGCGGCGGTCATCCGTGCCCCTTGGCGATGTCCCGGAACCCTGTCATCGCGATGTCAGAAACCCTCCAACTTCACCGTGACAGGGTTCCTGACCGTGGAATGACAGGGTGTCTGGTGACGATCCCCGATGTGGATACGAACGAACGCCTACTCACTGTGAAGGAACTCGCTCACTACCTCGGTGTGCCCGTTGCCACGCTCTATCGGTGGCGGTATCAAAGAGAAGGACCTGCCGGCTTTCGCGTCGGTCGGCATGTGCGCTACCGCCGGCGCGACGTGGAGGCCTGGATCGAACGGCGACTCAGCGATCGGATCGTCTGAGTCCTTCGTCACACCCGTGTGCTACAGCTTCGACGAATCGGGGGCGAAAGGAGTCAGCCAATGGCCCACATCCGACGCAAGGGCTCGGGACGATGGCAGGTTCGATACCGCGATCCGTCGGGTGTCGAACGAGCGCAGAACTTCAAGCGGAGGGCAGACGCCGAACGATTCCTCGTGACGATCGAAGCCGACAAGGTGCGCGGCTCGTGGACGGACCCGCGCCTGGGCAGGATGCTGGTTGCCGACTGGCTGCCGACCTGGCAGGCGAGCCGGGTGCACCTGCGTGCCTCGACGCGGGCCCTCACCGATTCCCTACTCCGCAACCATGTACTGCCTCACTTCGGTGACCGACAGCTCGCTTCGGTGACCCCGACGGACGTGCAGGCCTTCATCGCTCACCTCGAAGAGAAGGGCCTGGCCGCGTCGACGATCCGGCAGTGCTACCTCGTCGTCACCGGCATCTTCGGCAGCGCCTTCGAGTCGGACATCATCGCCCGGACTCCGTGTCGCGGGATCAACCTGCCCACAGCGCAGCACACCGAGATGCGATTCCTCACCCCCGACGAGGTGGAGGATCTCGCATCCGCAATCGACGATCGATACCGCGCCTTCGTCATCACCGCCGCCTACACCGGCTGTCGGTTCGGCGAGTTGGCCGGCCTTCGCGTCGACCGCATCGATCTGCTGCGACGAAGCCTGACGGTCGTGGAATCGCTGTCCGACGTCAACGGCCGGGTCCGGCTGACTCCGCCGAAGACCACGTCGGCACGTCGCCAGATCGCCCTTCCACGGTACGCAGTTCAGGCTCTGGAGGATCACCTGGCGCGCTGGCCGCTCGGCCAGGATGGGCTCGTGTTCACGTCGCCGACGGGCGGACCGCTTCGCCGCACCAACTTCCGTCGTCGCGTCTGGGTTCCAGCGGTGCGCGCCTCAGTCGGCGAACCGCTTCGCTTCCACGATCTCCGGCACACGCACGCTGCGCTTCTCATTGCCCAAGGCGAGCACCCGAAGGTCATCCAGACCCGTCTGGGACACTCGTCGATCCAGGTGACCCTCGACACCTATGGCCACCTCTTCGACGGACTCGACGAAGCCGCCGCCGACCACCTCGACGAGATCACCGCGCGGACTCGTGCGGACTCTTTGCGGACTCCTGGCCTTCAGACCCCTCGGGAAATCACCCGCTGAAACGGCGAAATCCCTTGCGCTGCAAGGGATTTCAGAGGGTGGAGCTGAGGGGATTTGAACCCCTGACCCCTTGACTGCCAGTCAAGTGCTCTGCCAGGCTGAGCTACAGCCCCTAATCGGGAACCGGCATTTTATGACCGGCAGCGGTTCAACGCTGAATCCCTACCCGTCGGCGATCGCCGGCTCCACCCACCTGATCTTCTCGGCATCGGCCCAGAGACGCTCCAGGCCGTAGAACTCACGGGCGGAGGCCTGGAACAGGTGGACGATGATGTCGCCGAAGTCGAGCAGAACCCACTCCGCCTCGTTGCGACCCTCGGCGCGCAGGGGCTTCAGGCCGAGCGTCTCGAGCATCTTCTCCTCGACGTGATCGGAGAGAGACTGGACGTGGGGACGGGAGGTCCCGGTGGCGATGACGAAGACGTCGGAGAGAACGAACAGCCCTTCTACGTCGAGCAAAACGATGTCCATGCCCTTTTTGCTGAAGATGGCGTCTGCCGCCACCCGGGCCTGTTCTCTTGCGTCGTCTACGGGGGATCCTCCTGGTCGGTTGAGGCCACCACCCTATCGCCCTCCGGCGTTTCCGCATAGAGGCGGTTCGACTGGATGTACTCGTACACCCGCGGCGGTACCAGGAAGCGATAAGGGGCTTCGTTTCGCGCCAAAGCCCTGATTGCCGTGGCGCTCACGTCCAGGGCCGCCATGTCGAGGATCAGCGCCCCGGGGACGGCCGGGCGCACCTCCTCGAGGCTGGTGCCGGGACGGGGAGCCACCAGCACCTGGGATCGAGCCAGCACCTCCTCCGAGCGGTGCCAAGTGGGCATCCGAGCTGCGGCGTCGGCGCCGAGGATCAGGAACAAGTCCTCGGTGTCGGGGAACGAGGCCAGTGTGTCGATGGTGTAGGTCGGCCCCGTCCGCTGGACTTCTCGTTCGTCGACTTCGAAGCCGACGACCCCAGTGATGGCGAGACGGAGCATCTCAACTCTGTGAATGGCCGGGCTGAGATCTCGATCGTCCTTTTGCCAAGGATCGCCTGCCGGCACGAACAGCACCCGGTCGAGCCCGGCCTGATGCAAGGCGGTCTCCCCCGCGTGGAGATGGGCGAGATGAATCGGGTCGAACGTCCCACCCAGTATCCCGGTGCGCACGGCGGCGAGGATAGGGCCCTGGCGGCGAGACCAGCCTGAGGGCGCGGGTGATATCGGTCCGACGACATCCGACCTGGCCGGCCGGGTCGACGTAACTCCCACCGATCCTGACCGAGAAGTGGACACCCGCATGGCCGTGGGGCTCGCCGGCAAGACCAACCGGGTCGCCCGACGACACGGCCTCGCCCGACACGACGAGGATCCTGGAGAGGTAGGAGACAGAGACCTTGAGCCCCGGCACCGGCTCGATGGTCACCGACCTCATCCCCGCCACCGAGCCGGCGAAGGTGACCACACCGGTCGCAGGAGCCCTCACCACCGTCCCGACCGGGACGGCATAGTCGATGCCCCAATGACCGGCGTACGAGCCGATCGGGGCATACCCCCTGACCACCGGCCCGCTCACCGGGGCGACGAGGCAGATCGCACTCAGGACGAGGCCAACCAGCATCCCACCCTCCCCTGGCGACGCTATCGGGCCTGGATTGCGCCGCCAAGGGGTATCGCCACTAGTTTCCGGGGCAACGAAAGGACCATTGATGGCAACGACCCGGATCGGGCTGATGGGGTTCGGGAGGATCGGGCGGAACGTGATGCGACTCCTCCACGATCGCGCCGACCTCGACGTGGTGGCGATCAGCGACATCGCCGACCCCGAGGCCCTCACCTATCTGCTCAAGTACGACTCGATCTACGGGCGCTTCCCCCTGCCCGTCACCTACGCCGACGGGACCTTCACCTATGGCGACCGGTCGGCAGCATTCCTCGATGCCAAGGAGCCTGGAGACGCCCCCTGGGGCGACCTCGGGGTCGACGTCGTCCTCGAGACGACCAGCCGCTACCGAAGCAGAGAGTCATTGGACAGACATCTCGCTGCCGGGGCGAAGAAGGTCATCCTGACCTCGAGCCCCGAGACGCCGGGAGAGATCCCATTGCTGACCAGGGGGATCAACGACGACATCCTCTCTCCTGACCTCGAAATGGTCGCCCTCGGCTCCAACACCTCCAATGCGGCGGCACCGATCCTGAAGACGATCCATGAGGGGCTCGGTGTGAAACGAGCCTTCATGACCGTGGTCAAGGCCATGTCGAATGCCGGGCGGCTCGCCGATGTCCCCACCGACTCCTATCGGACCAGCCGGGCAGCCGGCGAGAACATCATCCCGGCGGAGACCAACTCGGCAGAGATCATCACCCAGGTCCTCCCCGAATTGGAGGGCAGACTCTCGGTGGTGGCGTTGAACGTGCCGGTGGTCGACGGATCGACGGTCGACATGGTGGTCGACACCGAGACGCCAACCGACAAGGAGACGGTCAACTCCATGGTGGAAAAGGCGTGTCAGACCGATTACCAGGGAATCATCGAATATGTGGCCGACCCGATTGTTTCATCTGATGTGAGACAAAGCTCGTACTCGGGGGTCTACGACAGCCTGGCCAGCATGGTCACGGGCGGGACTCTGGTGAAGACGATCACCTGGTTCAACAACGGCTGGGCCTATTCCCATCGGGTGGTCGAGGTCACCACGAGCGTCGCCGGATATCTGAACGGAGAAGGTTGACCATGGCAAACGTTGCGATCAACGGCTTCGGGCGGATCGGGAGAGCGGTGTTCCGCATCATCGCCTCCAGGCCGGACACCAACCTCAAGGTGGTCGCCATCAACGACCTGTCCGACGATGACATCCTCGCCTACCTGCTCGAGTACGACTCGGTCATGGGGCGTTTCGAGGAGGAGGTGAAGGTCGAGGACGGGATCATGACCGTGGGGTCCCACCGGGTGCACATGCTGATGGGGCGCGACCCGGCCAAGCTCCCTTGGAAGGACCTCGGGGTGGACATCGTCATCGAGTCGACCGGCGTCTTCCGCGATCGAGCCTCTCTACAGAAGCACGTCGACGCCGGAGCAAAGCGGGTGATCCTGACCGTACCCAGCAAAGACAAGGTGGACGAGACGGTGGTGCTCGGCGTCAACGACGACCAGCTCGACTCGAGCGACATCATCGTGTCCAACGCCTCCTGCACCACGAACTCACTGGCGCCCCTGGCCAAGGTGTTGGACGACAACTTCGGGATCCGCAAAGGCGTGATGACCACGGTCCACGCCTACACCAACGACCAGGTCCTGGCCGACGTCCCGCACAAGGACCTCCGTCGCAGCCGCGCGGCCACCGAGAACATCATCCCTACCACGACCGGCGCCGCAGCCGCCATTGGTGAGGTCGTGCCCAGCCTCGCCGGCAAGCTCGACGGTATGGCGATCAGGGTCCCGGTACCCGACGGCTCGACAGTCGATCTCGTGGTGGAGCTCGATCGGGACGTCACCGTCGAGGAGGTGAACGCCGCGGTCAAGGCAGCGGCGGAGGGCCCTCTGGCCGGAATCATGGAGTACGTGGAGGATCCGATCGTGTCCACCGACATCATCGGGAACCCCCATTCCTCGATCTTCGACGCCGGGGGGACCCGAGTGCTCGGGGGCAACCTGGTCAAGGTGATGTCGTGGTACGACAACGAATGGGGCTACTCCAACCGCGTCGTCGATCTCGCCGAGCGCATGGCCGAGGCGTTGGAGAAGGAGTAGGAGGCAGAGAGCTCCTGACCGATCCGCTTCGAGCGAAGGCGGCTATTCGAGCAGTGAGAGAACGGTCGACCTGAAGTCGTTGGGCTGGAACGGCTTGGTGACGAAGGCGTCGGCGCCGCCCTCGTTGGCCCGACGCCGGGACTCCTCCTCGGCGTGTGCGGTCAGCACCACGACCGGGATGTTCTTGGTGGTCTCATCGCGGCGGATCCTGTCGAGTACCTCCCAGCCGTCCATCCCGGGAAGCCCGATGTCGAGGACGACGAGGTCCGGCGACTCGGTGCCGACTGCCGAAAGTCCGCTCTTGCCGTCGTCGCGGGTCACGATCTCGAGGTCGGCGGCGCGGAGGCAGACTTCGATCAACCGTCTGATGACGGCTGAGTCTTCGACGACCAGAATCCGCGAGCCCATCACATCTCCTCTGTTCTCGCCCCACGAGGGCGCATGCGACTACATCGGCACTCGGGTGCTGGTGGTTTAGACATTATGGAGCTGCTTCGCTCCGGGAAGGGTCAGCTCCTCGACGAACTCCTCCAGCTGTCGCAACGTCCTCACCTCGTGCACCGAGGTGCAATGTGCGGCGTAATGGGACATGGCCGAATCACCCGTGTCCCAGTAGGCCCTGGGCTCCGGGTTCAGCCATACGACCGCCCGGGCCGCCTTGGCGATGTCACCCAGCACCTGGTCACGTGGGGGCCGATAGTTGTTGCGGGCATCCCCGGTGATGATGACCGTCGTCCGCGGGGTGAGCTGTCTCCCGTAGCGGTTGTAGAACGTCTCGAGCGAATTCCCGTAGTCCGAGTGGCCGTCGAGCCACACGACTTCCGCCTCCGTGGTGACCCTGGCCAGGGCCGATCCGAAGTCGATCCCAGGCCCGAAGAAGTCGCTCACCTCGTCGATGGTGTCGATGAAGGCGAACGAGCGGAGCCTGGAGAAGTGGGTGGACATGGCGTGGGTGAACTGGAGGGTGAACCGGGAGAAGGTGGCCATCGACCCGCTGATGTCGCAGAGCAGCCAGACTTCGGGGCGATGGGGTCGGGGATGCCGGAACTGCGGGTCGGCCGGTACGCCCCCGGTCGCCAGTGACTTCCGCATGGTGCGACGAAAGTCGAGGCGCCCGGCGCGTCTCCGTCGCCTCCGGGCGAGACGGGCCGCCAGCTTCCTCGTCAACGGCCCGATGGCGGCTTCCATCTCGGTGAGATCCTGAGTCGAGGCATGCATCAGGTCCACGTCCTCGATCAGGGGTCGGCGCAGCGTTCGCGCCACCGCGTCCCGGCCCCGGTCGGCGACCAGCCGGCGCCGGATCTCCTCCTCGATCTCCTCACGGAGATGAGCGATCCGATCCTCGACCTCTTCACGAAGGAGACGCTGCTCGAACTCGGAGAGGTCCTCGTCACCCAGGAGGGCCTCGATGAGGCGCTGCTCCAGGTCCTTGAGGTCGAGTCGGCGCAAGGTCCGGTACAGGTAGTAGGTCCCGCCGACCGGGCGACCTGGTTCCATCCCCGCCAGCTGGTCGACCGCCGTCCTGGCGCCACGTCGGATCGCCGCTTCGTCGAGCCCGGCCAGCGCCTCGAGCAGGGAGTCGAGGAATTGATCCAGATCGAACGGCATCCCTCCTGTAGGACTTCCGCCGCCATCGGGCCGGGGAATCGCCTCCGGCTCGGGTCGGTCGCTTCGGTCCGGCTCCGGCGGGGGAACCGTCGAGAAGAACACGTCGAATGCAGTGTCGAAGGCGCGCTCATGCCGGATGTTCTTGACCAGCGTGGCGCGCAGCGTCTCCCTGAGGGCGACCTTGTCTCCGATGTCGACCACCTCGATGGCACGCATCCCGTCGATCGCCTCCACCATCGACACGGGAACCCCGGCGGCGCGAAGCTCGTCGACGAACCCGGTTATGACCCCGAGCACGTCAGCCCTGGGCGGCGCCCGAGGTCAGCTCTTTGCCCGCCTTCTCGATGTCGACCTGGTACTTGAGAAGGACGTGCAGCGTGTCGCCGATGATGTCTTCGTCGACGTCCTCGACCGACAGCGCGAGCAGCGTGCGGGCCCAGTCGATCGTCTCCGACACCGAGGGCGACTTCTTCAGATCGAGGCCCCGGATCGAGCGGGCCACCCGTGCGACCTGTCCCGCCAGGTGCTCGGAGAGACCCGGCACGCGTGCGCTCAGGATCTCCTGTTCACGAGCGGCGTCCGGATAGTCGATGTGGAGGAACAGACAGCGTCGTTTGAGTGCCTCGCTGAGCTCACGGGTGTTGTTCGAGGTGAGCACCACGATCGGCTGCGTCTCTGCGGTGATGGTCCCCAGCTCGGGGATCGACACCTGGAAATCTGAGAGGATCTCGAGCAGGAGCGCCTCTGTCTCCACCTCGACCCGATCGACCTCGTCGATGAGTAGGACGACCGGTTCCTTCGACCTGATCGCCTCCAAGAGCGGGCGAGCGAGGAGGAAGTCCTCGGAGAATATGTCCTGTTCGATCTCGTCCCACTCGTGGTCGACGTCGGACTGGATTCGGAGCAGTTGCTTCTTGTAGTTCCACTCGTAGAGCGCCTTCGCCTCGTCGAGGCCCTCGTAGCACTGGAGCCGGATCAAGTCCCGCCCCGTCACTCGGGCCAGCGACTTGGCCAGCTCCGTCTTACCGACTCCGGCCGGCCCCTCGACCAGGATCGGCTTGTCGAGACGATCGGCGAGGAACACCACCTGAGAGATCCGGTCGTCGGGCAGATAGTCGACCGAGCGGAGGGCCTCGGCGACGGCGTGTGGGCTTTCGAAGTTCATCTCTCTCCTGGTTCCCGGCACATTCTACGGGCGGCCCCGTCGGCCAACCGCATCGCGGGCTACCTAGCCTCGGAACATGAACGCGAATGCGGATTGGGCGGATCTACATGAGGAGTTGATGGAGCGCCGCAGGGCCCTGAAGGCCGAGCTGCGCCGTCTCACCGCCCCGCCGACGGAGAGCGTGGGTGTTTCGTTCGGCAAGAGGGTCGGCGACGGCACCACCGAGGCGGTCGAGCGCATGTCGACCACCGCAACCGCCCGATCGCTGGCGGCATCGATCGACGACGTCGACAGGGCTATCGAGAAGATCGAGAGCGGCACCTATGGGGTCTGCGATGCCTGCGGCGCCGTGATCCCACCCGAGCGCCTCGCCGCCCTTCCCGCCACGGCCCACTGTGTCGGATGCGCCGGCAGCCGCTGACTTCCCATCAGTTGGAGTCGTTGGACCCTGGCCGCGTTCGAGCTCGACGCGACAATCGTTCCAATGACGTTCGTCGCGGTGGTGGAGTTGATCGCCGGTGCCGGCATTCTCGCATTCTGGGCCTTCGCCCTCACCGCCCACAAGGTCCCCGAAGCCTCGTCGGGTGATCGGGCGATCTGGTTCCACGTCACCGCCGAATGCGTCCTGGCGATGACCCTCGTCATCGGTGGACTCTCGCTGCTCGTGGCCGAGGCAGAAGACTGGGCGCGGGTGGTCGCCGGCGTCGCCATCGGTGGGATGGTCTACTCCACCATCAACAGTCCCGGCTATTACGCCAGGGAAGGGACCTGGCCCGTGGTGGCAGGCTTCGCCGGCCTCACCCTCATCGGGCTGGTGTGCGCCGTGATACTGGCAACCGGCTGAGATCACTCCTCACCGGGATCCGGGGTGTACTCGAAAGTGAGGTCGCCGATGCGCACCTCGTCGCCGGCCACCGCTCCCGCCTTCGCCAGGGCTTCATTCACCCCGAGCCGCGTCAATCGCCAGGCGGCCATGTCTGCCGCCTCTCCGATCGTCAAGTCGGCGAAAGCGACGGCGCGCTCCGCTGCGACCCCCTCCACCCGCCAACCTCGGTCCTCGCGCCGGACCGTGAACGTCGGCCCGAGAGGTCGGTGGAGCACGAACCCCTTTCTCTCCGGAGCCATCCTGTGTGCCTGGTCGACCAGGTCGGCGATGGCGTGAAGCGCCTCACGAACGCCCGACCCGGTCACGGCAGACACCGGCATCGCTCCCAGTGCTCGCACCGTTTCGTCGAACCCGCCCAGATCGACCTTGTTGAGCAGGACCAGCCGGGGACGGCGCGCCAGCTCCTGTGAGTAGGCCTCGATCTCGCTGGTCAGGATGTCGAGCTGGCGGGACGGCGGCTCGGGCTGGAGGGGCGACGGGTCGAGGAGGATCACCAGCACCCTGGCGCGTTCCACATGTCGCAGGAACTCATGACCGAGCCCTCGGCCCTCGGCCGCTCCTTCGATCAGGCCGGGGATGTCGGCAAGCACGAACTCACGGCCCTCGAACCCGACCACCCCGAGGTTGGGCTCGAGGGTGGTGAACGGATAGTCGGCGATCTTTGGTTTGGCGGCCGACACGTTGGAGATGAAGGTCGACTTCCCGGCGTTTGGGAACCCGATGAGGGCAGCATCGGCCAGCAGCCTCATCTCGAGCGTGAACCACTCGGCCCTCCCGTATTCGCCCTGCTCGGCCACCGCCGGGGCACGGTTGGATGGGTTGACGAATGCCGCATTGCCGCGCCCACCGCGGCCTCCTCTCACGGCTTCGACCCGCTGACCCGGCTCGACCAGGTCGGCGACCATCACACCTTCCTCGTCGAAGACGACCGTCCCCAGCGGGACCATCACCGTGAGATCATCGCCAGCACGGCCGTGACGGAGGTCGCCCTCGCCATGGGTGCCGTGACCGGCGGCGTGATGGGGGTTCCTCTGGTAGCGGAGCAAAGTTGCCACTGAAGGGTCGGCCTGGAGATAGACCGATCCGCCGTGGCCCCCGTTGCCCCCGGTGGGCTTGCCTTTGGGCTTCCCCCGGGCCCTGACGAATGAGGCGACTCCGGCTCCGCCGTTACCGGCGCGGAGATTGACGCGAACCCGGTCGACGAACACGACCGGAACCTAGCGGTGCTACAGCTCGATCACTCGGGCAGGACGTGGACGAGCCGCCGGTTGTCCCGGCTCCCGTATTTCACCGTCCCTGCCGACGTGGCGAACAGGGTGTCATCGTTGCCACGGCCGACGTTGTTGCCCGGATGGATTCGGGTGCCCCGCTGGCGAACGAGGATCGCTCCCGCATTCACGAACTCCCCGTCGAACACCTTTGGCCCGAGTCTCTTGGCCGCCGAGTCGCGGCCGTTCTTGGATGATCCCCCAGCTTTGGTCTTGGACATCTCATTCCTCCTCGGATGTGGCGCTCTTGGCTGGTCGCGCCGCCGGTTTGGCCGCGGGCTTCTTGGCGGCGGGCTTCGCCGCCGGCTTGGTCTCCGACTTGTCGGCCGTCTTGGCCGCGGTCTTGGCCGCCGGCTTCTTGGCGGGCTCGGCAGTGGGCTTGGCCGCGGGCTCTTGATCTGGCTTGGCGGCCGTCTTGGCGGTCGCCGTCTTGGCTCTGCCGGCTCCGGGCAGGTCGATGGCGGTGATCTCGATCTGGGTGTACTTCTGGCGATGCCCTTGGTGCCTGCGATTCCCCGTCTTGTTCTTGTACTTGAAGATGTCGATCTTCGGCCCCTGCGACTCCCCCAGGATCCTGGCGGTCACCGTTGCCTTGGACAGCACGTCTCGATCAGACACGGCATTGCCCTTGTCGTCCACCACCAGGAGCGGGGCGAAGGTGATCTGTTCGGCGTCTCCCTTGAGCCGCTCTATCTCGATGACATCACCCGACTGCACCTTGGCCTGCTTGCCTCCGGCGCGAATGATGGCGTACATGGGTAAACCTCTTGGAAGGGGGTAGAGAACCTGGATTCTACAGGCCACCGGCCTCAACCGGCAAAGCGATTGCCACGACTCAGTCGAAGTCGCCCACTGCAGCGTCGATGATCAGGTCCTCGGCCGCCACCGCATGCTCGTGGACGATTATCCCCCGGCCGCCACACGTCTCGCACTTCGAGGAGAACTGTTCCAGCAGCCCCGCCGAGACGTTCTTGCGCGTCATCTCCACCAGACCCAGGTGAGAGACCTCGAAGACCTGGGTCCGGGTCTTGTCCTTGGCCAGAGTCTCCTTGAGACGTCTGAGCACAGCCTGCTGGTTGTCGATCGTCTCCATGTCGATGAAGTCGATGACGATGATCCCGCCGATGTCGCGGAGACGGAGTTGGCGGCCGATCTCTTCTGCCGCCTCGAGGTTGTTCTGCAGGACGGTCTCCTCCAGGTTGGACGACCCGACGAACTTGCCCGTGTTGACGTCGATGACGGTCAGGGCCTCGGTGCGATCCATGACGAGATGCCCGCCGGACGGAAGGTACACCTTGCGGTCCAGAGCCTTCCTGAGCTGGTCGTCCACGTGGTACCTCTCGAAGAGAGGGACCTCGTCCTCGTAGAGCTGGACCTTCGAGACCAGGTCCGGGGCAGTCCCGCGCAGATAGCCGACTACGGTCTCGTACGCCCTCGGGTCGTCGATGAGCAGCTTCCTGAAATCGCCCGTGAAGTGCTCACGGATGACCTTGATCAGGAGCTCGGGCTCCTCATGGACCATCCGGGGAGCCCCCCCACTCTTGGCCTCCTCCTGGATTCCATCCCAGACCTTCCGCAATCGGGAGATGTCCGCCGCCAGCTCTTCGGCACTGGCGTGGAGGGCGGCGGTGCGCACGATCACGCCGTAGCCCTCGGGGCGGACCTTGTTGATCACATCACGTAGCCGCGACCGGTCCTCGTCGGGCAGCCGGCGGCTGATGCCGATGCTGTCCGAGTCAGGGACGAGAACGAGGTAGCGGCCGGGGAGCGAGGGGATCCCGGTGAGCCGCGCCCCCTTCGCCCCCATGGCGTCCTTCGTCACCTGGACCAGGACTTCGTCGCCTTCCTTGAGGACGCTCTCGATGCGACGGTTCGATCGCCCGTTGCCCTTGCCGTCGACAGCCACGTCCGAGGCGTAGAGAACACCGTTCTTGGGAGCACCGAAGTCGAGGAAGGCCGCTTCCATCCCCGGGAGGACGTTGCGCACTTTGGCCAGGTAGATGTTGCCCGCCACCGAGCCGGCGTCCTCGCGTGCCACGTAGTGCTCGACGAGCACCGGGCCCTCGAGGATGACCATCTGGGTCTGACCGCGGGTGACCCGCACCAGCATCTGCTTCCGTCCGGTCTCGACGGGGACGATGACCTCGTCGTCGACCGGACGCCGGGAACGTGTCCTCGACGTGGCAATCCCATTGCCGCCGTGATGTGCGGAGCTCTTGCCAGAGGTCTGCCGGCGTCTGTCCTTCTTGGCCGGCTTGGGCTGGGCCGGCCGGCCCTCGACCCTGGTGACCTCTACCTTGCGTCCTTTGACGCGGACTGTCTTGCGCTCCTCAACCGTCCCCTCGGTCGAGGATCTCCGGATGACTTGGGGGCTCTTCTTGCGAAATAGAGCCATCTGATCTCACTCCTCTGAGTTCTACTGGGCGAAGAGACGATTCAGCCCGTTTCCTGGTCGGGCTCTCGTCCTCGAAGCTGTACGCCATTCCGCGTTGCCTCGACCACTCCTCATGGAAGCGGCCGGCGTGGAAACCGTCGGTCGCACCGGATGCCCGGCGCGTGTGGGTGCTCATCAACGAAACACTCCGAGAGAGGGAAGGTGTCGCGTCTGGCGGACGGGAAGATGGTACCAGAAAGGCGGGGCTGAGCCTATCCGCCCCCGAGGCCCAACTCGGGTTGCTCCGGCTCCGAAGGGTCGTAGCACCTGCGACAACGGGCCTCATAGGAGCCCTGCGCCCCGAGGACCACGAGATCGTCGGAGTGGACGATGCGCTGGGTGTACATCCCAGGGCCGCCACACCGATGGCACACCGCGAGCATCTTGGTGACGTACTCCGCCCGATCGCACAGGGTGGGTATCGGCTCGAAGGGACGGCGGAGGTAGTCGGTGTCGAGACCGGCGATGATCACCTGCTTACCGGCCCGGGCCAGCTGTTCCACGACTTCCACGAGCTCGACGTCGAAGAACTGCCCCTCGTCGATGCCGATCACCTCGGTGCTGTCATCGATCCGGCGCAGGAGCTGGGCGGCGCTCTCCACCGGGATCGCATCCACCTTGAGACTCGAGTGGGAGACGACCTCGGTGTCGGCATAGCGGACGTCGAGCCTGGGCTTGAAGGTCTGCACCGGGACCCGAGCGATCTGATAGCGGGTGACGCGTCGGATCAACTCCTCGCTCTTCCCCGAGAACATCGGCCCGCAGATGACCTCGACCCAGCCATCGTGATCGCGGCGATACATCGGCCGGCAGCGTATACCCGAATCAGGTGAGCTGATTCTCCCCGGGCACCGGGGTCCTCATCAGCCAGATCGAGTTGGCCACCCCGAGCGATAGCGTCATCGCCAGGTAGAACGACCCACCGGCGCTCAAGAAGGGCAGGGGAAGGCCGGTGACCGGCATGATCCCGATGGTCATCCCGACATTGACGAAGACGTGAAAGACCATCATCGCCGCCAGACCAATGGCGATGAGGGCCCCGAACCGATCCCTGGCATTGGCCGCGATCACCAGGAGCCGCCAAATGATCACCGCGAATGCGGCCAGGACCAGGATCGCACCAACGAACCCGAGCTGCTCGGCGACCGCGGTGAAGATGAAATCGGTCTCCTGCTCGGGCACGTACTCGAAGGACGTCTGGGTCCCCTCGGCGAACAGGCCACGGCCGAAGAGTTGGCCCGAGCCGATGGCGAACTTCGACTGGCGGAGGTTGTAGCCGATCCCCTGCGGGTCGATGGTCGAGTCGAAGAGCACCTTGATGCGGTCTAGCTGGTAACTCTCCAGCCAGCCTTGCTGGATCACCACGAAGACGAGAATCGCCGAAGCTCCCGCCAGGGCCACCAGTTGGCGCCAGGTCGCCCCGGCGGCGAACAGCATGACAAAGAGGATGAAGCCGAAGACGAGGGTGGTGCCCAGGTCGGGCTCGAGGAGGATGAGAACGGCCGGGACCGCTATCACCAGGATGGCCCGGAAGATGGTGGGCCAATCGAGCTGCCTGCGACCGATCTCCTCGCGGTTGGCCGGAGACAGAAGCGCGGCGAGAAGCAGGATCACCACGACCTTGGCGAACTCCGCCGGTTGCAGCTTGAAGAACCCAAGGGGGATCCAACGCTGGGCCCCGTTGACCGGGTCGAACAGATAGACGGCGAACAGGGCGATGAGCACCACGATCGCCACCATCGGGATCAGGTTGCGGTACTCCCGGTAGTCGATGTTGGAGATGATCGCGTAGATGGTCAGACCTGCGGCCACGAAGATCATCTGCCGCTCCATCCCCACCGAGCCGGTGCTGCTCGTCGCCGAGTAGATCATCAGGAGGCCGAAACCGGACAGGGCGAGCATCGTCCCGAACAGGATCCGGTCCGATTTGTTGTGACGGCGGTCGACTGCGACCTCACGGAGCCGGGAGATCACCGCCATCAGTCGGCCTCCTCACCTTCCACGATCGGGGTGGTCTCGTTGCCCATGAGATATTGCAGGATCTGCCTGGCAACCGGAGCGGCGACCTGACCGCCGGATCCACCCTCGTCGATCAGGACGGCGACGACGTAGCGGGGGTCGTCGAGAGGGGCGACGCCGACGAACCACGCATGGTTGTCACGGGTTGCGGAGGATTGGGCGGTCCCGGTCTTCCCCCCGACCTGCTCGACTCCTTCGCCGAAATCGCTGAAGGCAGCCGCCGCGGTGCCACTGTTGACCACGCGCCCGAGGTCCTCGAGCAGCGAGGACCTGGTAGCCGGGTCGATGCCGACGTCGACCGGGGCGGGCCTGCCGACTGGGGTTGCGTTTCCTTCCGGGTCGACGATCTCCTTGACCACCCTCGGCTCCAACATGGTCCCGCCGTTGACGAGGACTGCAAAGGACGTCGCCACCTGGAGTGGGGTTGCGGTGAAAGCGCCCTGGCCGATGGCGAAGTCCATCAGGTCGCCACCCAACCACGGCGAGGCCAGCTCGAGCCGCGAGGGCTCGAGCCGGGGAGGCTGGTCGGGGTTCTCCAGCTGATACTCCTTCCACTCCTCGAACAGCTCCCTGGTCGGCACGATGCCTGCGGACTCGCTGCCCAGGTCTATTCCGGTCTCCTCGCCGTAACCGAGCCGTATCGCCCAGTCCTGCAGGATGTTCTCCTTCGGGGTCTCCTTGTACCTGAGCCAGGTCCCCAGGCCGACGTTCCAGAAGAAGATGTTGCACGAGTTCTCCAACGCCCCGTGGATGTCGAGCCAACCGAGGCTGCGCGGGTTGTACCAGTCCCGCTTCACCTGCGGCGAGCCGTCGGCCAGGACCCCATATTCCAGCGTCCCGTCGCAATGGATCAGGTCGTTTGGTGCGTCGACGCCCTCGACCTCGGCAGGAAAGGGGAGGTCCTCTTCCAGCTTGGCGGTATATGTGATCGCCTTGAAGGTGGATGCGGGCGGGTACAGACCGCTGATGGCCAGGTTGTTGAAGGCTTTGGTCTCGTTCAGCCCCTCGAACGTCGTCTCGTCGATGCCTGTGACGAACAGCTGAGGGTCGAAATCGGGGAAGGAGGCGAGTGCGAGAACGTCGAAGGTCTGAGCATCGAGGACGACTGCCGCAGCTCGCTGTGTCTCACTGAAGACGTCCTCGCCCTCGTCCCTCGTCTCCTCCTTGACCTCGTTGGACAGGGCGACACCGTCTTGGAGGGCCAGCTCCACCTGCTCCTGGAGCGCCAGATCGACGTTGAGGACCAGGGAACTGCCCGCCACAGGCTCGACCGGGTCACGCTGCTCGATGATCTCCCCGTGCCGGACCCGGTACTCGACGAAGCCGCTCGTGCCCTGGAGCACCTCGTCGTACACACGCTCCACGCCCAGCTTGCCGATGCGAATGTTGCGATCCAGGTCGGGCCGTGCCTCCAGGTCTGCCTCCTCGGGCAGCCCCAGGTGCCCGATCACATGGGCGAGGGTCGGGCCGGAGAGGTACACCCGCTCGGGGACCTTGACCACCTCGACACCGGGCAGGCCGGATAGGGACTCGTTGATGGCGTAGGCCGTCTCGTTCGAGACGGTGGCGACCTGGAATCGTCCATTGATCCCGGCCTCCTCGTACATCTCGTCCAGCTCGACCGGGTCGACCCCCGTAATCGAGGCCAGCTCCTGGATGAGGGCGCCGCGCTGCTCGGGCTGGACGAAGGTCCGGTCGACCATCACCGCCGGGACCATTCGGCTCGTGGCGAGCAGGGTCCCATTCCGGTCGTAGATGTCGCCGCGGGCAGCGAAGGAGGACTTTCCGATCCAGGTCGCCTCTTCGGCCGCCTGAGCTATCTGGGGGCCTTCCGCCACTTGGACGAACCAAAGCCTGAGACCGATCACGGCGAACATCGACATGAAGACCACACCGAGAGTCGTGAGTCTGAGGGCGAATTTCATGGGTATCGGAGGGCTGTGCGGTCCCGATCCACCAGACGCACGAATGTGGGCGCCAGCAGGCCGGCCACGGCGAGATTGGCCAACGGTACGAGGATCATCCGGCTAACCGCGTCTTCCCCGAGCAGGCTGACCTCGCCAAACAGGGTGCCGATGAGGATCAGCAGCACCACTCCGACCAGGGTCAGAACGCCGGCCCAGATGGCGATTGTCACTCTCCCCAGCTCGGCCCTCTCCTTGGTGCGGACCGCGATGAAGGCGACCGTCGTGTACACCACGGCGCGGAGCCCGATCAACGAGGCGCCGAGCAGGTCCATGATCAGCCCTGAGAGGAAGGCGACCCCGAGCACCGCCTCGGTGCGCACCCGGGTCAACGCGAGCAGGATCCCGATCAGCATCACCAGGTCGGGGGTCACGATGCGAAGCCGCCCGAACAGGGTGGTCTGGATCACTATGGCGATCACCACCGTGAGGCCGATCACCAACGCGGTGCGGCCTCGCATCAGCCATCTTCCTCGGGCACGGTCGTGGTGCTCGCCCCCTCGTCGAGGGTCGTGGTCGTCGTCTCCTCCTCGGGGACCGTGTCGTCGGTCACCGCGGTGACGGGATCGGGTGGCCAGGCGAGGACGACAACGAACCGGAGCGACTCGGTGTCGACGAACGGTCGTACCGTGGTGGCCAGCGAGGTCGACTCCGGGGAGGCGTCCTCGATCACCTCGCCCACCGGCAGCCCTGCCGGATAGTTGGTGCTGGCGGCTGAGGTGAGAACACGGTCGCCGGCGAGGACTGGCTCCCGGGCATCGAAGATGTCGAGGTCCATCTCCAGGCCGAGATCGGAGGAAAAGGCCCTGGACACGAGCGTGCCGGTCTGCGACCCGACCAGCACGGTCAAACCCTCCCGGGTGGCGGTTATCGGCAAGACGGTGGCGCTCCCGGTGCTGGCGCTCCTCACCGTTCCCACCACGTAGCCGTTGGTATCGATGACCGGCTGGCCGGCCACGACGCCGTCGTTGGTTCCTTTGTCGATGATCAATGCCGCGTCGACCGCCCCGATCACATTGGCGATGGTGCGGCCCACGACCTCTTCGTCGGTGCCCAGCTCGTAGATCTGCTCGAGCAGCTCGAGTCGCGCCAGTTGGTCCTGGACCGCGACCAGACTGGCCTGCGCAGCAGCCAGCTCAGCGCTGAGGACCGCATTCTGCTCACGCAGCGATGCGACATTGGAGAGGCTGTCGAGGGCGTTGGCGACGGGCGTCACCGCGTAGGCAGCAAGACGCTGGAGAGGCGAGACGATCGCCTGGGTACCGCTGCGGAGCACCCCGACCACTCCCCCACCCTCCAGCCGGACGTCGAAGGTCATCAAGAGGACGCCGACCACGAGGAGGGTGATGAAGGTGGGGAGAGCGCGGTCTGTTCGCTTCGAAGTCAGCATGGCTCAAGACGGGTCGGGGCTGTCACGGCCGGGACGAAGACACGAGCACGTTCTGCAGCGTGTCGAACTCCTCCAGGCACTTTCCCGAGCCGAGCACCACCGACTGCAGCGGTTTGGCCGCAGTCACGATGGGCATCCCCGTCTCATGGGCCAGACGATGGTCCAGCCCGACCAGCAGCGCTCCTCCCCCGGTGAGCACGATCCCCCGTTCCACGATGTCCGCAGCCAACTCAGGGGGGGTCTTGTCGAGCGTGAACTTGACCGCGTCGACAATGGCCTGGGTCGGCTCTTCGATCGCCTCTCTGATCTCAGGGCTGGAGAGAAGGATCGTCTTCGGCAGCCCGGTCACCAGGTCACGGCCACGCACCTCGGCCGAAGGCTCGTCGGCATAGGGCCAGGCAGAGCCGACGGCGAGCTTCAACTGCTCGGCTGTCCGCTCTCCGATCAGGACGTTGTACTCCTTCTTCACCCAGTCGATGATCGCCGTGTCGAGCTCATCGCCGCCCACCCGGATCGAACGGGAGACGACGATCCCGCCAAGCGAGATGACGGCAACCTCGGTGGTGCCTCCTCCGATGTCGACCACCATCGATCCGGCAGGCTCGCCGATCGGGAGCCCGGAGCCAATCGCAGCGGCCATGGGCTCTTCGATGGTGTACGCCCGGCGCGCCCCGGCGTGGTAGGCGGCCTCCTCGACCGCTCGTCTCTCCACCGGGGTGATCCCGGAGGGGACGCACACCACGATTCTCGGTCGTGCCCACTTCCTCCGGTGGACCTTTTGGATGAAGTAACGCAGCATCTTCTCGGTGACGTCGAAATCAGCGATGACGCCGTCGCGGAGCGGGCGGATCGCGGTGATGTGGGCGGGAGTGCGCCCGATCATCCGCTTGGCCTCCATCCCAACCGCCAGGGCGCGCCCGTTCTGCGAGTTGATGGCGACCACCGACGGCTCGTTGAGCACGATCCCACCACCACGCACGTAGACCAGGGTGTTGGCGGTGCCGAGGTCGATAGCCATGTCCTGGCCCGCAAAGGAAAGAAGGGTTTCAGCCATAGCTGGTGATGACTCCCGCGCTGACCGTGCGAGTGTAGGTGACAGCCTGTTCTTGTGCCATTGCGCCAGATTCTCGGGGCCGGGGGCCCTGACCCGATCAGCCGAAGAAGATCGCCAGCTCCCGGGCAGCGCTCTCCGGCCCGTCCGAGCCGTGCACGATGTTGTGGGTCACCATCAGCCCGAGGTCACCCCGGATGGTCCCCGGGGCCGCCTGACCGGGGTCGGTCGCTCCCATGAGGCCCCGGGAGACGGCGATCGCCGACTCCCCCGACCATTGCATCGCCACCACGGGGCCCGATGTGATGAACTCGAGCAGCTCGGGGAAGAACGTCTTCTCCACGTGCTCGGCATAGTGGCGCTTCGCCAAGTCCTCGTCGATGGTGAGCATCTCGATTCGCTCCAATGTGAGCCCCTTGCGCTCGAACCTGGAGATCACCTCGCCCACCAAGCCGCGGGCGACACCGTCGGGTTTGACCATGATGAATGTGTTCTCGGCAGCCATGATCGGGGCAGGGTATCGGACCCTGGTCGTGCGCACCCCTTCCATACCGGACGCGCACGCGACCCGAGCTCAGAGCAACAGGTCGCGCGCCTCCCCGACCAGGTACAACGACCCGGCCACCAGGACGGCCCCATCGGGCCCCGCCTCCGCCCGGGCCATGTCGAGGGCGTGCTCCACGTCCCCGGCGACGAGCACGGGCAGGTCCACCAGCCGCCGCACCCGCTCGGCCAGCTCGCCAGGTGCTATCGCCCGCTCGGATCCGGGGGCGGTGACCACTATTGCCTCACAGAGAGGAGCCAGCTTCTCCATCATTGCCTCGACGTTCTTGTCGCCCATCACCCCGAGGACGAGATGCCATCTCGTCGTGGGGAACTCCTCGCGCAAGGATTCGACCATGGTGGCGACTCCGTCCGCGTTGTGGGCGCCGTCGAGCAGCAAGAGAGGGTGGGTCGATACCACCTCCATGCGCCCAGGCATCGTTGCCGCGGCGGCGGCATCACGGATCGACTCGATGTCGAGTCGGTTACCGACCAGCGCCTCGGCGGCGACCACGGCGTTGGCCAGATTCACCAGCTGGTACCGGCCGTGCAGAGGGAGGAACACGTCCTCATAGGTGTCCTCGGCCCCAGCAATGGTCGCCAGCCACCCTGCGACGGCTCGCTCGGCGTCGAGGACCGAGAAGTCTCTTCCATAGTGACGATGCTGGATGCCCAGGTCCCTGGCACGGCCCTCCGCCACCTCGAACGCCGCATCTGGGAGCGGCCCGCTGATCAGGATCGAGTTGGTCCCGGCGATTGCGACCTTCTCCCCTGCGATCGTGGCGACGTCGTCCCCCAGGTACTCGGTGTGCTCGATCCCGATGCTGGTGAGGACGCAGACTTCGGCGTCGACGACGTTCGTGGCGTCGAGCCGTCCGCCGAGGCCTACCTCGAGGACGGCGGCATTGACCGCCTGCTCGGCGAAGAAGGCGAATGCGGCCGCCGTCGTGAGCTCGAAGTAGGTGTTCGGCTCATGTCCAGCCTCTTCACGCAACTGGGCGAAAGCAGCGACATCGGACACGGCCAGGGCGAATTCCTCCTCGTTGGCGAAGCGGCCGTTGATCGAGAGGCGCTCCTCGACGTGCTGCAGATGGGGCGAGATGTAGGTACCGGTGGTGAGACCGTGTGACACGAGGATGAGGGTGGCGAGACGAGAGGTCGACGTCTTGCCGTTGGTCCCGGCCACGTGGATGATCGGGTAGCCCTCGTGAGGCTGCCCCATGTAGTCCAGCAGGCTCTCGATGCGCTCGAGGCCCGGTCTCACCCCAAGGGCGATATGACGGTCCAGATATGCGAGGGCCTCTTGATAATCCATGAGAAAAGCCCCGGGAGGTTAATCCCGGGGCCTTCCTCCTCTCTTCAAGACCGACCGGGGTCAGTCTTGCTCCCGCCGTCTCGCTCCTCGGACCAGGGTCCAGCCGATGCCGAGCAGGGCTGTGCCCAATGCGACGAGCAGCCCCGTGTCGGAACCGGTGAATGGCAACACCTCGAGATCAGCGACCTCGTCTGGCTCGATCTCCTCGTCGAGGACCTCGTCGCAGACCTCGGCAGGCGCCACCAGGAAGGAGATCTCGGTGACTGCGCCCTCCGCCAGCACGTATCCCGGCAGCACCTCCACCATGACCGTGCCGGAGATCGGCCCGGGAAGCGTCTGCCCGCTCACGTCCAATCCGTCGAGGAGATACCTGAGACCTGGCGTGACCGGGAAGCTCACGCTTCCCTGGCGGCCACACTCGGTGCTCTGCACCACTCCGGGAGCGACCGGTGTCACCTCGCCGGGACAGGGATCTCCCGCCTCGAGCTGAAACTCGAACGACCACTCCGGGTTGGTCAACCGGTAACCCTGCTCGGCCACCGCGGTCAGCGTTCCGGAGACAGGCCCGGTGATCGTCTCACCGTTGACCGCCTGACCATCGAGGAGATAGGTCACCCCGACGGTGCCCGGCACCACCAGGAAGTCGGCAACGCCACAGACCTCGGACAGCGACACCTCCGGATCGACCGCAGTAGCGTTCTCACTGCATTCGAGATTCACCACGATGGCACTGGTGGACCGGGTCTCGCCGCCTCCTTGACCATTGGTCCATGGCCCGACCGCGCGAGCCCTCACCACGAGACTGTCGCCCACATACGGCTCGGCATCGAAGCTGCCGGAGAACCGGTAGTCGTTCCCGGCGTTGTAGGCACCGTTGCCCACTTCGACCCAGGTTCCACTGCCATTGACCTGGATCTCGATCCGGATGTCGTTGTGTGCCGAACCGGAAGCCCCGGTGGTGAGCCAGCTGACCGACTCGTAGGCGATCCTCACCTCGCCTTCCTCACATACCTGGCTGGCGCTTATCTCGGGATGATGGGCCAGCGCCGCAGGGGCGAACACCACCATCAATGACAAGAACAACGCCGAAGCACTGAGCACAGCCAGGACTCGATCGAGGCCCTTGAGTCGGGCCACATGGGTGCCTCTCATGCCGCACCCCCGACGCCAAAAACGCGCTCGAAGCGCGTGTCGATTGCCTCCCTGACGACCATGGTCGTCTCCGCCCACATATGTTCCTATCCCTTCGTTGTGGGACAGGCCGGTCTCACCACTGGCTCCCCCGGACCCAGGTGACCGTTTTACAGGTCCGGATTCGCAGCCTCCCAAATTCCCCTACCGGAGCGTCGGCCACTCTGGGTGACCGACGGCGACATACTGGGTGAGGCTGGCGCGGCTGTCAACGGGTCGGGCGACCCAGTTGGAGAGTGACACGGGCTGACTAGTCAGTCCCCGCGTCAAGGGGCCCCGGTTGGCCCGGGACCCCTTTCCATACGGCTGGCGTCGATATCTAGCCCTCTTCCTTCCTCCCCGTCACCACCAGGATCGACCCGACGGCAAGAGCCCCAACGGCCAGAGCCAACCAGCCGAGATCACCGGATCCGGTGAATGGCAGGGTCTCGGCCTCGGCCTCGACCGAGCTCACCACCGCTTTGGAGGTGGTCGTAGTGGTCCCCTCGGTGGTTGTCACCACCGTCGGCGCCACCTTGCCCTCGGTCGTGCTCGTCGTGGTCGAACCCTTGTCTTCGACACAGGTGACCACGTTGGTGACTTCGATCACCTCGTGGATCGACTTGGGCTTCTCATGACCGTGCCATGCGAGCTCCAACTCGTAGTCACCCAGTACCGGAACCCGGTACGTGAGCGGAAGATCCGATTCGAAGGTGCAGTTGTCCGACAACCCGGTCACCTGCTCCGCCAGGGCGACCTCCTCACCCTGAAGGTCCGTCACATCGATGACTTCCCCTTCGGAGTAGGGCCCCTCGTCGTTGACGTAGAAGTCGACCGTCACCTCGTCTTCGACGTCCGGCGGCTGCCAGTCTTTCTGAAACTCGAGGGTCACCTTCGGAGGGGTTTTCGCACACTCGACGGTGTTTCTCAGTTCGAGTTTGATCACATCCTTCTTCGCGTCGTCCGGATCGACGATGTAGGTCCAGGGCAATGAAGGTTCGGCCGTGAAGACACAACCTTCAGGCATGTCTGAGACCGACTCGCTGATGATTACCTCGTCACCGGGGAGCAAGCCGCTGATCGGGCCCTCGACACCGTTGAGCAGGATCGTCGCCACCGCGCTGCCCTGGTCATCACCCAGCCACTTCTTCTCCACCTTCACCGTGTAGGTCGGCGTCTCTTCGAAGTTGCACTTCATCACCCATGAGTGAGGGGCCTCGAAATGCTTGCCACTGCTCGGGTTCCACGGTCCCAGCGCCTGGTACGCGCCCTGCTGCTCGTAGATACGGACGAAGTTCCCGTCCTTGACCACCGCGGCTTCGTACTGCGCAGGGATGAAGCCGCTGTGATTCTCGAACTTGGTGCACTCGACGATCCGGCCGGCGGCGGCGAAGTAGTCCTCCCAGTAGGGCTCGTGGTTCATGGGCTCGGACCATGCCGTGTCCTGTCCCCCGTCATCCACAGGAGCTGCCGTCGCCACCAACGGGAACAGCCCGACGACGAGACCGGCAAGGATCAACAACGCCCCGCCACTCCTCTGTCTCAGCTTGACCATGATGGCCTCCAACCATTCCAGGAAGGGGCCGGTCTCACTACTGGCTCCACCCGGCCCGAGTGACCGCTGCCTGAGGGCCGGGATTCACCGCCTCCCGTTCCACTTTTCAACTCATGGCGATCCCCGCGCGATCACCGCGAGTGGTCAACAACCACATCATGCGGTGACCGGGGGCCGAGACATAGAGTCCAGTTGCCCGAACACGTTGACGTTGGTCCCGAATTGTCCTCGTAGCCGTGGATCTGAGAGGCCCCGGTGACTCCGCGGCCCCTCAGTCCGTCATAGATCCGTGGTCGACAGGACTACCGGTTGTCCTCGCGTCGAGAGCCGATCACGAGAATCCCGCCCAAGACGAGGGCGGCGGCCGCGAGCAAAGCCCAGCCGGCATCGTCGGCCCCCGTGAAGGGGAGAGATTCGAGGGCGGTGGTCGTGGTGATCTCCGTCCCGAGAACGGAGTCCGTCGACGTCGAGCTTCCGGCAATCGTGGTCGCGGCACCCGGTGCGGTGGTGGAGACGCCGGTGGGGTTCACGATGTTCGGCACATTCGTCGTGGTCGGTTGCGTGGTGGTGGTCACCTCCGAGTCGGGCGTCGTGTCCTCCGAACTCGACGTGGTCGGCTTCGAGGTCGTGGTGTGATCGTCGGGCTTGGTGGTCGTTGTCGATTGATGGTCCTTGTCGCACTTGTCGTCGTGCTTGTGGTCCTCGTCGTCGTGATCGTCGTGGTGAGTGGTGGAAGTGGTCTTGTCGCTTCCCTTGGAAGTGGTCGCGTCCGCCGAGCCCGACATGACGAGCAGTAGCGCCAACGCGAGAAGAAGGACCGTCGTCGTCGCGACCATCATGCGCAGTCGCCGCATGCTGATCCCCATGTTTTCCTATCCCTTCTTGTCTACGGGACAGGCCGGTCTCACCATTGGCTACCCCTCGCCCAGGTGACCGTGTACGGGCTGAAGGATTCTCGCCTCCCGATTTCCCCTTGTCAGTTGGACCACCGAAGCAGGCCGGGAGGCAGAGTAACGAGACCAAGACCGATTCCCGCGGCAAGAACTACAGAAACGTAATTCAGATTTTTTCGCGAGCCGGGGTGGTGGGGCGTGCCTAAGCGGACTTCTCGGCGGGCCCGTCCACGTCTCGGGCGGGGAGCAGGGTGGGATTCACCTTCTCGGCGACCACGTCTCGATCGATGACCACTCGTGCCACGTCGGTGCGCGATGGGAGGTCATACATCGTGTTGAGCAACACCTCTTCGAGTATGGCCCGCAGCCCGCGCGCCCCGGTCCCCCGTTTGATCGCCTGAGCGGCGATGGCCTCCAAGGAATCGGTCGTGAACACGAGCTCGACGTCGTCCATCTCGAACATCCGGGCGTACTGCTTGGTGAGGGCGTTCTTCGGCTCGGTGAGGATCCTGATCAGGGCATCCATGTCGAGATCTTCGACCGTGGCCATGACCGGGAGCCGCCCGATGAACTCGGGGATGAGCCCATACTTCATCAGATCCTCGGGCATCACCTGGTTGAGCAGCTCCGACGGCCGGCCATCGGCCCGGCCGCGCACTTCGGCGCCGAACCCGATGCCCCGCCGCCCTACCCGGTTGGCGATGATGTCCTCCAGGCCGCCGAACGCCCCGGCACAGATGAAGAGGATGTTGGTGGTGTCGAGCTGGATGAATTCCTGATGGGGATGCTTGCGCCCTCCCTGCGGGGGCACCGAGGCGACCGTGCCTTCCAGGATCTTCAAGAGCGCTTGCTGCACGCCCTCACCCGAGACATCGCGGGTGATCGAGGGGTTCTCCGCCTTCCGGGAGACCTTGTCGATCTCGTCGATGTAGATGATCCCCTGCTGAGCGCGGTTGACGTCGTAGTCGGCCGCCTGGAGCAGCTTGAGGAGGATGTTCTCGACATCCTCACCCACGTAGCCGGCCTCGGTCAGGCTGGTGGCGTCGGCGATGGCGAAAGGGACGTTGAGCTGGCGGGCCAGTGTCTGGGCGAGAAGCGTCTTGCCCGATCCGGTGGGCCCGATGAGGAGGATGTTCGACTTCTGCAGTTCGACATCGCGCTGGACCTCGCCTCCCCGGATCCGCTTGTAGTGGTTGTACACGGCGACCGAGAGCTTCTTCTTGGCGTCTTCCTGCCCAACGACGTAGTCATCGAGGTACGAGTTGATCTCGACCGGCTTGGGCAGCTCGGTGAAGGTGATCTCCTCGGTGGAGGAGAACTCCTCTTCGATGATCTCGTTGCAGAGATCGATGCACTCGTCGCAGATGTAGACCGCCGGCCCGGCGATGAGCTTCTTCACTTGCTTCTGCGACTTGCCACAGAAGCTGCACTTGAGAAGTTCTCCGCCCTCGCCGAGTCGTGCCATGTCTGTGTTGGACCTCCTCCGTTACTTGGAGGCTACCGCCGCCAGTTCACGACGGGTGAGAATTCCGTCGATCACCCCGTACTCCTTGGCCGCATCGGCGAGCATCCAGTAGTCCCGCTCGGTGTCGATAGCGATCTTCTCGTACTCCTGGCCGGTGTGCTCGGCAAGGATCTGATTGAGCTGTTCCCTCATCTGCACGATCAGTCGCGCCTGGATCTCGATGTCGGAGGCCTGACCCTGAGCGCCACCGTGAGGCTGGTGGAGCATGACCCTGGCGTGGGGCAGAGCGAAACGCTTGCCCTCTGCCCCACCGGCGAGGATGACAGCAGCGGCGGAGGCCGCCATGCCCATGCACACCGTGTTCACATCGGGCTTGATGTATTGCATCGTGTCGTAGATCGCGAACAAGGATGTAATCGACCCGCCGGGCGAATTGATGTAGAGGAAGATGTCCTTGTCGGGATCCTCAGACTCCAGATGCAACAGCTGGGCCATGATCAGGTTGGCGATCGTGTCGTCGATCGGGGTCCCCAGGAAGATGATGCGGTCTTTGAGCAGTCGGCTGTAGATGTCGAAATAGCGCTCACCCCGACTCGTCTGCTCGAAAACGGTGGGGATCACATAGTTGTTGAACTCGGGGTTGCTCATTCTTCTTCTTCCTCCGCGACCTCTGCGAAGACGACCTCGCCCGACGGCACCTCTCCGACCGGCTCGGCCTCGACGATCTCGGCCTCGACTTCTGCCATTTCCAGTTTCAAATCGACCGGGTTGCCTTCTTCGTCGACCGGTCTCGCTGCCGAGAGGATCTCACGGAGCGCCCTGTTTCTGAGAATATCACCGGCGAGTGCCAATTCCCGGCCGCCCCGTCTGAATGCATCCAGGTAGGCGACGGGATCCCCGGAACGGGCGGCAAGACCCTGGAGCACGCTCGACAAGTCCTCCGGTGTCACCTCGATGCCCGCCTCCTTGGCAACCGCCTCCAGCACGAGTTGGTTGCGCAACGAGTGCTCGGCTTGGTTGCGGAGATCGTCGAGGAATGCCTCCTGACCGATCCCTGATGCCTCGAAGTAGTCGTCGAGGGTCAGCTCGCTGTCCTCGAGTCGATGAACGAACCGGTGGAGCTGGTCGTCCATCTCCGCTCTGACCAGGGCCTCCGGCAGCTCGATCTCGACCTGGTCGACCAGGGTGCTCAAGGCCCGTTCGCTGAACTGGCGGGAGACCGCCTGGAGCTTGAGCTCGGAGAGACGCTCCCGCAGGGCATCCCGCATCTCTTCGACCGTCTCGAACTCGGTGTTCTCGTCGACCCAGTCGTCATCGAGCGGAGGCAGGATCCGCTCCTTGACCTCGTTCACGGTGACTTCGAAGTCGACGACCTCACCGGCCCGGTCACCGAATCCTCCGGGAAGGGGTGCCGCGAAACTGAATCGGGCATCGGGGGTCGCCCCGATCAGGTGCTCGTCGATCCCCTCGATGAAGAGACCGGAGCCGACCTCGTAGAGGAGGTCTGAGGCCGTGGCGTCCTCGACCGGCTCGCCGTCCTTGTTCGCCCTGACGTCTATCGACACGTAGTCCCCCTGCTCGGCCGGCCGCTCCGCCTCCTCGACCGTGGCGAACTGCTCGAGCATCCGCTCGATCTGGGTCTCCAGGTCCTCCTCGGTCAGATCCGGCGAGTCGACCTCGACCTCACGATCGCGATACTTGGGGAGCTCGACAGTGGGCCAGAGCGTTACCAGCACCTCGACCTCGACCCCGCCTTCGACATCGTCGAGCCTCTCCAGGCTGGGCGTAACCGCGGGTCTCAGTTCCTTCTCGTCGAGGATGCCGCTCAGCGCAGGAGGCACCAGATCGTCGATCACTTCGCTGCGGAGGCGCTCCGAGCCGACGGCTGCCTCCACCACGGGCAGGGGTGCCCTGCCCGGGCGAAAGCCCTTCAGCTTCAGGTCCTGGGACAGCTTGCGCGCCGTGGCCACCTTGCCGGCGCTGATCTCGTCGTCCGTCAGCTGGAACTTCACCAGACGCTCGAATGGGCCGGTCTCGGTAACGGTTGTAGGCATGTTGCTCCGTGTTATTCGTCATGAAGAAGGGCGCATCGCTGCGCCCTTCCGCTCGGGTGACCGACGGGAATCGAACCCGCGACTTCCTGGACCACAACCAGGTGCTCTACCAACTGAGCTACGGCCACCAGGCCGAACGGGCCGTCGTTGCGCCCCCGGGAGGACTCGAACCCCCAACCTACGGATTAGAAGTCCGTCGCTCTATCCAATTGAGCTACAGGGGCAAGGGGCCATGGTCTTTCCGTGGCGGCGACCCATTCGAGCGGGTGAAGGGAATCGAACCCTCACCGCCAGCTTGGAAGGCTGGAGCTCTACCATTGAGCTACACCCGCGAGATGGGCCATTCTACGGCCTCGGTCGGGCTGGTCGGACTTGAACCGACGACCTCTGCGCCCCAAACGCAGCGCGCTACCAAACTGCGCCACAGCCCGTGTCGGGATCAGGGTACTTCCGAGCGCGTTTCTGTCCTACCCCGTTCGTACCGTCCAATCATGGAGGTGGGGAGCGAATGTCGGACCCGGATCGGCTCATGGGACTCACTGTCTCGTTGGGAGAGATCCGAGCTGGGCCGGGATCTGCGGCGGCGCGGGCTGTCTCATGGCGAGATCATGGACCTGATCCCGGTGAAGAAGTCCACCCTGGCGACGTGGTGTCGAGAGGTGAAGTTGAGCGAGGATTGTTCATGGATTGGACACGTCGGTTTCATGACTCCTCGACCACCTTCACCGCAGCACTGAACCTGCATTTCAAAGACGACGAGATTCGGGCAAGACAGTTCTGGTCTCCAGAACTGGGAATAGGTCTCGACGACTTCACCAAGACCTTCATCAAGCCGGAAGGCACTGGCCACCGGAAGAACCATCTGCCTAACGGCGTTTGCCGAGTGTCGATGAGGCGAAGCACCGACGCGTTCGTCACCACGCTGGCCTGGATCGACTTCGTGAAGGAGCGCCTCCCAAAGTTAGAATTCGTCGGGGCCGCTGGCGCAACTGGCAGCGCAGTTGACTCTTAATCAAACGGTTCCGGGTTCGAGTCCCGGGCGGCCCACCAGGCCCTCGACGCCGTCGAGGGCTCTTCTCATGGGACAATTGGCCCCACACACGCGGGTGTGGCGGAATGGCAGACGCGCAGGGCTTAGGACCCTGTGGGCGAAAGCCCGTGGAGGTTCAAATCCTCTCACCCGCACGATCGGCTGCGACCGAGGGCTACTCGAAACCGAACAGAGGCGGAACAACGACGACGACCGCTGCTGCCCACCCTGCGAAGACGGGGAGATAGGCCGTCTGCCAGCGCTCGAGACGGTGGAAAGCCACACGCCCACTGACGAACCGGAGCGAGAGCACGGCCGCTCCGGCCAGATTGACCAGCAGGGCGAGGTTGAGGCCGAGCGCCGCAGCCCGATTCGGGGTGAATCCGAGGTCGCCGATCCGGGCCACCATGGTGCCGAGCACCATGAGGTCGAGCACCAACGCGGCCGTCATGGCTTCCAGTTGGATGCGGTCCATCAAACCGGGCGGCTGCAATGGCCCGCGTGCCGAGATGCCATAGACGACCAGCCCGAGGACCATGACGAGCATGACGTCGAACACCACAAGCACGTCACGGTCGAAATCGCCGCCGAGCCAGGTCACGGCATAGACGATGGCGGCGCCGGTCAACATCAGGGCGAACAGTGGGGTGAACACCTTGGCCAGGACCGGAGCCATGTTCTCGACGACACTCGCCTTCGCCTCGACCAACCAGGCAGCCACGATGACGGCACCGGCCGCCCCGGATGGGAGCACTGCCTCGACGACGGCTTGGGACAGATCGGAGTCGATCGGGTCCAGGATGACCGCGGTCAGGGCCACCAACGCTCCACCGGCGATGGCGATCAGGACGTAGTAGATCGACCACTCACCGCTGAAGCGCACGAAGTCCATCCGCCGGTCGTGCGATCTCCAGATGCCACCCATGTAGGGAATGGCCACAGCGAACCAGAGAACGGCCGGCAGATAGAGGGCGACGAGGCGCTCGGTGTCCGAGTCCGGGGCCCACGGATAGAGGTTGACCACGATGGCGGCGAGCAGGAACGGCGTCGTGACCACCAACCCCGAGCGAAGCGTCAGATGCCGCCGGCGCACGAAGTACCAGGCGAGGAAGGGCAGCACGAACAGACTCACGTTGCGGTAGAACCAGGACGGCTCCTCGGCCGGGTAGTCGGCGAGGAGTCGGGCCACCTGGGTCACGGTGGCCGCCGCCACGGCGAAGACGAGAGCCTCGGTCAGCCCATTCGATGCACGCTCCTCCCTGTCAGGCTCGGTCAGCACGAGCTGTTTCCAGAGTCGATCGCTGTGCTCGCGAGCGAACTCGCGGGAAAGGGCGTCGACGTCACCCATTCGCTTCACCGCGACGAGGAACGCCTCGTCGGCCTCGAGGCCGGCCTCGCCGAGGTCGGTGATCTGGTCTCTGAGGTGGGCCTCCAACTCGTCGATGTCAGCGCGATCGACCGCCGGGGACTGCCCGACGTATCGGCGCCATTCCTCGATCTGTGCCTCGAGCGACTCCATGGTTCAGGCATTCTCCGGCGACTGCAGGTCAAAGCGCCGCCATAGCGCGTCCATGGCACGGGTGACGGTCTGCCACTGGCGCTGCTGGTCGACGAGTGCGGCCATGCCATCGTCGGTTATCCCGTAGTACCTGCGACGCCGGCCTTCTGCGGTGCGCCAAGTGGTTGTCACGTAACCGAAGCGATGGAGACGATGAAGCAACGGATAGAGCATCCCGTCCGACCACTCCAGGTCCCCGGACGAGAGCTCGCGTATGCGTCTCAGGATGGCGTACCCGTAGCTCTCCCCATCGGCGAGGATGGCGAGCACGAGGGGTGTGGCCGAGGCCGCCACCAGATCCTTGTCGATGTGCACAGGCATGTCTTACCTGACAGCACTATACATAGAACTGCTAGGTAACGGGAGGACCGTGGCCACCCTCGCCAGGAAACGGTGGCACGCCGGTGATGATCCTTGCCCCACGACGGAAGGTGATATAGCTCCACGCCCAGGACAGGAACACGAAAAAGCGGTTGCGGAACCCGATCAGGTAGAAGATGTGAATTGCCAGCCAGGCGATCCAGGCGACGAACCCGCCAAATCGCAATGATCCGAAATCGGCCACGGCCCGGGCCCGGCCGATGGTGGCCAGCGAGCCCTTGTCGCGGTAGTGGAAGGGCGATCTCGCCTCATCCGCCAGATCCGCCCTGATCATCCGAGCGGCATGCCGACCCATCTGCATGGCCGCCGGAGCCACGCCGGGGACACCGGGACGAGTGGCGAGGTCTCCCACCACGAAGACCTCGGGCCTGCCGGGGAGGGAGAGGTCAGGGCTCACCGGGACCCGACCGCTGCGATCCGTCTCCACCCCGAGCATCGTCGCCAGTGGGGATGCCTGGACACCGGCGGCCCAGAGGACGAGGCCGGCCTCGATCCTGCCGCCTCCGACGAAGCTGACTCCGCTCTCGTCGATCGTCTCGACCAGGGAGTCGGTGAGGACCTCGACGCCCAGCGTCTCCAGTTGACGGCGAGCGCTGGCCGACAGCATCTCGGGATAGACGGGCAAGACGTGCGACGTGCCTTCCACCAGGATCACCCGTGCCCGAGTCGGGTCGATCCGGTCGAACTCGTCGCCGAGTGAATGCACCGCGATCTCGACGAGGGCCCCGGCCAGCTCGACCCCGGTCGGTCCGCCACCGACCACGACGAACGTGAGCAGCCTGTCGACGTCTTCCGGGTGTCGCTCTGCCGATTCGAAAGCAGCCAGGATCCGCTGTCTCATCACGAGGGCGTCCTCGAGTGTCTTGAGACCCGGGGCAAGCCGTTCCCAGTGGTCATTACCGAAATAGGAGTGTGTCGCTCCGGTCGCCAGGATGAGGTAGTCGTAACCCAGGTTCGACCCGTCGTCGAGGGCCACCACGCGATCGTCCAGGCCGACACCGCCGACGTCGGCGAGAAGGACGGCGGAGACGTTGCGCTGACGCCGGAACACAGAGCGGATCGGGTAGGCGATGTCGCTCGGGTTGAGCGCCGCCGTCGCCACCTGATAGAGCAAAGGCTGGAAGAGATGGAAGTTCCGCCGATCGACGATGGTGATCTCGACCGGTGCCCTGCGCAGGCCCTTGGCTGCGTTCAGCCCGGCGAAGCCGGATCCCACTATCACCACCCGGGGAAGGGGGCTCACGACGGGAAATGGCCGAGCGCCTCGGCCAGGGCCTGCAGGGCCCTGGCCCGATGAGAGAGAGTGCTCTTCTCTGACAACCCCATCTCGGCGAGAGTCCGGCCGTCGACCTCGAACACCGGGTCGTAGCCGAACCCGCCGTCGCCCCTAGGCGCTGTCGTGATCACGCCGTTGAGCGAGCCCTCGACCACGAGCTCGCTCCCATCAGGCATGGCTAGGGCGACCGTAGTTCGGAACGTGGCATTGCGATTCTCCACGCCCGCCATCTCCCTGAGCAGCCGGGCAACGTTGTCACGGTACGAGGCAAGGGGACCGGCATAGCGGGCGGTCCTGACCCCGGGTGCGCCTCCGAGTGCCTCTACCTCGAGACCGGTGTCGTCAGCCACCACGGGAAGGCCGACGACGGCGACAACCGCCCTTGCTTTGAGCACGGCGTTCTCCTCGATCGTCGCCCCGGTCTCCTCGACATCTGGCCAGTCCAGCCCACGGACGATCTCGCCGGCGAGGCCGGTCTGCCCCAAGACCTCCTCGATCTCCCTGATCTTGTCCGGGTTCTTGGAGGCGACCACCAGCCTGGTGATCACGTTGCCACCGCACGACGCTGGAGATCGTGCAACTCGCCGATGCCACCGGCGGCCAGATCGAGGAGTTGGTCCAGCTCACCGCGCGTGAACGGGGCCCGCTCTGCCGTTCCCTGAACCTCCACCAACAAACCTCGGCCACTCATCACGACGTTCATGTCGACCTCGGCTGCGACGTCTCTCGCATAGTCGAGATCCAGCATCGGCGCCCCGTCGACGATTCCCACCGAGACGGCGGCAACCTCGTCGATGATCGGGTTGGTGGTGATGCGCCCGTTCTCCACAGCGTCTACGAATGCATAGTGGAGGGCGATCCACCCACCGGTGATCGAGGCGGTCCTGGTCCCTCCGTCCGCTTCGAGCACATCGCAGTCGACCATCGCCATCGTCTCGCCCATGGCCTTGAGATCGACCACGGCCCGGAGTGCCCGCCCGATGAGGCGGGAGATCTCTTTGGCCCTTCCACCCGAGACGTGATCTCGGCGGACTCGCTCGGGGGAGGACCCGGGCAGCATGGCATACTCGGCGCTCACCCACCCCTTGCCACCGTCGCGCATCCATCTGGGCACCTCGGGCACCAACGATGCGGTGCAAAGCACCCGAGTGCGACCCATCGAGATGAGGACCGAGCCCGGGGTCGACTCGGTGAAGGGGACTTCCAGCCTGACCTCGCGTAATTCGTCGGACGCCCGATCAGACATCGAAGCTGACCCCGGGAACGGCGAGTGCCACCGGGCGGTCGAAGGTTTGCTCGGCCATGTGGACCGACCGTGAAGCGTCCAGATAGGGCGGGATGTGGGTCAGCACCAGGCGGCCGGCGCCCGCCGCCCGAGCTATCTCCCCCGCCTCGGTGGCAGTCAGATGATGGGGGTAGTCCCCCTCACCACGCTCCTGATACGCCGCCTCGCACAGCATGAGATCGACCCCGGCGGCCATCTCCTGCCAGTTGCCTTTCGGTCCGGTATCCGCGGTGAAGAAGAGGGTGCGATGCTCCGCCTCCCATCGCGACCCGACCGTGGGGACCGAATGGTCCATCTCGACGAACGAAACGGTGATGTCCCCGATCACCACCTCGTCGCCGGTCCACACCGGGGTGAAGGCGAACGTCTCCTCGAACCTCGTTCCCTGGCCCCCGTCGAGAAAGCCTGAGAGTCGATCCCAGACCGATTGGGGGCCGTAGAGCGGGACGCCCCGACGCGGCTCGGGGCAGTACGTCCAGGCGTGGAAGGCTGCGAACAGGTCGGCGCAGTGATCAGGGTGTTGGTGGGAGATGACGACCGCGTCGATCAGATAGGAGTCGACTGGCAACCCGACGAAGGTCCCGGGCCCTGCATCGCACCATACGCGAGTCGCCGACTGCTCGATCAGGTACCCGGAGGCAGGACGACCGGCGACCGGGAAGGTACCGGAGGAGCCGATCACCTCGAGCTTCACGGAGCCAGGCGTTCCATCCGCCACCCCGCGCCTTCTCGCACGTACCGCACCCGGTCGTGGAATCGGTTCGGCTGCCCCTGCCAGAATTCGACCGAGTCAGGTATCAACCGCCAACCTCCCCAGGCTCGCGGTCTGGGGATGACCACACCCTCGAAGCGCTCCTCCATCGCCCGGTACGCCTCGTCCAGCTCCTCCCTCGACCCGACGATGGCGCTCTGCACCGAGGCGTGGGCAGCGATCTGCGCCCCTCGTGGCCTCAGATCGAAATAGCGATCCGCCTCCTCTTCGTCCACCATGACCACCATCCCCTCCATTCGCACCTGACGATGCAAAGCCGCCCAGACGAAGGTCGCGGCGGCGAGCGGGTTGTGGCGGAGATCGTCGCTCTTGCGGCTGGCCAAGTTGGTGTAGAAGACGAGGCCCTCTTCGTCCATCTTCTTCATCAGCACGGCACGAGCCGATGGCCGCCCGGCCCCGTCCGCCGTGGCGAGAACGAACGCATTCGGCTCGGGGATGGCTGCGTCGAGGACTCCGTCGAACCAGAGCCGGAACTGGGCGGTGGGATCGGGGGCCATGTCTCTCTCGATGAGGCCCATCGCCTCGTACTCGTGGCGCAGATGATCGGCGAGGTCGTCTTTCACGACATCGACGATAGCCTCGGCGTATGAGCCGAGACCCGAGCGCCGGCACGGCGACGATGCTCTCGCGGGCCTTGCGTCGGAAATGCCCACGTTGTGGCGCCGGCGCCTTCGTCTCCTATTACCGGCTGAGGGAGCACTGTCCCCGGTGCGGGCTGCAGTTCGAGCGCGAGGAGGGTTACTGGGTGGGGGCCCTCATCATCAACACCGTGATCACGTTCGGGGTCTTCCTCGCCATATTCGTCGGTGGGATGGTGCTGACCTGGCCGGAGGTGCCCTGGACCGGTCTCATGGTCGTAACTGTCTCGGCGATGGCCATCGTCCCTGTCGCCTTCTATCCGCTCTCCAAGACGGTGTGGATGGCGCTGGAGCTGTCCTGGCATCCGTTGGAGCCTGAAGAGGTGAGCCAGGCGTCCGAGCGCTCGGCTCATCCCGGTTAGAGACGTTTGGCAACCTCGTCCAGCATCACTTCGGTGGCCCCCCCTCCGATCGAAGCGATCCTGACATCGCGATACATCCGCTCGATCGGAGTCTCCGCGACATAGCCCATCCCCCCGTGGAACTGGACACAGTCGTAGAGCACCCGGTTCACCATCTCGCCCACATAGGCCTTGACCTCTGACACCTGGCGAACCGCATCCTCCCCCTGTTCGACGAGCCAGGCGGCGTTATAGGTCAGCTCCCGGCCCGCGTCGAGCTCGGCCTGTCGCTGGGCGAGGCGCTGTCGGATGACCTGCTTGCTCCAGAGCGAGCCGCCGAAGGCGGTCCGACTCTTGACGTGCTCTATGGTCAGCTCCAGGGCGCGCTGCGCCTCCCCCAGCGCCTGGCCCATGATGGCCAGACGCTCGTTCTGGAAGTTGGACATGATGTAGTAGAAGCCGCGGTTCTGCTCCCCGACCAAGTTGTCCTCGGGAACCCACACGTCCTCGAGGATCAGCTCGGCGGTGTTGGATGAGTGCCAGCCCATCTTGTCCAGTGCCCGGCTCGCCTTGAACCCGGCGGTGTCCCTCTCCACGGCGAAGATCGAGATCCCGCGCGAGCCCTTGGCGTCGGGGTCGGTCCGTGCGGCGATGAAGACCAGATCTGCGCTCCCCCCGTTGGTGATGAACATCTTGGTGCCATTGATGACGAACCCCTGACCCTCGGGACGAGCGAACGTACGGAGGGCGGCCACATCCGATCCGGCATCGGGCTCGGTTACTCCGATGGCGGTGAGGATCTCGCCGCTGACCATCCCCGGGAGCCATCTCGCCCTTTGCTCTTCCGTGCCGAAGTTGGTGACGTAGGGCATCGCCAGGTCGGTGTGCACGAGAACGGTGATGGTGAACCCGCCAAAAGTCGATCGACCCAGTGCTTCGGCGAACACCACCGACGCCAGGGTCCCCAGCCCGAGGCCACCGTGCTCTTCGGGGACGCGAAGCCCAAAGAACCCAAGCTTCGCCATGTCCTCGAGCACCGAGCGCGGCACCCCGCTCTCCTCCCAGTCGAGCGCTCGGGGCACGATCTCGCGCTCGACGTACTCTCGGGTCTGGCTGCTGATCGCCGCCAGGTCCTCCCCTATGTAGATCGACTTGGTGCCCTTCATATCCGATCCCGCGCCGCCAGCATCGCCTTGCCGGCGGCGCTGTTGTAACTGAGATTGTGCTCGGCACAGAACTTCTCGGCGACCTCGGCCACACCCATCGGGTCGACGCCGTGCTCGATCCCCAACCCGTCGAGCAGATAGAGGATGTCCTCGGTGGCTACGTTGCCGGTGGCGCCCGGGGCGTAGGGGCACCCCCCGAGCCCGCCCGCCGATGAGTCCATCATGGAGACACCCATGCCGAGGGCGGTGACCGTGTTCGCCACCGCCTGACCGTATGTGTCGTGGAGATGAACACCCACCTGGCCTACGGGAACCCGGGCAAGCACTTCGTCGAGAAGACGCTCGATGTGGTTGGGCGTCGCCTTGCCGATCGTCTCGCCGAGGAAGACTGCGTGAACCCCCCATTCCACCAGTGTCTCGGCGAGGTGGGCGACCCAGTCGGGGTCTTGCTCGCCCTCGAACGGGCAATGGGTCGCAGTGGAGATGTAGCCCCGGACCGCCAGGTGCTCGGGCACCTCGAGCAAGATGCGGCGGATCCGATGCATCGACTCGTCGACCGTGGCGTTGATGTTGCGCTCGTTGAACATGTCGGACGCAGCGGTGAGCACCCCGATGCCGTCGACGCCGGCCTCGACTGCCGCTTCCAATCCCTGCATGTTGGGCACCAGGCCGAACAGGGTCATGCCCTCGACACGGTCTACCTGGGCCACAACCTCCGCCCCGTCCGCCATCTGCGGGACCGCCTTGGGACTGACGAAGGCGACGGCATCGAAGACACGGAGCCCGTTCTGCGCCAGAGCGCTGATCAACCCCGCCTTGGCGGCTGTCGGGACCAACGCCCCGAGCGATTGAAGCCCGTCTCGGGAGCTGGATTCGGTGACGGTGACCCGCGTGGGCATTGCGCTCACAGAGGGCACCGTAACCGGTCGTCTATGCGTTCAGCTTGAACTCGGCGAGACGCTCGATCATCTGCACCCTGCGACCGCTCAAGGCGAGCCGGTTGCCGATCTGGCCGTAGGTCTCGCCCCTCTTCCGCAAGTTGAGGACAACCCGCTCCACCGGTCGCAACGGATGCTCGCTGCGGATGCGGGTGGACGGGCCGTTCTCCTTGTACCCGGACATGGCGATGATCCGGTTCACGGTGCCGGGCTTCTTGCCCACCCTCTTGCCGATGTCCGCTGGCGAGGCTCCCTCACCATGGAGCCGTATCACTACCCGCTCGATGGGACGAAGGGTGCTCTCAGGCATAGACGGCGTCCTCGTTGTAAGGCTCGATCATGATGCACTCGCCGGGGCACTCTTCTGCCGACTCGATCGCATCCTCGATCAGCGCATCGGGGATCCGAGCCACACCTCTGGCCCCATCCGGCCCGTGGCCGTCACCCTCCTCGCCATCGAAGACCACCGTGCGGCCGAAGTGCTTGGTCTCTTCCTTGACCACCCAGAGACCGTCGTCACGGCCCACGAAGACATCCGGGGTGATCTCCTCGCAGATCCCGTCTCCCGTGCAGAGGTCTTGATCGATCCAAACCATGAGTTTGGTCTTGTCGGCCACGTCAACTCACCTCATCTCGAGTAAAGCCGTCATCATGACCCTACCCTCGTCAGGAGCGAATCAATCCCCTGCCGACTCGAGGACGAAGACCTTGATCTCACGATGGGAGGCCCAGTCGGCGTAGTTCGAGTAACCCTGGTAGATCGCGGCGGCCGATTCCCAGATCGTCGACTTCTCCTTCTCGTCGGCGGGTCGCGCCACCGCTGCCACCTCGATCCCCCGGAAGGTGACAGAAACCCGAGGTTCGTGCTCGAGATTGCGAACCCATGCCGGCGTGGCGCGCTGACCGAAGCTGGTGCCGAGCAAGGCCAGGTCCTCTCTGATCGGGATCCCGAACAACGGGACGACCCTCGCCATCCCGGATCTCACTCCGGTGGTGGTGACCCACAGCGGGGGGATGCCTATCAGCCATGACGTTGCGGTCGACCTGCCGCCGGAAAGCCCGAGCACGAACCGATCGATCGGGCGTATCACCTTGTTGCTCACCGCCGACACGGGGCGGGTCGAGCCCAGGGCGGCAACACCCCGCCGGATGGCGCCTATTTCGCCGATGGAATAGCCGAGCTCGCTGGCGAGACCCATCGGCGCCGACTCTACGCCCTGCCCATCGAGTAGACCGAGGTGGTGACCTTCGCCTCTGGTGGAATGAGTGGCGAGACCGGGATGCTGGAGGCGAGCCGAAAGGAGCGCTCATGTATCAGGTCACGTCACGACACGTCTACGAGCAGCCCACACTGGTTATGACAGGGAAGATGCGTGTCGAGGAAATCAAGGACTGGATCGGTACGGCCTACGCCCGGGTGGCGGAACAGGTCGGCAAGCTCGGTCTGACCTTTGCCGGCCCTCCATTCGCCCGCTACCGGCCGTTGGACGAGAGCTTCGAGGAGTTCGAGATCGAAGCCGGGTTCCCGATCGACCGGCCGGCGAGCGGAGTGGGTGAGGTGACCTCCTCCAGCCTTCCCGGCGGGACCGCCGCCGTGGTGACACACATCGGACCATACGATCAGATGAGACCCGCCTATGAGGCGATCCAGAGCTGGATCGAGGCCAAAGGAGGCACTTCTAGCGACGTTCCCTGGGAGGTGTACTACTCGGACCCCGTCGCCGAGCCCGATCCCAGCACCTGGCGGACCGAGATCTACCAGCCGTATATCGCCTGAGTTAGCTTCTCCAAATGGGTGAACACGCCCTGGTTCTCATCACGTGCGGTTCCGAAGACGAGGCCAGGCTGATCGCGCGCGACCTGGTGGAATCGGCCTTGGCGGCAGGCGTACAGATCATGCCGATCCAGAGCGTCTATCGCTGGGCGGGTGAGGTCGTCGACGACCGCGAATGGCTGCTGATCACCAAGACCCGGGTCGACCGTTATCAGTCGATCGAACAGCGGGTCGGGGAGTTGCACTCGTACCAGGTCCCGCCGGTCTCGATGGTCGAGATCCACTCCGCCAGTAGGTCTTATCTCGACTGGATCGACGAGCAGGTCGGCCCGAGCTGAGACCAGTGGAGGTGCGGGGAGTCGAACCCCGGTCCGTCGAGCCGTCGGCGAAGGCATCTCCGAGCGCAGTCGTCAGCGAGCTTTCGATGCAGGGACCCTGACGACCAGTCTCCCTGAATCTATCCGGATTTGGCTTGGCCCCACGGTCCCGAAGCCCCGTGGGGGGCATCCCGCTGTGCGACGCCCGGCCCCGACCGTGCGGGAATCGGCCGGGCGGACGGGCTACCTAATTACGCAGCCAGTGCGAAGTTGTCTTCGGCACTTATTGGTTGTTCCGGTTTGTTGACGGGGCCCCGGAGACCCCGGCTCGCTTCCGACGCTTCAACACTCGACGTCGAAACCGTTTCACCCCCGTAGGGCGGCAAAGTCTACCCGTGCGCCGCGGCTGTGGAGCGGGCTTCTATGTGCGGCGTCTCGCCCGCGCGACGGCCCGTTCCATCTCACGCTCGTGGTCCCGCTCTTTGATCGTCTCTCGCTTGTCGTAGGACGTCTTGCCCTTGGCCAAGCCCAGCTCCACCTTCGCCTTTCCGTCCTTGAAGTAGACCTGGAGTGGGACCAGGGTGAGCCCCTTCTCGGCCAGCTGTCCACCGATCCGGTCGATCTCCCGACGATGCAGCAGGAGTTTTCGCTCCCTCTCGGGGTCGTGCCCGCCGTCCCGGGCGAACTCGTAAGGGGCGATGTAGGCCCCGACCAGGAATGCCTCGCCGTCCTTCACCACGCCGTAGGAGTCCTTCAGGTCGAGACGCCCCTCGCGCAACGATTTGACCTCGGAGCCGAGCAGGGCGAGCCCGGCCTCCACTGTCTCGACGACCGTGTAGTTGCGCCGTGCCCGCCGATTGCTCGACACGACCTTGACACGCTCGGTCCCCCCCGAGCGGGCCATCAGGCGGCTCCGGTCGGGATCTCTTCCCCGGTGCCGTCGGCCTCACGCAGGTAGCGGCTCAGGCCGAGCAGGGAGCCGATCACACCTGCGGCGGCCCCGAAGATGATGAATAGCAGCCCCCAGCGGAGGAAGAATTGGTTGCTCACGTCGAGTCGGAACAGGGCGAAGCCCTCACTGGCACGGGCCAGCCTGGTGGCGCCGAGCCAAACAGTGAACACAGCCAAGGCCGCACCCACCACGCCTTCGATGAGCCCTTCCAGCAGGAACGGGATCCTGATGTACCAGTTCGAGGCGCCGACCAGCTTCATGATCTCGACCTCGTCCCGTCTCGCATAGATGGCGAGACGGATCGTGTTGGCGATGAGCACGACTGCCGAGACTCCCAGCACGACCGCCATCCCGATCCCGAGCACATTCAGGACGTTGGACAGGTTCTGCAATTGCTCGATCTGCTCGGCCGCCGTCGACACATTGAGCACGACCTGTTGTTGTTGCTCCAGTTTGAACTTCACCGACTGGTGTAGCTCGATGGCGACCAACTCGATGCGGATGGAGGCGGGGAGGATGGTTGGGTCGATCTCGAGGAGCTCTTCCTGGCCGGCGAAGATCTCCTGATACTCGACCCAGGCCTGAGCCTTGTCCACGTAAAAGGCGCCATTGACCTCTTCCCAGGTCTGTACCTCGTCCAGGAGCGCCTGATGGGCCCCCGGCGGCACCCCACCCGAGCCCTCGTCCCTGAGGAAGGCGATCACGTGCACCCCCTCCTGCCAGGCCAGGGTGTTGATGCGGAGGATCTCATTCACCACCAGGGCGCCGAAGGCCAGGCTGAGGGAGATGAACACGGCCAGGACAGCGCCGGCGACGACGAGGAAGTTGCGCTTGAGGTTGACGAACGCCTCACGGAGGAGGAAGAAGAACCGGCTCACGTCTGTTCCTGCTCGTAACGACCTGAGTGCTCGTCTCTGGTCACCACCCCTTTCTCGAGGGCGACGACACGCCGTTGCATTGCATCGACGATGGCGAAGTCGTGGGTCGCCATCACGATGGTGGTCCCGGTCCGGTTGATCCTGTCCAGCAGCTTCATGATGCCGACCGACGTCTTGGGGTCGAGGTTCCCGGTCGGCTCATCTGCGAGCATGATCGGAGGCCGGTTGACGAAGGCTCGGGCCACCGACACCCTCTGCTGCTCGCCTCCGGAGAGCTGACGGGGATAGCGCCCTGCCATGTCGGCCAGACCGACGAGGTCGAGCACCTGTTCCACCTGTGGCCCGATGACCGAACGGGGTCGGCCCAGCACCTCCAGGGCGAACGACACGTTCTCGGCCACGGTCTTGTTGGGGAGGAGCTTGTAGTCCTGGAACACGGTCCCAACGGAGCGCCGCAAATATGGGATCTTCCACTTGGGGAGCGTCGTGATGTCTTTGCCGGCCACCCAGATCTTGCCTCTGGTCACGCCCTCGTCACGAAGCATCAGCCGGATGAGAGTGGATTTGCCCGAACCAGAGGGCCCGACGAGAAAGACGAACTCTCCTTTCTGGATGTCCAGGGAGATGTCACGAGCGGCGACGGAGCCGCCTTCGTAGACCTTCGTTACGTGTTCGAGCCGAATCATGGGGTCAGGAGAGTGTCGCAGCCTCGACAAGAGGAGTTGTGGACCCCAGGGACGGTACCGCCCTCGCGGGAACTACGCGGAATCAGCAGACGCCTCGTGCCCGGCCCTCCGCCAGCGCAAATATGCCTCGACAAAGCCCATCAGGTCGCCATCGAGGACGCCCTGCACGTTTCCGACCTCGAGCTTGCTGCGCAGATCCTTCACCTGCTGGTACGGCTGGAGGACGTACGACCGGATCTGGCGGCCCCAGGCCGCCTCACCCTGCTCACCTCGAAGCTCGTCG
>DATBIX010000023.1:0-95094 GCA_036556665.1 Acidimicrobiia bacterium
CCAGCTCCGCCCCCGGCGCCATCACCGCCAGGTGACCACACAGCCGATCCATCAACCCTGCTGGCGAAACCCCCGGTTCGATCCTCTCCACATCGAACATACGTTCGACAATACCAACCACCAGAGACAGAATCCATACCCTGCCGGGGACTTGCCCGCGCCGTCTTCTCAGCCCACCGTGCCCTGGCTGATCTGGACTGTCTTCAGATCCGAGTGGAAGTCGAGGGCGTAGTCGCCGCCTTCCCGCCCGATCCCCGATATCCCGCATCCGCCGAATGGTGCGGTCAGGTCACGCACCAGGAAGGTGTTGACCCAGATGGTCCCGGCCCGGATCCCCCGGCCCACCCGGTCGGCCCGCTCTTCGCTGCCGGTGTAGACGATCCCGGAGAGGCCATAGGCAGTCGAGTTGGCCAGGTCGATCGCCTCCTCCTCGCCCTCGAACGTCTGGAAGGTGAGCACGGGCCCGAACACCTCCCGCTGCACGATCTCGGAGTCGTTGTCGCGGGGCCGGATCAGGGTCGGTTCGTACCAGAGCCCGTCCTGCCTCCACCGCTCGCCGCCGCGCAGGATGGTGTCGCCGTGGCGCCGGGAACGCTCCACGAACCCCTCGACCCGGGCGAGATGGTCGGGGTGGATCAGAGGGCTGATCGTGGTCCTCGGATCTCGGCTGTCACCGAGCACGTGGGCATCGGTGTGCCGGTCGAACAACTCGAGAAACTCCTGCTCGACGGTCTTCTCCACGATGAGACGGGTCCCGGCCAGACACGTCTGCCCGGAGTCGTCGTACTGGGCGGCGGCCTTACGGGCGGCAGCGTCGAGGTCGGCGTCGGCAAAGACGATGAACGGGCCTTTCCCCCCGAGCTCGGCGGTGAAGGGGACGATGTTCCTGGCAGCCGACACCCCGATGTGCCGCGCCGTCTCCGGGGAGCCGGTGAAGGAGATGCGGCGGACCCGCCGGTCGGCGACCAGGGCCGCCCCGATCTCCTCACCGATTCCTTGCACGACGTTGAGGACACCGGGCGGCACTCCCGCCTCTTCGGCCAGGTCGGCGAGGAGCGAGGCCGACATCGGTGCCCACTCCGCAGGTTTGAGGATCACCGTGTTCCCGGCCGCCAGCGCCGGGGCGATCTTCCACGTGGCGAGCAGCCAGGGCGCGTTCCATGGCGTGATGATCACCGCGGGGCCGGCCGCCATTCTCAGCACCTCGTTGTCGGTCCCTTTCGACGACCAGCGACGGTTGGCGTGATTGGCGGCCAGGTCGGCGTAGTTGCGGAAGTTCTCGGCTCCTCGGTGAATGACCCTGGCTTCGAGGCTCTCGAGGAGCATGGCCATGTCGACGCACTCGACCAGGGCGATCGACGAGATGCTCTCGTCGATCAGGTCGGCGAGACGATGCAGCACATCGGCTCTCTCCCGGGTTTGTCGGGACGCCCAATCGGGATAGGCGTCCACGGCCGCGGTCACGGCTCGATCGGCCGTTAGTGGGTCGCCCCGGGCGAACCCGGCCAGGAGCCAGTCCCAGTCCAGCGGCGACCGGACCTCGAATGTCCGGTCCGAGGAGACGCGCTTGCCCCCGATGAAGTGGTCGGGAGACACGGCGGTCTCGGAAACCTGGGCACGGGCTGAGGGCGTCACTGGAGGTCGGGGGAGAGGATATAAACTTCGCGACCTCGCACATGCCCAGACCGCTCTCGAACCACAGTGACCACGCCATCCTCGCGGCGGAGCGGGACATCCGGGCCAGGCTCGGCGATCGTCCCTTCGACTTCGAGGCCCTGCTGGCGGTGTCCAACATCTACCGGGCCGCCAATGCGGTGCGGAACCGGATGGAGCGCGAGGTCCTGTCCCTGGTCGGTCTGAGCTGGGGCGGGTTCACCATCCTCTTCGTGTTGTGGGTCTGGGGTGATCGAGAGACGGGGCAGCTGGCCGAGGACTGCGGTCTGGCCAAGGGAACACTGAGCGGGATGCTGTCGACCCTGGAGAAGACTGGAGTGGTGGGCCGCTCCCGGCACCCCGAAGACGGGCGCAGGGTCTGGGTGACTCTCACCGACGCCGGCAGGGACCTGATCGAATCGGTTTTTCCCGAGTTCAACCGTTACGAGGCGAAGTTCACCGGCGAGCTGAGCGATGAGGAGAGGCGTGAGCTGGCCCGACTTCTCCGGATCGTCACCGCAACTGCCGACGGGGTGCCGCTGATCCGGGACTGAGGGGCTGACCCGCAACCCAGCCTCACTCTCGGTACCATCGTTCGGTCGCTAACGAACGAGGAGCGCATCATGGGTGAGATCGTCGGCGCCGGGCTGATCAGTCACGCCCCGACAATCATGTTCGACGAGGCGACCCGCCGTGAGATCAACGACGGCAAGGAGATCAGCCTGGTCCCGGGTCTGATCCGTCTCCGTCACGAGGTGTTCGACCGTCTCCAGCCGGACACGATCATCATCATCGACTCACATTGGTTCTCGACCGTGGAGCATCTGCTGGCAGCGCAGGCTCACCGCTCCGGGATCTTCACCTCGTCCGAGCTCCCCCGAGGGATGGCCCAGATCCCCTACGACTACCCGGGCGACCCCGAGTTGGCCCGGCTGGCGGCGGCGCTGGGCGAGGAGCTGGGCACTCCTACCCATGCCTCCGAGGACGACCACCTGCCGGTGTACTACGCCACCATCAACCTGCTCCACTACCTGAGGGAGGACGAGAAGGTGGTCTCGGTCTCGGTCGTCCAGACCGGGGAGACCGACGACTTCATGACCATGGGCGAGGCCATCGGTGAGGCCGTCGCCCGGCTCGAGCGGCGAGCCGTGGTCCTCGCCTCGGGTGGGATGAGCCACACCTTCTGGCCGCTGAAGCAGCTTCCGAAGCACGAGGCATCCGACCCGATCCACATAATCACCCCTGAGGCACGCGCCGCCGACGAGGAGCGGCTTGAATGGATGAAAGCGGGTGACCACGCACGGATCGTCGACACCATGGACGCCTATTTCGAGCACTCGCCGGAAGGGGCCTTCGGCCACTATCTGATGATGCTCGGCTCCATCGGGGGCCGGGGTTGTGTTGCCCGGGGTGAGCTGTTCTCCGAGTACGAGAACGCCACAGGCACCGGCCAGGTTCACGTCTGGTTCGATCGACCCGAGGGCGGCTGGACGGGCTGACACCAATTCCATGCGTCGTCGTGGCACAATCTCGAAGGTGATCACCGGGACGAGAACCGACGATCTGACCGTTCGCCTGGCCCATTTCGCCGCGTCGCTCGAGTCTCTCTCCATACCCACGTCGCTCGATCGGCGCCGACTCGACCTGCGCAGGGAGTGGATAGTCCGCACCATCCGTGGATACCTGATCCCGAGGATGGAGAACCCGCTGGCGCCTCTGACGGTGGTCTTCGCCGGGCCCACCGGGGCGGGGAAGTCGACCCTTCTCAACTCGGTGGCCGGTGCGGAGCACAGCGTGGCGGGGCCGCTTCGCCCTACGACCAAGGCTCCTCTCGTGCTCGCCTCCCACGGCCTGGCCGCCGAATACACCCTCATCGGCGGGATCCACTGCCACGTGGTGACGGGAAAGGCGCCGATCCTCGACGAGCTGACTTTGGTCGACACACCAGACATCGACTCGACCACGAGGCTCCATCGTGCCATAGCAGAGACGATGATCGACAACGCCGACGTGGTCGTCTACGTGAACTCGGCGCAGCGCTACGCAGATCTCGTCCCGTGGGAGGTGCTGCGCCGCGCACACTCTCGGGGAGCCCCCGTGGTGCACGTGCTCAATCGGGTCACCAGCGCCAGCGCCGGCGCCGTCTCCGCCTACGCGTCGCGTCTGGAGGAGGCAGGCCTCGGCTCGGACGTGGTGGCGGTCCACGAGCATCGTCGGGCCCGTGGCGCCCAGGCCGTCCCCTTGGTCATGATCCAGGCGCTCCGAGACCGGCTGGTTGGGATCGTCGAGGAGAGGCTCTCCGGCAAGGCCGACGTGGTGATGTCCGTCCTCGACGCCCTGCTCGACCAGGCGGACGACGTGATCACCGGGATCGCCGGATTGACCGAGATGAACCTCAGCGCAACCGAGCGGTCTGGTCTGGCTTTCGATGACGCCAGGCTCGGTGCCGGGGTCTCACCGATGCCGCTGGGCTCCCTGAAGCTGGGAGCGCTGGCCTCGCTCAACGACAAGAGGTGGAGAGTGCGGGCGCGGGTGCGTCGCCATCTGCCCCCGGCCTCGGCAGTGGCCCGGGCCCACACCTTCATGGAAGCGTCCCTGGTGGCAGGCGTCGACGCCGACATTCGCGCCGAGATCATCTCGATTGGAACCGTCGGCCCGAGCGAGGTCGATGAGCTGGTGGCCGGGTCTCATCCCGCCGCCGTGGCCGCGCTCACCGATTGGCGGCGCGACCTGGAGGGCCTGCAATTGACCAGGGGATCGCTCGATCCCGGGTTGACCGCATTCCTGCTGGCCCGGTCCGTGGTGCACGGCCCCGATGACACGGCCCGGGATGTGCTGGCCCTGTTGTCGGGCACGGATCAGACCGCAGGCCCCGTCACCCGAGCCACCGAGATGCTGGAGGCGCGTCTGGCCCCCGTGTATCAGCAGACCGGGCAGCAGCTGAATTCCCGGGTTGCCGAGATGGTCGCCTCCGAGGAGGCCATCTATCGGGCGCGCACCTCGCTCTCCGCGGTGATGGCGAGGTCGTCATTCGCCAATGCATGACGATCTCCTCGGGCTCCTCGACAAGGTCGATCGAGCCGTAGCGATGTCACAAGGGGTCCTCCGTGCTGAGGACCTGGCGCCGGTGGCCACCATCGCGGCGGATGCCCGAATCCGGCTCTCCTACCCGGATTGGATAGTGGTGGTCGCACTGGCGGGTGGGACTGGCTCGGGCAAGTCGAGCCTGTTCAATGCGATAGCCGGACAGGACCTCGCCCTCACCGGAGGAATCAGGCCGATGACGATCAGGCCCCTGGCGCTTGTCCCTGACGCTGCGGGAGGGGCGCTGGACGGCCTGCTCGATGCCCTGGGCATCCAGGACCGCGTCTCGCACGAGGGTCTTCCCTGGCTCTGCTTGATCGACCTGCCCGACAATGACAGTGTCGTGCTGGACCATCGCCAGCAGGTCCAGATCCTCCTCCCCAAGGTCGACATGGTGATCTGGGTGACCGACCCGGAGAAATACCGGGATGCCTCGTTGCATGCCGGTCATCTGACCCCGCTGGCGGCCCGGCAGGAGCAGTTTCTCTTCGTCCTCAATCAGGTCGACCGACTCGAACCCGAGGACGTGGCGAGGGTGATCGCCGACCTGGCCGCCGCCCTGCGTGAGGACGGCATCGAGGCTCCCAATGTGATCCCGACCGCGGCGAGCCCGGGCTCGGGTCCCCCGATGGGGACCGACCGCCTGCTGGCGCGTCTCGAGCTTCTGGTGCGAGCGCGCCGGGAGACCGTGTCCCGGAAGATCCTGGTCGATCTCGGAGAGGCGACCGCGGCCTTGGTCGCTGCCTCTTCCGGTGCCGGTGGGGTCGAGTTCGAGGCGCGTTGGCAGGCGGCCCTGGACGGCAGCGTCGGCCTGACACTCGATGGGAACATGGCCGATGGGGGCCAGGAACTGGCCGAGTTCGTCAGATCCATCGCCGCCGAGGCCGGGGGGGAGACCGGCGACCGTTTGCGCGACCTGGCAGAGGATGTCCCGTCGCGCTTCCTGGGATGTGTCGTCGATGTGACCGGTTCCCCGGATGACACCGCCACCGCCAGGCCCTCATGGTGGCAACGGGTGCGAGGCCGGGCGGGGGAGACGGCGGGGGAGACGGGGCTGGACGCCGGGAGACTGGCCCTGGCCACGGATGGTGCAGTGGGCGACCCGATCCGTGAGCTCCTCGCCGCACGCGGGGAGGCCCACGCTGCGATCGCCGACCTCTCCCTCGCCGTCGGCGAGCAGCAACGAAGAGTCTCCTGAGTAGGTCCGCGCCGTCAGACCTCGGGCGGCGGTGCCACGACGAGGAGGGAGTCGGGCACCCAGTCCACGGTCCCACCGTCGATGAGCCCCAGCGACTCGCCATCTGCTTGGGCGGCGACAGGCGGCTCCGCCCGAAGCTCCACGCTCTTGACGTAGTGGAACACGGTCCACTCGGGGATCGCGCCCAGGTCGCCGCTGCGAAACAGCGTGGCCAGGATTCGCGGGAATCGGCGTCGGGGCAGGGCGCTCATGGCCAGGACCGACATCGGATCCGGGTCCTCGGGGGCAATGCGCAGGGGCATCGCCCCGAAGTAGGTGTAGAGGCTGCGGAACTGGACGAGTGCGGTGGTGGCCGCCACCTGCGCCCCGTCCACCGCCACCGTGACGTTGGGCTTGCGCCCCGGGTAGTCGACGAAGGCGACTCGCAGGGCGGTCTGGGCGTAATGCCAGGACCCGAACCGATATTTCCGGTAGGGGTCCTTGTCCGCCTCCAGGACCACGGCAGCGTCGAGCCCGACCCCGCAGGCGAAGAGGGCGTGATGAGTGGTCTCCACGTCTCCTCGTCGCAGCCTCATCCGGGCCGTGCCGACGGAGCGGGCAGTCTCCGCAGATGCCACGAGACGAGCCGCTTTCACCGGCTTGTGCGGTATCCCCAACAGCCGTGAGATCACGTTTGTGGTCCCGACCGGGATGATGCCCAGGGCGCTGTCCGTCTCGATGAGGCCCTGAGCGACATGATGGACCATGCCATCCCCACCCATGGCGACGACGACGTCGGCACCCGACTCGGCCGCCTGCGCTGCGCGGCTTTCGGCGTCCGAGGCCGTGTCGGGCCAGACCGCCTCAACGCGGGCATGCCTGCGCAGCAGTGACATCACGTCGCGATGCGCGCCGCCCGTGAACTGAGAGGCGGAGGGGTTGGCGATTACCACCACGCGGTCCATTGAGAGGGGAGGGTACAGCTGTACCCTCCCGCACCGTGAGCGACGCAGAGGCGAGATACTCCCTCGTGGCCGGGGAAGGCGACGGAGCCATGCTCGGCCTGGCGGCAGGCGATGCGGCAGGTGGCGCCTGGGAGTTGGGTTACTCCGCCATCACCGAGCAGGCGACGGTGATCGCCTACCAGTTGATCGAGCTGGGCAGGCTGGACCCCGAGACGCTGATCAAGGGAGTACGTGAGCTCGATGGCTCGGATGGGGAGGAACCGGTCTACCGGGGGGAGAGTCCCGAGTTCCGGTCCTGGCTGGACCGTTTCGCCACCGGCCGTGCCGCACTCGAGGCGGTGCCTTCCCTGGACGCCGCCTCCCGGGCGATCCCGCTGGGCGTTGCCTTACGCAGAGAGCCCGAGACGCTGCGCACCGAGGCCGTCGCCCTGGGCCGCCTGTTCCATGCCGACGACAGCTCCGTCCTGTCCGGAGTCGTTGCCGCCGGGGCGGTGGCCGCCGCCTGCTTCGGTCAGTCGGGCCGCGACATGATCCTGGGTGTGGTCGAGCTCATCCATCCCGTCATCTCCGACTTCGGCACAGGAGGCGCCCTCCTCGGTGAGATCGAGGCCTTGCAGGACCACGTGGGGGTGCACGACGGCGAGGAAGCACTCCGAATCGTTTCTCCGGCCCCGGCCCCCCGACCATGGGACCAGTTGAAGGCGGGGCTGCTCCTGTCGACGCCCGTGGTAGACCGGCCCCACGCCCCCATCGAGCAGGCGGCCAGGATCGGGGGCAGCGCCCTCGCTGCCATGGTGGGAGGCATTGTCGGTGCCAGGGTCGGGATCCGCGCCTGGCCATGGGCGTTCGTCAACGACACCTGGTTTGCCGAAATCGGGCGGCGCCTGGTTCGCGGGCCCAGTGAGGTGGCCGACCTCCCGATCCCCTATGCGGTGGAGCACCACCTCATTGCCGGGGAGCGTCAGGGACCGTACTGAAGATCGGGAGATCGGCGGCCGGCCATGACCTCTCCGAGTCGTCGACCTTCCTGAGGACCCACCAGCCGATCGCCACGAACCCGATCAGCGCCGCCATGGCCACTGTCCTCCCCAGCTGGAGCCCATCGACGATGAGCGCCCAGGTCAGCGGCCCGAGGATGGTGGCGAACCTCCCCACCGTGGCATAGAGGCCGTAGAACTCGCCCAGGTGCCTCGGCGGCGAGATCCGCGTCATGACCACACGATCCGCCGTCCAGGTCGCTCCGAGCGCGACTCCTCCCAATGGCCCGATCGCCCAGGCCAACTCGGTCTGGCCAGTGACCGCGGCCGCAACTCCCGAGGAGAGAGCCAGCACCCAGAGGACCAGCACCGAGCGTAAGACCCGAAGTGGGCCGAACCTGCCCACGAGACGGCCGGCGACGAAGGCGCCGATCACGGCAGCGAGGATGGCCAGCCCGAGGAGGGTGGTGGTGAATCGTCGATCGAGGCCCAGTTCCTCGATGACGAAGATGGTGAGGAAGCCTCCGATGAGCGTGTTGATCGCGTCCGTGTAGAGGAACCGGCCGACCAGGAATCGGACCACGCCGTTGTAGTCCGCAGCGAGCCTCCAGGACGAGACCAACCGCCCGATCACCTCACGTAACCGCGGTAGCTTGGCGTCCCTGTCGCCCTCCCGCTCGTCGATGAAGAAGAAAGCGGGCAAGGCGAAGACGAGAAAGCCGAGGGCCAGAACGCGGAAGGTGGCGGCATACGACCAGCCGAGCACGTCGAGGGTGAGCAGGCCGAGGCCAAGCCCGATGAACGAGCCCAGATACCCGACGCCGACTCCGAGCCCCGATATCCAGCCCCGGTTGGCGGGGGTGCTCACGTCGACCAGGAGGGCGTCGTACACCACCGAGCCGACGTTGAACGCCACGAGCGCCGCGCCGAGGAGGACGAGCGACAACACCACCGGCCCGCTGGCCAGCGTGGCGGTGGCGGCCACGGCCACAAGGGTGGTGACCACCAGCGTCGGCACCCTCGTCCCTCTGATGTCGCTGCGCGCCCCGGCCCACGGAGCCAGGAAGATGACGATGGCGCCGGCCCCGGCTTCGACCAGGGCCAGCGAGGCGTCGGGCTGGCCCATCGACTTGAGCCAGTCGGGGAAGTAGAGGCCGATCACCCCCAGGGCGAAGATGGTGTTCGCCAGGTCGTAGGTGACCCAGGACCCGACCGACAGCCGGCCCGGTCCGTTCCGGTTGGAGGTCATCTCAGAAGGTGACGGCCACCGAGATCAGCTCCTCACGCCCGAGCAGCCCGGCAGCCGCCTGGAGTGCCCGGGAGGCCTCGGAGAGGGGGAACTGATGGGAGACGAGGTCGTCGATCCTCGGGTCGGTCTCGATCTGCCGGGTGGCCCACTGGTAGCCGACCGTGGTCGCACCCATGGCGCCCCGGATCGTCAGCTGCTTCGCCACCAGGACGTCGCTGATGAAATGAAAGGCGCGGTTCCCCTTGGTCGAAGCGAGGATGACCCGGCCCCCGCTCCTCACCAGATCGAGCGAGGTGAACAGCGCCTCGGGATCGTCCGAGGTCACGTCAACGACTATGTCGGGTCGACGCCCGATCGCCTCGGCAATCGCCCCACCGACGTCCTCCTTCTCGGAATCGATGGCCAGGTCCGCCCCGAGCCGTTTGGCCAGTTCGAGGCGATCGCGGTCGTGGCTCAGACCTGTCACCCCCACCCAGCCGGCGCCCGCCGCCTTGGCGGCGATGAGGCAGGCCAGGCCGCGCGGCCCGGGACCGAGTATGAGCAGGTTCTCGCCGACCTGGAGCGACGGCAGCTCTACGGCCCAGGTATGGCCGGCCGCCAGCGGGTGGACGAATGTCCCGACCTCGGCCGGGACGTCATCGGTTAGGGGGTGGAGGCGCGCAGCCGGGTCCAGGTAGAGGAACTCGGCGAGGCCGCCCCAGAGCCCCGGTGGCTCGATCGAGGGGATGAACCCGTAGGAGTTGGAAGGTCGGCGGCGCACACACGTGGCGAGGTTGAGCTTGCAGCGATGGCACTCGCCACAGTGGATCCTGGGCTCGACGATGACCCTGGTCCCGACCGGGAAGGGGATGGTGGGAGCGGTGCTGGCGATCCGCCCCACGACCTCGTGGCCGGGAATGAGCGGATAGACCACGTCGCGGGCTTCGCCCTTCCATACCTGGACGTCGGCTCCGGAGATGCCGGTCGCCTCGACGGCGAGCCAACCCCCCTCGGTTGTCGGCCTTGCGGCCAACTCCGTCGGGGAGAAGTGGCGAGGCTCGACGAGCATCATCGCCCGCGCTTTCGTGCCTTCCATCGCCGGCGAGTGTAAACCCGGAGGCCTCGGGCAGATCAATCCTCCAGTACGAGGCGGATCCGGTCGAGGCCCCGCTCGATCTCTGCCTCACCGGTTGCGTACGACAAGCGGAGATGACCCGGGGCGCCAAATGACTCACCTGCTACCAAGGCCACCCCTGCCTCTTCGAGGATCACCGTCGCCAACTCGTCGGTGGATTCCCAGCGCCCTTTCATCGCCCCGGTCACGTCGGGGAACACGTAGAACGCCCCTTGCGGCTCGACGCATCTGACCCCGGGCATGTCGCTGACCATCTCGAACATCAGCTTCCGCCGCGAGTCGAAGGCTTGACGCATCTCCTGAACGGTCTCCTGCGGCCCGCGCAACGCGGCGAGGGCGGCGTGCTGGGCGACGTTGTTCACGTTGCCGGTGGCATGGGACTGGTGGCTGTTGGCCGCCTCGATTATGTCCGCCGGCCCCACCATCCATCCCACCCTCCAGCCGGTCATCGAGTACGTCTTGGCGACCCCGTTGATCAGGACCCAGTTGTCGAATCTCGGTGTCACTGCGGCAATCGAGGGGGCGACGTCGGTGAAGTAGGTGAGGCGCTGATAGATCTCATCGGCGAGGACCCAGACGTCGTTGGCCACCGCCCAGTCACCTATGGCCCTCGCCTCCTCGGCCGTGTAGACGGCCCCGGTGGGATTGGAAGGGGAGACGAACACCAGGAGCTTGGTCCGATCTGTCTTCGCCCTGTCCAGCCCCTCGACGCTGATCTTGAAGCCGTCGTCGATGTGGGTCGGCACCGAGACCGTGACCCCACCGGCGAGATCGATGCCGGCCGGATAGGTGACCCAGTGAGGTGAGGGGAGCAGGACCTCGTCGCCGGGGTCGAGCAAGGCTGCGAATGCCTGGAACACAGCTTGCTTGGCCCCGTTGCTGACCATCACCTCAGACCAGTCGACCTCGACCCCCGAGTAGGTCCCCACGTCTTCCGCGATCGCCTCGCGCAACGCCCTCAGCCCGGCCGAGGCGGTGTACTTGTGGTTCTCCGGGTCGTAGCAGGCACGGGCGGCGGCTGCCACGACGTGCTCCGGCGTTGCGAAATCGGGCTCGCCGGCGCCAAAGGAGACTACGTCGATCCCCTCGGCTCTCAGCTCACGGGCTCGGGCGCTGATGCCGAGGGTGGCGGAAGGCGGAATTCGGCTGAGTCGTTGCGAAGCGCGTCTGCTCATCGTCGATGACCGTGGCGGGCTCAGCCCTCGAGCCGGTCCTCCTTCTCCTCGATCGCCCCTTCGACAGCGTCGGTCACGTCCGAAGCCGCTTCCTTTGCCTTGTCGACCGCCGAGCCGACGGCCTCCTGGGCCTTCTCACCTGCAGAGGAGGCGGTCGCTGCCGCGCTCTCGGCCGCGTCTTCCATTGTGTTACCCGTCTCCTCGACGGTCGACGATGTCTTCTCCCGGTACTCGTCGATCGTGGCCCCTGTCTTGTCCTTGGCGTCGCTGGCGAAGTCCTTGGCCTTGTCGACCATCTCAGAGCCTTGCTCCTTGGCCTTCTCGACGTAGGGCTGGGCCTTCTCGGTGAGTTCGGCACCCTGTTCCTTGGCCGTCCCGAACCAGCCCTTGATCGTGTCCATGAGTCCCATCCAAGCTCCTTTTCTCCGGGCGTCCCCCAATGGTAGGGGCCCTCGGCGAGGGCAATCCATCCCGCAATGGAGCACGTCGTCTCCGCTGGGTCACAGTCCGGTTTGATCCCCGGCACCGGTATTTTTGTCGGGTGACCTCGCCTGTGATCGATCGGCGTCGGCTGTTGCGACGTGCCCTCGTCGTGTTCGGCCTGTTCACCGCCGGGGTGGCTGTGCCGGTGCTCGACCTCTACGGCAAGAACCCTTCGGTCTTCGTGGCCAACCGGAGCACACCAGTGCAGATCGTCCTATTCGCCCTCCTCGTCACCTTCACGCTGCCCCTGCTGGCCCTACTCATCCTCACCTTGGCGGAGAAACTCGGCAGACGAGCCGGCGATATCGCCTATTACTCGCTGGTCGCCGTCTCCGCCGCTGCCGCGGGTCTGGCCATCAGCAGGCAACTCGTGCCCGACAGCACCTGGGGTGCCGTCGCGGTGGCAGGCGGCTTCACCGCGCTGGTACTGCTCCTTTGCCGGCGCATCGAGCATGGGCTGCTCTACATATCCCTGCTCGGTCCCGCCGTCCTCGTGATGTTTCTCGTGATCTCACCGACCTCCCGGCTCCTCGCCCAACCCGAGCAGACCGTGTCGGCATCGGACCACATCGGGACCCAGGCGCCGATCGTCTTCATCCAGCTCGATGAGTTGCCGCTCGCCTCACTGCTCGCCGAAGACGGTGCCATCAACGAGGCGTTGTTCCCCAACTTTGCCCGCCTCGCCGGCACGGCGAACTGGTATCGAAATGCCCTGTCCAACTCGATCTCCACCACGCAGAGCGTCCCCTCCATCCTCACCGGGCGTCTCGTCTCCAAGGACCAGAGCCCGGCGCTGGTCGACCATCCCAACAATCTGTTCACGCTGCTGGGCGAGGGGTACGAGATGCACGTCGTCGAGTGGCTCACCGACCTATGCCCCGAGGAGCTGTGCAAGGACTATGCGGGAAGGGGCCCGGCCCGATTCGGTTCGCTGCTCCAGGACGTCGGTGTGGTCTACGGCCATCTCTCCCTGCCCGTCTCGGTGCGGGCCGGCCTTCCCAGCATCGACGGCAGCTGGAAGGGCTTTCTCGGCCAGGCGGAGAGCAGGGCGGCCGCACCGGTCGACATCGGCGACCTGGCAGTGCCGGCGGCCGGGCAGAGGAGCCGATGGATCGATTGGTTCGAGCGGGTTCTAGACGGCATGGCTGCGGGGGCGCCCCCGACCCTGCATTTCGCCCATCTCGAGGCGCCTCACATCCCGTGGCGGATCAACCCGTCGGGCGCTCACTACGAGCGACCCGAGCAGTACGACGAGGTCGACGGGGTCGAGGCTGGTGGCCGCTGGGTCAACCGGCCCGATCTGCCCCGGCTCGGTTACCAGCGGCACCTGTACCAGCTCGGCTTCGTCGACGAGCGTCTCGGGGAGCTGTTCGACCGCATGGAGGCGATCGGGGTCTGGGACGAGGCCCTGGTCGTGGTGGTGGCCGATCATGGGGCCTCCTTCGTGCCCGGGGAACATCGCCGCTGGCCCACAGAGGGCAACCTCGCCGACCTGTACCGGGTGCCGCTGATCATCAAGCTTCCCGGCCAGGTGGAGGGGCGCGTCTACGACGAGCCCGCCTTCGCCATCGACATCCTGCCGACCATCGTCGACGTTCTCGACATCGAGACCGATTGGGAGTTCGACGGCCAGTCGTTGCTCGACATCGAGGGGACCGATCGGGCCCACGTCCCCATCTACTACTGCTGCAACCGCGAACCTGCCAGCACCGACCTGGCCGAGCTCTATGAGCAGGTTCGGCGAAACCGCGAGTGGGTCCCGGATCAGGGCAGCTGGCTCGGGGTGGCCGGGGCCGGCCGGTACGCCGAGCTCGTGGGCGAGGCGGTGGCGACGCTCGACCCGCAGCCGAGCGAGGAGATGCAATGGTCGGTGTCGGGCGGCGGGAGGTTGGCCGCCACCGACCGGAGCTCCGGCTATGTCCAGACCTACATCGGGGGCCGGATCGAGCTGCCACCCGGGGTGGAGAGCGATGACCTTCTGTTTGCGCTGAACGGCACCGTGGCCGGGACCGGCCTGGTGACACGGGACAGTGACGGCGGGGGCGAGATCCACGGCCTGGTGGCCGAGGAGCTGGTCGAGGAAGGAGACAACGAGTTGCTCATCCTCGTGCCCGGCCCGGGAGGGGTGGGCTGGGTCACCGGCGCCGCCGCTGACCTCGCAGTCGAGTACCGGACCGAGGACGGCCGTGTCCTGAGCATCGAGCCGGAGGGGAACCGTCGGGTCGAGATAACCAAAGTCGCGGCAACCGAGACCGGCTGGACCGTGACCGGGTGGTCGGCCGACGTCAAGGAGAAGCTGACGCCTGACCTCATCCACGTCTACGCCGGCGAGGAGCTGCTCATCTCAAGTCCGCCCAACCTCGACAACGCCAACGTTGTTCGCTGGTTCAAGAGCGAGGACCTCCTCAGGTCTGGCTTCAACTTCGAGATCGAATCGGAGCAGCTTCCCGATGGCGTGGAGCGCTTGACCATCGTCGCCGAGTTCGGCGACGAAGCGATCGCCAATCCGGTCCTCCTGATCAGCTGAGTGGGCGGAGGGCGAAGAGGACGCGCTCCGGGGAGAGCCGTCGCTCCGACCGCACCTCGAAGCACTCGGCGATCAGCGTCCTGAAATCGCTCTCCTCGCGCTCACCGTGGAGCTCGTCGGGGAGCTTGTTTCCCACGAGGCGGCCCACCATCTCGTCGGCCGGCGACACGAACTCGACGATGACGGCGCAGTCGAAGCTGCGCAGCCAGGAGACCACCTCGCGCGGCGGGATACTCGCTGCGTAGATGAGATGGTGGATCAGGCCGTAGGCGATGACCAGGTCGGGGTTGGCTCGTTGGAACAAAGAGGGACGTTCCACGCCTCCCCAACCCTGTGACGGCGACGGGTTGGCCAGATCGCTGAGCGCGATGGCCAGATCGAGCCCGCGGGCGCGTCCGTAGACGTCCTCGAGCACGGCTTCGTCGCCGTCGACGGCGATGGCCAGCGCCCCACGCTGGGCGGCCACCATCGAGAAATGGGCGTCGTTCGCTCCCAGGTCGAGGACGCGGCGGGGTGAGGATGAGGACATCTCCTCCTCGAGGAACTCGGTCTTGGCCGACCGGTCCCGCGCCACGTGGCTGCACGAGCCGTACTCGGACCAGCCATCGGTCGTGTGCTCCCATTCCAGCGACTCGACCAGCGAGCGCAGCTTGCGCACGTTGGCGAGGATGAGGTCGGCGCTGAACCCTGCCGACTTCAGGTCGCTGCGGATGGCGCGGTCGGACATCCGGGCTTCCATCCGCGCCTGCAGACGGACGTGGAACAGGGCGCCCGAGTTGAACCGCTTCTTCCCGCCGAGCAGATTCGCCATCTGCGCCGGGGTCGGCCCTTCGATGTCCCCGCGCAGCCAGGGCTGGAAGGGGACCCCGAGCCATGCGCGCAGCATCAATGGGAAGAGGAACTGCCTGGTGAACTGCCGGTACCCGATCCAGGGCTCACCGGGCCGGTACTCCTCGAAGGAGCCGACGTCGATGAACACGGGCGAGCCCTCGACGAATTGGATGTTGTAGGGCGTTGCATCCTTGATGGTGAGCCCGGCGCCGAGGGCGTCACGCAACAGGTCGAGCTGGAGCAGGGCGGCGTCCTTGAGCATGGAGAATGTCCACTCGTACGGGTAGCTGATGAAGGGCAGGCTGGGGTGCTCCAGTGCCCCGGCGCTGCCGGGTGGGGGCGGGCTCAGCTCGGAGGCGGCGACGACACGCCCGTCGGCGACGGCCTTGGGGAAGAACTCGCTTGCCGCCAGGACGCGCCAGGCCTGCATCCCCCTCTCGTCGAGCAGACGGAAGACCCTGTCCCCGTCGATGACGACGCGTGATGCAGGATCGCGGAACGACCCCGGATCGGCCGAGCTCATGCGCTGCTCAGGGCTCGGCGGGGAGGCTGGTGTCCTCGATCGCCTCTTCATCCACGGGGGCGCCATCCTTGACGGCTCGCTTCATTGCGCGCTTGCTTCGAAGCGCCTTGACGGTGACCGCCAGACCGGTGAGACCGCCGACGACGGCTTGCAGGATCAGACTGCCAGAACCGGGATCGAGGTATCCGAAGATCATGCTGTTTCCTCCGAGGGGGGCACGGCCGCCGTGCGTTCACCCATTGTTATCCAACTTGAAACTCACGCAAACCCTAATGGGCCGGCAGTCAGGATCGGTAGCGATGTCTTGCTGCCACCCGACCAGCCTCGTCGACGAGCAGTGCCATGTCCCCGGCGTTGTTCCATACAGGAGAATCACCGGGAGCCCAGCAGCTGTCGGCGCTGGTGATGGTCAGCGCCGTCTCGGCCCCGGTGACGGCCCGGTCCGGGAGCAGGCAGCGATGGGCAGAGGACTCGTCCCGTATCGTCCACCCGCCCAAATCGAGCGGCACTGCGCTCGAGATGGCAACGATCTCACCCTCCAAGGCCTCGTCGTCCGGCCCGGCCGGATCGGAGACCACCTCGAGTGTGACCAAAGGGATCGGCTCCGGCGCCCCACAGGCGTCGTCCGCCCACAAGCCCGCTCCCGCCGCGAAGGCCTCCTCCTCAGCCTCGAGCAGGAGCTCGCCGGGAAGGTCACCCTCCTCGGGCGTGACGGCGATGGCGTGGCCGGTCGAGACCATGTCGAGGTTGAGCATGTCGCCGTCGCGCCACAGACGGGCGAGGACCCGGTCGAACTGGTCCACTCCGATCCGCTCGACGAGGACGGTCCCACCGGCGACCAGGTCTCCAAGCCGGTCGGTGGCCTCAGGATGGAAGCACTCGTCCCGCTCGGGTGCATTGACCCCGGCCAGGCGGATCTCGGTCTCGGCATCGTCCAGCACGACGACCAAGCTGTCGCCGTCGAGGACCTCCTGCACGATGACCGAGGGGAGGTTCGCGGGAGCACCGGCCGAGGTCCTCACCGACCCCTCACCCGGTCCGACACATGCCGCTACGGCCAGCGTGGCCAGCGCCAGCCTGGCGCCGTGGCTCAGCCCGCCCCGCGAAGACGCTTCAGCTCCTCCTTCTCGGCCAGGCGACGCCGTCTCCTCCTCCGGTAGGACAGACCCGCCAACTGGGTCAGGATGATGATCACGCCCACCGTCACCAGGATGACGATCGCCAGCGAGAACTCACCATCCATCCAGAGGAAATGGACCGGGACCGGATCGGTGTTCTGGACCGAGAACACCACGATGAGGGCGACGGCAACAAGGAGGAGTATGGCCCCCCAGGCGATCCCTGTGGATTCCCTGACCACCGGCTCGGACGTGATCGGCTGCTCTGCAGGGTCGATTCCCCTTTCTCCCTGGGGGGAGGTGGTCTGTGAATCGTCGGCCATGGTCGGATCCTAAGACACCACCACACCGGCCCGAAGGGTCTCGCGGTTCCCCCGACCCCGGTCGACGTCGACGGTCCGGAACAAGAGCCCTCCGGCGAGGAAGAGGAGGGCGATCGAGAGGATGGCGAGACGGGCCGAGCCGGTCACCTGACGGACCAAGGCGAACAGCCATGGCCCCCAGATCGCGCTGAACTTGGAGAACACCGAGAAGAACCCGTAGAACTCGGCCGATTGCTCGGCCGGGATCATCGACCCGTACAGGCTGCGCGACAGCGCCTGGGTGCCTCCGAGCACGAACCCGATCAACACCGCCAGGGCGAGGAAAGCCCCCACCGCACCTGCAGGCAGGAAATAGGCGGCCAGGATCACCAGGCCCCAGATGACGATGCTCACCATCAGGGCCTTCTTGGTGCCGATCCGCCCGGAGAGGCGCCCGAAGCCCATGGCACCGAAGAAGGCGATGAATTGGACGATGAGCACCGCCCCGATCACCACGGTGATCTCGAGGTCGAGGGTCTCGGTCGCGTACACCGAGGCCATGGCGATGGTGGTCTGGACCCCGTCGTTGAACAGGATGAAGGCGACCACGAACACGAGGAGCGGGCGGTTGCGGACGACCAGCTTCGTCGTGGAGATGGTGCTCTTCAGGCCGATCGAGACGTATTGCAGCCGGCTCGGGCGGTCTCCGTCCGGCATCCGCTGGGCAACACCGGTCTCGGGCAGGTCCTTGAAGGCGATGACGGCGAAGACCAGCCACCAGATGCCCACCGACCCGATCGAGATCCGGGTGGCGAGGGCAGTGTCGATCGGTATCACACCGTCGCTGAGCTGGATCAGGGCGAGCGAGAGGAGGAGATGGAGCCCGCCGCCGATGTAGCCCCAGGCGAATCCGCGCGAGCTGACCATGTCGATGGTCTCGTCAGTGGTCAGGTCGGGGAGGAATGCGTCGTAGAACACGTTTGCCCCGACGAAGCCGATGTCGGCGAGCAGGAACAGGGCGAGTGTGAGGAACACGTCGCCGGTCGTCACGAAGAAGAGCAGCGAGGTGACCAATGCCCCCCAGACGGCGAACACCACAAGGAACCGCTTCTTGGCGCCGGAGAAGTCGGCGATGGCACCCAGCAGGGGAGTGACCAGGAACATGAGCAGGGGCCCGAACCCGACCACCACTGCCCACAGGTCCTGGCCGGTCCATGTCCTCCCGAGCAGCTGGACGCCGTCTTCGCCTACCACCTCGGCGGCGAAGTAGGCCGGCAGCACGGCGGCGAGGATGGTGGTGGCGTAGGCGGAGTTGGCCCAGTCGTAGGTGATCCAGGCCCTGATCGACTTCTGGTCGTTCTTGTGCCGGTCAGACACGATTGGCGGAAATTAGACATAAGGTCCGACCGGATGCGTCGTTGCCTGGTCCTCGCCCTCGTCTTCCTCCTCGCCGCTTGCGACGCCGAGTCGGGCGAAGGGACGACCACCTCGACCAGGCCGGCAGCCACCTCCTCGACCACCCTTGCCTCTGCGCCCACCACGACCAGTTCGATGGCCACGACTACCACTGCACTCCCGACCACGACCACCACCACGATCTCCCTCGACGAGACCACACTGGCCTACGAGGCCGTCGGGGACCTCCCCTTCCCGGTGCAGATGACGGCGCGCCCGGGCGAGGCCCTTGCCTACCTCATCACCAAGGACGGCCGCGTCTGGGTGTTCGACGGGGCCGCGGTTGCCCCTGAGCCGGTCCTCGACATCAGCGGGCAGGTGCGCGACTCGGGAGAGCAGGGTCTTCTCTCCGTCGCCCTCCATCCCACCGACCCCCGGCTCTACCTGCATTACTCGGACAACGACGGCGACACGGTGGTGTCCGAGTTCGCCCTGCCCTCCCCGACCGAGGCTGACCCGGGCTCGGAGAGAGTGCTGCTGCAGGTGGACCAGCCTGCGGGCAACCACAACGGGGGGATGATCCAGTTCACACCGGCAGGCACCCTCCTCCTCGGCCTCGGTGACGGTGGTGGAGCCGACGACACCTTCGGGAACGGGCAGGACCCCGAGACGCTCCTCGCCGGTCTGGTCGAGTTGAGAGTCGACGGCGACCCGAGCCCGGCCAAGTACGCCATGGGTCTCCGCAACCCGTGGCGGTTCTGGATCGACGGCGAGACCGTCTACATCGCCGACGTGGGTCAGGACGAGTTCGAGGAGATCGACGTCGTCCCACTCCGGCCCGGTCTCAACTTCGGCTGGCCGCTCTTCGAGGCGGCCCACTGCTTCAACTCGCCGGACTGCGACACGACGGGATTGGTCATGCCGGTGCGGGAGGTGAGACATGGTGATGAGGGCACTTGCTCGATCACCGGTGGCATGGTCTACCGGGGATCGGCCCTGCCCCAACTCCAAGGCCACTACTTCTTCTCCGACTATTGCGGCGGGTACCTGCGCAGCCTCCACTACGTGGATGGCTCGGCCGGCGATTCAAGGGACTGGACCGGCCAGGTCGGGGTGCCGGGACCGGTCACCGGATTCGGGATCGACGGCACGGGGGAGATGTATGTCACCACCACGGCGCAGCTGTTACGGCTGGTGTCGGGCCGCTGAGGAGAAGGCGGATAATCTCGGGGCATGCCCACCCTCTTCACTCGAATCATCGAAGGCGAGATCCCCGGTACCTTCGTGTGGAGGGATGACCTCTGTGTGGCCTTCATGTCGATCAACCCGCTCAAGCGCGGCCACACGCTGGTGGTTCCCCGCGAGGAGGTCGATCACTGGGTTGACTGCCCGCCACAACTGAGGGATCACCTGTTCGCGGTGGGCCAGGCGATCGGCAAGGCGCAACGCCAGGCTTTCCAACCAGCCCGAGTCGGGCTGATGATCGCCGGGCTCGAGGTGCCCCATCTCCACCTGCACGTGGTGCCGATCGACGGGGTGCGTGACCTGGATTTCGCCAACGCGGCGCCTTCGGTGGCTGGTGAGGAGCTGGAGGATGCGGCGTCCGCAATCCGCTATGTGCTCACCTCGATGGGCGAGAAGGGTGTTTCCCGCTAGGTGGAAGTCCTGCTCGGGGGGCTCAGCTCGATCTTCTACGGGGTGGCCGACTTCCTTGGCGGCGAGGGTGCACGCCGCGCCCCGGCCGCGGCGATCGTGTTGTGGGCGGGAGCGGTCAGCTTCCCCCTGATCGTGCTCGTCGCGCTCTGGGTCGGGGGCACTGCGGTTTGGGGCGACTACCTGCTCGGAGTGGCGGCGGGTGCATCGGGTGCGATCGGGCTGGTCGCCTTGTTCGCCGGTCTCAGTCGCGGGCAAGCGGCGGCGGTGGCCCCGGCGGCAGCGGCCCTGGCCGCGGTGGTCCCGGTGGTGGTGGCTGTCATCGACGGTGAGCGCCCCTCCACCCTGGCTTGGGTCGGTGTGGTCGTGGCGGTGCCTGCCATCGTCCTCTCCTCGTGGGCATCGGATCCCGGGGAGGCGCTCCGGGGGAGTCTTGGGTACGGGGTCGTCGCCGGACTCGGTTTCGGGGGTTTCACCGCCATCATCCGCTTCACCTCCCCCGATTCCGGCCTGCTCCCGCTGATCAGCTCGAGGGCGGCGACGATGCTTGTCGTCCTGGCGTTGGCCGGTCTCGGAGCCTGGGGGATCGTTGGGTTCCGCTCCTCGCCCCGTCCGATCGTGGTTGGGAACGCGGTCCTCGACGTCAGCGGCAACATCACCCTCCTGCTGGCTGTTCGCTCTGGGTCGCTGGCGTTGGCGGCCGTGGCCGCCTCCTTCTATCCGGCGGTGACGGTGACCATGGCGCGTCTGATCAACTCGGAGCATCTCGCCAAGAGACAGCTGGCGGGTCTGGGGTTGACCCTGGCCGCCATGATGGCGATCGCAGCCGGGTGATCAGCCCCTGACCACGAGCCAGGTTCCGAGGATGACCATCGAGACGCCGAGGATCCGGGGCAGGTCGAGCGGCCGGGAGGCGCTGAACCAGCCGAAGTGCTCGATGAGGGCGCCCAGCACCAGAGTCGCCCCGGTGAACAAGGTGAGCCCCGCCCCCAACCCCAGCCGTGAGACGGCGATTCCGAGGGAGGCCACCACCACGAGGCCAAGCAGTCCAGCGGTCAGCGTCCACCAGGGCAGCTCTCTCAGCTGGGGGATCCTCTCGCCCTGAATTGCGACCATGAGGATGGCGATGGCCAGACCACCGCCTCCATAGGTGACGAATGTCGAGGCCAGGATGCCCACCCGTTGCTCCATGATCCCGAGGAACTGGGACTGAAGCGCCCCAGCGAGACCGCCGGCGATGGCGATCAGCACCACCCAGAGCAAGCTCATGGGTCCAGAATCGTCGATCTGCCGGCGGTTTTGGCGGATCCCGGAGATCGGCCGCCTTCCTACGATGTGACCATCGACCCGCCCGCCCATCCCCCGAGTCGGCCGACCACGCCCGGTCTCGGTCCTGCGGTGGCCACGCTGGGCCTGCTCAAGTTGGTGGTGAACACCGCCTTCCGCTTCGTCTACCCGCTGCTCCCGGTCATCGCCCGCGGGCTCGGAATCGACCTGACCCAGGCCGGAATGCTGGTCTCGGTGCGTTGGGCTGCCGGGCTGGCCACCCCGGCGGTGATGACCTTCTCCGGTCAGGTCCATCGCAGCCGGCGAATGACCATCGCCGGCCTCGCCATCTTCTCCACCGGATCGATCGTCACCGCCTGGTCAGGAGTCTTCGTGGGCGCCGTGGTCGGATTCGCCCTGCTCGGTCTGGCCAAGCCCCTGGTGGACATCAGCTCTCAGGTGTACGTCTCGGAGCGGGTCGACTACCAGCGAAGGGCCCGCTATCTCGGGGCGCTCGAGCTTGCCTGGGCGGGCGGGCTCCTCATCGGGGCGCCGGTTGCCGCCTGGCTGATCGCCAACTGGTCCTGGGAGGCGCCGTTCTGGGCTCTCGGCTCGTTGGGCTTGATCTCGATCGGCCTCGCACTTCTCTTCCTCGAGCGCGACGACGACGTCTCGGCCGGTGCGGCTCGTGCGCCCGACAGCCCTGGTCGCCAGGTGACCCTGGTCCTCTTGACCATCGTCCTGTTCGGATTCGCCCACGAGTCGCTCCTGGTGACGCTGGGAGGGTGGCTCGAAGGGAGCTTCGGGATGTCGCTCCTCGCCCTTGGCGGGGTCGGGACCCTGATCGGCTTGTCGGAGCTGATCGGTGAGGGAGCCATGGTCGGCTTCACCGATCGGATCGGTAAGCGCAACTCGCTCGCCTTGGGGCTGGGAGTCGCCGCCATCGGCCTGTTCGGCCTGTCCGCGGCATCCGAGAGCCTGCTGCCGGCAATGGCGGCACTCGTCATCGTCACCGTCTCCTTCGAGTTCGGTTACATCTCGGCCATACCGCTCATGACCGAGCTCCGGCCTCGCGCACGGGTCCGGGTGCTGTCGCTCTCGGTCGTGGCCAGTGGAGTCGGCCGCATCGCCAGCGACTTCGTCTCGCCGCGCGTCTTCGCCGCCGGAGGGATGCAGAGGGTGGCGATCATGGCAGGCAGCATCGGCTTGATCGCCCTCTTCGTCGTCCTCACCGGGGTGCGCGAGGTGACGGCTGCTCAGCGTGTCAGGGAAGCCCGGGCGGGGAGGCTCTGAGCTCGTAGTCCTCGATGGTCGACTCGAGGTATGCCATTGCCTCCTGGTAGCCATCTAGTGCCTGAGTAGTTGTATAGGCCAGCACTCTGGTCAGCCAGAGCCGGAAGGCGAGTGCCTCCCAGGCGGGGTTTCCGAGGACGAACCCGTCGAGCAGGAATCCGTGGACGTCGAACCAGGTGAGGGCGTCCATGAAGGAGAAATCGTCATCGGGAGACGAAGCCAACAGCCTCGCCCCGATCGTGCCGGGCAGCGTGCCGGCCAGTCTCGCCTCGGCTTGGCTCCACTCCGCTCCGAGGAGGCGCCGGGTCCCTTCGATGTCGTAGGCAACAGTTCGGCTCAGATCGGCGGGCGCCGGTGTGGGTGGGTCGCTGGCGTGAGCCGACCCCGGCGGGGGCGGCGGCAGCCCCCGCAGCGAGGCGACCGAGTCGAGGCACTCGAGGAGCATGTCGCGCAGCTCGTCGAGCGACCCGTAGAGGGCATGTCGCTTTCCATCGGGCACGTGGTGCTCGTAGAGCCCGAGGCCGAGGACCGACGAGGCATAGGTGAGGATCGTGTCGATCCCCCAGTCCGATCGGCGGCGAACCAGGTCGGATGTGCCCAGGGACTCGAGAGCGGGCCGGGTGAGGAGGATCTCGCCGCCGAGAGGCTGGTTCAGCCTGGGGAGGAGCGTCCCGGGGAAGATACGGGCCAGTCCCGGTCTGGTGATCATCCAGGTGATCATGGCGTCGGTCGCCGCTCGGGGGAACCGATGCCTGACCACCCCGTAGCCCCGGTCGGCGGCCCGCTCGGCGCCCTCGATCCAGGTCGAGTCGAAGTTGGTGATGTCGGCGTCGTAGAAGTGGGCCCGCTCCCGGCCCTGGCCGGCGGCGCGGTGGATGGCCGTGTTCATGGCATCGCCCTTCCCCGGGCGGAGGGCTCCGATCCGCTCCTGTTCCATGACCAGCACCGGCTTGCCGGTCTCGACCGAGATCGCCCGTGCCAGCTTGGCCACCCGGGACGGGCCGTCTCCCATCTCGGCAGCCACGGCCCAGACTTCGTCGACCGACTCGTGCCGCGCCGCGGTGGCGAGGTTCGACGCCACGAGATCGGGCGCCTCGGCCTTGAACGGGATGACGACGAGGCTCACGGCGGCGAGCCTAGGAAGGTCCCAACCTGTCACGGTCGGGGTCTACGCTCGCCCCATGGAGGAGATGGTCGGTCGGGTCCTGGGGACCGTCGATGCCACGCCACTCGAGTTCTGGGTCGGTGTGGCCGAGGGCGAGTACCTCGAGCTCGACGACGTGGTGGCCTTGGAGCGGGTGCTCCCCACCGGCGAGCTGGTAAAGATATTCGGGACGATCAGCCAGGTGCGCGCCCGGCACGAGGGCGCCCGGTTCGACTCCGATGTGTTCCTGATCGAAGACGGAGTGCTTCCGGCCGAGGTGGTCGAGGCCGCCCAGGTGACCGCGACCAGAGTGGAGCCCGAGATCTTCGTCCCACCCCGCCCCGGCCAGCCCGTTCGCCGGGCCCATGGTCAGGAGCGCGACCAGGCGCTCTTCTTCGATCGCATGGAGCGGCGCTTCCCGGTGGGCGCCTCCAGGAGCGGTGAGCCGATGTTCGCCAACTTCGAGTTCCTGAACGGCCAGCGCGGAGCGCACGTCAACATCTCGGGGGTGTCAGGGGTAGCGACCAAGACCAGCTATGCCACCTTCCTTCTCCACTCGCTGTTCACCTCTGGCGTGCTCGGGGCGGCCGCGGTGAACACCCAGGCCCTCATCTTCAACGTCAAGGGCGAGGATCTGCTCCACATCGACCGGCCCAACACGAGTCTCGACGACGACAACAGACGTCGCTACGCCGTCATCGGCCTGCCGTCCGCCCCTTTCGCCTCGGTGGGCCTGTTCGCCCCGCCCAGACCCGGCTCCGACCGTGCCGTGGCCGACGTGAGCTCCAGATCCGACGTCACCTCCTTCTTCTGGACCCTCGCCGACTTCTGTCATGAGGACCTCATGGTGTTCCTCTTCGCCGATGCCGAGGACGAGAGGGCCCAGTACACGATGGTCGTCTACAACGTGATGGCCCGGTTGCGACAGGCGGAAGCCGGTGACGGTGGGTCGGTCCGCATCGAGGGAGAGACGGTGCGCACTTTTCGCGACCTGGTCGATCTGATCACCCGGAAGGTGCAGGACGACTCGAGCAGCGAATGGGCCGGGCCCCACATCGGGCAGGGCACGGTCAACGCCTTCGTCCGCCGCCTTCAGGGGGCGGTCCGGCACGTCGAACGTCTGATCCGGGGCGACGTGGCCGGTCCGGAAAGGCACCGGATCCAGGTCCAGGGCCACCAGGTGACGGTCGTGGACCTGCACAACTTGAACGACCGGGCCAAGCGGTTCGTGGTCGGCGTGACGGTGCGCAGGGCGTTCGAGGACAAGGAGCGGGCCGGGCAGTCGGAGGAGCTGCTCTTCCTCGTCCTCGACGAGCTGAACAAGTACGCCCCACGGGAGGGGGCGAGCCCGATCAAGGAGGTGCTCCTCGACGTGGCCGAACGGGGCCGGTCGCTCGGAGTCGTCCTCATCGGAGCCCAGCAGACGGCCTCCGAGGTGGAGCGCAGGATCATTGCCAACTCCTCGATTCGGGTCGTGGGGCGGCTCGACTCGGCCGAGGCCTCACGTGAGGAGTACGGGTTTCTCCCCGCTGCCCAACGCCAGCGCGCCACCATCCTCAAACCAGGGACGATGCTCCTGGCTCAACCGGAGATCCCCGTCCCGCTGGTAGTCGAGTTCCCCTTCCCCGCCTGGGCCACCAGGGCCTCGGAAGCCGGGGGCGGACCTCCCGGTGAGGGCCCGCCCGATCCATTCCAGGACCTCTGACCGGTACCCGATTCTGTCCCGGCCCGGTCCTACGATCGGGACCAATGACGGTGGCCAGGCGGCGATGAGACTGCTTCACACCTCGGATTGGCACGTGGGGAGGAAGATCCGGGGCCGCTCCCGGGCGGATGAGCACCGGGCGGTCCTGGCCGAGATCGCCTCGATCGCGCGGGATCGCCGGGTCGAGCTCTCCATCGTGGCCGGCGACCTCTTCGACGTCTCCTCGCCCTCACCAGACGACGAATCGATCGTCTACCGCGCTCTCCTCGATCTCGCCGAGGTCGGCCCCGTCCTGATTCTGGGAGGCAACCACGACAGCGCGGCCCGCCTCGAGGCGGTGAAGCCCCTCCTCGACCTGGGCCGGGTCGACGTGGTGGCCCGGCCTGCCCTGCCGGGAGAGGGGGGATTGCGCTCCTACCCGACCCTCGGTCTCGAGGTCGCCTGCATCCCGTTCATCTCACAGCGAGGGATCGTGAAGGCGGAGCAGCTGATGGCCCAGGATCCCGACCAACATGCCCAGAGCTTCGAGGAACGTCTTCGCAGGATCATCGAGATCCTCACCGGAGACATGGGCACCGACACGGTGAACGTGGTCGCCGGTCATCTCACCGTCTACGGGGCTGAGAGAGGAGGCGGCGAACGCGAGTCGCACATCTTCGGATACGCCGTCCCGCCCCAGGCCTTTCCCGGGCACCTCTCCTACGTCGCCCTGGGGCACTTCCATCGCCAGCAGCGGATCGCCGCGCCCGCTCCGGTCTGGTACAGCGGTTCGCCGCTGCAGCTCGACTTCGGCGAGGCCGGTGATCGAAAGGGCGTCCTGATCGTCGACGCCGAGCCGGGCCGACCTGCCTCGATCGAGTCGGTCCCGGTCGGCGCCGGGACTGCGCTGGTGCAGCTGGAAGGGACCCTTGCCCAGGTGCTGGCGCGGGCTCCCGAAGTCGAAGGCGCCTATGTGAGGGTCGTCTTGGACGAGAAGGCGCGCACCGGTTTGAACGAGGAGGTTCGTGCGGCCATCCCGGGGGCGGTCGACGTGGTGATCGCCCGGCAGGAGGTGATCCGACGGGGGGCGCCGGTCGGTCGGTCCGGAAGATCACCGGTCGAGCTGCTCGAGTCGTACCTCGCCTCGCGCCAGGTGGATGACCCGGCTGTGGTCGAGTTGTTCCGCATCCTCGAGCAGGAGGTGGCGGAGAGGTGAGGCCGCGCCGCCTGACAATGGAAGGGTTCCTCGCCTATCGGGACCGGATCGAGGTCGATTTCACCGACGCCGACCTCTTCGTTCTCTCCGGGACCACCGGGGCCGGTAAGTCGAGCGTCATCGACGCCATGACCTTCGCCCTCTACGGGTCCATCCCGAGACTCGACGACAGACGCGCCGTCGCCCCGGTGATCTCGGCCAGATCCGACCGGGCCCGGGTCGCCTTCGAGTTCTCGGTCGGTGATGAGGTCTACACCGTCGCCCGCCTGGTGGAGCGTCGTGGCCGGGGGGCGACCACGACGGAGGCCCGGCTCGAACGCGGGGCAGGGGCCGAGCCGATCGCCGCGGGCGCCGACGAGGTCAGCACCGAGGTGGTCAGGCTCCTGGGTCTCACGTACGACCACTTCACCAAAGCCGTCGTCCTCCCTCAGGGTGCCTTCGCCGACTTCCTCACCGACAAGCCGAGGGATCGGCAAGCGCTGCTCCGTGCCTTGCTCGACATCGAGCTCTTCGAGCAGGTCATGCAGCTGGCCAATCTCAAGGCCCGAACCTCGGAGGGCAAGGCTCAGGCGCTGGCGGAGAGCCTGGCCAAGCTCGAGGTTCCGAGCGTCGAGCAGATCGAGCAGGTGCGGCAACGTCTGGATGCGGCGGCGGCCGCGGTCGACGAGCTTCCCACCCGGGTGGAAGCGGTCAGGGAGGCAGAGAGTCTCGCTTCGGCAGCGATGGCTGGGCGCGATGCGGCCGGGGAGGCCCTCGCCGGCCTCCAGACCGCGATTCCGCCCGCCAACCTGGCCACACTGGACCAGGACCGGGCCGCGGCGATGAAATGCATCGACGACGGTCTGGCCAAGCTGGCCTCGAACGAGGCGGAGGTAGCCGCGATCGACCGGGCTTTGGGCCTCCAGCCGGAGAGGGCCCGACTCCAAGCCTGGTTGAGTCACCGGGAGCAACTCGAGCGCCTCACCGCTCAGAGGACCTCGCTCGACCTGCCGGGTCTCGCCGGCCGGGTCGAGACGACTGCGACCGACCGCGACCGGGGGCGGGCCGAGCTCGACCGGCTCCGTTTCGAGAACGCCGCCCATGAGCTCAGGCTCGGCCTGGAAGCAGGAGACGAGTGCCCGGTATGCCACGGCGTCATCGGGGCGGTCGCCACCGACGACGGCTTTTCCATCGAGGCCCTGGAGCGCCTCTCCGCCGAGGTGGCGGGGCTGGAGACCACCGCCGCGGAGGCTCGGGATCGGCTCAAGGAGGCCGAGGGAGAGGCAAAGCAGATCGACGACCGGGGGCGAGAGATCGCGGAGTCCCTGAGCGACGCCCCGGATGTGGGGGCCCTCGTTGCGAGCTTGGCCGAGGTCGACCGCTTGCAGGCGGCGAGAGCGGAGGCCGAGGTGGCGATGGAGAGCGCCCGACGACAGTTGGTGGAGGCCCGAGAGGTTGCAGCCGGCCTCGATCGTGAGGCGTCGAGTCTGCGCGAGTCGCTCCTCGCCGCCCGCGACCGGGTGTCGGCGGAGAGCCCTCCGATACCCGGGGAGGACGTGGTCCTGGGGTGGCGGGATTTCGACTCGTGGCGAGAGGAGCGAATCCGGGAGAGGTCTGCCCAACTCGAGGTCCTGAAGGGAGCAGCCGAGCACGCCCGGGAGGCTGCCGAGACCGTGGCGCGCGGGATGGAAGAATGGCTGAGATCGCTCGGGGTGGACCCGACCGGATCCCCCGAGACCGACCTCGCCCTCGAGGTGGAGAAACGGCGAGTCGAGATCGCCGAGCTGGAGAGGACCCTTGCCTACGCGGATGAGCTGTCCCGTGAATTGGAGGCGGAGGAGAGCGCGGCACGGGTGGCCGCATCTCTCGGCCACCATCTGCGCGCCAACAACTTCGAGGCCTGGCTGCTGGAGGAGGCCATGGAGACACTGGTCGACGGAGCCAACCGGCTGCTCGGTGACCTCACCGACGGCGCCTACTCCCTTCTTTCCACCGACAGCCAGTTCGAAGTGGTCGATCATCGCAATGCGGACCTGATCCGCACCACGAGAGGCCTCTCGGGTGGTGAGACGTTCCTGGTAGCCCTCTCCCTGTCCCTCTCCATGGCAGAGCAGCTCGCAGAGCTGACCGGGACCACCTCCCGTCTCGAGTCGGTCTTCCTCGACGAGGGCTTCGGGTCACTCGACTCCGAGTCCCTCGACCTGGTCGCCGCCGTGCTCGATGAGTTGGTGGGGAGGGGGCGCACCGTCGGAATCGTGACCCACGTCAGGGAGCTGGCCGAGCGAATACCGACCCGGTTCGAGGTCAGCAAGGGACCGGAAACGGCGTCGATCACCCGGGTGGAGGCATGAGATTCACCGTGGAGGCATGGGACCCCGACTACGGGTCTCCTTCGGAGGCCGACCTGGCCGACTCGACCGAGAACGTAGACCCGTCGGTCGAGCTTGCGACGGACCAATGGCGCGCTCTTCTCCCCGATTGCGGTCCGGCTCCAGACGTCCTCTTCGTCGACGGGGTGAGGCGGGTGGATGCCAACCTGTGGATCGACCGAAACGAGCAGTTTCCCGGGTTCGGGCTGGCTGCCACTTTCGCCGCCGGCGCCGTTCGCTGCAACGGGGTGGCCAGGGTCGTGGCGGCCGCGGTCAAACGGGGCATATTCACAGCGGTCGACGCCGAGCCTGTCGACACGTCGATGGGACGCTACGAGATCATGACCACCAGGGGCTCCACCCCGGAGGAGCTGTGGCTGGGGATCCAAGAGCGCATGGGCGACCTCGAAGGGGAGATCGCCGAAGCGCAGGCCGGAGCCGCCCTGGTCGTCGTGGACGGGCCCCTGTCACACCGACGTCACGTCGCAGGCGCAGTGGGGTACGTCAAGACCCAACATGTCCAGTACCTGCCTGACGAGCTCAGGGCCACCCTGACCTCCCTGCCGGTCGGTCATCGGACTCCACTCTTCCTCACCACGACCTCGTGGAGCAGGTTCTCCTGGTATGTGAGGCTGGCCAACGGCTCGGGCCCGGCCGGAGGGTTGGCCCGGTGTGAGGTCAAGGCCGACCTGCCGGTTGGCGAGGCGGCCAGGCTCGCCCATGTGGTGACGGCCACGCTGCCCCGCTACGCGTCGGCTCGTCACAAGGACCCGCGCGCCCCGCAGAACCTGTACCCGATCGGAGGTCTCGAGCGCGAGTTGCGACGCCGCCTCGGTGACAAGGAGCTGGCGATCCGGGCGCTGCGCTCCTCGGCAGCTGCCTAGCGGCTTTCCGGGGGCGCGACGAGGGGGCGGTGGCACCGCCCCCTCGCGCGCTGTGTGGAGGACCGCACTGACTTGCAGTTGCGGCCGGTCTGCATTCGGGAGGAATGCTTCTCGTTGGGTCTATTTCCGTTCCACCCGAGGTGTGTCAGGAATGTCGCCCAGGCGAATGGCCGTGACTCCGACCGCGGCGACCAGGTCGTCCGATGCAACGAGCAAGTCGGCCCTCGGTGCTTCGACCACCACTGATCGAGCGGACGGCGCAGCCAGGGGAGCGTCGGCAGGGCTCGGGTCTCTCATGGTCGCCGGGGCCACCCCCACCGCCACGATCACTGCCATTGAGGTGAGGACCATGGCTCCACTCTGCAAGGTCGGCCGGAGCACGCTGCGGAAGGAGCGAGCCAAGCGGTGGAGCAGGCCGGAGACCCGGCGCCGCCGGCGGCTGAGGGCCTCCTCTCGAAGCAGGCGTTCGAGCGCATCTTCATAGTCGTCGAGGTGCATCGCCCCGGGTCGGCGCATCTCAGAGGGCATATCCGGCATCCTCGGCTGGAGCGCCCACCACAGTCGTGGTGTCCATGTGGGCTCGAACTGCCCGACGAGCCCTCGAGAGACGGAGTCGGGCCGCGTTGGGCGTGATGTCCAGGGCCACCGCCGCCTCGGTGGGGGAGAGGCCGTCGTAGGCCACCAGCTCGAGGACGTCCCGCTCCGACCGGGTGAGTCGGGCCAAAGCGTCTTCGAGGAGCGGCGCTTGTCGGGCGGCATCGATCGCCGAGGCCACCGCGTCGTCCTCGGCAGCCGTGAAGCCTGGGAAGGCATTGCTCGCCTTGACCTCGAGACGCCGATCACCGACGTACTTGCGTCGCTGCTTGGCGAGGACGCGGCGCGCGATGCCGAACAGCCAGGGGAGGGCGGTATCGGTCTCGGGGATGTAACGGTGGGCTGCCTGGAGGGCGACGAGGAAGCACTCACCGACCAGGTCGGCGACATCGTCCGGGTTGGCGCAGCGTCTGACCGCATATCGGGTTATCGCACTCACGTGGCGGCGAAAGAAGACCGAATAGGCCTCCGCCGATCCTGCCGATGAGGCGACCAGCAACTCCGCGTCGGGACGGTCCACCACGCTCTCATTATGTCCGGCACCACGTGTTCCGTGTCAGGAAACCATGGATACCGGGAGAAATCGGCTCACAGCTCCACCCGCACTTCCTTCGACTCGGCCCGCTGGTGGAGGGTGGCCAGCTCGTCGTCGTCGAGTCTCCTGTCGATCAGGATGTGCCGCTTGTGGTCCTTTCCGACCGCAATGATGCCGCGTTTCCGGGGCCGGACGATGGCCGCAAGGTCCTCCCACCTCATCACATGGCGCCGGAGCAGGCTCACCCGCGTCAAACCGGTGTCCGAGATCTCGACCGCGGTGGTGAAGTCGAAGACGACCACGTAGCCGAGGAAGAGGGCGAAGAGACCGAGCAGGACCGTCACCGGCCAGGCTGCGCCGATCACCCACGCCCCCCAGGCCATCAGGAGCATGCTGGGTGGGGTGAGCAGCGAGAGGGCAACCCGCAGCCGTGACTCCGGGAACCTGACCAGAGACGGATCAGGCTGCGTCGTCGGCGACATCGCTCGTGATGGCGACGAGGCTCGGAGCTCGCGTCTCGCTTCTCGACGCCAGCAGCGCTCCCGCGATGACCAGGAGCGACCCGACGATGGCCAGGGGGGCGACGACCTCGCCACGGAAGACGACGCCGAGGGCAAGGGCCACCACCGGCATCAGGTAGGCGATGAAGCTGGAACGGGTGGGACCGACGCGCCCGACCAGGGTGCCCATGAGGATGAAGGCGAGGCCCGTGCCGAGGAAGCCGATGGCCATAGTCGCCGCCAGCGAGTCGAGGGCGAACTGCGACCGGGTCAGGCCGAAGATCCCATACGGGGCGAGCAACAAAGCGGCGATCCAGAGCACTCGCGCCATCACCGGAGCGGTCCCATAGCGCTGTTGGAGGGGAGCGACGAGGTTGAAAGACAGGCCGTAACAGACAGTGGCCAACAGCACCAGCACCACACCGAGCGCGGCGGTCTGACCGGATTCGGCGGAGGGCAGCGCGATGGCGACGATACCGACGAAACCCACCACCAGCCCGATGACCTGAAGACCGCCCGGGAGGTGGCGAAGCAGGATCGAGGCGATGACGGCGGTGAAGATCGGGGTCGCCCCGTTGAGCATCCCGGCGACGGAGGAGTCGATCCACTGCTGTGCGATGGGGAACAGGCTGAGCGGTATCGCCACCCAGGTGAATGCGAGCAGGATGATCCGTCCCCTGTCGTCGGGGGCGATGCGAACCCGTCTCGTCTGGGAGAGCGCGGCCATGAAGATCGCTCCGAACCCGACCCTGAGCCAGGTCACCAGGCCAGGATGGAACGAGTCGAGGCCGATGGCAATGAAGAGGAACGAGCTTCCCCAGATCAGGCTGACCGAGACGAAGCGCACCCAGTCGCCGGCGCCGAATGCTGCGCGATTGGTGCCGTGAGATGTGGTGATCAGCCGATTGCCCACGCCAGTAGAACCCCGAGACCTCGATCTTGGTTGCGTCGACCTGGCAACCCCGTTACCGGCCGGATTAGTCCGATTTCGTCAATCCTCTGACTTGGGATCTCGTGTCATCAGGCTCAACACAGCATCGCGCGGGTGCATGCCCTCGTAGAGGACCCGCCCGACGTGGGCGGCGATCGGCATCTCGACCTGGCTGCGATCGGCCAGATCGAGGACCGCCCTGGTGGTCTTCACCCCCTCCGCCACCATTCGCATCTCGTCGACGATGTCCTCGAGGCTTCGACCAAGGGCGAGGGCGAAACCGACGCGATGGTTGCGACTGCTCGTGGAGATGCAGGTGGCGATAAGGTCGCCCATGCCGGCCAAACCGGCAAAGGTGGAGGGTCGGCCCCCCAGCGCTATCCCGAGCCGGGTCAACTCGGCTAGCGAGCGGGTGATGAGAGTGGCCCTGGTGTTGTCCCCGAACCCGAGCCCGTCGGACATCCCCGCCGCGATCGCCATCACGTTCTTGAGTGCACCGCCCAGCTCGCAGCCGGTCACGTCGTCGTTGGTGTAGACCCGAAAGGTCGGTCCCATGAACACCGCCTGGAGCGTTACTGCCGACTCGTGGTCGGAGATCGCCATCACCGAGGCGGTCGGTTGCCCGGCGGCGATCTCGGCAGCGAGATTCGGCCCGGTCAGCACGCCAACCCGGTTCGGGTCGTGATCGGGGGCCTCCTCGGCCACCACCCTCGTCATGGTGGCCAGCGTCTCTTGCTCGATTCCCTTGGTCAGCGAGACGATCGGGGTCGAGGGCTCGATTCCGGGAGCCACCCGGGCGAACACCTCACGAAACCCGTGCGAGGGGACAGCCATGATGACGGCGCTCGCCCCGACGACTGCCTGGTCGAGCTCGCTCGTGGCTGCGAGCGACTCGGGTAGTTGGGTGCCGGGGAGGTAATCAGGGTTCTCGTGCCGGTCGTTGATCGCACTGGCGACCTCGGGCCTCCGCGCCCAGAGGATGGTCGGTGCGGTCCGGGCCGCCAGGGATGCGGCCACCGTCCCCCAGGTGCCGGCGCCTATGACGGCGATCTTGTCCACGGCGGCAAGCTAGCGGTGTTGGGACGGCCGTCTCCCTAACCTGCGCCGGCCGTGAGTCTCTCGATTGGCATCGTCGGCTTGCCCAACGTGGGCAAGTCGACCCTCTTCAACGCCCTCACCAACGCCGGCGCGCTCGCAGCCAACTATCCGTTCGCCACCATCGAGCCCAACACCGGTGTGGTGCCTATCCCCGATCCGCGGCTCGACGAGCTGGCCAGGGTCTTCTCCTCACCCCGGATCGTGCCGGCGACCGTGACCTTCGTCGACATCGCCGGCCTGGTCAGGGGGGCCGGGGAGGGAGAGGGGTTGGGCAACCAGTTCCTCGCCAACATCCGGGACTCCAACGCCATCTGCCACGTGGTCCGAGGTTTCAGCTCGCCCAGTGTCGCCCGGGTCGGCGAGGAGGCGAGCCCCGCCGACGACATCGAGACCATCGAGACCGAGCTGGCCATCGCCGACCTGCAGACCATCGACCGGCGACTGCCCCGTCTCGAGAAGGAGGCCACCATCGACCGGTCGTTGCGCCGTCAGGCCGACCTCCTCTCCGAGATCCGCTCCGTCGTCGCCTCGGGGGACATGGTCAGTGCGCGTCCCGGGTTGATGGAGCGTAGGGCAGAGTTCGCCGACCTGAACCTGCTCACGGCCAAGCCCGTGATCTATGTCTTCAACCTCGACGAGGCAGGCCTGGCCGACGAATCGCGGAGACGCCAGCTGGCCGCGCTGGTCGCCCCGGCGGAGGCCCTGTTCCTCGACGCCCAGATCGAAGCCGAGATGGGGGAGCTCGATGAGCGCGAGCGGATCGAGCTGCTCGCCTCGGTCGGGCAGCACGAGCCCGGGCTCCACGCGGTGATCAGAGCGGCCTACCGCGTGCTCGGGCTGCAGAGCTTTCTGACTGCCGGAGACAAGGAGGCCAGGGCTTGGACCGTCCGCTCCGGCGCAACGGCCCCCGAGGCGGCGGGCGTCATCCACAGCGACTTCCAAAGGGGTTTCATCGCCGCCGAGGTGGTCGACTACGACGACCTGATCGCGGCCGGTTCGTTGGTGGCGGCGCGAGCCAAGGGGCTGGTGCGAACCGAGGGAAAGTCATACCTGATGCGACCCAACGACGTGGTCGAGTTCCGATTCAACGTCTGACGCCGACACTAGGTTGCTCGGGGTGACCTGGTTGTCCGTCGACGGCGGCGGCGGGGGGTCCCTGACCGCACCGCTCAGCGAGCACGAGGTCCTCGTGTTCCTCGTCCAGCTGTTGTTGCTGGTGGGAATAGCTCGGCTCCTGGGCTGGGTCATGAAGAGCATTGGCCAGCCGGCAGTCGTCGGCGAGCTGCTCGCCGGTGTGCTGCTTGGCCCAACCGTGTTTGCTCGCATCGCCCCCGACGCCTACCAGTGGGTGTTTGGGGAGGCGGTCGTCGGCTCTGTCGTGTTCGGGATCGCCTGGCTCGGAGTGATCATGCTGCTCGTTGTGATCGGCTTCGAGACCGATCTCGCCATCATCGGGAGATTCAAGCGCGCCGCCGCATCGGTGTCGGCCGGAGCATTGCTCATCCCGTTGGCCGTGATGACCAGCGCCGCGTTGGTGGCACCCGGCGAGTTCGTCGGTGAGGGGGTTGACAGGGCGCTCTTCGCCGGGTTCTTCGCTCTCGCCCTCTCTGTGTCAGCCCTGCCGGTCGTCGCCAAGATCCTGCTCGACCTTGGGCTGCTGCGACGCAATTTCGGCCAGGTCACCCTCGCTGCCGGGATGACCATGGACTCTGTCGGCTGGCTGATTCTCGCCGCCTTGTCCGGGTTCGCCCTCGATGCATTCGACCCGGAGTCGCTCATCCGATCCTTTGCCGGCCTGCTCCTCTTCGTCGCGGCCGCCGTCACCGCCGGCCGATGGATGCTCGACCGGGTCTTCCGGCTGGTGATGGCGAAAGGGTCATCGGTCTCGGCGGCGGTGTCGATCACCCTCGTTGCCGCCCTGTTCGGCGGTGTTCTGACCCAGGCCCTCCAACTGGAGGCGATCCTCGGCGCCTTCATCGTCGGGATCCTCATCGCAGGCCTCCGCCACCAGTTGCCTCAGGTGCGCTCGGTCCTCGAGACCATTACCGCTGCCTTCTTCGCCCCTGTCTTCTTCGCCTTCTCGGGATTGCGCGCCGACCTCGGACTGCTCGAAGGGCCGACCGTCCTCTGGTGGACTGTGGGGCTGATCGGGCTCGCCGTTGCGGCCAAGTTCGCTGGATCGTTCCTCGGTGGATGGTTCGGCGGCGTGAGAGGCAGGGACGCCCTCGCGCTCGGAGCCGGCCTATCGGCGTTGGGGGCGATGGGGGTGGTGGTCGCCATCGTCGCCTTGAACCTCGGCGTGGTGTCCTCCACGGGCTACACGGTGATGGTCGTCGCCGCCCTGGTCACTTCCATCCTGGCGCCCATGCTGCTCAAGCTGGTGGTGCGTGGCTGGGAGATCCCCCCCGACGAAGCGGAGCGACTCGACCAGGAAGAGTTGCGCGCCTCTTCCGAGATCCTCGGCATGAAGCGGATCCTCATACCCACCCGGGGCGGTGCCAACTCCAGGTACGCCGCCCGACTGGTGGCCGCCGCCTTCCTGGATGCCGAGGTGACTGTGATGGTGGTCGACCCGGCCGCCCCGGGGCCGTGGCGCCGCCTCATGAGGAAGGTCGACGGTGACCCCGCCGACCCTGCTCAGCTCATGGCGGAGATCCCGGAAGCCCGTCTCATCAGGGTTCTGGCGCGAGACCCGGCGAGTGCCATCGGGCGCGAGTCGGCGCTGGGCTACGACATGGTCGTACTCGGTGCCACCGAGTCCGGGGACGGCACGTTCAGCAGCATGGTGGACCGTGTGATTGCTCGCATCGACGTGCCCACCCTGGTGGTGAGGTTCCCGGAGGGCTACCCGGTGGCTGACCAGCTGCCGGGGCGGATCCTGGTGCCGGTGGCCGCGACCAGGTCGACAAGGGCGGCAGAGGAGTTCGCCTACTCGGTTGCCCGCCAGTCACAGGGAAGCGTCGTCGTGCTGCACGTGGTGAATCGCCCTGAAGGCCAGGGGATGATGGTCCCGAGCGGGGCCGTGGAGGAAGGTCTCAGGGCCGGTCACGAGATGGTCGGCGCGGCGGCTGCCTTCGGGGAGAGGTTCGGAATCGCGGTCGAGACGATCGTGAGGGTGGCATCGAACGCGGAGGAGGAGATCGTCCGGTTTGCCAACTCCGGGGCGGTCGAAACGCTCGTGCTCGGTGCCAGCAGCCGTTCTCTGACCAATCGGCCCTTCTACGGACACAGGGTCTCCTACATCCTGGAGAAGGCCGGTGTCCCTGTCGTGGTGATCAGCCTTCCCCCGACCTTCCAGAGATGACCCGTAAGATGAATAGGTCATCGACACCGAATGGGAGAGCCCCGCCCAGGGGCGCCGAAGGGGCAACTCCTCCCCGGAAACTCTCAGGCACGTGGACCATTCGGTCGAGGCATCGCTGGAGGCGACGACAGCGGGGGAGGGCATTGTGACTAGGAGATCGGATGCCCAACCCTCGAGAGAAGTTCGCAGACCGTCACATCGGCCCCCGTCCCGAGGACGTCGAGAAGATGCTGGCGACGATCGGCGCGGCCACGCTCGATGATCTCATCGCCGAGACCATCCCCCCGTCGATCATCGACACCGCACTTGCCCTGCCCCCAGCCCTTTCCGAGCCGGCGACGCTGGATCGGCTTCGCTCGCTCGCCGGGATGAACGAGGTGCTCGTATCTCTCATCGGGCTGGGCTATCACGACACCATCACCCCACCGGTCATCCAGCGCAACGTGCTGGAGAGCCCGGCCTGGTACACCGCCTACACCCCGTATCAGCCGGAGATCTCTCAGGGTCGGCTCGAGGCGCTCCTCAACTTCCAGACCATGGTCTCAGACCTGACCGGTCTCGACATCGCCAACGCCTCACTCCTCGACGAGGCGACCGCGGCAGCAGAGGCAATGGCCATGTGCCGGCGTCTGGCCAAGGGGGAGAGGGAGGCCTTCTATGTCGATGACGACTGCCACCTCCCAACCATCGCCGTAGTGAGGACCCGGGCCGAGGCAGCCGGGGTCGAGATCAGGATGCTCTCGGAGGGGTTCGACCCGGCTCAGGCGTTCGGGCTCCTCGTCCAGTACCCGGGTTCGTCCGGGGAGATCCGTGACCATCGCGCCCTGGTTGCGGAGGCGAGATCGAACGGAGTGGTGACGGCGGTGGCCACCGATCTGCTGGCGCTGACGTTGCTCACGCCGCCGGGGGAGTGGGGCGCCGACATCGCGGTGGGGTCGGCACAGCGTTTCGGGGTGCCCCTCGGGTATGGCGGCCCGCATGCCGGCTTCATCGCAACCAGGGAGGAGCACGTCCGGTCCCTTCCGGGGCGGCTGGTCGGTGTCTCCAAGGACGGCTCGGGTCGGGTCGCCTACCGGCTGGCGCTCCAGACTCGGGAGCAGCACATTCGCCGTGAGAGGGCGACATCCAACGTCTGCACGGCTCAGGTCCTGTTGGCGGTCATAGCCGGGCTCTATGGCTGCTGGCACGGTCCCGAGGGGCTCATCGACATCGCTCGCGAGACGCACCGACTCGCGGTGAGCCTGGTTTCGGGCCTCCGGGCCGCCGGCCACGACGTGGCCGGCACCGCCTACTTCGACACGATCACTGTCGCAGTGCCGGGCCGGGCCGATCAGGTCGTGGCGGCGGCTCGGGCGGATGGGATCAACCTGGGGAGGGTGGACCACGACCGGGTCCGCATCGCCCTCGACGAGACCACCGACGACGGGATCGTGCACAGGGTGTTGGCGGCGTTCGAGGCCCGACCGGTGAAGCCGGAGCAGGGAGGTGGCATCCCCCCCGATCTCAGCCGTCGCTCCGAGTTCATGACCCATCCCGTGTTCGGCCTCCATCGGTCCGAGCACGAGATGCTCAGATACCTGCGCCGGCTCGCCGATCGCGACCTGGCGCTCGACCGGAGCATGATCCCGCTCGGGTCGTGCACCATGAAGCTGAACGCCACGACCGAGATGATCCCGATCACGTGGCCCGAGTTCGCCCGAATCCACCCGTACGTCCCGGCGGACCAGGCCAGGGGCTACCGGGCCTTGATCGAGGAGCTCGCCGAGCGTCTCTGCCTCATCACGGGCTACGAGGCCGTGTCGCTTCAGCCCAATTCCGGGGCGCAGGGCGAGTTCGCCGGCCTCCTGGCGATACGCGCCTATCACAAGTCGAGGGGCGAGGCGGATCGGGACGTCTGCCTCATCCCCTCGTCGGCGCACGGGACCAACGCCGCCTCGGCGGTGATGGCAGGGATGCGAGTCGTGGTGGTGGCGACGGACGAAGGGGGCAACGTCGACCTCGCCGATCTCGAGGAGAAGGCCTCTGCTCACTCCGACCGCTTGGGCGCGGCGATGATCACCTATCCCTCCACTCATGGCGTGTTCGAAGAGGGCGTGCGCCGGCTCGTCGAGATAGTCCACTCCCACGGGGGGCAGGTCTACGTCGACGGGGCCAACCTCAACGCACTGGTCGGATTGGCCCGCCCGGCCGACTTCGGTGCCGATGTCGGTCATCTCAACCTGCACAAGACCTTCACCATCCCCCACGGAGGGGGCGGCCCGGGAGTGGGGCCGCTGGGAGTCAAGGCGCACCTTGCCCCGTTCCTCCCCAACCACCCACTCGACCCGGGCGCCGGGCCGGAGACCGGGGTCGGGCCGGTGTCGGGGGCCCCATTCGGCTCGGCGGGGATCCTGCCCATACCCCACGCCTATCTGAGCCTGATGGGGGCCGACGGCCTGAGAAGGGCGAGCATGGTCGCAATCCTCTCGGCGAACTACGTCGCCCGGGTGCTCGATCCCTACTTCCCGGTCCTCTACGCCGGGGCGCGGGGCCGGGTGGCGCACGAGGCGATCGTCGATCTTCGACCCACGACCAAGGCAACCGGGGTCACCGCCGAGGACGTAGCCAAGCGCCTGGCCGACTACGGGCTCCATGCCCCGACCCTTTCCTTTCCGGTCCCGGGCACGCTGATGATCGAGCCGACCGAGTCAGAGAGCCTCGAGGAGCTGGACCGCTTCTGCGAGGCGATGATCGCCATCCACGGTGAGATATCCCGAGTCGGCTCGAGGGAATGGGACGCGGAAGACAACCCACTCAGGAACGCTCCTCACCCGGCCGGGGACGTGGTGTCTGACACCTGGGAGCATCCCTATTCGCGCGAATTGGCCGCCTATCCTGTGTCAGGCCTGCGTCTGAGCAAGTACTGGCCGCCGGTGAGCCGCATCGACGGGCCGGGCGGAGATCGCAACGTGATTTGCGCCTGTCCGCCTCTGGACGCTTACGCTTGAATCTCCACTTGACATTCCCGGGGTGAATGGGATCGTGATGCGCAGCACCGAGGCGGGCAGGGACGCAGAGAAGTTGGTGTCGCGGTGAAGTTCACCGGTCAGGTAAGGGTTCCGGAGATCGACCATCCGGGCGTCCCGGCCACGATCCTGGTCGAGGACGACCAGGTCGAGGTCTTCCTCGAAGGGGAGTCTCTCGGCCGCTGGTCGTTATACGACGTAGAAGCGTCTCGTCTCGTCTCTGCCGCCTTCTCCCTCTCGCTCGATAACGAGGAGATCACCTTCATCGCCGACGAGCCGGTCGACTTCGCCTACAAGGGCGTCGACCACATGGCCGAGGAGTGGGCACGCTTCAAGTCGATGACCATGCCGCGCCGCGTCGTGGCGGTCGGGCGCTCGCGGAGGGGGACCCTGCCGTCACGCATCGGCGAGTTGCGCGCCGCCATGCTGCAGAACCTCGAGACGGCCGGGCGGGGAGTCCCGCGCTTGGCCCCGGTCGAGACTGTTGGTCAGACCACGATCGCCCCTCCGGAGCCGGCTCCGATCACTCCCGCGCCGCCGATGGAGCCAGCTGCAGCCAAGCCCGATACGGAGTTCCGTCCCGCCCCGGTCGAGGAGGTGGGTCCCCAGGTGAACGAGGAGAAAGAGCCCTCCATCCCCGACTCGCCGCCCCGACTGCGGCCGGGAGCGGGTCTGTTCGCTCGCAGACTCGATTTGCCCGCCCCGGCAGCCGACACCCCCGAGCCAATCCCCGCCCCACCACCTGTCCCGGAGCCGGTGTTCAGGTCGCCCTGGGACGAGCCCGCTCACGAGGCGGTCGCTCGAGCCGAGCCCGATCGGGTGGAGGAGCCCGAGCCGCTGCCTCCTCTACCTGTTGTCCCGGAGCCGGTTGTAGAGCCGGAGCAGGTCTTCGCTCCCGCACACCCCGTCCCCGAGCGGGATCTCCCCGTTCCGTCGCAGGAGGAGGAGGCCGAGCCGGTGGCACCCGCCGCGGCGGCAGAGGTCCCCGAGCTGGTCAAGGAGCTGCTGGGCACTTCGTCGGACGAAGGCGGTGAGGAAGGGGCGCGTGACCTGGTAGTCGACCTGGGGCACTACGAAGGGAGGGGGAGCCAGGGGGAGCAGCCCGCCGAAGTGCAGTCGGACGGGAAGGAGCCCGTTCTCACCGGTGCCCCCCCGGAACCGGAGCGTGCCGGGCTCCTCGGCGCGGTCCGCTCTGCCTTTGCCCGCAACAAGGTCGTCCACGAGCACGCATTCGTCGAGGCTCCCGGGGGCATCGGGATCGTCAGGCAGATCTGCGAGGAATGCGGTTACATATCCATCGGCGTGTCGGACTGATCCCGGCTCTCAGCCGGCTCCTGTCTTCAACACCATCAACACGACGGTGACGATGAGGAGGACGACCGTGACGGTTGCCCAGATGCCTTCCCGCTTGGACTCGGCGCGAGCGGTCTCGTCATCACCGGTCTCGAGGGCCGTCTGGATCCTCCGACCGGCCGGCCCATGTACCACGCCAGCGATCGCCATGGTGACCACCACCACGGCGAGACCGACGGAGACGAAGGCATCGGACCAGTCGTACTCGTCTCGGACCAGGACCAGTCCGATCCCGGTGAGCAACACCACTGCGGCGGCGATCTCGTAGAACCTGCCCGTGACCGACTGGGCTCGGGCCCAAGCCAGCCAGGCCTCGCCGCCGGAACGCTCCAGACGGGGACCAACGAAACCCTGAAGGATGCTCCCGCCCACCCACGCGGCGGCGCCCAGGATGTGCAGCGTCAACAGAAGGTCGGCCACGGGCTCCTCTCGATGCGGGTGCGGGGAAAGTAGCACGAGCACCGATCTGGCCCCGGGTACCCTCGTCTCGAGATGGGAATCGTCAGACCGGTGGTTCTGTCCGGTGGATCCGGCACCAGGCTGTGGCCGGTCTCGACCTCCTCCCGCCCCAAGCAGTTCCTCGATCTGCTCGGCGAACCGATGATCGAGGCAACCCTGGGCCGTCTACGCGGGATGGAGGGTGTCGGGCCTGTGACGGTGGTGACCGGGGGCGACCACGCCCAGGCCGTGGAGGAGGCCGCCCGGCGAGCCTCGATCGACCTGGGAGCGGTGGTGGTCGAGCCGGCCGGGCGCAACACCGGGCCTGCCGTCGTGGTGGCGGCGTTGCTCGGCGATCCCGATGACGTGCTGGTGATCGTCCCGGCAGACCACCGCATCGCCGACGTCGAGGCGTTCCGGGCCGCGGTGGAGCGAGCGGTGGGTCTCGCCCGGGACGGGGCCCTCGTCACGTTCGGAGCGCGCCCGACCCGCCCCGACACCGGGTACGGCTACATCGAGCAGGGTGAGCCCTTCGATGGTGCCTTCCAGGTCGCCCGCTTCAAGGAGAAGCCCGACGAGGAGGAGGCGAGTCGGCTCTTCGCAGACGGGCGCCATCTGTGGAACTCGGGGATGTTCGTCTTCACCGCCCGGCGCCTGCTCGAGGAAGCCGCGCTCCATGAGCCCGCCCTCCTGGAGGGAGCGAAGGCGGCGCTGCCCGAGGAGAGAACAGGCCGTGTCGTCCTCTCGGGTTCATTCGCGACAATCGCCCCGATCTCGATCGACCACGCCGTCATGGAGAAGACGGCCGGCGCCGTCGTCATCCCGATCGATGTCGGCTGGACCGACGTTGGGTCCTGGGAGTCGGTATGGGAGCTGAGCGAGCACGACAGCTCCGGGAATGTCCTCATCGGCGACGTCACCGCCATCGACGTGACCGGCTGCTATGTGCTGGCCGGCTCCAGGAAGGTCGCGGTGGCCGGGGTCGAGGGTGTGATCGTCGTGGAGACCCCTGAGGCCGTCCTGGTCGTCGGCCGGTCCCAGGCTCAGCTGGTGCGCGACCTGGCCCAGGAGGCCGGTGAGGACAGACCTGATTGAGGCGTCCCTCCGGGCCCATACCATCCCCCGGATGAGGAGAGCGCTGCTGGTGGCCTGCACTGCCGTCCTGGCGGCGGGATGCCTGGGCCGCCCCGCCCCGGACGCAACCGGCCAGGACATCTATCTGCAGCTGTGCGCCAACTGTCATGGCACCGACCTCGAGGGACGGGTCGGCCCACCCCTCGGCTCCGGCTCCAACTCGGCCGTGCAGCCCGACGAATTCCTCCATGTGGCGATCGTGGATGGGCGTGGTCGGATGCCCTCGTTCAGCACGTCGTTGACCTCGGAGCAGGTGGACCGTCTCATCGCCTACCTGCGAGAGGTCCAGGGCGCATGAGCGACGTCCTCGAGGCCCTCGAGCTGCACCCGGTTCGGATCCCGATGAGGCACCGGTTCCGAAGGGTCGATCACCGGGAGGCAGTGCTCATCAAAGGCCCGACCGGCTGGGGTGAGTTCTCCCCCTTCCCCGACTACCCGCCGGAGGTGACCACCCGATGGCTCGCCTCGGCGCTGGAGGCGGCATGCAGCGACCTCCCGCAACCGGGGCGGGAGGTCATCCCGATCAACGTCACGGTGCCGGCGGTGAGCCCGGATGCCGCGGTGGGTCTCGTCCTCGAGTCCGGCGCCACCACGGCCAAGGTGAAGGTGGGGGAGCCGGGGCGGCCCCCGTCGGACGACGAGGCCCGGATCGCCGCGGTCAGGGAGGCGTTGGGGCCGGAGGGGAGGATCCGGATCGATGTCAACGCCGCCTGGGACCTGGAGACGGCCACCGAGCGCCTCGAGTCCCTGGCGCGATTCGACCTCGAGTACGCCGAGCAACCGGTGCGAACGCTCGAGGAGATGGTCGAGCTGAGACGACGGACCCGGGTCCCCCTCGCCGCCGATGAGCTGGTACGGCTCCGTCCCGACCCGCTCGAGGTGGCCGAGATGGGCGCAGCCGACGTGCTCGTGGTCAAGGTGCAGCCGCTCGGAGGCGTGGCCCGCACGCTCGACATCGCCGCTCGCGCCGGGATCCCGGTGGTGGTGTCTTCGGCGCTGGAGACATCGATCGGGATCTACTCCGGCCTCCTGGTCGCTTCCCTCCTGGGCTCGCTCCCCTATGCCTGTGGGCTGGGAACCGTCTCGTTGATCGAGGGCGACCCGACTCGGAAGCCCCTCGTCTCAATGGACGGGGAGCTCGAGGTGCGACGGCCCGAGCCGGACCCCATGCTTCTGGCGCGATGGAGGCCGGATCGCGATCGGGCGGCCGAGATGCTGCGTAAGGTCAGGTCGGCTGCCCAGGTGCTGACATGACACGGCGCACGACATGACCCAACCCAACCCGAGCACTGCCCAGGCGCGGGTGATGGTCGACGAGTTGCACCGGCAAGGTGTCGACTTCGCGGTGATCTCACCCGGGTCCCGCTCCTCCGCGCTCGCCATCGCCTTCGACCAGCATCCGGGCATCGACACCAGCGTCGTGCTCGACGAGCGGTCAGCTGGATTCCAGGCCCTGGGGCGTGCTCGGGCCACCGGATTGCCTGCAGTGGCGGTGTGCACCTCGGGGACGGCGGTGGCCAACCTCCTTCCTGCGGTGGTGGAGGCCGATCTGTCCCTGGTCCCCCTGCTGGTCGTCTCGGCAGATCGCCCTCCAGAGCTCTTGCACGTCGGTGCGAACCAGACGATCGACCAGGGAGGGATGTTCGGGGCGAGGGCCCGTTGGTCCTGCGACATCGCCGCGGCGGAGCCAGGTCAGGATGCCAACGGTTACTGGCGGACGACCGTGGCCCAGGCGGTGGCACGGGCGCTGGGCCACGGGAGCAGGCCGGGGCCGGTGCATCTCAATGTGGCCTTCCGCGAGCCGACCGTGCCCGTCGGCGACGACGGGAGGTCCTCGGCCCCGCCATATGGGCACGGCGTCGAGGGAAGGCCCTCGGGGGAGCCGTGGCAACGGCATCTCCGGACGCGGTCCCTGGCGGCCGTCCTGCCGTTTGCCGACGGCAGGAGAGGCTTGGTGGTGGCAGGTGAGGGCGACTTCGAGCCGGCGGCCCTGGAACGGGTCGCGACACGTCTGCATTGGCCTTTGCTGGGCACTGCCGCCTCGGGTCTGCGCCGCCGCAACGTCGTCACCAGTTACCACCACCTGCTCGTCGCGGGCGTGCCTGACCGGCTTCGGCCCGAGCTGGTCGTCTCGATCGGGCGGATCGGCCCCAGCGACAGGCTTGGCGCTCTCACCGCGCTCGAAGTGCCTCAGGTGTGCATCGACCCCTGGGGCGCCTGGAACGACCCGCGGCGCCACGCCACCCACCTGATCCAGGCAGATCCGGTGCCATCGCTGGCGGCTCTCACTCCTGCCGTGGACACGGATTTGACCAATGCCTGGACAGTGGCCGATGCGGCGATGCGGAGCGCCCTCGACGAGCGGATCATGGCCGAGCCGATCCCCTCTGGCCCGGGCGTGGCACGAAGCCTGGGCGAGGTCTCTGTCGACCATCTGGTGGTGGCCTCTTCGATGCCCATCAGAGACGTCGACGCACATACCGCGCACACGGGGAGGGTCATCGCCAATCGGGGGGCCTCCGGCATCGACGGCTTCATCTCGACCGCGCTGGGCGTGGCCTCGTCCCCGGGTCGCACCCTGGCCTTGGCCGGCGATCTCTCCTTCCTCCACGACGCAGGTGGTCTCATCTCGGACCCGCCCAGGGACTTCGTGCTCGTCGTCGTCGACAACGGAGGTGGGGGCTTGTTCGACCTGCTTCCCCAGGCGCAGCACGCCCCTCACTACGAGAGGCTGTTCGTCACCCCGCATGGGCTCGACCTCCCCCGACTGGCGGAGGGGTACGGTCTGACGGCGACCTCGGCGGATCTCGCCTCTCTCGCCCCGACCGTCAACGGGCTCATCGATGACGGGGGTCGCCATGCAGTGGTGGTGCCGGTCGATCGTGAGGCCGAGCTCAAGCTGCGGCGTGCCCTCGACGAGGTTGCCCGGGACGTTTGCGCCGATCTCAGCTGAGCCCGAGGGCGGTCAGCATCGGACGGAGCTTGATGCGGGTCTCCGCGAACTCGGTCTCGGGGTCGGATCCCTCGACTATCCCGGCCCCGGCGTGGAGTGTGGCGCTCCGACCGTGGAGCTGACCGCAGCGAAGGGCTATGGCGAACTCGCCTTCCCCTGCTGGATCGAGCCACCCCACCGGGCCGGCGTAGCGGCCCCGGTCGTGACCCTCGAGCTCGCCGATCAGCTCGAGGGCCGGCTTGGTCGGGGTCCCTGCCACTGCCGCGGTGGGATGCAGTGCAGACAGCAACTCGGTGATGCGGGTCCCAGGATGGGTGACCCCTTCGAAGATCGTGGACAGATGGCGGATGTCGCCGTAGGTGGCGACGCTGATCGGTGAGCGCATCAAGCGGGGGGAGAAGCGACGCAGCGCCTCCTCGACCGAGTCGGCGGCGAGGGTGTGCTCCCTGGACATCTTCGACGTCTGGAACGAGCTGAGGCCCGCCGGGTCGTCGAGATCGGCCGATCCGGCGAGCGATATGGACCGGGCCAGGCCGTCGTGCAAGGAGACGAGCAGCTCAGGTGATGACCCGACGAAGCGGTCGACCAGGAAGGTGTGCGAATCGGGCTCTGCAGCTGCGAGCCTGGCGAGCACCACATGTGACGGGATCTCGCCGTCGAGCTCGACGGTCAGCCGGCGGGACAGAACCACTTTCTCCACCTCGCCGGCCCGAATCGCGGACAGGGCTCCTTCCACCTTCGTCGCCCACCCGTCGTGGGAGTCCCCGGCCAGCCGGCCCCGAGGCATGGGGACACCGGCCACGGGCTCGGGAAGGTCGGTCGCTGTGCCAATGAGGTAGGTGGTGGCGCCGCGATCGATGCGAACCATCACTTGCGGTACGACGACTATCGAGCCGGCAGCGTTCTCGTCGAAGGTGAAGCTGGCGAAAGCCGCGGGGGCGCCATTCGCCTTCAGCTCCCGGAGTGCCCGATCGAATCTGTCGGCCCCGGTCCCGGGATCGACCCGTATCGACTCGCCCCAGCCGAAGAGACCGAAGTCGGCCCGGATCCAGGCCAACCCCGGGGCGCGTGAGAGGACGTCCCGCCAGGGGGATCGTCGTGAATCAGTCGTCATTCCAGACGCAGGCTAGGACCGGCTCGGTCGCTGTGATCCCAGCCAGGGCCTGGGCCAGCCGGTCGAACCGATCCGGGTCACCCGATGTGGCAAGGATGAGACGACCGGAGCCGCTCTGACCTCTCGCCACACGTCCCACCTGGCGTGCCACCGCCGGAGCCGGGTCGACCACTGTCACTCCCTCTCCAGCCACCGCCCCGATGACCCGGGTGAGAAAGGCGAAGTGGGTGCATCCGAGCACCAGGGTGTCTGCCCCGGAGTCGAGGAGAGGGCGAAGGCACGACTCCACCTTGGACCGGGTCTCCGGCCCATCGACCTTCCCCTCCTCCACCATCGCCACCCATTCGGGGCAGGCTCGGGCCAAGACCTGGACCCCCCCGGCATGACGTTGCACCACGGAGGCGAACAGCTCGCCTTGAAAGGTGGCCGCCGTGGCCAGGACACCGATGACACCGGACGAGGTGGTCAGAGCCGCCGGTTTGACCGCCGGCTCCATCCCCACGAAGGGAAAGCCCGGGTACATGGAGCGGAGTGGGTGCAGGGCCGCCGCCGAGGCTGTGTTGCAGGCGATGGCGATGGTGGTCGCACCGCGCTCCATGAGCCATCGTGACACCTGTGCCGTGATCGTTGCCAGCTCCTCGAGATCCCTCACCCCGTATGGGGCCCGGGCCTGATCTGCGAGATAGATCAGGTCGGCCTGCGGGATCGTCTTGCGGATCTCGGCGAGTACTCCGAGCCCGCCAACCCCCGAGTCGAACACCCCGATCATGGCGGTATCTCAGCAGACCGGTCCCGGCCCGGCTGGTAGCGTCGCCGGGCGGATGAGGTGGCACAAGTGAAGGTCGGAGGTTCGGCGGCGATCGTCACCGGGGGAGCCTCGGGGCTCGGTTACGGGACGGCGGAGCGCCTGATCCAGGGTGGCGGATCGGTGGTCGTGTTCGACATCAACGAGGCCCTGGGGGCGGACGCGGCGGGACGTCTCGGCGACTCGGCCAGGTTCATCCATTGCGACGTGAGGGACCCCGGGAGCGTCTCGGCGGCCGTGGCCAGGTCTGCCGAGGAGCTGGGGAGGATCGACCTGTTGGTCAACGCGGCCGGAGTCGCCCCTGCACAACGGTTGGTGAGCCGGGACGGCGAGTTGTTCGACCTCGACCTGTTCAAGTTCGTGATCGATGTCAACCTCGTCGGCGCCTTCGACGTGGCGCGCAATGTCGCCGGGGTGATGGTGCGCAACGAGCCCGATGCGACCGGGGAGAGGGGTGTGATTGTCAATGTGGCGTCAATCGCAGCCTTCGAGGGGCAGATCGGCCAGACCGCCTATGCGGCCTCGAAGGGCGCCATCGCGGCGATGACCTTGCCCATGGCCCGCGACCTGGGGACGGCCGGCATCAGGGTCGTTGCCATCGCACCCGGGATCATGGACACCCCGCTCCTCTCCTCGGCCCCCCAGGAATTGAAGGAGTCTCTGGCGGGGTTGCACGTCTTCCCACACCGTCTCGGCACCCCCGCCGACTTCGCCCACCTCGTCGTGGCCGTCATGGAGAACCCCTTGCTGAACGGCGAGGTGATCCGTCTCGACGCCGCGGCGAGGATGCCCCCGCGCTGATCCACCGGCTCGAATTCACGTCTGCGCGGGGTGCGGTGTCGAAGAGGGGGGTATACACTGCCGCCGGTCAACGGTCCCGATCCGTTGTTTCGGGTCGGGCCGTCGATGGGAGGAGCGGAGATTCCGTGTGCCTCAAGGGGCCGGCTTCGTGTCGGCGCCCGTCTGTAAATAACAGCAGAGCAGGAAGGGAATCCATGAATGCACTGAGCAGTCGCTCACGATGGCTCATCGTCGTGGCTGTATTCGCGGTGTTCGTCAGCGCTTGCGCCGGCACCACCGAGGACACCACCACGACCGCGGCCGCCGAAGCGACGACGACGTCTGCCGCCGCGGAGGGGACGACCACCACCGCAGCTCAAGCGGAACAGGGTGCGATGACGTACACGATCGACATCGCCGAAGAAGCCGTTTGGAGCGATGGGACCCCGATCACGGTGGCCGACATCGAATGTACCTGGCAGGCATTCCTCAACACGCCCGGTTCACTCTCCACCAGCGGCTATGACCAGATCACATCGGTCAGCGCCGGTACGAGTGACAAGCAGGCGGTGATCGAGTTCGCCACCGTCTACGCGCCATACAAGGTTCTGTTCAACCAGATCCTCCCGGCGCACACGGTTGCGGACTGCAACGACGTGTCCGGCGACTTCCAGACCGAGATCCCTGTATCCGCCCGACCCTGGCAGCTCTCCGAGTGGAGCGACCAGCAGGCGATCCTCGTGCCCAACGAGGCTTACTGGGGTGACGACGTGCCGGTGGCTTCGCGCCTCGTCCAGGTGCCTCGCACCGACGATGGCGGCATCGCCGCCCTGCAGGCAGGTGAAGTCGACTTCATCTTCCCGCAGGCGTTCGCCGGCATCGGTGACGCTCTGGCCGCCGACAACATCCAATTCGAGCCTGGCTACGGGACCAACTACGAAGGTCTCTACTTCAGGCAGGGCGGCGATGTTGCCGAGTTCCCATTCTCGGACCCGGTGTTCCGGCAGGCGTTCAGCATGTCAGTCGACCGTGAGCTGATCCTGGCCAACATCTACGACCCGATCTTCCCGGGCTCCCCGCTGCTCCAGTGTGGGCTCTGGGTCCCGACGATCGGCGCGTGGTGTGACAACACCCAGTTCGAGAACAGCTTCGATCCCGAAGGCGCCGCAGCGCTGCTCGAGGAGAACGGCTGGACCCAGGACGGGTCAGGGATGTGGGCCAACGCCGACGGCGTGGTACCGGAGATCCAGTGGATGGTCAACGAGCCCAACCAGCGGCGCGCTGACGCACAGGCACTGATGATCCCCGAGTTCCAGGCCCTCGGATTCAACGTCGTGGCAGACAACGGCGACGCCGCCACTGTGTTCCAGCAGCGGCTCCCCGCCGGCGAGTACGACCTGGCGATGTACATCACCACCGCCGCACCCGACCCGAGCGTCACGGCCATCATGAGCTGTGACCAGGTGCCGAGCCCTGAGAACAACAACCAGGGTCAGAACTCCGTGTTCTGGTGCAATGAGGACGCCAGCGCCCTCATGGCGGAGTCCGATGTCACCATCGACGAGGCGGCCCGCGCCGACCTGATCCATCAGGTCGGGCAGGCTCTGGTCGACGACCACGTGCTGCTGCCCCTGTTCCAGTTCCCGAATATCGCCGCATGGCGGACGGACCGGATCGAGGGCGACGCCGCAGCTGCAGACGCGGCCAACTACCGCGCCTACAACAACAGCTCGAATGCATGGACCCCGATCGGCAAAGAGGACGTCGTCGTCGGCGCCGAGCAGTGGCCCGAGTGCATCAACCCGGTGACCGAGTGCGCCAACTCGTCGTGGATGGTGTGGACGACATCGTTCGCAGTTCTCCCGGCGGTTTTCGACACCACGGCCGACGGTCAGTTCGTGCCTACCAACATGGTCGCGAGCGAACCGACAGTTACCGTCAACGAGTAAGTGAAGTAGGCTGTCTGGGGTGCCCTTCCGGGCACCCCAGACAACCGAGTGTCCGGCGGGGTAGCGATGGCGCGATATGTGATGTTGAGGACGGCGTGGGCGATCCCCGTGCTCCTGATCGTCACCTTTCTCACCTTCTGGGCGGTGAAGGCCGCCACCGACCCGGTGCAGAGCTTTCTCAGATCCAATCCCAGGGCCACCCCAGAGATGGTGGCCGAATACGAGGAGGCGCACGGCCTGGTCGGGTCCACGCCCGAGCAGTACGTGCGCTGGTTGGGCAACTTCCTCACCCTGGAGTGGGGGAACTCGATCAAGGGCAACACCCCGGTGTTTCCCGACCTGAAGAGCGCCCTGGCCAACAGTCTGGTGCTGGGAATCACCGCCAGTTTCGTGGGGATCACCATCGGTCTCGGGATCGGGATCCTCTCCGCCCTGCGCCAGTACTCCAAGTTCGACACCCTGGCCACCGGCGCCGCCTTCGCCGGGATATCGATACCGCCTTTCGTGTCGGCGGTGTTGTTACAGGTCGTGTTCGCGATCCTCCTCACCAGCTGGCTCGGTCTGGAGACACCGTTGTTACCCGTGGCGGGGATCTACCCGCCCGGTCAGACCGAATTCGACCTTGGGCTCCGGATCAAGCACATGATCCTCCCGGTCACCGTGGTGGCGATCCAGATCATCGCGGTGTACAGCAGGTACATGCGGGCCTCACTGCTCGACGTGAAGGAGTCCGACTACATGCGCACCGCCCGCTCGAAGGGGATATCGGAGCGCAGGGTCATGACCAAGCACGCGCTGCGCAACGCCATGATCCCGATCGTCACCCTGGCCGCCATCGACATCGGCGCCATCGTCGGCGGCTTGATCATCACCGAGCGCATCTTCGAGTACAAGGGGACGGGCGACTTCCTCATCACCGCATTGGGCAATGGCGACTTTCCCCAGGTGATGCCGCTGATGTTCATCATCGTCTCGTCGGTGATCGTGTTCAACCTGCTCGCCGACATTTCGTATGCCTGGCTCGACCCGAGGATCCGTCTTGGTTGACACGGTCGCCGCCAGGCCCACCCAGGCACCCGACGTCCTGATCGACGAGGTCGAGGGCCTCATTGTCCAGTCGGCGTCGCCCACCAAGCTGGCGCTGAGGCGTTACCGCCATCACCGGGCGGCGATGATCGCCACGGTCGCCCTGATCATCATCGCCGTGGCCTGCTTCGCAGCTCCCATCATCGCCCCTTACGCCGAGAACGAGGCGGTCAACGTCAGCGAGGACTCCAACCTCAAGGCGATCCACGTCCCGCCCAATGCCCAGTTCTGGTTCGGGACCGACTCGATCGGGCGTGATCTCTACTCGCGGATCCTCTACGGTGGGCAGGTCTCCCTCTTCGTCGGGATCGCCAGCGCCATCTCGGCCGGGCTGATCGGGACCGTGATCGGCGCCTTCGCCGGGTTCCGCGGTGGCCGAATCGACAACATGCTCATGCGCGGGACCGACCTGTTCATCGGCCTCCCCCTTCTCGTCATCCTGATCATCATGAGGCTGCTCCCCGAGAAGCAGCCCTGGGCGGCGACAGTCCTCGGCGAGCCCGGGTCGAAGCGACTCATGGTTACCCTGATCTCCCTGGTGGCCTGGATGACCACCGCCCGCATCGTGCGCGGCGTGGTGCTCAGCCTCAAGGAGAAGGAGTTCATCGAGGCGGCGCGCGCCGTGGGGGCTCGGGACAGGCGGATCATCGTCCGTCATCTCGTCCCCAACACCATCGGGCCGATCGTGGTCTCCTTGACCTTCATCGTGGCCGCTGCGATCGGTCTCGAGTCGACACTCTCGTTCTTCGGGTTCGGCCTCGACCCGACCCAGTCGTCCTGGGGCAACCTGCTCGCCGATGCCGGGACAAACATCATCACCAAGAAGTGGTGGCTGGTCCTCTTCCCGAGCCTTGTGTTGCTGATCACGATTCTCTGCATCAACTTCATGGGTGATGGGCTGCGGGACGCTCTCGATCCCAAGCAGGAGCAGAGAGTCACTGGATGACCGAGCCGGTTCTCTCGGTCAGAGACCTGTCCGTTTCGTTCCCAACCGATGACGGGTTGGTGCAGGCCGTTCGAGGCATCAGCTTCGACATAGCCGAGCACGAGCTCATGGGGATCGTGGGCGAGTCCGGGTCGGGGAAGTCGGTCACGTTCCTTGCCGTGATGGGCCTCCTCCCCAAGAGGGCCCAGATCACCGGCTCGATCAAGATCGCCGGCGAGGAGATCCTGGGCCGCCCGGACAAGGAGATACGCCGCATCCGGGGCAAGAAGGTCGCCATGATCTTCCAGGACCCTCTCACCGCACTCAACCCGGTCCACCGGGTGGGCGCCCAGATCGTCGAGATGATCCAGGCCCATCAGGACATCGGGGACGACGAGGCCCACAAGAGGGCGGTCGAGCTGCTCGACCTGGTCGGCATCCCTCAGGCTGCTACCCGGGCCCGACAGTACCCCCACGAGTTCTCCGGCGGCATGAGGCAGCGAGCGATGATCGCCATGGCGATAGCCAACGACCCGCTCATCCTGGTCGCAGACGAGCCGACCACCGCCCTCGACACCACGGTGCAGGCCCAGATCCTCGACGTGGTCCAGGCCGTCCAGCACGAGCTGGGGGCGGCGGTCGCCTTCATCACCCATGACCTCGGGGTGATCGCCCGCATCGCCGATCGGGTCCAGGTCATGTACGCAGGGCGGATCGCGGAACGCGGCGAGGCACACGACATCTTCCTCCGCCCGACCCATCCCTACACCGTGGGGCTGCTCAACTCGCTCCCCGACCCGACCACCGACCGCCTCATCCCCATCCCGGGAGCGCCACCGAACATGTTGCGCCCCCCAACCGGCTGCGCCTTCAGGGTGCGCTGCCCCCATGCCGCCGACATCTGCGCCGAGGGTCTGCCCGAGTTGCGGCCGTTCGGGGCGGTGGAGACGGCCTGTGTCAGGGTCGAGGAGATCATGGCAAGGTCGAGCGCATGACCGAGACCCTCCTCGAGGTCACCGACCTCTACAAGCTGTTCGATGTGCGCGAGACGGTGGGGCATCGGGTCATAAAGCACACGGTTCACGCCGTGTCTGGGGTCAGCTTCAGCATCAACGCCGGTGAGACTCTCGGGTTGGTGGGGGAGTCCGGCTCCGGGAAGTCGACGGTGGGCCGCTGCATCCTTCGGCTACTCGAGCCGACCTCTGGATCGGTCAAGTACCGGGGCCGGGAGCTGACCACCCTCTCCCGCGAGGAGCTGCGCGAGCTGCGCTCGGAGATCCAGATCGTCTTCCAGGATCCTTACGCCTCGCTCGACCCGAGGATGACGATAGGTTCGGCCATTGCGGAGCCGTTGGAGGTCCACGACGTCCCGGGAGACCATCGGACCATCGTCGCCGAGCTGCTCGAGATGGTTGGCCTCTCGCCCGAACACGCCAAAAGGTTCCCGCACGAGTTCTCAGGTGGTCAGAGACAGCGGATCGGGATCGCCCGCGCCTTGAGCCTTCGTCCTTCGCTCATCGTGCTCGACGAGCCGGTCTCGGCGCTCGACGTCTCGATCCAGGCAGGAGTGCTCAACCTGCTGGAGGACCTGCAGAACGAGCTGGGACTCGCCTACCTGTTCATCGCTCACGACCTCTCGGTGGTGCGCCACATCAGCGACCGGATCGCGGTGATGTACCTCGGCAAGCTGATGGAGGTCGGAGCTGCCGAGGAGGTGTACGAGCGGGCGACCAACCCCTATACCCAGTCGCTCCTCTCCGCCGTTCCCATCCCCAACCCGATCATCGAGCGGGAGCGGCATCGCATCGTCCTCGAGGGAGACCTGCCCAGCCCGGTCAACCCGCCGTCGGGGTGCAGGTTCCGCACCCGGTGCCCGATCGCATTCGAACGGTGCATCGAGGAGGTGCCCGAGTTGCGTGAGCTGTCCCCAGGGCACTTCACCGCCTGCCATGCCCCCCTTCTGCCCGGGCAGAACCTGGCAGATTTCGTGGCGCGGCGGGAACAGGTCAGCGCCACCCAGACCTGAAGCCGCCGAGGCCGTCACCCGGAGTATCGTTCCCCCGCATCAGGAGGTGGTGAGTGGCGCGTTATGTCGTGTTGCGGACCGCGTGGGCCATCCCGGTGCTGCTCATCGTCACCTTCCTCACCTTCTGGGCGGTGAAGGAGGCCACCGACCCGGCGCAGAGCTACCTCAGATCCAACCCGAGGGCCACCCCGGAGATGGTGGCCGCCTACGAAGAGGCCCACGGACTGGTCGGCTCCACCCCCGAGCAGTACGTGCGCTGGTTGGGCAACTTCGTCACCCTCGACTGGGGGAACTCGATCAAGGGGAACACCCCGGTGTGGCCCGATCTGAAGCGGGCCATGGCCAACAGCCTGGTGCTGGGGATCGCTGCCACAGTGGTCGGGATCGTCGTCGGCCTGGCGATCGGTGTCCTCTCCGCCCTGCGTCAATACTCCAAATTCGACACGCTCTCCACCGGGGCGGCCTACCTCGGGATCTCGATGCCTCCCTTCGTCTCCGCCGTCCTTCTCCAGGTCTTCTTCGCGGTCACGCTCACCAGTCTCCTCGAGCTGGAGACGCCACTCCTGCCGGTGGCGGGGATGTACCCGCCGGGTCAAACCGAGTTCGACCTTTGGCTTCGGGTCAAGCACATGATCCTGCCGGTCACAGTGGTGGCGATCCAGATCATCGCCGTCTACAGCCAGGTGATGCGGGCATCACTGCTCGACGTCAAGGAGTCCGAATACATGCGCACGGCGCGGTCGAAGGGGATATCGGAGAAGAGGGTGATCATCCGTCACGCCATCCGCAACGCCCTGATCCCGATTGCAACCCTCGCCGCACTCCAGTTTGGCGCCATCGTCGGCGGTCTCATCATCACCGAGCGGATCTTCGAGTACAAGGGGACCGGTGACTACTTGATCACCGCATTGGGCAACGGCGATTTCCCCCAGGTGATGCCCCTCATGTTCATCGTCGTGGCCTCGGTGATCCTGTTCAATCTCCTGGCGGATATCAGCTACGCCTGGCTCGATCCGAGGATCAGGCTCGACTGATCAGGGGTCACACCGGGCCGATCCCCTCCAGGCTCTCCGGGTTCTCCAGGCTCGACAGGTCGCCCGGGTCCGCTCCCAGGGCGACGGCTCTCACCACCCGACGCATGATCTTGGCGGATCGAGTCCTGGGCAGGTCCTCGACCCATCGGACCACCCGGGGGCGAAACGCCTTGCCCAGCGATCCGGCTACCGCATCGGAGACGACGTCATCGAGCTCGTCGCCGGGCTCGACCCCGGGGGAAGGCACGATGAAGATGGCGATCGCCTCTCCTTTGACCTCGTCGGGCACCCCGATGGCGGCCGCCATCATCACCTCGGGAAGGGCCACCACCACTGACTCGATCTCGGCCGGCCCGATTCGCTTGCCGGCGACGTTGAGGGTGTCATCCGACCTCCCATGGAGGTACCAGAAGCCGTCGCCATCGATCGAAGCCCAGTCCCCATGCACCCAAGTGTCGGGGAAGCGCGCCCAGTAGGTGTCGAGGTACCGGTCCGGCTCGTTCCAGAACCCACGCGTCATCCCGGGCCAGGAGCCCCGCACCACCAACTCGCCCACTTCTCCCCGCAACGGCCGCCCCTCGGGGTCGAACACGTCGGCGTCGATGCCGAAAGATGGGGTGCCCACCGATGTCGGCTTCAAACCCTGGAGGATGTTCACCCCGACCAGGACTGCGCCGATCTCGGTGCCCCCGGTGATGTTGATGATGGGACGAGTGCCCTCTCCGACGTCCCGGAACAGCCACCACCAAGGTTCCGGGTTCCAGGGCTCGCCGGTCGAGCCGAACGCGGTGAGACGTGAGAGATCGTGACGTCGCGCCTGTTCGGCTCCGTGTGGGTGGAGGGCGCGAATCAAGGTTGGTGAGATCCCGAGGAAGGTGACGCCGAGCTCGGCGGCCACCGCCCAGAGCCGGTCCGGGCCGGGGTAGTCGGGTGCCCCGTCGTAGGTGGCCAACGCCGCGCCGTTGGCCAGCCCGGCCACGACCATCCAGGGCCCCATGATCCATCCCATGTCCGTGGCCCACATCACCACGTCGTCTTTTCCGAGATCGGCGTGAAAGGCGCCCTCGGCGGCCAGCTTGACGGTGAACCCGCCGTGGACGTGGACCGCCCCCTTGGGCCGTCCGGTGGTCCCCGAGGTATATGCGATGAGAAAGGGGTCTTCGGTGCTGGTCGGGGCAGGCTCGAGAGGGTCGGCGCCGTCCACGGTCTCGTGCCACCACAGGTCGCGCTCCGGTGTCATCGGGGTCTCGACCCGATCGGCGTAGGCAACGACCAGCATTCTCTGGATTCCACCGGCGAGGTCGGCCGCCCGATCCGCCACTTCCTTCATCTCGATCAGCGCGCCCCTCCTCTGGAAGCCGTTGGCGCAGATGAGGAGCACGGGCTTGGGGTCCTCCAACCGCCGGGCGACGGCCTCGGCGCCGTACCCGGAGAAGACGGGGATGAAGATCGCCCCGAGCCGGGCAACGGCGAGCAGCGACACGACTGCCTCGTGGCCCATGGGAAGGAACACGGCCACGGCGTCGCCCCTGCCCACACCGAGTGAGTGCAGTGCCCCGGCCAGCCTGCCCACCTGATCGGAGAGCTGAGCGAAGGTCGACTCCCGGATCTCACCCGACTCCTTCTGACTGCGCAGCGCCACCCGGTCCGGGTCTGCATCCGCCCATCGATCGACGCAGGCCCGGCTCAGGTTGAACACCCCGCCGACGAACCAGGTCGTCCAGGGGAGACCGCGCGACGTGTCCCGGACAGCCCTCCACGGCCGGTCGAAGGGGAGGCCCAGGAACTCGACCACGGCTGCCCAGTACCAATCCGGGTCCGCAACCGCTCGCCGGCTCAGCTCCTCGATCGTCTTGATGCCATGTGCGCGCATGAAGGCGGCGGTCTTGGTCGATTCCGCCATCTCAGGGGTGGGCCGCCACACGATCGATTGGCCGGTTTCGGGCTCCATTGACCTCTCGTTGGGCGCGCGACTGTAGAGAGGTTGCCGCTGACGGCGTGGGGTCGAATCTAGGCTCAGACGATCTTGGAGAGCCCCGACGCCAGAGACAACCGCGTTTTCCGGAGAAGGACCCTGGTGGTCGCCGGTGTGCTTTTGGCGACGGCCGCCGCCCTCTATCTCCTCTTCCGTCTGCGCAATCTGGTCTTCATGCTGTTCGTCTCGGTGTTCATCGTGGTCGCAGTGGAGCCACCCGTTCACTTCCTCGAGAAGAGGGGGTGGCGGCGAGGGATGGCCACCGGGCTCGTGTTCCTGGTGGTGGCGGCGATCGTCATCGTGTTCCTGGTCTCACTGGTCCCTCTCTTCGTCGATCAGTACAACGACCTGGTGGAGGCTCTCCCCGGCTATATCCAATCGATCTCCGAGCTCGCCAACGACTGGCTCGGCGTCGAGCTTTCAACAGAGGCGCTGCAGGCTGAGGCGGCCAACCTCCCCGACCTCATCGCCAATGCGGGAGGCACCATCATCGGAGGCGTGATCAACGTGACGGCCGGCATTGCCAGCTTCTTCTTCTTCTGGGCCACGGTGGCGTTGTTCTCGTTCTACATGGTGGCCGAGTTGCCCCAACTGCAACGAACCATCCTCTCCACCATGCCCGAGCGTCGACAGCGCGACCTCCTCCACGTCTGGGAGGTCGCGGTCGAGAAGATGGGTGGATACATCTACTCGAGGCTCATCCTCGCCATTCTCAGCGGAACGCTCGCTGCCCTCTTCCTCTCCGCGCTGCAGGTGCCGTTCGCCCTCTCCCTCGGAATCTGGGTCGGGGTGCTCAGTCAGTTCATCCCCGTGATCGGCACCTATCTGGCCATGATCCTCCCGGCCCTGGTGGCCCTGTCGGCGAGGGGGGTGACCACCATGCTCTGGGTGATCCTCTTCTTCGTGGCCTATCAGCAGTTGGAGAACTACCTGATCGCTCCCCGGATCACCAAGAGGACGATGGAGATCCACCCAGCCGTCTCGATCGGGGCCATCATCGTCGGGTCGGTTCTGCTCGGCCCCATAGGGGTGATCCTCGCCCTCCCCATGACCGGGATCATCCAGGCGCTGATCTCCGAGACCAGAAAGCAACACGAGGTGATTCTCGATGATGCCGAGCCGGCGGTGGAGACCTGACGGGAAGCCGACATCTCCCATTCGGTTCGGTCCCGGTCTGCCGATAATCCAGATGCTCGCGATATATTCCCGGGGCGATCCCCGAATCCGAGTTTGGGGCGGCCACGGGTGGCGAGCAACGCCTGCCCTCTGACAGCAAGCCACCACCATGGACAATCGATCAATTCCAGCCCGGCCCCCGCAACGGTCCCTTGCCCTGGTCTTCCTCGTCGCCCTGATCGCATTGGTCCTCGCTGCCTGCGACGGCGAGAGCACAGCCACGTCGGTCGAGGCCGAGACGGCCACCACGAGGGCATCGACGACGACGGTGGCTCCGTCCACCACGATCATCGGCGGCTGTCCCGAGGTCTTCTGCGTGAAGTACTTCATCCGGCCGGAGGCAACCTGGGCCGACGGGGTGCCGGTCACGGCCGAGGATTTCGCCTTCACCTACGAGACCATCATGAGGACCGATCTCGACATCGCCAGCCGCACCGGATACAGCCAGATCACCGGCTATGAGATCGTGGACGACAAGACGGTGGTGTTCGCCTTCGGGGAGGTCTATGCCCCCTGGCGGACACTGTTCGGCCGGGTGCTCCCGGCTCATGCCCTCGAGGGCCAATCGTTCGAGACGATCTGGGACGAGGCGATCACCCTGGGATCGGGGCCCTTCCGATTCAGCGAGTGGATCCCGGACGAGCGGATCGTCCTGACCCGCGATCCCGGGTACTGGGGGACGACATCGGGCGACGTCCAGACGGTCGACATCGTCTTTCCGGAGGACCTCGAGACCGAGGTGCGGGCGCTGCGCGACGGGGAGGTGGACGTGATCTATCCCCAGCCCCAGGTAGAGGTGGTCGAGGACCTGACCTCGCGCCAAAGCATCGAGTGGGAGGCCGGGTCCGACCTGGTGTGGGAGCACTTCGACTTCAACCAGGACGACAAGCGCCTCCAGAACCTCTATGTGCGCCAGGCGATAGCGCAGGCGATCAACCGTGACGCCATCCTGGAGCAGATCATCCGGCCGATCGGTTCCGACCCCGAGCCCCTGGGCAACTCCGTCTGGCTGAACACCAACGCCCAATCGGAAGATCATTTCAACCAGCGCTTCCCCTACGATCCCGAGGCGGCCGAAGGGCTCCTCGTCGACAACGGATGTTTGAAGGGAGCGGACGGCATCTACGTCTGCGACGGCGAGCGGATGTCGTTCACCTGGACCACCACCACCGGAAACGAGGCCCGAGAGCTCCAGTTCGAGCTGGCCGCGGCCGACCTGCAGGCGATCGGCATCGAGGTGACCGCCAAGTTCGGCCCTGCCAACGAGGTGTTCTCGGACGCCAACTTCTATGGCGGGGCCGGGTCGTGGCAGATCCTCAACTTCGCCTGGGTGGGCGATCCCGACCCCGTCGGCCAGAACACGCTCTACCACTGCGAAGGCGACGCCCCCAACGGGTTCGGCGCGCTCAACAACCTGCGTTACTGCGACGAGCAGGTGGACTCCCTGATCAGGGAGACCGACGGCCAGGTCGACTTTGCCGAGCGGGCCGCCACCTACAACGAGGCAGACGAGCTCTGGCTCGCCGGCATCCCGATGATCCCGATCTATCAGAAGCCCACCTTCTTGGCCTGGAACTCCGTGCTCGATGGACCCAAGGACAATGCATCCGAGGTTGGGCCGTTCTGGAACCTGGCGGAATGGACCGGCAAGGAGGACGTCATCTTCGGGGCTGGCGCCGAGCCCCTCTCGCTCAACGTCCTGGAGAGGGACGGGAACATGTTCGTCACCGGGTTGGTATCGACTGCGGTCCTCGAGGGCGCCTACACGATCACCCCCGATTTCCAGTTCGTACCGCAGCTCATCACCCGGGCGGAGCCGATGCTCCCAACCGGCTGATGTCGGGGCCGCTCCACGGGATCTCGGTCATCGAGCTGGCCGGGCTGGGCCCGGCCCCTTTCTGCGGGATGGTCCTCGCCGACCTCGGCGCCAGGGTGATCCGGGTGGACCGGGCCGATCGCGTGATCGGCCGCCACACGTCGTCTTCGAGAAACGACCTCCCCAACCGGGGCAAGCTCTCCATCGGGGTCGACCTGAAGAGACCCGACGGAGTCGAGGTGGTCCTGGGACTGGTGGCGGGCTCGGACGCGCTCCTCGAGGGATTCCGTCCCGGGGTCGCCGAGAGACTTGGGATCGGGCCCGCCCGGTGCCTGGCTGCAAACCCTGCCCTGGTCTATGGGCGGGTGACGGGTTGGGGCCAGGATGGCCCCCTCGCCGCCACGGCCGGGCACGACATCGACTACATCGCCCTGTCGGGAGCCCTCGGGCCGATCGGGACCAGCGACTACCCGGTGCCACCGCTGAATCTCGTCGGGGACTACGGGGGCGGCGGGATGCTCCTCGCTGTGGGTGTGCTCGCCGGACTGATCGCAGCCGGGTCCACCGGGGTGGGACAGGTGGTGGATGCCGCCATGGTCGACGGGTCCGCCCTCCTCACCACCGCCCTGCACGGGTACGTGGCGGAAGGATCCTGGGGCGCGGGGCGGGCATCGAACCTGCTGGACGGGGGAGCGCCCTTCTACTCGGTCTACCAGACCGCCGACGGCAGGCACGTGGCTGTCGGCGCCCTCGAGCCCCATTTCTTTGCCGCACTGCTCGACGTGCTCGGGATCGACCCGTCTTCGATCGGGGAGCAGAGCGATCGGGACCGATGGCCCGAGATGAGGGCGGCATTGGCGAGCCGGTTCCTCGAACGCACTCGTGACGACTGGGCGGAGCGCTTCGCCGCGACCGATGCCTGTGTGGCTCCCGTCCTCGACCCGGCTGAGGCGCCGGCACATCCGCACAATCTGGGGCGGGCTACGTTCGTCGAGATCGATGGGGTCATACAGCCCGCCCCGGCGCCGAGGTTCTCACGGACCCAGCTGGAGACCCCGGTGGGCCCCCCCTTCCCCGGCCAGCACACCGATCGGGTGCTCGCGTGGCTGGGGGTTACCGGGGAGGAGGCAAGTAGACTCCGCCGATCGGGAGCGGTGGCGTGACCCTCGGAGGAGACATGACCCAGGATGCGGTGTTGGCGGAGCGAGCGGCGATCGACGCCGAGGTCGAAGGCAAGACGATCGTCGACTACATCGATCGGAACGCCGACCGCTATGGCGATCAGCCGGCGATCCACTACAAGGATGGCGACTGGAAGAGCCTGACCTGGCGGGAGTACCGCCAGGCGGTCCACGAGGCGGCGGCCGGTCTCCAGGACCTCGGGGTCGGTGAGGGCGAGTTCGTGGCGATCATGGCGGGCAACCGTCCCGAGCACGTCATCTCGGATTACGCCGCCATCCATGCGGGGGCAACCGCGGTGACCATCTACTCCACCCTTGCCGCCAGCCAGATCCAGTACATCGCCGACAATTGCAAGGCGACCGTGGCCATCCTCGAGAACCTCGAGTTCATGAAGCGGTGGGACGAGATCCGGTCCGAACTGCCCAATCTCCGCTATGTGGTCCTGATGGAGGGGGCCGAGAACTACGAGACGACTGAGTGGGTCCTCGGATGGGAAGAGCTTCTGGCTCGGGGCAGGAGCCGTCTTGCCTCCGATCCAGGGACGGTCGAGCGCTCGGTCGCCGCCCTGCAGCCGAGCACCCTCGCCACGCTGATCTACACCTCCGGCACCACCGGGACCCCCAAAGGGGTGATGATCAGCCACCGCAACGTGGTCTGGACCGCAGAGTGCCTGCGCAGGGCCGCCGACATCGACCTCGGCCCGCGCATGGTCTCCTATCTGCCGTTGGCCCACATCGCCGAGCGTCTCGCCACCCACTACCTGGCCACCTACATGGCCGGGCAGATCTGGTACTGCCCCAACCTGGCAGGAGTCCTCGAGTACATACAGGAGGCACGACCGACCCTCTTCGTCGGGGTGCCTCGTGTCTACGAGAAGTTCCACGCCAGGCTCAGTGCCCGGTTCGAGGAGACGCACGGGATAAAGAAGCGCCTGCTCGACGCCGCCCTCGCCGCCAACAGAAAGCGGGTCCTCGCCGAACAAGAGGGCAAATCCGGACCGGCTCTGGCCGGGGTGCTCGACTCGATCGTCCTCTCCAAGGTGAGAGATCAGCTGGGCATGGATCAGGTCGAGGTGGCGATCACCGCCGCCGCGCCGATCAATCCGGACCTCGTCCTCTTCTTCCAGACGCTCGGCATCCCCCTCTTCGAGCTCTACGGCATGTCTGAGACGACCGGGCCGGCCACGACCAACCTGCCCGGCGCCTTCCGGCTCGGGTCGGTGGGCAAGGCGCTACCCGGCGTCGAGGTGGAGTTGGCGTCCGACGACGAGCTTCTGATGCGAGGTGGGGTCATCACCCAGGGTTACTACAAGCTGCCCGAGGACACGATCGAGACCTTCGACTCGGACGGCTGGCTCCACTCGGGTGACCTCGCCCGCATCGACGATGATGGCTACGTCTGGATCATCGGCCGCAAGAAGGAGATCATCATCACCGCCGGGGGCAAGAACATCGCCCCTGCCAAGCTCGAGACCGTGCTGGGCAACCACCCCCTCATCTCCAAGGCCTGCATGGTGGGGGACGGCCGCAAATTCATAGCGATGATCGTGGCGCTCGACAACGAGGAGGCGCCGGCCTGGGCTGCGGCCAACGGGCTGGACTTCCACGACCTGGCCGGCTTCTCCGAGCTTCCCCAGGTGAGAGACGAGGTGGAGCGGGCGATCAAGGAGGCCAATCAAGAGGTGTCGGGGGTGGAGCAGATCAAGAAGTGGATCATCGTCCCCGATGACTGGACACCGGACTCAGGCGAGGTCACACCATCCCTGAAGTTGAAGCGGAAGGTGGTGCTCGACAAGTACGCCGACCAGATCGACGAGCTCTACGTCGGGGTCTGAGATCGGGCTGATCGACTGATGCAGAGGGACCTGTTCGACGCGGAGCACGAGATCTTCCGATCCTCGGTGCGTGAGTTCGTCGAGCGTGAGGTGAGCCCCAACGTCACCAAGTGGGAGACGGAGGGCAGAGTCGACAAGGAGATGTTCCGCAAGGCGGGGCGGGCCGGCTTCCTGGGGATGGCGATCCCGGAGGAGTACGGTGGGGGAGGAGTCTCCGACTTCCGGTTCAACGCCGTGGTCGGAGAGGAGCTGATCCGCGGGGACGCATTCGCCTCGGGGATGTGCATCACCCTGCACAATGATGTCTGCCTGCCCTACTTCCTCCACCTGACCGATGATGGGCAGAAAAGCAGGTGGCTCCCCGGGCTGGCATCGGGAGACCTCATGTCGGCCATTGCCATGACCGAGCCCGGGGCTGGTTCGGACCTGGCCGGGATCAGGACGACCGCGACCAGGGACGGCGACGACTACGTGGTCACCGGATCGAAGACCTTCATCACCAACGGGATCAACTCGGATGTCGTGATCACGGCGGTCAAGACCGATCCGTCCGAGCGTCATGCCGGGATGAGCCTGCTGGTCATCGAGGACGGCATGCCCGGGTTCACTCGGGGGCGGAACCTGGAGAAGATCGGGCTCCACGCCCAGGACACGGCCGAGCTGTTCTTCGATGAGGTCAGGGTGCCGGTTGCCAACCGGCTCGGCGAGGAGGGGATGGGGTTCGCCTACTTGATGCAGAACCTCCCGCAGGAGCGTCTCGGGCTCGCCGCTGCCTCCATCGCCCACGCCGAGGTGGCCTTCGATTGGACTCTCGCCTACGTCAAGGAGCGGCGTGCATTCGACCAGCCCATCGGCAGCTTCCAGACGGTGAAGCACCTCATGGCCGAGATGCGAACCGAGCTCGACGTGGCCCGCATCTATATCGACCGGCAGATCGTGGCCCTGAACCGGGGCGAACTGACGGCCGATGATGCCGCCAAGGCGAAGTGGTGGGTCACCGAGTTGGAGAAACGGGTGATCGACCGATGCCTCCAGCTGTTCGGGGGGTGGGGCTACATGGAGGAGTATCCCATCGCCCGTGCCTACCGTGATGCCAGGGTCCAGACCATCTATGGCGGGACCACCGAGATCATGAAAGAGATAGTCGGGCGTTCGCTCGGTCTCTAGCGAGAGGAACCAACCATTGAGTGAGCCAATCACGTTTGACGGCCGCGTCGCGATCGTCACGGGAGCCGGAGGCGGGCTGGGCAAGGAGTACGCCCTGGAGCTGGGGCGGCGCGGAGCCAAGGTCGTGGTCAACGACCTCGGCGGGGCGGTGGACGGGAGCGGGTCATCGCAGGGTGCAGCGGATCTGGTAGTCGATGAGATCGTGTCCGCCGGCGGCGAGGCCGTGGCCAGTTATGACTCGGTGGCCAGCCGGGAAGGCGGGGCGGCAATCGTGCAGACCGCCCTCGACGTCTTCGGGGCGGTCGACGTCGTGATCAACAACGCGGGGATCCTCCGGGACAAGTCGTTCGGGAACATGACCCTCGACGAGATCGAGGCGGTACTCGACGTCCATCTCAAGGGCGCCTTCTTCGTCTCCCACCCGGCCTTCAAGGTGATGAAGGAAAGGGGCTACGGGCGCTTTGTGCACACCAGCTCCGCATCGGGCTTGTTCGGGAACTTCGGCCAATCCAACTACGGGGCGGCCAAGGCGGGACTGGTCGGGCTCTCCAACGTGCTCGCCATCGAGGGGGCCAAGTACGACATCAGGTCGAATGCGGTTGCCCCAACCGCACGGACCCGGATGACTGAGGAGCTGCTCGGGCCGATGGCCGAAATGTTCGATCCGAGGCAGGTCATGCCCATGGTGGTCTACCTCGCCTCTGAGCAAAGCCAGTTCACCCACGAGATATTCACCGTCGGCGGTGGCCGATATGGGCGGATCTTCATCGGGACCAACACGGGTTGGTTCTCCGGGAAGGGGGTTGTGCCCACCGTCGAGGAGCTGGCAGGCCATCTCGACGAGGTCCGCGACATCACCGAGTTCACGGTCCCCGGGAACATCAACGAAGAGCTCATGATCCTGGCCCAACTGGCGGCAGGCTGATCGTGCCCATCGACCTGTCGAGGGCGGTGGGGTCGGAGCTGACTGCGACCACGTTCAGCTGGTCCGACGACGACGTCATCCTCTACCACCTCGGGATCGGCGCCGGCAACCCCCCGACCGACCCCATCGAGCTGAGATACACCTACGAGGGGGACCTCCAGGTGCTGCCCAGCTACGCCACTATCCCCCAGTTCTCGATGATGATGGGGATGGCCAGCGCCGAAGGGGTCGACATCAACCTCGCCCAGGTCCTCCACGGCGAGCACGAGATCATCCTGCACGGCTCACTGCCCACCAGCGGGACCGTCCGCCAGACCGGGCAGATCACGGCTGTGCATGACAAGGGCAAGGGGGCCCTCGTGGTGATGGAGATCCTCTCGGTGTTGGAGCGAACCGATGAGCCGATCTTCACCAACCGCGCCTCCATCTTCGTCAGGGGCGAGGGGGGCTTCGGCGGGGACCCGGGCCCGTCCGAGCGCAGGGAGATGCCCGGTCGTGACCCCGACCACGTCGTCGAATCGCCGACCCTGCCACAGCAAGCCTTGCTCTATCGGATGGCCTCGGGGGACAAGAACCCTTTGCATGCCGACCCCGGGTTCGCTGCCTTTGCCGGGTACGACCGTCCCATCCTCCATGGCCTGTGCACCTATGGCATCGTGTGCAAGGCCGTCGTGGATCACGCCTTCGCCTCGGATCCCGAGTCGATCGCCTCCTACGCCGCCCGGTTCTCGGGAGTGGTGTTCCCCGGCGAGACGGTCGTCACCTCGATATGGGACGAGGGGGACCATCTGGCAGTAGCCGCCTCGACCCACGAGCGGGGAGCCTCGGTGCTCTCGAATGGGGTGGTCGTCAAGCGGTGATCGTCACCGGGGTGCCGACCTCGACCAACTCGTGCAGCCTGGTGATCACCTCGTTGGGCACGCGAACGCAGCCCAACGAAATGGCGTCCCCGATCGACTCGGGCTGGTCGGTGCCGTGGATGCCGATGATCCCGTCGCCGCCGTTGTACTCGGTGATCGTCTCCGACCGCGCCGAAAGACCGAGGGCATGCGGGCCCCAAGGGCTGTCGGGGTTGGCCAGGGTGACGTTGTCGGTGACGAAGAACGACCCGGTCGGGGTCGGGTTGCGATCGCTCCCGATGGCGACCATGGTCGAGACGATCTCGACCCCGTTCTCCAGATAGCGCAGGGTCTTGTCGGAGAGATCGACCAAGAGCTCACCGTGCACGACGAAGAGGCTCATGTCCCCGGTCTCCACCCAGCCCTGGGCACCGCTCGGTCGGCCCGGGACGAGCACCCTGGCCCAGCCTTGTGCCGGCCCCTCCAAGACGGCTAGCACCGTGGGCGTCCCGACGATCGTCGTAGCCTCCAGGATCCGGGCCGGCTCCAGGTCTCCGGGTCGCTCGTAGACGTCCACCTCGTCACTCGCCCTGGCGACCAGAGTCCCCGACGGCCCGATCAGATCCGTCGTAAGGAGCTCGAGCGGCCCTGCTTCGGACGCGACCGTCGCCGGAGCCGTGGTGACGGTTACCGGGGCAGCCGTGGTCGTTGAGGAGACCGGGGCAGGGGTGGTGGTGGGGGCGGTGGTTGTGGAGGGAGACCGGGGTGCCGGGGTGGTGGCATCCGTCAGCAGCCCGCCACCGCATGCGGCGACGGCGAGGAACGCAATGGCTAGCGAAACGAGGCGTCGCATGGAATCAGGTATCGGCGCCCGAATCTAGGACCTGTGGGCTTCGTTGTGCCCGGGTCGAGTCGACCTAGCCTTTCCGGGCGATGTCCAGAGTGTTCGTCTCCGCCCGTATCCCGGAAGACATCGTGAGCCCGCTTCTCCGGCTTGCCGAGGTCGACATGTGGGAGGGGGAGGGCACCGTCTCCCGGGAGGCTCTCTTCGAGCGCCTTCCTGGCTGTGATGGCTGGCTTTCGATGCTGACCGATGAGATCGACGAGGAGATACTCGACATCGCCCCCGGTCTCACCGTCATCTCACAGATGTCGGTCGGAGTGGACAACATCGACGTGGAGGCGTGCCGGGCCCGTGGCATCACCATCGGTCACACTCCCGACGTCCTGACGGAGACGGTTGCCGACACCGCCTTCGCCCTGATGGCCGCCGCAGTGAGGAGGCTTCCGGAAGGGGAGAAGAAGGTGCGGGCAGGCGAATGGGGGCCATGGGACCCCTGGCGATTCCTGGGGGGAGACCTGCACGGCGCCGTGCTGGGGATCGTGGGGATGGGACGAATCGGGCAGGCCATCGCCCGCCGCGCCGCCGGCTTCGACATGGAAGTCCTCTATACGTCCCGCAGCGACGGCTCCGTTGGAGGCCTGGTCAGGGTGGGTCTGGACGAGCTCCTGGGCAGGGCCGACATCGTGGTCCTGGCCGTCCCGCTGAGCCCGGAAACCCACCAGATGATCGGCGAGAGAGAGCTCGGCCTCATGCGTCCGGGCTCGGTGCTGGTCAACGTCGCCAGGGGACCATTGGTCGACACGGCAGCTCTATTCGCCGCCCTCGACTCCGGCTCGATCGGCGCCGCTGCCCTCGACGTCACCGACCCAGAGCCGCTGCCATCCGATCATCCCTTGCTCACGCTCGGCAATTGCCTGGTGGTGCCCCACATCGGAAGTGCCTCGGTTCGAACGAGACGGGCCATGGCGGGCTTGGCGGTCGACAACCTGGCGGCGGCGCTGCGCGGAGACCCGATGCCTGCGCCGCTCCCCGAGCCGGAGTGATCGGCCTCAGCCTCTGTCGGCCGCCGCGGCCCCGGTTGGGAACACCACGAGGAGGCACCCGGCCCCGAGCCTGATGTCGGCGACCGGCGCCCTCATCACGTTGCTGATCCCCCAGGTCGAGCCGGAATCGATGGCGGCTTCGGTCAGCTCCCATCTCAGACCGCTCGTCGTCACCCCGAGGGCGGGGCCGCCGATCGGGATCAGGCTCACCGTGGCCCCGACGTCACCATGGAGCACCCGGCGTCGTCGCACCACGTGTGCCCTCGCCCGCGAGGAGACCCAATCGATCTCATCGATGGTGGCGAATCGGTCCGAGCAGAGAAGGGCCGAGTTGGCCAGCTCGTGGTCGAATCGCCCACCCGATCCCCCGACCACCACCACCCGGGCCGGGTCTTCGCGCAGGGCGAGCTCGAGAGCCAGGTCGAGGTCGCTCTGGTCCTTGTCGGCCGGGTGGCGCTCCACCATCACGTGCTCGGGCAAACCGGTCGCGTCGAAGGAGTCGAAGTCGCCGACCAGCAGGTCAACGCGATAACCGAGGGCCTCCGCCGCCTCGTAACCGCCGTCGGCGGCCACGACCAGATCGGCGGAGGGCAGCTCGTCGGCGAGATCGGGGGAGGGGAGCTCCCCTCCGGCGAAGATCAGAAGCGTGTCCATGTGAATGACAAAATCGTCTTACGCGCGCCGGCGCGGGTAAGGTCTAACCTTCAACGAGAGGTTGAGGGTTGTCCCATGATTGAAATGCCTTGGAATCACTCGATGATCACCTGCAACGTCTGCATCGCCTCGTCGAGCGCGGTCTCGACCAGCTGGGGTGTGGTGGCGCGGGCGAAGACGAACCCGATGTAACGGTCGCCCTCCGGGGGCGGCACCACCTCGCTTCCCGGGGTGACGGTCACGTCGATGGAGGTCACGTGCTCGATCGCACGCACCTCCTCCAGACCGGTCATCTCAACGAAGATGCCCCGCTGCGGGATGGGCACCATGAGGACGCCGCTCGCCACCAGTTCTCGGCGCAGCTCCGGCTTGTCGAGCCCGATGGCGTTGCGGAGGATCAGCGCCTCGAGACTGGTGCCGGTCAACCCGAAGTTGAGACTCCTGGAGCAGAGCCCGCCGATGGAGCGGGCCGCCACCTCGATCACCCTGACCAGCCTCCCTGTGACCTTCATCTCGACGTGAACCGGCCCGTGGACAAGGCCGATGGCGCTCAGGGCCGCCGTTGCCACCCTCGAGCACTCGGACTGCGTCTCCTCGTCGAGTCGGGAGGGGGTTACCAGGATCGTCTCCGGGAAGAAAGGACCCTCGCCCGCTCCGGGCTTGTCGAACAGTGCCAACTCGGTCAGCTCCCCGTCACGGAGTATCCCCTCCAGGGCGACCTCGAGACCTGGCATGTGCTCCTCGAGTAGGAGATCGGCCGATGACCCGACTATGGCCCTGACCCGTGCCACTGCAGGGCCCAGATCCTCCCGGCGATCGACCCGGATCACACCCTGGGCGGCGGCCCGGTCGACCGGTTTCACCACGAGCGGGTAGCCGATCTCACCAGCCGCCAACTCCACGTCTTCACCCGGCCCGAACAGGGCGAAGCGCGGCTGGGGAACCTCGGCGGCAGCGAGCCGGTCCCTTTGCATCCCCTTGTCCCGGGTGGCCCGGGCGGCGTCGGGTGGGTTGGCGCGAAGACCCAGGCCCGTCGCCGAGAGAGCTGCGACCAGGACACCGGCGTCGTCGGCGGCCACGACGCCGTCGATGTGGGCCCGGTCACCGATGGCCATGATCGATTCGGCTGCATGTGCCGGGTCGGCGCAATCGATCTGGAGATAGCGGTCGCCCATGTCGAAGGGTGGAGGTTCCTCGGAAGCGACGATCAGGTCGACGCCGAGCCCTTCGGCGGCGCGCACGAAGTCGGTCGCTCTGTAGGTCGTGGTGGGGAGTACGACAACCGCTCTCGGCATGTTTGGGCCCGGTCCGGGGTTACCATCCTGGCAGATGTCCGAAGACACCGTTCTCAGCGTCGCTCCGGACGCCCTGGACATGATCATCCAGCTACGTGATCAGGAGCCCGGGGAGGGAGAGTTCGCCCTCTCCATCGAGGTCACCGGCTTTCGTGGGCCTCAATTCACCTACGAGCTCGCCTTCGTGGCCATCGAGGACCGCAAGGACGATTGGGTCGTGGAGCGTCACGGTGACCTCGCCCTGGTCTTCCCCGCGGACGACGTCGAGAAGCTCGATGGCGCATCCCTCGAGCTGACCGAGCAGGGCCTTTCGATGAACAACCCCAACAGCCCTGCTCCTCCTGCGATGTCAGCCCCGGCCGGAGACCTGTCCGGCCCGATCGTCGAGAGGGTGCAGCAGGTCCTGGTCGAGCACGTCAATCCTCAGATCGCCGCCCATGGTGGGGGCGCCGAGCTGGTCTCGGTGGACGGGACCATCGCCTATCTCCGTCTCTTTGGAGGCTGCCAGGGGTGCGGGCTGGCCCAGGTGACCCTCAAACAAGGGATCGAGAGGATCCTCCTCGAATCCATTCCCGAGCTCACCCAGGTGGTCGACGTCACCGACCACGCCTCCGGTGACGACCCCTACTACAAGAGCCAGAAGAAGTAGCTCCCGACCCGGAGGACCACCATGAGCGGACCGGTGCAGCCACTGGACACCGCGGTCGAGCAGGGGCCGCTCGCCCGAATCGAGGTCAAGGAGGGTCGGTCGACCACAGTCGGCGGGATGGGGATCAACCGCGTGCTCCCCACCAAAGGTAGGAGGACGGTGGGTCCCTGGTGCTTCGTCGACCTGATCCTTCCCCCCGATTTCGACGACCCCCATCCGCTCGAGATCGGGCCTCATCCCCATATCGGGCTGGCCACGGTCACCTGGCTCTTCCAGGGAGAGGCGCTGCACAGCGACTCGCTCGGCTCACAGCAGCCGATTCGCCCGGGGCAGCTCAACTTGATGACCGCCGGCAACGGAATCGCCCATGCAGAGTTGGGAACGAGCGGAGCCATTCACGGGGCACAGATGTGGCTGGCCCAGCCGGAGGCAACGAGGCACGGCGACTCGAGATTCGAGCACATCGCCGACCTCCCAGTCGTCGAGATAGGTCAGGGGGAGGGGACGGTGATCATCGGGGCGATGGCAGGCGTCGAGTCACCTGCGGCCTCGGATTGGGACGCAGTCGGCCTCGACTTCCGGCTGGCCGGTAGGGGAGTCGAGATCCCTGTCGAGACGAGCCACGAGCTGGCGGTCGTGCCGATCGATCGAAGCGTCAAGGTGGGCGAGGCAATCGCCGAGCCCGGATGGCTGGCACTGGTGCCGCCCGGGGCCGACTCGCTTCCGGTCGAGGCCTCGAGCCCGGGCGCCCGGTTCCTGGTGCTGGGGGGTCGACCCCTGGGAGAGCCGATCGAGATGTGGTGGAACTTCGTTGCCCGCAGCAAGGAAGAGATCACCCTTGCCTGGCGAGCCTGGCAGGAACGCGACGAAGATCGTTTTGGGCCGGTGCCCTCCAGTCTCGCCCGGATGGACGCCCCGGCGCCGCCCTGGATGGCGCCCGACTAGGCAAGGTGCCGGGTCACGCGGTGGGCTTCACCAGGGCGCAACTGGCCGCCTTCGAGGGCGAGACGGTCGACGACCTGCTCGGCCCGGAGGTCGCCCTGCTGTTCGTGGGGATCAACCCCGGTCTCTGGACGGCAGCGACCAACACCCATTTCTGCCATCCTTCCAACCGGTTCTACCCGGCATTGCGTCGGGCCGGCCTGATCGACTGGGCCTTCGACACGTCGACCGGGATGAGTGAGGAGGAACGTCGGCGACTGGCCGATGCCGGGATCGGGATCACCAACCTGGTCCAACGCGCCACTGCGCGTGCCTCGCAGATCGGGGCGGCGGAATTGAGGGACGGCGCCGTCCGCCTCGAGCGTCTGGTAGCCGATCGCTCGCCGAGGGTGGTGGCTGTGGCCGGCGTGACCGCTTTCCGCACCGCATTTGGCCGGCCCTCGGCCGTTCTCGGGCTGCAGCCCGTCAGACTCGGCCCCGCCGAGATGTGGGTGGTCCCCAACCCGAGCGGTCTCAACGCCCACCAGACGATCGAGTCTCTGGCTCGCTGGTATCGGATGGCCGGCGAGGCGGCCGGGCTCCTGTGAGCGAGCCCACTCCCCGACAGGTCCTCTATGCCCTGGTGGCAGCGGGGTTCCTGCTGGTGGTTCTCGCCCTGGTCGTGGCCGGTGCCGTGTCGGGCTTGGTTCCGGTTTGGTGGACCGCTGCCACAGGGATTGCCCTGGCGACGCTCTCCCTCTGGTCAGCCCTCAACTGGCGGCGCACCGCAGGGGTGCTGCTCGGCTCAATCGGCCTCTTCCTCGCTTGGACCATCGGCACTTTGATCGTTGCCTCTTGACCGGCCGCGTCGTAGCTTCTTGGCGCCGGATTAGGACCTGTTAACCCCAAAACCCCCCGTTTAGCATCTACCCCCAGTGATCAGAGAAGTGTCCGCACCAGAGTCGACACCGACCGAGACGATCAAGAGGATCGGGCCTGCACTGGTCCTGGCCTCGGCACTGGCCTCGACCATGGGCGTCGTGGTCGCTCAGTTCGTGGACGACCTGGGGGACGGGATCCTCGCCGAGTTGCTGGGCGGGAACGCCGTGCTCTTCAACAACCGGGTCGAGATCTCCGGCGCCAGCGACCTGGCCTGGGCCGGGGGCTTTCTCCTCTGCCTGATCCTCGGCTTTCTCGCCCTGTTCTCGTATCCCACGGCGCGCGGCCATGGGGTCGCCCGCCTGACGCTCCTGTGGATGGTCCTGCACCTGCTGCGCCAGGCGTTCGCCCAGGCGGCGATCCTCCCATTCGACGAGACGAGCGACCTCGCCCTCGCCTACGCCACCCTGGACGCCCCGCCCGGTCTGGACGTGGTGATAGCGGCGGGCGGCGGGGTCGGGTTGCTTCTCATCGCCTTGTCCGCGGCTTCTGCCTTCCTTGCCTTCACCCCCCACCACAAGCTGATTTCGACCGGTCGCCGCCGTCTGATCTTCGCCTTCTGGATCGCCCTGGCACCGGCCGTTGCCGCCGTCTTCATGGCCATTCCGTTCTTCGCCCCCGATGCGGGGAGCGGCGTGATTCCCTCCCTCCCCTTGACCGCAGTCATCTTCCTGGCCACGGTGGCGGCGGCGCCAGGGACCACGACCGTTCAGGGGCCGGACGACCATCGCGAGACTCCCTGGCCGTGGGGCCTCGCCGCCACTCTCGGTGTGATCCTTCTCTTCGATCTCCTCGTCCTGCGCGGGGGTGTCTCGGTCGACCCAACCCTCTGGGGCTAGTGGCGATCAGGGCGCACGTCATCACCGTCAGCGACGGGGTGAGCGCGGGGACCAGAGAAGACGTGTCCGGCGACGCCCTGTCACGGCGGCTCATCGACCTCGGGTACGAGGTGGGCCGTAGCGTGGTGCCCGACGAGGAATCGGCCATCGTCTCGGAGATCCGATCGGTCCTCCCGACGGTGCGGCTGATTCTCACCACCGGCGGGACCGGGCTTGGCCCGCGCGACGTCACCCCCGAGGCGACCTCGCTGATCTTGGAACGAGAGGCACCCGGTCTCACCCACCTGATGATGTCGCACGGCCTGGAGGCCACCCCCATGGCAGCGCTGTCACGGGCACGGGCCGGATCGATCGGCTCCACCCTGGTGGTCAACCTGCCCGGGTCGTCCAAGGGAGCCCTCGAGAGCCTGGAGGCGGTGGCCGAGGTGATTCCCCATGCCCTCGACCTGCTCGTCGGCGACACGGAGCATCGCTAGCTAGCAACCGGCGGGCCACTACCGTTCACGCCCGCCGCCGGGCTTGGAGGACAATGAAGATCGAGCACGAATTCACCGTGGCCCGCCCGCCCGACGACGTGTGGCGGTTGTTCCAGGACGTCCCTTCGGTGGCCCAATGCCTGCCCGGGGCGGAGCTCACCGGTCAGGGCGACGACGGCTCCTATGACGGCAAGTTGTCAGTGAAGCTCGGGCCCATGGCCGCATCGTTCGAGGGAAAGTGCTTCGTCGTCCCCGACCCCGAGGCGCGCACCGCCACGATCGATGGAACGGGCGTGGACAAGAGGGGAGGATCGCGCGGCCAGGTCAAGGTCAGCTACTCGGTCGTCCCGGAGGGATCCGGCTCGAGGGTGACCGTCGACGCCGACGTGACGCTCGCCGGGCAGGTGGCCCAGTTCGGTCGCACCGGGCTCATCAATGAGATGTCGAAGCGTCTCATCGGGGAGTTCGTCGATTGTCTCGAGGCGAAGCTGGCGGCGGAGACGCCGGTGGAGGCGTCCGGAATCGAAGCGGGAGAGGTTCGGGGGCTGTCCCTGTTCTTCTCCTCGCTCTGGGCATGGATCAAGCGTCTCTTCGGCAGGGGGGAGAAGTGACCATGCGCAGGATGGCGACGGCCCTTCTCGGGCTCGTCTTGTTCGCTTGTGGCGGCAGCCAGACGGATTCGATCGCGGCTGACGACGTGACTTTGAAGATGTTCGACAACCGATACGAGTACACCGAGATCACCATCCCGGTCGGTGGGACGGTCGACTTCGTTGGCGCCGGCCGCAACCCGCACAACGCGATGGCTGCCGACGGCTCCTGGTCGACCGAGACCGTGTTCGGGAGCCTCGAGCAACTCGAGGGCGACGAGGCACTGCTGACCTTCGAGACGCCCGGGACCTACGTGTTCTTCTGCACCTTCCATGGCAACGCCCAAGGTGACGGCATGGCGGGGACGCTCGTCGTCGAGGCCGGGAACGGATGAGAAGACGCTGGGCGCTGCTCCTGGCGGGGTCAGCTCTCGGCGTCGCAGCATGTGCCGGGCCACCGGTGGGCACTCCTTCACCGGCGGCGACCGGCGACCCCGCCACCGACGCCGCGGCGGAGTGGTCCGGCGAGACGAGACTCGTTCCCCAGGACTATCCCACCATCCAGGCGGCGGTGGATGCCGCAGCACCAGGTGACCTGGTCCTGATCGACCGGGGCATCTACCGCGAAGAGGTGAGGGTCACCACCCCCGGTCTCACCATTCGAGGAGTCGATCGCAACGAAGTCGTGATCGATGGCGAGTTCCAACGGCCCAACGGGGTCAGCGTCCTCTTCGCCGACGGGGTGGCGGTCGAGAACATGACCGCGATCAACAACACCGGGAACGGGTTCTTCTGGAGTGGGGTGCGCGGCTACCGCGGCTCGTATCTGACCGCCATCAACAACGCGGTCTACGGCATCTACGCCTTCGATTCCAGCGACGGCTTGTTCGAGCACTCCTACGCCTCGGGGTCGCCAGACGCCGGGTTCTACATCGGGCAGTGTGATCCCTGTCAGGCTGTGATCACCGACTCGATCTCGGAATGGAATGGCCTCGGGTACTCCGGGACCAATGCCTCCTCCCAGCTGTACATCGTCGACTCGGTGTTCCGCCACAACGTCGCCGGGATCGCTCCCAACACCCTCGACGGCGAGCTTCTCCCACCGTTCCACGATGTCACCATCGCCGGCAACCTGGTGCACGACAATGGCAATGTCGACGCCCCCGCCCTCACTTTCGAATGGGCGGCACAGGGGAACGGGATCCTCCTCGCCGGGGGCGGGGACTCGCTGGTCACCCACAACCGGGTCCTCAACCACCCGCAAAGCGGAATCGCCCTCTTCCCCATGCTGGACAGCAACTTCTACATGTCCTATGACCACCAGATAGTGGGCAACGTGGTGGAGGGCTCCGGGCTCGCCGACCTGACTTTGGGCGGGCCGGCCTCTTCCGGGAACTGTTTCGAGGACAACGAGCACGCCACCTCGCTCCCGGCGGCTCTCGAGCTGAAGCAACCCTGCGAGGGCCTTCGTCTCCCTGCCCTGTTCGAGTTGGGATCGACCTCGGCGCAACTCGGGCGCCTGTTCGAGGCCGGCACCGGCCAGAAGCCGGAGATCGACATCGCATCCCTGCCTCATCCGGACCCGCAACCGACAATGCCAGGCGGAGCGGAGGCGCCGGTCCTGCCGGCGGTCGCCGTCTTCGCCGGGTCGGAGCCCGATCTCGACGAGATCGTCACCCCGGACCTACCCGAAGGCCTCGAAGTCACACAGCAGAAAGGAATCAACGTCATGGGTGTCAGCTTTGCCTCGGCCGCCGGGGTCTTCTTCGGGCTCTACGCCTACGTGCTGCCCCTGGTGCTGTACACCTCGTGGGTGGTGATCGCGATATGGGACCTGACGAAGCGAGATGACCTGAGCCGGGGTAAGGCGATGGCCTGGATGGCTGCCATCCTGATCATCCCCTTCCTCGGTGTCATCGCCTATTACCTGCTCGGAAAGAGCTCGATCCCGGTCTGGCAACGATGGGTGCTGCTGGCCGGGGGCATGGCCGTCTACCTCCTCTTCCTGGCGCTGGGGATGGTGGTCGGGGGAATCGTCTGAGCCCTCATGGATGACGGTCTCTCGCGGCGTGATCTGCTCAAGAAGGCCGGTCTCGGCGGGGCGGTGTTCCTGGGTGGGTCCGTGCTGGGCCACACCGTCCAGCACCAGGCCGGTGCGGCCACCGGCTACGAGGGCTCCAACCCGGGTCTGGTCGGGCATTCCTCCCTCCACGAGGGTGGCGCTCCCACCTTGTACGGTCGAATCCACTCCCCGCCCAGCAGTCTTGGCCCGGGCTCGCTCGATGCGCAGACCTTCCCGCCAGAGAGGGACGGTCGTCCTCCCGGCACGACGCGGGAGATCGAGATCGCGGTCGAGGAGAGGCTGATCGAGGTGGGAAACGGCGCCCTGGTCGAGGCCTGGACCTACAACGGCACCGTGCCAGGACCTGTGCTGCGGGCCACCGAAGGCGATCTCATCCGGGTCCGCTTCGAGAATCGGACCGGCAACCCGCACAACGTCCACTTCCACGGGTCGCACCGGCCCGAGCACGACGGTTGGGAGCCGATCCCTCCCGGAGGGGAGACGGTGTACGAGATCACTGCCGGGCCCGCCGGGGTCCACCCCTACCACTGCCACACCGCCCCGTTGGCGGAACACATCGGCCGGGGGCTATACGGCATGCTGATCGTCGACCCGCCCGGGGGCCGCCCGCCCGCCGTCGAGCTGGCCCTTCTCCTCTCCGGCTTCTCATCCGACCAGATCGGCCGGAACGGGATCGTGGCCTGGAATGGCGTGGCCAACTTCTATCACGAGCATCCGATCAAGGTGCCCGTCGGCGAGCCGGTCCGCGCCTATGTGGTGAACATGGTCGAGCACGAGCCGCTGGCGTCGTTTCACCTCCACGCCCGGACCTTCGACGTCTACCCGGCCGGGATGGGCGATCTCCCCGCCTTTCGGGAAGACACCATCACCTTGGGCATGGGCCAGCGGGCGATGGTCGAGTTCGCCCTTCCCGACCTGGGTCGATACATGTTCCACCCACATCAGCACTGGCTTGCCGAGAAGGGGGCAATGGGGTGGATCGCCGCCGTTTGAGGTATAGGGCTATCGGCCCGTGATGCCGCGTTCTCGGCGCGCCGATCCATAAGGTGATCGGAAGCCAGCGGGTCAGGCAGACTGACCCGATAGGAACGGCCGGGTGTGACGTGAACTATCCGCTGCTCTATCTGGAACATCTCAGCAACCGTGATCTCGAGTTGCTGGCGACCATTGCCGGCTCCGACACACTCGCCCTGAAGAGGCAGATGATCGAATGCCCGGCGGCGATCGACGACCTCCTCGCCTCGCGCTCGCTGTTCGAAGTGGTGTTCGATCACTCCCAGGAAATGCTCGATCCGGGCGCATCGACCTTCCTCGCTTTCGGGATCCTGGTGAATCGGTCGGCGGGAGACCTGAGGGCCGCCAGCTACGTGCCGGAATGGGCAGGCCCGGGCAAGCGCCTCCCTGTGTTCGACGTCGAGCCACTGCGTGAGTTCTTCGAGGACGGGGCACGTCGCTATTTCCTCATCGAGTTCCTCAACTCGTTCACCACGGTGGCGAGCGGGAGCTTCCTGGTGAGGACGCGCAAGGGATACCGGCGCCGCCGGTTCAGCGAGCTCGATCTGGCTCACCTGGCCGAGATGGTCGATCTGCTGCCACCGGCCGAACGACCCGGCGGCTACCGGCGCCTGGGCGACGTGGCCCTCTTCTTGAGCGGGGTATTCCCCGATCACGCCGCAAGTCATCCTCGATCGGTGAGCGAAAGGGAGCGATTGACCTTCTCGGCTGCGATCACGCCTACCGAGGCCCTCGGAGCAGGAGGCGAGGTCGATTTCCTCGAGACCGTCGGAGCCGGCTGGTATCGGCGAGCGGTCGAGTCCGCCAGGACGACCTTTTGGTCGGGGCCTGAGATCCTGAGAGGAGTCGCCAGCCGGTTCACCCATGCGCGTCGCATCCTCAACTACGTCTCCGACCGGTTCCTCTTCGGGTCAGAGCAGGGCTCGATGCGCCCGACCGGCTGAGAGGCGTCGTGTCGCATGTCGTGTGACACGGCACTACGTTGGGTGGGGACCCTGAGGGGGAAGACCTGACCGACCGCGAAGCATCCGAGACTGCCCACGGACCAACCAGCACGGTGAATGAGTGGCGTGGCCTCGGAGATCTCGTGGCGCTGGCCGTCGATCGCGTGACCGACCCGGTCGAGGGCATGCATCGGGTGATCCTCGACCGGTCTCTGCGATGGACCGGGTCGGTCGGCGCCCCTGTCCGCCAGGCATCAGACGTCTTCATTGCGAGCATCTACCGCCTAATACGTGCCACCGGGCCTGCGGTGGGCGCAGCGGTTGGGTTGGGGGTGCGCAAGGCCGTTGGCGGAGGCCAGATCGGCATGTTCTCGAGGCATCCCAAGGGGAGCAGAGCCCAAGCGATCATCAACGCGGTGTGGGGGGACGAGTTACAGCGGCGCGGTAACGACCTGCGAGTCGAGATGGGATTGCGAAGCCCCGAAGGAGAGGTGATTCAGCTCCTGCCCGCGGGTCTGCGGGCGGCCTTTCCCGTTCCAACGTCCAGACTGGTGGTGCTGGTACACGGGCTGGGCCAGACGGAACGGTGTTGGCAGAGCACGGGAGCGAGCGGCCCCGACAGCCTGTGGAGACAGCTGACCAGCCACGAGTCGGCAACACCTCTCGTCGTTCGCTACAACACGGGCAGACACGTCCGGGAGAACGGCGATGAGCTGGCCCTACTGCTCGATGGGCTGTGGCGGAGTTGGCCGACTCCGATCGAGAGCATTGCCCTGGTTGGGTACTCGATGGGCGGTCTCGTGGTTCGCAGCGCCTGCCATGCAGGTCAAGTGGCAGGGCACGGCTGGGTCGATGTGGTGGACAGAGTCGTCACCCTGGCCGCCCCGCACCTCGGTGTGCCGCTGGAGAAGGCGGCGAACCTGGTCACCTGGGGTTTGCGCATCGCACCTCATAGCCGGCCACTGGTCGGCCTCTTCGACAGTCGAAGCGCCGGCATCAAGGATCTCCGCTTTGGTGCGGTGGCCGAAGGCGAGCGGCTCGGCTCGGGACAGGATGCCTCGTTGCAGGACAGAGTCGTGGATCTGCCCCCGCTGGATACGGCCGAGCACCACTTCGTCGCCACCGTCGTCACCTCGAACCCCGCTCATCCGGTCGGGAAGCTCCTGGGGGACCTGATGGTCCGCACCGGGAGTGGCACCGGTCGGGGGTGGCGGCGCCACATCGAGCCGGCAGATGTCCGTGTCCTTGGTGGTCGAAGACACTTCGACCTGTTGCATGATCCTCGAGTCATCGACCAGGTGCTTGCCTGGGTGAGCGATGCGTGAATCGCTCCGCGGTGGGCTTCGGAGCCGGCGCCACGGCCGGCACGTCACCGATGTGAAGACAGGGTGGATCCTTGGCCGCCGGCTGTCGCTTCGGTACTTTGGTGCGATCCGGCTGGAAGGAAGATGGGATGATCTTCGACTTCTTCGGCGACCTGAACTGGCTTGCCATCGTCGTGGCAACGGTTGCCTGGTTTGCGTTCAGCGCCATCTGGTACTCCGTGCCGCCCCTCAGTGGGGCATGGCAGCGGGCCGCCAAGGTGGAGATGACGGGCGATGGCCCCCCGCTCGCCCTGCTGTTCATCCCGACATTGATCGGGTACTTCGTGACGACGGTGGTGATCGCCCTGATCGCCAAGGGCATCGGCGCCACCGAGGTCATGGACGGGGTTTGGCTCGGGGTGGCCCTCGGTGTCGGCTTCGGGGCGGTGGGGGCGCTGGTCAACCAGGTCTACGAGCGCAAGGGCAGCAGCTACTGGTTGATCAACGGGATCAACGCCATAATCGCCTACTCGATCGTGGCAGTGATCGTCACTCTGTGGGACTGACCCCCCAGTCCAACCTCAGCTCCTCGACCTTCCCGTCGACGATCCGAAAGCCCCGGATCGAGTCGTTCCACGCGACCAGATAACACCAGGTCGGGTCGAGGGCGGAGGAGACATCGACCGGAGACGGCACTCCGGGACCGCGTGGATGCGAGTGGAACACGCCACTGATCTCCCAGCCGAGCGATTCAGCATGTCTCGTGGCGTGGAAATGCTCCACGGGCTCGACGGTGTAGGAAACGGGGGAAGGATCGGCGTTGGTGAGGGGATAGGCGAAGCGAACCCTGCCGTCGCCGTCCGAGGCGAGCAGACCGCAGCATTCGTCGGGGGCACAGTTGGCGGCGTGGGCCAAGATGGCCTGTCTGATCTGGTCAGCCAGCAGTAGAGAGGCGTTCGGCATTGCCGGCAGGTCGGCAGAACTGGTCGTAATCGACCAATAACGGGGGCCGGTCCGGGTCCCCGCAGGCCGGGCATCCCGGGTCGCGCCGCAGGTTGACGGTGCTGAACTCTTGCTCCAGGGCGTCGTAGATCAACAGTCTGCCGGTGAGCGTCTCACCGATCCCGAGGAGGACCTTGATCGCCTCCATCGCCTCGATCGACCCGATGATCCCGGGAAGGACCCCGAGCACCCCGGCCTCGGCACATGAGGGAGACAGCTCCGGTGGGGGCGGTTGCGGGAACAGACAGCGGTAGCACGGGCCCTGGTAGGGATGGAACACGGAGACCTGGCCGTCGAAGCGGAAGATGGAACCGTGCACGACCGGAACGGTGAGATGGAGCGAAGCGTCATTGACCAGGTACCTGGTGGGGAAGTTGTCGCCCCCGTCGACCACGACGTTGTACCCGGCCATGATCTTCATGGCGTTGTCGGCGACGAGCCGCTCGTTGTGGGTCACCACCTTGACGTCCGGGTTGAGGGCCGAAATGGTCTCCCGCGCCGAGTCCGTCTTGGCCATGCCCACCCGATCCAGGTTGTGCAGCACCTGGCGCTGCAGATTGGTGGCGTCCACCGTGTCGTAGTCGACGATCCCGATCGTGCCCACTCCGGCTGCCGCCAGATAGAGGGCGGCGGGCGATCCCAGACCGCCGGCACCGATGAGCAGGACCCGAGAGTCGAGCAGGACCGTCTGGCCGCGCTCGCCGACTTCGGGGAGGAGGATGTGGCGCGAGTACCTGTCTCGTTGGTCGGCGGTCAGCCCCTCACCGGTCCGCCAGGGCCGGCCCTCGGCCTTCCACCTGTCGAAGCCGCCGGCGAGGGAGGCCACGTTGACATAACCCATCTCACGGAGGCTCAGGGCCGCAAGGGCGGAGCGGCCGCCCCCGGCGCAGTAGAGGACGATCGGCCGACCGGGATCCGGCACCACGCCGGCGATGTCGCGCTCCAGCAGGCCCCTCGGAAGCAGTCTCGCCCCCGGGATCGCCCCATGGGCGTGCTCTCCGACCTCCCTGACATCGATCACCTCGTACTCGGTGAGTCGGGTCTCCAGCTGCTCGGGCAGCATCTCCTCGATCTGGCTCAGGGCCTGCTCGACGAGGTCGCGATAGGAGGCCATCAGTGGGCGTGGGCCGGGTCGGGCGCGTCGGGGTCGATCTCGTAACGGTCCAGCGCATCCTTGACCAGGCCCGCCGGGACCAACTCGCGCCCGGCGAGGCTGGACAAGGTGGCGACGACGATGTGCCCGGCGTCGACCTCGAAGAAGCGACGGAGCGCGGGACGGTTGTCGGATCGGCCGAAGCCGTCGGTGCCCAGGATCACGAACGGGGCTGGGACCCATCTCGAGACCTGATCCGGGACGAGCTTCATGTAGTCGGTGACGGCGATGATGGATTCACCGGCTCCGGTCAGGGTCCTGGTCACGTGAGGTGTGCGAGGAGTCTCGGTCGGGTGGAGCAGATTCCAACGATCCACCGCCAGGGCCTCCTGGCGGAGCTTCTTGTACGAAGTCGCCGACCAGAGGTCGGCCCCGACGTCGTAGTACTCGGCCAGGTCCTGAGCGGCCTGCCGGGCCGCCAGGTTGGCCGTACCGGAGAAGAGGATGGCGACCTGGGGCCCTCCCGTCTCCGGGCGGTCGGCCCATTTGTAGATGCCGTCGACGATTCCCTGCTCGACACCTACGGGTCGCGCCGGTTGCGGGTAGTTCTCGTTGTAGAGGGTCAGGTAGTAGAAGATGTCCTCGGGGTCGTCGCCATACATCCTTCGCAGGCCGTCCTCGACGATGGTGCCCACCTCGTAGGCAAAGGCGGGGTCATAAGCCTCGCAGCAGGGCACGCTCGTGGCGAGGACGTGACTGTGCCCGTCCTGGTGCTGGAGCCCCTCTCCCTCCAGCGTCGTGCGGCCGGCAGTGGCTCCGAGGAGGAACCCCCGTGCCCGGGCGTCGGCGGCCGACCAGATCAGATCGCCCACCCGCTGAAAGCCGAACATCGAGTAGAAGATGAAGAAGGGGACCATCGGCACACCCCTGTTGGCGTATGAGGTGCCTGCTGCGATCCAGGAAGCCAGCGAGCCTGCTTCGGTGATCCCCTCCTCGAGGATCTGTCCGTCCTGGCTCTCGGAGTAGGAGAGAATCATGGCGGCGTCCACCGGCTCGTAGAGCTGGCCCTTGGAGGCGTAGATCTTCAGCTCACGGAAGAGCGAATCCATGCCGAAGGTGCGGGCCTCGTCGGGGACGATCGGGACCACGTGCCGCCCGAAGGTCTCCGCCCGTGCCAGACCTCGGACCAGACGGGTGAAGGCGGTCGTGGTGGACGCTTCGACCTTCCCGGATCCGGCATAGACCTCGGCGAAGGTCTCAGGAGGGGGCAGGGTCAGCTTGTCGGGCCGGACCAACCGGGTGGGAAGGAATCCGCCGAGCTCCCTGCGTCGGTCGTGGAGGTATTCATACTCGGGGGTCCCAGGGCCGGGGCGAAAGTAAGGAGGCACCTTGTCGCCTTCGAGCGCTTCAGCCGGGATCTCGTTCTCGAGATGGAGTCTCTCTCTGAGCCCCATCAGCTGCTGGTTGGTCAACTGTTTGATCTGGTGGGTGGCATTGCGTCCCTCGACGTCTGGGCCGAGGGTCCAACCCTTGATGGTCTTGGCCAGGATGACGGTGGGCTTGCCGTTGTCCAGCTCCGTGGCCACCTTGTACGCCCCGTACACCTTCCTGAAGTCGAGCCCTCCCCGACGCAGCGCCCAGATCTCGTCGTCACTCATGTCGGCGACCATCTCCTTGGTGCGCGGGTCCTTGCCGAAGAAGTGCTCGCGCACGTAGGCGCCGTTCTCGGCCTTGTACCGCTGGTACTCCCCGTCGACAGTGGTGTTCATCACATTGATCAAGGCGCCCTCGTGGTCCTTGGCCAGCAGCGCGTCCCATCCCGAGCCCCAGATCACCTTGATGACGTTCCAACCGGCGCCACGGAACACCGACTCGAGCTCGGTGATGATCTGCCCGTTGCCCCGCACCGGCCCATCGAGACGCTGGAGGTTGCAGTTGACCACCCAGATGAGGTTGTCCAGGCCCTCCCTGGCTGCGAGCGAGATGGAGCCCAGCGTCTCCGGCTCGTCGACCTCGCCATCTCCGATGAAGCACCACGTGCGCGAGTTGGTGGTGTCGGCCAGCCCGCGGTTGGTCATGTATTTGTCGAACCGAGCCAGGTAGATCGAGTTGATCGGGCCCAGACCCATCGACACGGTGGGAAACTCCCAGAACTCGGGCATGAGACGCGGGTGCGGGTATGAGGAGAGACCGTGCCCTCCGATCTCGAAGCGGAAGTTGTCGAGTTGCTCCTCATCGATCCTGCCTTCGAGAAAGGCGCGGGCGTAGATGCCCGGGGCGGCGTGGCCCTGGAAGAAGACGTGGTCGCCCCTGCCCGGAGCGTCCTTTCCCCGGAAGAAGTGGTTGAAGCCGACCTCGTACAGCCCGGCCGAAGAAGCGAAGGTGGAGAGATGGCCCCCGATCCCCTTGGAACGGTGGTTGGCCTTGATGACCATCACCGCCGCGTTCCAGCGGATGAACCTGCGTATGCGACGCTCGATGTCCGCGTCGCCCGGGAACTCCGGCTCGTCCTCGGGCGGGATGGTGTTGATGTAAGGGGTCGTGATGGCGCCGGCGATCCCCACATTGCTCTCGTGGGCCCGTTCCAGGAGCTTGGCCACCAGGTACTTGGCGCGATCGGCGCCTTGGTCGGACACGACCGCGTCGAGGGACTCCAGCCACTCCTGGGTCTCGACCGGATCCGAGTCCGCCATCTGGTGGACGTACTCATCGCCCAGGGTCCGACTCAGGTCGCCTGACATGGGACAAAGCCTAGTTAGCGCCCCGGTTTGCCCATCCCGGGTGGGATCAGACGCCGACCGCCCGGCTCTCGACCCCGGCCAGCCATGATGTGACCACCTCGAGGAACCGGAGCGGGGCATCCATCTGCGGGGTGTGGCCCGTGTCGTCCATTTGCACCAGGTCCCAGTCGGCCCGGGTCGCGCACATCCACTCCACCGCGGTGGGGGAGACGATGTGATCCGAACTGCCCTGGACCACCAGAGTCGGCGCCTCGATCCGCCGGATCATCTCGACGAAGAAGTTGGGCCTGGCGTAGTGCCGGGCGATCGAGGTGGCCGTGCGCGCCGTGGCGTATTGCGCCCAGGGCAGGTGCTTGCGGATGGCCGCCATGTCGCGCGAGGCCTCGATCACCTCCATCGGCACCCGCCCCGGCTTGTGGGTCACCATCTCGAGGGTCTTTCGGGTCAACTGCTCCGGCGTGTTGCGGCGGAGGAAGTAGCGGCCGTAGGCCTCACCGAGGCCCGGGGTCGCCTGGACGGCGAGACGGATGGCTGTCGGCCAGTGGAGCTGGGGGTCGGGCACCCGAGGTGGTGTGGCCGGTGAGACGAGGACCAGACGGTCGACGAGATCGGGGCGCTCGGCGGCGACCATCTCGGCGAGGAGGCCACCGGTCGAGTTCCCCATCAGGGTGTGGGTGGCTCCCGGTCCCAGCTCCTCGAGGTAGGCGATGATGGAGTCTCGGTGGGTCTCCAGCCTGAAATCGCCCCGTGGTGGGGTGAGACCGAATCCAGGGAGGTCGATCGCCCTCACCCGGCCCAGCCGGCTCAGGGCGGGGGCTACCGCGATCCAATTGGTCGTCGAGCCACCGAGACCGTGGACCAGCACCAGGCTCGGGCCATCTCCGCCATAGTCGGCCTGATGGATCGGCCCCTTCCGTGTCGGGACGTAGTCGGCCACGAGGAGAGGCTACAGGTCGCCTGCCCTTAGACTCGCCGCGTGAGGCTGCTTCTTATCTCCACATATGAGCTGGGACGACAGCCGGTCCATCTCGCCTCACCGGCCGCCTCGCTCTCTGCTGCAGGGGTGGAGGTCTCCCTCCTCGATCTCGCGGTGGACGAGTGGGACCCGCGCGCCCTGGAAGGGATGGAAGGGGTGGCCATCTCGGTGCCGATGCACACCGCCATGCGGCTCGCCGTCTCGCTGGCGCGGGAGATACGCCGCGTCCGGCCCGACCTCCCGATCGCCTTCTACGGGCTGTACGCCGGGGTGGGCCGGGAGCAGACACTGGGGATGGTCGCCGATGCCCTCTTCGTCGGGGAATACGAGCCCGGCCTCGTGGCGTGGGCAACCACCGGTGGAGCGGCCGTTCCGGAACACGGACCGATCTCGGTCTACGTGGGCGGATCCGCCTTTCGGGTCCCGGATCGGACCGGGCTTCCCGAACACGACCGGTACGCTCGGCTCGAGTGGGAGGGCGAGGCGCGCCTCGCCGGCGCCGTCGAGGCCTCCCACGGGTGCAGGCACCGCTGCCGTCACTGCCCCATCCCGGTGGTCTACGACGGCAGGATGCGAGTCGTTGGGCACGAGGCGGTGCTCGGGGACATCGACCGGCTGGTCTCGGAAGGCGTGCGGCACGTCACCTTCGCCGATCCCGACTTCCTCAATGCTCCGCGCCATTCGCTCGACCTGGTGCGGGCCGCTCACGCCGCCCATCCCGACCTGACCTTCGACGTGACGGTCAAGGTGGAGCACGTCCTCGAGCATGATGGGGTCTGGGAGGAATTGGCCGGGCTGGGGGTCCTATTCGTGGTGAGCGCCTTCGAGAGCACCGACGACCGGACCCTGGAGATATTGGACAAGGGGCACACGGTGGGAGACATGATCCGGGCGTTGGCGGTGCTGCGCTCTGCCGGGATCCACCCGCGCCCCACCTGGCTCCCCTTCTTCCCGTGGACGACACCGGCAGACATGGTGGAGCTGGCCAGGTTCCTCGACGCGTACGAGCTATGGGCGGCCACCGACCCGGTGCAGTTGGCGATCAAGCTCCTCGTACCGGAGGGGTCGCTCATGGTCGGCCATCCCGCCCTCGTCCCGCATCTGATCAGTTACCAGCCTGAGACCCTCACCTGGGCCTGGCGATTCGCCCACGATTCCACCCGTCGCTTGCACGAGGATCTGGAGTCGATCGCAGCCGACGCGTCGGATTGCGGCGCAGAGGGGGCGGAGACCCTGGCGACGATGCGGGACCTGATCGGGTCGATGGCCGGGGTCGAGCTCCCCGCCATCAGCGTCGCCAGGACGGCGCCACGTCTGACCGAGAGCTGGTTCTGCTGTGCAGAGCCCACCTCCAATCAGGGAGCCGCGGTGGGGCTGACTCTCGGTAGGGTCCCGGTCACATCCAATCGGGCGGTGTGAGTGGCGAACGTTCTCGAAGCGGAAGGGCTGATCAAGAGCTTCGGCGATCTGGTGGCGGTCAACGACGTCTCCTTCCATATCGAGGAGGGTGAGACGTTCGGGCTGCTCGGCCCGAACGGAGCAGGCAAGACCACCTCGATCTCGATGGTGGCGGGTCTGCTCGAGCCTGACAGGGGCGCGATCCAGGTCTCCGGGACACCGATTCGCACCAACTCGACGGCGGGAAAGACCGACGTTGGCCTGGTCCCCCAGGAGCTCGCCATCTACCCGGACCTCACCGGAGCCGAGAACCTCCGCTTCTTCGGCCGTCTCTATGGCATGCCTGCCGACAAGCTCGCCTCGAGGGTCGATCAGGTGCTCGAGTTGATCGGCTTGGCCGAGCGGCGCGACGACCGGACCAAGGAGTACTCGGGAGGTATGAAGCGCCGGCTCAACATCGGGATCGGCCTCCTCCACGAGCCGCGGCTGCTCATCCTCGACGAACCGACCGTCGGCGTCGATCCCCAGTCGCGCAACTCGATACTCGAATCGGTCGAGCACCTATCCGACCGGGGAATGGCCGTGCTCTACACGACTCACTACATGGAGGAAGCGGAGCGGCTCTGTGACCGGGTGGCGATCATCGACGAGGGCGTGATCAAGGCCGAGGGAACACGTCGCGACCTGGTGTCGCTGGTGGGCGAGAAGGACCGGATCAGCGTCACGGCCTCGGGTGACCTCGCCCAGATCTCACAGCTTGCGGCCGGGCTGCCCGGGGTGTTCGGGGCCAGCCCGTCCGACGGGAGCGTCGAAGTGCTGGCTGCCGATGCCTCCACCCTCCTCCCCGACCTCATGAACTGCTTCTCATCGTCGGGAGCCTCGATAACCGGGGTGCAGATCTTCGAGCCCAACCTCGAAGCCGTGTTCCTCCATCTCACCGGTAAGGCGCTTCGGGACTAGAGATGGGCGCGACCGGGCAGATCGCGACCAAGGATCTCAGGCTGCGCCTCCGGGATCGCTCGGCGATCATCATCGGGATAGTTGCCCCCCTGGCGCTGGCCTACATCTTCCATCTCGTCTTCGGCAACGTCCTGGCACAGGAGTCACTTGCCCTCCAGTACGGCCTCGTCGATCTCGACGACAGCGAGATCTCAGAGAGTCTCGGGGCGATCCTCGAGCAAATCGAGGCTGAAGGGCAGCTGGCGGTGACCGACTTCGCCGACGCCGCGGCCGCCGATGCCGCCGTCGAGGCGGGTGACATCTCTGCCTACATGCTCCTGAGACCGGGGCTGGGTGAGGCAGCCGTGAGTGCCGATGAATTCACCATCGAAGTGGTAGGAGACGTCGACAATCCGACTGCCACTCAGATCCTCGGCTCCATCGCCTCCGAGTTCGGCGCCGGCATCGGTCGAGCCCAGCTCTCGGTGACCACCGCCCTGGCCCTTCTCGGAGGACAGCCTCCGCCTGACGTCGTCACCTGGGGCGAGGAGGCGGCACAAAGCCCGGCGGCGTTCACGTTCGACGATGTCTCGGCCGACACCCGTCAGCTGGACAGCACCACTTTCTTCGCCGCCGGGATGGCGGTGTTCTTCCTCTTCTTCACGGTTCAATTCGGGGTGATCGGCCTCTTGGAGGAGGAGCAGGAGGGGACGCTTCCCCGTCTCCTCGCCGCCCCGGTGGCGCGCGCCCAGGTTGTGGGAGGAAAGGCCCTGCTCTCGTTCCTGCTCGGGCTCATCTCGATGGGCGTCCTCATCGTCGCCACCCACTTCCTGATGGGCGCGACCTGGGGGCCGCCACTGGGCGTGGCGCTCCTCGTCGTGGCCGGGGTGCTGGCCGCCACATCCGTCGTCGGGTTGGTCGCAGGCTTCGCCAAGACAGCCGAAGGTGCCGGCAATCTGGCGTCGATCATCGCCGTGATCCTGGGCATGCTGGGTGGGACCTTCTTCCCGGTTGGCCAGGGCGACGACTTCTTGAGCAAGCTCAGTTACCTGACGCCCCACGCCTGGTTCATGAGGGGTCTGGCCCAGATCTCGGGAGGCGCCGAGTGGACGGCTGCATTGCCCGCGGTCGGCGCCCTGTTGCTGTTCGCGCTGGTGCTCGGGAGCGCGGGCTGGGTCCTGCTCAACCGGAGGCTGGCTCGATGAAGGTCTGGACCATCGCCTCGTCGAACGTGGTCCGGATGCTGCGTGAGCGTTCCAACATCTTCTTCGTCTTCATCTTCCCCCTCGCCTTGATCCTGCTGATCGGAGCCCAGTTCGGTGGGGACTTCGTTCCCCCCATCGGTCTCCACCAGGCGGAGCCCGACCCGCTGGCCGATGTGGTGGCCGACGAGATCGAGTCGCTGGAGTCGCTGGAGGTGACCCGGTTCGACACGGAGGACGAGTTGAGCACGGCGGTCGAGCGGGGGTCGGTCGAGGCGGGTGTCTTCCTGCCCACCTCGATGAGCACAGACGCAGCGGCCGGGACCCAGGTCGAGATCGGGTTCGTGGCCCGCCCCGACGGGACCGGGCAGCAGTTGCAGGCAGTGGTCGCCTCTGCCATCGCCGAGGTGATGGCGCCGGTGGGGGCTGCCCAGTTCGCGATGGACAAGACGGAGGCGGACTTCGACGAGGCACTCGAGGTGGCCATGGCCAACGTCGACGCCGCTCCCGGGTTCGAGGTCGAGACCACCGCCGTGGGCGAATCCCTGTTCCCCTCGACTCTGGGCCGGTTCGACCTGGGAGCCGCTCAGCAGCTGGTGCTCTTCACCTTTCTCACGGCAATGGCCGGATCGGCGTCATTGATCCTGAGCCGGAGGCTTGGCCTTTCCCGACGCATGCTCTCGACCCCCACTTCGACTGGCACCATCGTTGCCGGTGAGAGCGCAGGTCGGTGGTCTGTGGCGATGGTGCAGGGCCTCTACATCGTCCTTGCCACCTTTCTCATGTTCCAGGTGGACTGGGGTGACCCGATCGGAGCATTCTCGATCCTGGTGACGTTCTCGGCGGTCGGCGCCGGGGCAGGCATGCTCATGGGGTCGACGCTGAGCAACGACCAGCAGGCGGTCGGCGTCGGCATCGTGGTCAGCCTGGGGCTGGCTGCGCTGGGGGGCGCCATGCTGCCGATCGAGCTGTTCTCGGAGACGATGCAGAAGGTGGCACACCTGACACCGCATGCCTGGGCCCTCGACGGGTTCGCCGAGCTGGTCCGACGTGACGGGACGGTCGTCGACATCCTTCCCGAGCTGGGTGTGCTCACGGCATACGCAACCATCCTGCTGGTGCTGGCCGCCTGGCGCCTCCGGGCCGTTCTCACCAGACCGTGACGCCGGGATGAGGAGCCATGACTGAGAGGAACGTGACAGTCGACGCCGCCGGGTGCCTCGGCCGCGCCCTCACCGTGATCGGGATGATCTGGATCGGCTTCGTGGTGCTGGGCGGGATCGGGCTCTTCTCCGAGCTGGGATGGAGCGGGGGATTCGCTGCCGGCCTCGGCGGGAGCATCGTCCCGGGGCTGTTTCTCATCTTCGCCGGGCGGGCCCTGCGGCGGCGGTCGGCGGCGAGATCACCGTCTCCGAATGTGCCTGCAGGGACGACACCGCCGAGACTCCCCGGGAGGACAACCGTTCCTACTTCGCCGCGCCCGGCGCAGAAGGCGCCCATCCCGTACAAGGAGACCGCATTGCCTCCGCCGACATCCGTCCCGCCGGTCACAGAGCAGGTCGAACCGGTGATCTTGCCTCCACCCGAGCCCGTTCATCCGGCGGCGGAGACCCGTGACGAGAAGTCGCGCCGGCTCGCCGAGGCCTTCTCCCGTCTGGAGGACGCCCAAGACCAGAAGTCGCCGTTCCGGCCCAAGTCCTCCCAGGAGATGATCGACGAGGCGAAGAAGCGGTGGGGCAGGGGAGACGACCAGGGCGGTTGAGCAACTACAACGCAGCCGCGGCGAGCTGACGGGCGGTGCGCACCTCGGCGGCGAACTCGACCCGTCGCACATGGGCGTCCGGAGTACGCTCCAGCAGCCCCCGGTTGCGCGCCAGCGCCAGCGCCGACTTGAACAGCACCTGGCTGGCGCTCTCCCCCGAGATGAGGCGCTCCTCGATCCGGTACATGCGCGCTCGGTCGAGGCATCCCTTGAGGAACGTCTTCTCGTTGAAGTCGCCCTTCATCGCCTCGAGCTCGTCACTCACGATCTGATAGGCGTCGAGGAAGGGGAGGACCGCCCAGTAGGCGACCGGGGGCCCCATCTTGTCGAGCAGATCCCTCCCGGCTCCGGTGTCGAGCATCTCCTCCCACCCGGGGACGTCGATGGCGATGTCCCGATCGACTCCGGAGAGGAATTGTTCCTTGTCCGGGAAGAAGAACTCGAACTTGAGCAGGTCGCGAAAACCGAGCAACGACTTCTCCACCGAGCCGGCCGTGGCCGGCTCCTGGTCGAGGAGCGAGCCGATGGCCATCTCCGCCAGGGCGCGGTTGACGAAGAAATGCACGATCATGTTCCGGTAGTAGGAGATCCTGATCGCCTGCTCGTCGCTGAGCCAGAACACCTTCCTTCCCAAGGCCTCGTGGCTGCTGACGTAGTCGTTCTCGCCCAGGCGCTCCAGCACCGAGAGGACGCGGGGGGTGTCGTCGGGGTCGAAGTCCTCGGTAGTGGGCAGGTGGCGGGCCTCGGCGAACTCGAGTAACCGCGCCGTGTCTTCTGCCACCTGCGCGACGGTTCGAGCCGAGCCGCGGGCGGCGAGTAGGGCGACACTCACCAGTGCCGTCGGGGTGACCGGGGTGACATGGCCGATCCGATACATGACCTCGAAGGCCAGCTTCTGCAACCCGATCGACTCCTCATCGGGGTCGGCCGAGATCATGCCCAGCGACTCCTTGACCGAGACCGGCTCGCCGAACCGGATGTGGATGTCTCCGTACCGGCGTCGGAGCGACTTGATCGCTCGGAACAGCCATCCAATCGACTCGCGTTCCTTCTCCTTGCCTTGAGCCTCACGGGCATAGTCGGGCACGTCCTGGATCTGGTCGTAGGCGATGGACACGGGGATCAAATGGATGTCCTCGGCCTTTCCCCGCCGGAGTGAGTCGACCACGTAGCTGAGCAGGCCGAGACGAGGGGGCAGCAGCTTTCCCGATCGCGACCTACCACCCTCCATGTACCACTCCAGCGGGAAGCGCTTCTCGACGAGGTAGTCGAGATACGCCTTGAGAACGGTCTTGTAGAGCGGGTTGTCCTTGAAGGTCCTGCGAATGAAGAACACGCCGGTACGTCGGACCAGTGGGCCGATGGGGAAGAAGTTGAGGTTGATCCCTCCTGCGGTGTGATTCGGGGGCAGGTCGTTCTCCCACAGCATGAACTGGAGGCTCAGTCGATCGAGGTTCGACCGGTGCGAGGGGAGGAAGACGACGGCGCCATGGCTCAACTCGGTGAGACGCTTGACCTCCTCGTCGGAGTACCGGATCTTCCCGTAACCCTGGGTATAGAGCTGGTGGATCGCGTTGGCGATCAGGTCGATCACGTAGGGCGAGTGGGTGGCCGCGATCTCCCGCAGGTAGGCCTCCGCCTTCTCCCGGGCCACGGCGGTAGGCATCCCGGTCTCGGCCGCGACCGCATCCACCGAGTCGAGGAGCTCGCGGCGGGAGAGGATCGCCTCGGGGACGAACCGGGGGATCTTGAAGCGGTTGCCGCGCAGCTTCCTCTCGGCGACGTCGAGCACCAGCCATGCCCTCCTCGTCACATAGCTGCCGGGCGGGTCCACCTGACCGCTGGTCCGGTAGTCCTCGAGGATCTCAGAGACCGGGGCGCCGCGCGCTGCGATGAGCCGGACCCGTCCCGAGCGCATGGTCCTGATCCATCTGGCCCTCACTCCCTTGGGGTCGCGGGGATCCCCGGGCTGGAGGACGTCCCACCAACTGACCGACCGTCTCCCGCCCTTCTCGGGGGCCATCCACAGCACCCGGAGCGGGATCAGGTGAGGGTCTGCCGTGTCGGCGAGCACATCGCGCAACGCTTCGACGTCGCCACCCTTGCCCCGGCGCGACGAGGCGATTCGCACGGTGGACGCCCCGGGCCCGACCTCCTTGGCCAGCCATTTCTCGAGAAGGGAGACCTCGTAGCTGGTCGAAGCGTCGAGGAGATAGACGACCGGGGCGCCGGGAGGACCGAGCAGGAACTCGATCGGCGATGCAGGGGCTCTTGCCACGGGCCAACTCTATGTGCCCTGCGAGAATCGATCTCGATGCGGCTGGTGATCCAGAGAGTGTCGCGGGCGTCGGTGACCGTGAACGACGAGGTCGCCGCCGCCATCGGGGGTGGCCTGTTGCTCCTCGTAGCTGTCGCGCCCGGCGACACGATGGCCGACGTGGATGGCGCCGTCGAGAAGGTGGCAGGGCTGCGCATCTTCGCTGACAGCGACGGTTTGATGAACCTCTCGATCCTCGAAGTGGGTGGATCGGCGCTGGTGGTGAGTCAATTCACGCTCCTCGCCGATCTCCGCCGCGGCCGCCGGCCCTCGTTCGTCGGCGCAGCCGATCCGGGGCCCGCCGCCGCTCTGCTCGAGCAATTCGTCGACCGGATGAGGTCTCGCGGCATCCCCACCGAGACGGGTGCTTTCGGCCGCCACATGGTGGTCGACATCGTCAATGACGGCCCGGTCACGATCGTCATGGAGGTCAGGGGCGGCCAGGTCCTCTGAGACCGACCGGATCAGGCCGATCGTGCCCCGACCTCCGCCCGTCCCTGCTCACAGAAGCGGAGGAAGTCGCAGCGGCGGCACCATTCTCCCGGTGTCGGGTCGAAGGCTTCGTTACCGATGGCAGTGGTGAGGTCCTCGAGAGCGCGCCGCGCCCGCGCCCGCCACCGATCGTCGGCACGCCGGGTCACCACTTCCAGGCCCCCGCCCAGATAGACGAAGGAGACGTCGATGTCGCCCGGTTTGCCGATCCCGAAATCCACCTCGCCGGCGGCGACCGCATACGCCTGCAGTTGGACCATGAGCGACGGGTCGTCCTTTGCCCGGCCGCTCTTGAAGTCGACGATCTCCCAGCTCGGCCCCTCCCGGTAGACGGCGTCGATGCGGCCACGCACCTGGTAGCCGCTGTCGAGCCGGATCGTGAAAGGAGCCTCCACCAGAGCGGCAGGGGCCTTCCCGTAGCGGGAATCGATGAAGGCCCTGAAGCCTCCTCCTCCCCCTCCCTCCACCTCGTCGGGCACGTCGTACAGCTCGGGCTCCAGCTCCTCGAATGGCACCTGGCCTCGTTGGTGGAGCTCGATCCGCCGGTGCAACTCGGTCCCGGCCACGGCGGCCGGGTTGCGGCGCCGCGGGAGCCGGTCGATCTCCGACCAGAAGAAGCGCTTGGGGCACTGGGCATAGTTGACCAGCCCGGTCACCGAGACGACCCGGCGCTCCTCGCCCGCACCGGGAATCGCCTCCAGCGTGCCGAGGTCGAAAAGCGTCTGATGGAGAGTCGCCACCCTCTCGGTCATCTCTTCGGAGAGGTGGAGGCTCTCGGCCAGATCGGGCAGGAATCGGCTCCCGGCCACGGTGTCCCTCAACGCGGCATCCCACCCTTGCTCGAACAATGGGTCCGGTGCCCCGGCCGGGTCGACCCGGCGCAGTGAGTCGGGACGGGGCGGTTCCCCCGCATGGCCCTCCTTCGTCGTCACAGGGTGCTGCTCGACGAGGTCGAAGAATGCCGATGGCTTCTTGGCGTTGACGTTGGGCTCGGGAAGCCCATACCAATAGGCACCCGTGACCATCAGGATCCGGCGC
>DATBIX010000024.1:0-30731 GCA_036556665.1 Acidimicrobiia bacterium
GGGTTGCGGGTGCCGCAATCACAAGTGGTCGGCTCTGCCCGGGCTGCTGTGGCGGCGGCGTCCGAGATCGGTGGGCCGGTCGTCCTCAAGGTCATCTCGGAGTCCGCCCTACACAAGTCGGACGTGGGAGGTGTTGCCCTCGACGTGGAGGGGACCGCCGCCATCAGGGAGGCCTACAAGAGCGTCACGGCCGCGGTGGGTGACCCCGAGGGCGTGCTGGTGCAGGAGTACGTCGCGGGAGGGCACGAGGTTCTCATCGGGATGACCCAGGACCCCAACTTCGGCCCGCTGGTGGTGTTCGGCCTCGGCGGGATCTACGTCGAGCTTCTCCAGGACGTGGCCTTCAGGATCCATCCCCTCACCGACGTCGATGCGGCCGAGATGATCAGGGAGATAAAGGGGTCGCGGCTCCTGGACGGCTATCGCAACCAGCCGAAAGGTGACGTCGCCGCCCTCGAGGCTGCCCTGCTCCGCGTGTCGGGCCTGATCGGCGCGGTTCCTGAGATGCTCGAGATGGACCTCAACCCGGTCAAGGTCCTCGAACCGGGCGGTGGGGTGGTAGTGGTGGATGCTCGGATCAAGTTACGGGCCGTGGAGGCGACAAAGCACCCCAGGATGCGCGACCTGCCCGGGGTGACCTCGTAGCCGCTTCCCAGTCCGAGGTGCCTGCTCGGCCCGATCGGGCCTTCATGGCCACGATGGTGGCGCTGCAGGGCGCTTACCTGTTGGGTGAGGACGCCGAGTCGCAGTCAGGTTTCAGTGGCGGCAGGGAGCGCTGGGTGGAGGAGCGCTCCCCGCTGGTGGAGGCGATCGATCGTGATGGCGAGTTGCTCGACGTGGGCTGTGCCAATGGCCTCCTCGCCGCCGATCTGGTGTCCTGGGCCGCCGACAAGGGTGTGACCCTCGTCGCCCACGGCGTCGACCTGGGAGAGGGCCTGGTGCAGATGGCGAGACAGCGGATGCCCGAGAATCGAGCCAATTTCGTGGTCGCCGATGCATGGCACTGGCAGCCAGGAAGGACATGGGACTACGTGTACGGGCTCATCGACCTGGCTCCTGCGGGGCTGACCTGTCCGTGGTTCCGCTTGCTTGCCGGGTGGGTGGCGCCCGGGGGAAGGCTCATCATCGGCTCCTACGGGAGCCGGTCGCGAGGTGAGGAGCCGATCGATGTGGCCGGCTCGCTGGCAGCCTGCGGGTTCCAGGTCGCCGGATCGGCCACCGGTGGTCACCCCGCCAACTCCGTGTTCGCCTGGGTGGATCTGCCGTCTCCGGGTTAGATCATGGAGCGACAGACCGTCTACCAGGCCCAGCCCTTCCCGCCGACGGCAGGGACGGTGGGCCTGGGTCGGCCCCTCGCGACGATGACCGTCCTCTAGCCTCGCCCGATGGAGTTCGTCGATGTGACGGTGGATGGGGCGGTCGCCTTGGTCCGTCTCGACCGGCCTCCGGTCAATGCCCTGTCGGAGGAGATGGCAGGGGAGATGAGACAGGCGTTCACCGAGTGCCGCGACCCGGCGATCAGGTCCGTGGTCGTCACCGGGCAACCCCACTTCGCCGCCGGGGCAGACATCAAGGGATTCCAGGCGGCTTTCGACGCGGGGATCGAGGAGCGCACCGCATGGGCCCTGCAGGAGGCGATCATCGAGCTCGAGTCCCTCGAGAAGCCGACCATCGCCGCGGTGCATGGCTTCGCCCTGGGAGGCGGGCTCGAGCTGGCGATGGGCGCCGACTTCCGCTATCTAGCCGACGACGCCCGCCTGGGCCAGCCTGAGATCCTCCTTGGCTTGATTCCCGGCGCGGGTGGAACGCAGCGGCTGCCGCGGCTCGTCGGGTATCAAAGGGCCAAGGAACTGGTCCTCACCGGGCGTCAGGTCGATGCGAACGAGGCACTGGCGACCGGGCTGGCTGACAGGATCGCCCCGTCCGCCGAGTTGCTGGACATGGCGCTGGCCGCCGCCGCCGAGTGGGCCATGAAGCCGACCCTCGCCATAGCCGCGGCGAAGCGGGCGTTCAACGACGGATTCGGCTCGACCGTCGGCGAGGGCCTGTTGATCGAGAAGGACGCGTTCAACGCCTCGTTCCGCACCGAGGACGCCAGGGAAGGCGTCGCTGCCTTCATCGCCAAGCGCCCGGCCCGGTTCAAGGGCGCCTGACCTCGAGTCTCTCCCCGAGGCGCATCAGATTGCCCCTCCACACCGATCTCAGGATCGGTCGGGCCAGCCAGGACCCGATCGGCCCGCCCAGCCACCAGGGAAAGCGCAGACTCTCACTCCACGTCATCCTGGTAAACGGGCCATCCGGCTCGATCTCGAACCTCCCCACCCCAGACACGGCTCCGACGTGCTCGACGGCGATCACCCCTCCCTCCACCCACTCGATCACCGTCATCGAGTCGACGGTGCGGAATGGACCGATCCTGGTGGGGACCCGCATCTCAGTGCCCAGCCCGGACGTCTGGTCGGTGACGAACTCGATTGTCCCGGCGTCTCGCATCCAATCGGGGTGTGAGCCCAGGTCGGCCAGCTCCGCCCAGACCCGGTCGGCCGGGGCGTCGAAGAGGACTGTGATCCCAATTGGCCTCAAGCTGGTGGCTTCACGGGATGGCGCAGGATCGTCTTGAGGTTCTCGGGCTTCGCCTTGCGCGGGTCGCCCAGATAGATCTCATGGTGACGCCCGTGCATCTCGAGCCCGTTCTCGGCGGCGTAGCGATCGAGCATGTCGAGTGACCTGGGCTCCTCCGAGTAGGGGCCTATGTGCATCACCTGGAGGCTCGGCCCCTCCTCCCAGCGCTGCAGCCTGACCTCGGCCACCGCCGGGTTGGGTCGCTTCTTGGCGATATGTGTGACCGCCTCGGCGAGCATGGCCGCATCTATGTGATCGGGCTGCATCATGATCAAGGTGTAGAGCCACGGCTCGCGCCTGCCCCACTCGAAGATCCCGGATTCGGTGCTCCACAGGCCCTCAAGCCCCATCACCTTGTAGTCGATCGGATCGACCCGCCGCTGTTTCGACATGAACTTCAACCCGTAGCCGAGCCCGTAGAGAGCGGCCGTCGCCGCGGCGAACTCCTCTGATTCCCCGGGGCCGACTCCGGCCTCGGTCCGCCCGTCGATCGCCAGGAAGAGCAGCTCGGGGACGTCGACCAGCTCCACCGCTCTGGCGGAGGGGCGGTAGAGGGTCTGGTATTGCCTGCGGAGATCGAGTCGTCTCGGGGTGCCGCCGGTCATCGGCCCTCCACCCCGATCCGATCGAGGAGCCGGGCCAGCTCGGCGGGCCGGGTCAGGAAGGGAGAGTGCCCGCCGTCCAGCTCGTGGGGCACGGTCCCGAGGCGGGCCCGGGCAGTGGACCGCGCCCATTCGGCGTCGACTGCCCGATCGGCCCGGCAGAGGACATAGGAGCAGTCGACCTCGGGCCACTCGAGAAGCGGGGTGATCTCTTCCATGATGCGATACGACTGGGGGCGGAGGAGGGGCACCGCCCAGGAGGCCAGTCTCGGGCTCACGTCGTGGAAGAAGAGCTCGTTGGCGGTGTCGGGCCCGATCATCCACACCCCCTCCCCGATGTCGGTGAACTGCACCCGCTGAATCTCTCGGTCCGGGGCTACCTGCTCGCGGCTCCTCACCTCGTTGAAGCTCGATCCTGGCACAGGGACGAAGGCGCAGAGGAAGACCAGCCTGCTCACGGGGGCGAGTCGGGGGACGAGGGGGATCGCCAGTCCCATCATCGAATGGCCTACGACTATTGCCTCCTCGTCCCCGACCAACGCCGCGATCTCGTCGGCGTAGGCGGCAGCGCCGGCTTCGGGCACCTCGACCGGGAGATCCACGGCGAGAGCCACATGACCGAGCTTCTCCAACTCCGAGGAGAGCAGGCCCCAGCACCAGGCGCCGTGATATGCCCCGTGGACCAGCACGAACCGCATCACACCTCCGAGCGGAGCCTAGGCACAGATGTCGGGCGGGCTCGGCCCAACCTCCCGATCCTGCGACAATCTCCGCGGTGATCTACCTCGACCATGCCGCCACGACCCCGATGCGCCCGGGGGTTTGGGACGCCATGCGTCCCTACTCCACCGACGTATTCGGCAATTCCTCGGGTGTCCACGAGGTCTCACGACGCGCCAAGAACGCCCTCGAGGAGGCCCGGGAGCGGATCGCCTCCTCGATCGGGGCGGCCCCGATGGAGGTCGTTCTCACGTCTGGGGGCACCGAGGCCGACAATCTCGCCCTCAAGGGCGCCGCACTCAGCCCTTCCAACCCGCGACGGGGCGTGGTGACCGTCGCCACCGAGCACGAGGCCGTGCTCGAGACCACCGACTTCCTGCGCCGTGTCGGCCTCCCCACTGCCGTGGTCGGAGTGGACGGCGGGGGGAAGGTGGACCTCGAAGCCCTCCTCGACGCCATCGATGCCAATACCGCGGTGGTCTCGGTGATGTTGTTGAACAACGAGACCGGGCTGATCCATGACCTGGCCCGGATCGTAAGGGCGATCAAGGAGCATGATCGCGAGGTGCTCGTCCATTCGGACGCGGTGCAGGCCTTCTCCTCGGAGTCGATCGACGTGGACACCCTCGGCGTCGACCTCCTCACCATGACCGCGCACAAGTTCGGGGGGCCCAAGGGCGCCGGCCTGCTCTATGTGCGCGAAGGCACCCCGCTCGAACCCGTTCTGCACGGGGGGGGCCAGGAGCTGGGACGCCGCTCCGGCACCCATGACGTGGCCGGGGCGGTCGGCCTTGCCGCAGCGATGGAGGCGGCGGCAGCCGACCGACCCAGGTTCAGGAGCCAGATCGGGCAGATTCGCGACGACTTCGAGAAGAGGCTGTCCGTCGCAATCGACGACATGGCGCTCAACACGCCGCAGTCGGGCCGCTCACCGCAGCACCTGAACGTGAGATTCCCTCGTGTCCGCAACGAGACACTGCTGCTGAGGCTCGACCGTGCCGGGGTGGCCGCCTCCGCAGGGTCGGCCTGCCAGTCCGGGGCAGCCCAAGTGTCGCATGTCCTCGAGGCGATGGGTATGACCCCGGAGCACGCCCGGGAGAGCATCCGGTTCAGCTTCGGGTGGGACAGCAGCTATGACGAGGCGGTCGAGGCGGCCGAGATCGTTATCGACCTGGTGGGTCAGCTGCGATGAGGGCGTTGGTGGCGATGTCGGGCGGAGTCGACTCGTCTGTCGCGGCCGCCCTCCTCCTCAGGGCCGGTCACGATGTGGTGGGGGTCACGTTGAAGCTGTGGTCGGGACCGAACGGCGAGGCCCCCACGGCAGGGTGTTGCACCGTCTCCGACGCCGAGGACGCACGCCGGGTGGCTGCCCAGCTCGACATCCCCTACTACGTGCTCGATTACAGGGCTGAGTTCCACGACGGGGTGGTCGATCGGTTCATCCGGGACTACACCTCGGGCCGCACCCCCAACCCTTGCATCGAGTGCAATCGCACAGTGAAGTTCGATCGGCTTCTCCGCAGTCTCGGTGACTTCGACACCGAGATCCTGGCGACCGGCCATCACGCCCGGACCCGGGTCGAGGCCGGCTCCTGCCGGCTCTACCGGGGCGCCGACAGGGCCAAGGACCAGTCCTACGTCCTCTCGATGCTCACCCAATCCGAGCTCTCCCGCTGCCGTTTCCCCGTCGGGGAGCTGACCAAGGCGGAGGTGAGGTCCATGGCCGCCAACATGGGATTGAGGACGGCGCACAAGCCGGAGTCGATGGACATCTGCTTCGTGGGGCGTCGTGACTACCGCGAATTCGTCCGGGACACCGCTCCTGAGGCCTTCCAGGCGGGGGCGATCGTCGACACCGGTGGGGCGGAGATCGGCGGGCATGACGGCATCGCCGGCTTCACCGTCGGTCAACGGCGCGGTCTCGGTGTCGCCGTGGGCGAGCCCCGCTTCGTGATCAGGGTCGAGCCGGCCACAGCCACCGTGGTTGTGGGTCGGCGTGAGGATCTGGCCGTGGCCGGTCTCTCGCTTCGTGACGTCAGCTGGGTCTCCGGGGAGGCCGCATCCGGCCGTCTCCTCGCCCAGTACCGGGCGCACGGGGATCCGGTGCCGGCGACGCTCCACGGCGATCGGCTCCTCTTCGACCTGGGCCAGGAGGGGGTGGCACCAGGCCAGACGGTCGCCTTCTATGACGGTGAGCGGGTCCTCGGCGGGGGCCTCATCGCCGGCACTTTTGCCTGATCGAGCATCGGTAACGTCGGTGCCGATGCCCGATGACGCCGCCCGAATCGAAGAGCTCCGCTCGCAGGTCAACGAGCACCTCTATCGCTACCACGTCCTCGACGATCCGATCATCTCCGATGCCCGGTTCGACGCCCTCATGGCCGAGCTGCGCCGTCTCGAGGAGGCACATCCCGAGCTGGTGACGGCCGACAGCCCCACTCAGCGGGTCGGCGCCCCGGTCAGCGAGCTGTTCCGCCCGGTCCGCCATCTGCGCCCGCTCTTCTCGTTGGACAACGCCGACTCACCCGAGATGCTGCTCGCCTGGGAGCAGCGGATGGAACGACAGCTGGGACGCCCCCCGCACGGGTACATGGCCGAGCTCAAGATCGACGGTCTGGCGGTGGTGCTCACCTATCGGGGCGGGGCGCTGGCCACGGGTGCGACCCGGGGGGACGGTGTGACCGGAGAGGACATAACCGCCAACCTGCGAACCATCGAGTCGGTCCCGCTCAAGCTGCTGGGCTCGAGCCCGCCCGAGGTGCTCGAGGTGAGAGGCGAGGTGTATATGCCGGAGACCGCCTTCGAGGAGCTGAACCGGAGACAGGCCGAGGCGGGGGAGCGGATCTTCGCCAACCCGCGCAACGCGGCGGCGGGCTCGGTTCGTCAGAAAGACCCCGCGGTCACAGCGTCCCGCAACCTGGCCATCTGGGTCTACCAGCTCGGTCTGCTCGAGGGGGGGCCTCCCCTGGATACCCACGAGGCCACCATGAAGTACCTGAGGGAGGTGGGATTCAGGACCAACCCGGTGAGCCAGCGCCTCGGCTCGATCGACGAGGTGCTCGACTACGTCTCTCAGGCAGAGCAGCAGCGCCACGACACCGGGTACCAGACCGATGGTGTGGTGATCAAGGCCGATTCTCTGCTCGATCAGGAGGTCCTCGGCTTCACCTCGCGCGCCCCGAGGTGGGCCATTGCCTACAAGTTCCCGCCCGAAGAGCAGGTCACCCTGCTCCGGGACATCGCCATCAACATAGGGCGCACCGGGGCCGCAACACCTTTTGCGGTGCTGGAGCCCGTCTTCGTCGGAGGGGCGACGGTAGGGATGGCGACGCTGCACAACGCCGACCAGATCGCCCTCAAGGACGTCCGTATCGGCGACCAGGTGATAGTGAGACGTGCCGGCGACGTGATCCCCGAGGTGGTCGGTCCAGTGGTGGCGGCCAGGTCGGGCAAGGAGAAGGTCTGGTCGATGCCGGAGCGGTGCCCGTTCTGCGGTCATCCGATCCTGCGGGTAGAGGGCGAGGCCGTGGCCCGCTGCACCGGAGGGTTCGAATGTCCCTCCCGGGTCCGTGAGTGGCTGTTCCACTTCGCCTCGCGCGGTGGCATGGACATCGAGCACATGGGCTACAAGACCATCGACCTCCTCCTCCGCGAGGGGCTGATCACGGACCCGGCCGGCATCTTCACCTTCGACGTCGACCAGCTGCGGGGCAGGGAGGGCTGGGGCGAGATATCGGTGAACAACCTCAAGGCCGCCATCGAGGCGGCGAAGGACCGCCCGGTGGCCAGGCTGCTCACCGCCCTCGGCATCCGACATGTCGGTGGCACCATCGCTCGCACCCTCGTCCGACATTTCCACGGCCTCCCCGCCCTCCTCGAAGCGAGTGAGGAGCAGATCTCGCAGGTCGATGGGATCGGCCCGATCATCGCCCGTGCGCTGGCGGAGTGGTCTGCCGACCCGGTCAACCGGGACCTGGTCGCCAAGCTGGGGCAGGCAGGGGTGAGGCTGGTCGACGAGGTCGAAGCGGGAGCCGGTGACCTGCTCGCCGGTGCCACCTTCGTCGTCTCGGGAACGATCGAGGGGTTCACCCGTGAGGAGGCTCAGGCGGCCATCGAGGAGCGCGGGGGCAAGGCCGCCGGCTCGGTCTCGTCAAAGACGACGGCACTGATCGCCGGCGATTCACCTGGTGCAGCGAAGATGCGCAAGGCCGAGGAGCTGGGGGTCCAGATCATCGACGGCGCCGCCTTCAAGGACCTGCTCGACCAGGGCCTGTCCGTCCTCGCCGGTTAGGCCGCTCGATCGCGGGCCTCGGTGGCCAACCGGCGGAGGGCCTCGAGGTCGAGGTCGGCGGCACTCTTGAATGTGACCACAGCGCTGCCCACCTTCACCTTGCCGAGCTGTTCTGCATACCTCTTGACCAGGTAGCCATGCTCGTCGGCAGCGTTGACGTAGATGCTGATGTGGTTCTTCTGGGGTGCGAGCCCGATCACGAACCACTCCACCGTGTCTTTGCCCGGGCGCTGGTAGGAGAAATCCCCGTAGCCGATGATGGCCTGCTCGGTTCCCCCCCAGAATCTGCCCTCCCACATCACTCGGGGATGGCCCGACATCACCTCGCCGAGCACGGCGTCGATTTGCCCCAGGTCGGAGCGAAGAGTGTCCGGTTGCGATGCGATGAACGCATCAGGGCTGGTGTTCGTCTTCTCGATGACCGACTCCTATCACCGGGGTCGGGAACCTACCAACCAAACCCTGGTCTCACCCCACGCGGAACGACCACTCGAACTCCCCCGGGTCGGGCAGCCCGCGCACCGTGTCCCACACAACCTGGATGGTGTGCTCGCCGGGGGTCCATTCGGTGATCGTGGGGTTGGCCGGGGAGGGCGACCAACGGTAGACCCCCGTGCCCTCGACGAACACGGCGTCGAGGACCAGCCAGCCATCGACATAGATGTCGGCCCGGTAGCCCACCGGCAGATCGACCTCGACCTGGGCTTGGGGCGGGACCAGGTCGCCGGGCTGCGGTGAGATCGACTCGATCTGCGCGGGCAGAGCCAACTCCTCGCCGCCTCTCCCGAAGGCGAGGCCGAATGCGATGGCGGCCAGGGCGACGAGGCCGAGCCCGATGTAGAGGAGGCGGTAGGGCATCGCTGGCGGCACCGTAGCGGCGGTCGGATCCAATTACGCTGCCGCCCGAGCCATCCCGAGAGGCGACCAGTTGTCCCAGCAAGAGACCATAAGGGCCGCATATGCCGGCGTGATCGAGCCCGAGGAGGCGGCGGAGGCGGTCGAGTGGGCCATCGCCGCCCTCGATGCGGGGGAGATCAGGGTGGCGGCGAAGATCGGCGGTGACTGGGTCGTCAACGAGTGGGCCAAGGAGGCGATCCTCCTCTACTTCCGTCTCCGCGCCATGGAGACATTCGAGATCGGCCCCTACGAGTATCACGACAAGATCCCGCTCAAGAAAGGGTTGGCCGAGCAGAGGATCAGGGTGGTCCCGCCAGGGACGGTTCGCTACGGGGCACATTGCGAGCCGGGGGTGATCGTCATGCCCGGATATGTCAACATCGGCGCCTACGTGGGCGCGGGGACGATGGTTGACACCTGGGCCACGGTGGGATCGTGCGCCCAGATCGGCCGCGAAGTCCATCTCTCCGGGGGAGTGGGCATCGGGGGAGTGCTCGAGCCGCCCGGGGCACGGCCGGTGATCATCGAGGACGGGGCGTTCATCGGGAGCCGGTCGATCGTGGTCGAGGGGACGATCGTCGAGGAGAAGGCGGTCCTCGGGGCCAACACCGTGATCACGGCCTCGACCCCGATCATCGACGTGACCGGGCCGGAACCGGTGGAGCACAGGGGCCGGGTCCCGGCAGGCTCGATCGTCGTCCCCGGGACCAGGCCGAAGCAGTTTCCCAGCGGGAGCTACGACCTGACCTGCGCCCTGATCATCGGCCGGCGGACCGCGGCCACCGACGAGAAGACCGCCCTGAACGAGCTGCTCCGCGATCTGGACGTCCAGCTTTGACCGACCTGGTCGAAACGACTCGGTGGCTGATCGACATCGTCTCGGTGACGGGCCAGGAGAGGGCGATCCGGGACGCCATCTCGGAGCGGCTTGTCCCGATGGTCCTTCAGCCTGTCGGCGACTCGGTGGTGGTCGGCGAGCCCCGGGCAGGGGCAGTGCTGCTGGTCGGTCATCTCGACACGGTCCCTCTGCAGGGTGAGGCGGGCACCAAGGTGGTGGGAGACCGGTTGCATGGGCTCGGCGCCACCGACATGAAGGGCGGGCTGGCCGTGATGATCCATCTCATCGAGGCTGTCGGGCCGGTCGATGTCGCCTGCGTCTTCTATGCCGGCGAAGAGGGCCCCCTCTCCGGCAACCAGCTGGGCCCCGTCCTGGAGGCAGCCCCGTGGCTGCTCGAGGCCTCGGCCGCGGTGGTGTTGGAACCGACCGATCGGTCGGTTGAGGCCGGTTGCCAGGGGGTGATCAACGCCAGTGTCGCCTTCAACGGCGAGCCGGCTCACTCGGCCCGGCCCTGGCTGGGAGACAACGCGATAACCAAGGCGGCCGGGTTCCTCGCAGCGATGCGCAGGCTCGAGCCGGAGTTGCACGTCATAGACGGTCTCGAGTTCCGGGAGGTGATGTCGGTCACCACGGCTCAGGGCGGCGTGGCCCGCAATGTGATACCGGCTCGCTTCGCCATGAACGTCAACTACCGCTTCGCCCCGGATCGACCGCCGGAGGATGCGGTCAGTCACCTGAAGGCCGTTTGCGACGAGGCTGACGAGGTGGTGATCGAAGACGTGGCACCAGCCGGGACCGTGAGCGTGGAACACCCATTGTTCCGGGCTCTGATCGAGCAGTCGGGGGCACGGGTGCTGGGGAAGCAAGGTTGGACCGATGTGGCCCAGCTCTCGGCGGCCGGCATCCCGGCGATCAACTTCGGTCCCGGCGAGCCTGCTCTGGCCCACAAGCCGGGCGAGTCGGTCCGGATCTCCGACCTGACCTGGGCCTACGACGCCCTGCTCGCGATGCTCGGCAGGACGGGTAGTAGTCGATAGCCGGTTCCTACACTTCCGCAGCCATGCCGATTGAGATCGACATCGCCCATGTGGCGCGTCTTGCCCGGCTCGGGCTCGATGAGGCCGAGTTGGAGGCCTACAAGGCCCAGCTGGCCGTGATCCTGGAACATGCCGCCAGGGTACAGTCGCTCGAGAAGGAGCCGGAGGTGGGGTCGGCCCACCCACTCGGCCTGACCGATTCGTTCCGTGACGATCTCCCGCGGCCGTCCCTCGACCGCGACGAGGTCCTTGCCGCCGCACCCGAGGCGATCGACGGCTACTTCGTGGCGCCGCCAGCCCTGGAGTCGGAGTGATCGAGCGCACCATCGCCGCCACCGGCGTCAAGCTGCGAGCCGGGGAGGTCACCGCGGTCGCCCTGCTCGAAGAGGCGCTCGAGACCGCGGCGCGAACGGAAGCCCAGCTCCACGCCTTCCTCACCATCGACACCGATGGGGCGAGGGAGGCGGCGACCCGGGCTGATGCAGACCTCGCCGATGGGATCGACAGAGGGCCGTTGCACGGGATTCCGGTGGCGGTGAAAGACAACATGTGCACCCGTGGCGTCGAGACCACGGCCGCCTCTCAGATCCTGGCCGGATACGTCCCGCCCTATGACGCCACAGTGGTCTCCAGGCTGCGAGAGGGTGGGGCGGTCATGGTGGGCAAGACCAATCTCGACGAGTTCGCCATGGGCTCCTCCACTGAGAACTCTGCCTACGGGCCCACCTACAACCCGTGGCACCTGGACCGTGTCCCGGGTGGCTCGTCCGGAGGCTCGGCGGCTTCGGTAGCGGCCGGGTCGGTGATAGCCGCCTTCGGCTCCGACACCGGGGGCTCGATCCGCCAGCCAGCTTCGTTGTGCGGGGTGGTGGGGATGAAGCCCACCTATGGGACCGTGAGCCGCTACGGGTTGATCGCATTCGCCTCGTCGCTCGACCAGATCGGGCCCTTCACCCGTACCGTGGAGGACTCAGCCCTCGCCCTTGCTGCGATTTGGGGCCACGATCCCCTCGACGCGACCTCCTACCCCGGCGCATATCCCGACCCGACGGCCGGTCTTGGCGCGGGGGTCGAGGGGCTGAAGGTCGGCGTGGTTCGTCAGCTCTCCGGCGAAGGCTATGAGCCGGCGGTCGAGGCCGGGGTTAGGGCCATGGTCGAGGCTCTGGCCTCGGCGGGCGTCGAGGTGGTCGAGGTCGACATGCCCACCTTCGACGTCGCCCTCTCCGCCTATTACCTGATCGCCCCGGCTGAGGCATCGTCCAACCTGGCCCGATTCGACGGGATCCGGTACGGGCTGAGAGTCGACGGCCCCACCACCGAGGAGCTGATGGGCAGGACCAGGGCGGAGGGCTTCGGGCCAGAGGTCATCCGAAGGATCCTGCTCGGCACCTACTCTCTCTCGGCCGGGTACTACGACGCCTTCTACGGTCAAGCGCAGAAGGTGCGGGCGGCGATCCAGGACGACTTCGCCCGCGCCTACGACCAGGTGGATGTGCTCGTGGCGCCGACCAGCCCGACGGTGGCCTTCGAGGCCGGCGCCCGAACCGCCGACCCGCTGGCCATGTACCTGTCGGACATCTGCACCATCCCGTCCAACCTCGCCGGCCACCCGGCTGTCTCGGTTCCGATCGGGCTCGACGATGCGGGACTCCCCATCGGTTTCCAGGTGATGGCCCCGGCCCTGGGAGAGGAGGTCATGTACCGGGTTGCCTCCGAGGTCGAGCGTCTCGCCGATTTTTCCGCAAGCCCGGCCCTGGTCGGAGGGGCGGCGTGAGCTGGGAGCCGGTGATCGGCATCGAGGTTCACGTCGAGCTGCAGACCGCCTCGAAGATGTTCTGCGGCTGCGCAGTCGACTTCGGCGGTGACCCGAACACGCGCGTGTGCCCCACCTGTCTCGGGCTCCCCGGCGCCCTCCCGGTGCCCAACCGTGCCGCCATCGAGTCGATCATGGCGATCGGGCTCGCTCTCAACTGCCAGGTCTCCCCCCGGTCCGTATTCCACCGGAAGAACTACTTCTACTCGGATCTCCCCAAGAACTACCAGATATCGCAGTTCGACGTCCCGGTGTGCCATGACGGCCACCTCGACATCGAGGTCGACGGCGTGACCCGGCGAATCGGCATCGAACGCGCCCACATGGAGGAGGACACAGGCAAGTCGACCCATCTCGGGGCGGGTGGGCGGATCCATGCCGCCGAGGGCACCCTGCTCGACTTCAACCGTTCGGGGGTGCCCCTGGTCGAGATCGTATCGAGACCCGACATCAGGGGCGCCGCCGAGTCGAGGGCCTACGCCCAGGAGATCAGGTCCATCGTGGCCGAGCTGGGGGTGTCCGACGCCCGATTGGAGGAGGGCTCCATCCGCTTCGACGCAAACGTCTCGATTCGGCCCGAAGGGGAGGTCACGCTTGGCACCAAGGTGGAGATCAAGAACATGAACTCCTTTCGCTCCCTGGAGCGGGCGATCGATTTCGAGATCGCACGGCAGGTGGAGCTGGCCGGGTCGGGGCAGGCGATCGTCCAGGAGACCAGGCATTGGGACGAGGAGGCGTCGAAGACCCATTCGATGAGGACGAAGGAAGGGTCGAGCGACTACCGCTATTTCACCGAGCCCGACCTGGTTCCCATGGTGATGAGCCCGAACTGGGTCGATCGGGTCCGCGAATCCCTACCCGAGCTTCCCGCCCTGCGCCGTGAGAGGTACGTCGGCCAGGGGCTGGACCCGGCCGCGGCCGGTGTCCTCTCCAACCTCGACGCTCCGCTGCGCGAGATCTACGACAGGGCGGTAGACGCCGGGGCCCCCCCGAGACCGGCGGCGAACTGGCTCACGGGCGAGGTGGTCGCCTGGTTGCGCAAGACGGAGTCGTCCTCTGCCTCGCTCACCCTCGACGGGCCGGCGCTGGCCGAGCTGATCGAGATGGTCGAAACCCGCCTCGTGTCCAGCTCGGCCGCCAAAGAGGTGCTGGATGGGGTGCTGGCAGGGGAGGGCCGGCCACGAGCGGTGGCCGAGGGGCGTGATCTGATCCAGGTGACCGATCAGGGTGCGCTGGCGGCCGCGATCGAGCAGGTGCTCTCCGCCAATCCCCGAGCAGTCGAGAGCTTCCGGGCCGGCGAGGAGAAGGTCCTCGGGTTCCTGGTCGGTCAGGTGATGAGGGCCACCCAGGGCAAGGCCGACCCGGCCGCGGTGAGCCAGATGCTCCGGGAACGGCTCTCGGGCTGAGCGGTTAGCGTCAGGGCCCATGCGCCGGCACACCAAGATCATCGCGACACTCGGGCCCGGCGTGGCCAGCCTTGCAGGTATCACGGGCCTGGTCGAGGCGGGGATGGACGTGGCCAGGCTGAACTTCTCCCATGGCGACCACGACCTTCACCGGGCCCTCTCTGGTTGGGTCCGGGCTGCGGCGAAGGAGACCGGGCGGACCGTCGCCTTGATGCAGGACATCCAGGGCCCGAAGATCAGGATCGGCGAGTTCGCACAGGGTGGGGTCGACCTCGAGGCCGGTGACCGGGTCGTGCTGGTCCCCGACGGTGGAAAGGGAGATGCAGGGCGGATCCCGGTCCACTACGAGCCCCTACTCGAGGACATCGGCCCCGGCGACCGGGTTCAGCTGGCGGACGGCCTGATCCGCTGCGAGGTTGTGGAGGTCGGAGGAGATGGCCTCGTGGCCGAGGTCCGGGTGGGCGGGCGCCTCACCGATCACAAAGGCGTTGCCTTTCCCGACAGCAAGCTCTCCCTGGAGAGCGTCACCCCCAAGGACGAGGCAGACCTGGCCTTCGGCCGGGATCTGGGTGTCGACTATGTCGCCGCTTCGTTCGTGCGGTCCGGTGACGACGTCCGCAAAGTGGCAGCGATCGCAGGGGACGTGCCGATCATCTCCAAGATCGAGCTGGCCCAGGCGTACGAGAACCTCGACGACATCATCGGGCCCTCGTTCGGGATCATGGTCGCTCGCGGCGACCTGGGGGTACAGCTGCCGCTGGAGCGGATCCCGCTCATCCAGGCAGAGATTCTGAAGAAGACCAATGAGGCGGGCCGGGTGTCGATCACCGCCACCGAGATGCTCGAGTCGATGACCAAGAGCCCCCGCCCCACCCGCGCCGAGGTCACCGATGTGGCGACTGCAGTGATGACCGGCACCGACGCAGTCATGCTGTCGGGGGAGACAGCGGTCGGGGCCTACCCGGTGCAGACGGTCACCGCAATGGCATCGATCTGCGTGGCGGTGGAGGAGGGCACCCTCTCCGGCCGGGGTCATCACTCGGTTCCCTTCGTGGGCGACGGGAACACCGTGGCCTCGGCGGTGTCACAGGCGGCAACAGAGATCGCAGGCAACCTCGGCGCCGAGACCATCGTGGCCTTCACCGAATCCGGGAACACGGCGCGACTCATCTCGAAGTACCGACCCGAGGCCAGGATCGTGGCTTTCACCCCGAACGAGATCACGCTGCGCCGCCTCGCCCTCCTCTGGGGGGTGACACCTCACCCCTTCGATCGCCGCAGCTACACCGACGAGGAGATCGCGGCTGCCGCCTCGATCCTGGAGGCGGAGGGCGAGCTGAGCAAGGGCGATCGAGTGGTCATGGTGGCGGGTGTGCCCCCGAACCTGCGCGCTTCGACCAACCTGGTCAAGGTACACGTCATCGGCGAGCCCTCGGGTGGCCTGAGCCGCTGAGTACTCTCTCGGCCCACATGGGCCAGGCAGTCGTCATCAACAATGCGGTTGTGATGGGCGACCTCCTCCTGGTGGACACCGATCGCAGCTTCACCGGCCAGGATGGGGTGGCCGCGACCAGGGACGAGCCGGGGGTGGCGGTCCCGGGGAAGGTGGCGGCTCGTCTCTTCGAGCTCGATGCCGCCATCGACCACGTGTTCGTCTTGCAGAACTCGGTCACCGTGCGCCGCCGAGGTGGTTGGGACGAGCAGGCCAAGTCGGGGGCTCTCGCCGCCATCGAGGGGTTCCTGCTCTTCTACTGACCCTGGGCAGTCAGGGAGCGGGTGTGGACGTCGTCTCGGCCACCGTCGTGGTCGTGGTCTCGGGCGTTGTGGTCGTGGTGGTGGTCGACGTCGTGGTGGTGGGACAGGCCACGGCGGTCCCAGGCACCTTGCAGGGGTGCACCTCGAACACGGCGAACCGTGGGGCATAGCGCACCACCCACTCCAGTTCTTCCACCACTTGCTCGGGATCGCCGCCGCGCAGGATGCGGCGGACAACGGTCACGCTCCACCCACCCGACTCGGTCTGTGTCTGGTCCTGCTCGTCCACGTCGAGATCGGGATTGGGCTCGTAGCGGGGCTCGGGCGGGTCGGTGAGGGCGTAACGATCGGAGACCTCGTTCTTGACGTGGAGGGCCTCGGCCCCGCCTTCTGCGTCTACCCAGACCTTGCTGCTCCCCCCGGACTGCTCGCCCTTGAGCGTGCGGCCGTCGTTCTCGCCGAACATCCGGACCGTGATCGAGGTGTCGGTGTAGCGGGTGTCGATGAGGATGGCGTTGTCGGTGTTGTTGCGGAACTTGAGGTCCGGGCTCCGCCAATTGAGCGTGGCCTCCACGCCCTCGGGGTAGCGTGAGAAGTAGTAGGAGTGCGGCTTGTGCTCGACGTCCTCGTAGCCGCCCCAGAACACGGCGTTGTAGAGCGTGGTGGTGAACTGGCTGACCCCGCCACCGACTGTGTCCTCCAACTCACCCGCGATGATGGTCCCTGCGGGCAGGTAGCCCTTCTCCAGCGTCCTCTCGCCAACGTGGTCGTTGAGGCTGAAGGTGCGCCCCGGGAGCACGATCGTCATGTCCACCGCGTCGGCGATGGTGTGGATGTTGACCACCCGGTCCTGGCAACAGTCGAAGTAGGTGGTGAACTGCGACACGAGGTGCTGGATGTTGAGGCTCTCCAGGTACTCGGTGGTCACCTCGGGCTCGGCGCCTTCCACCAAGGGCAGCAGACCCACCCGCTGCTCGGTCTGACCGGCCTGAGCCAGACGGAGGGCCACCTCCGTCTCGTCGATGACCGTCCCGCTCTCGCCCGGCACGATCGAGATCGAGTCACCCTCGATCGAGAACTGGGCATCGACCGGCTCTGCCTCGAACTCGTCCCGGATGTCGTCGAGGAACCCGTCGATGGTCTCGACGTCGAAGGTGTTGACGATCCGCGTTGCGCTGTCGGTGGTGGTCTCCGATCGGAACGCCTCGGTCAGCTGATCGACGGTGAAGACGGCTTCCGTGTCCTCGTGGACGAGCCGGATCGGGTCGGCCAGCATCTGCTCCGCCTCGGTGACGGCGGCATCGACGTCGGCGTCGGTCAGCTCGGGGACGATGGTCACCGTGGGCACCGTGGTGCGCTCGGGCGCCACTGCGAGAAGGCTGGCCTCGACAACGACCGACGCGGCAGGGCGGTCGATCCCGGTACCCACCTCGGGGTAGACAGGAACCGGTTGCCCCTCTTCGAGCACCACTGCTCCCGGGTTCGCCGGCAGCGCGATCACCTCGCTGTCCCACGTGTCGAAAACGGCCTCCATCGCCTCCGGGTCGGTCGAGCCCTGCACCGGGATCTGCACCGTGTCGAAGATGTGAGTGAGCCACCAGCCGAACTCACTGAACACGTTCCCATTCCGCCCGACCAGGAGGGCCTCGTCTGTGATCGCCTGCTCGTCGATGTCGAGCCCTGCCTCGGGTGGCTCGAGGCTGACGACCTTTCCCTCGATGTTGAAGACGGCCGGCCTGGAGAGGAACGAGTCCTCGACCGCCACCAGGGCGGTCAGCGCCTGCTCTTCGGTCATCCCCCCGATCCCGGTCCCGGCCACCTCGACCCTTCCCATGACCTCTCCGCGGGAGACGAACCTGGTGATCCCGTAACAGACGAACAGGAACACGACCACGGCGGCCAGCGCGAAGCCGAGCGCGCTAAGCGAGATATTGCGTGCGGAGAGGTGCTTGTTCATTAGGAGAAGGTCGCCCCAATCGACCTCGAGCCCGGTGCTTCGATGGTAACGAAAACGAGGCATTTATCGGAAGCGAGGCAGGAGCATGTCTACCCTCGCCGGGTGGCGGTCGTATTCCCCCCGATGAGCCCGGGCGACGACATCAAGGTCTCCGCCAGCACCTATGTCGCCTACAAGAGGTGCCCGGCCCAGGCGGGTGCTCGTCTTCAGGGTGTGTACGGGCCGGACAGCCGGCCGGCGTTCGTGGGAAGCCTCGCCCACCGCCTGTTCAGCCGTCATCTGAGGGCGGGCCCAATCCCCCCGGGCGATTTCGAGCAGGCATGCCGGGAGGAGATCGGCTCCTCGACACTCAACAACAAAGTCGGCGCCCTCGGGCTCAAGCCCTCTTCCCTTTCCGCGGTGATCGATGAGGCGCGAGTGCTCTACGAGCGCTTCATCAGGTTCCCGCAGGAGGGCTTCGAGGGAGCCGAGCACTCGATCGAGTCGAGCCCGTCGGAGGGAGTGACCCTGGTCGGCACCGTGGATGCCGTTTTCGTCGACGGGGCCGGTCACAGGCTGGTCGACTGGAAGACCGGAGAGCTGGGCGAGCCGGAGGACCAGCTCCTCTTCTATGCGTTGCTCTGGCTGCTCCTCTCCGACGAGCTGCCGGTGTCGGTGGAGGCGGTGTCGGTGAAGACCGGTGAGCGATACGCCACCGTCCCCTCTTCGGGAGACTTGCAGCGAGTTGCGGCAGACCTTGGGGAGCTGGTCGACACAATCCGCGCTTCCTGGGCGTCAGGTGACGAGCTGGCTCGCGTCGGCGGGCCGTGGTGCCGTCATTGCCCCATCCTCGATGACTGCGACGAGGGGAAGTCGGCAGAGGCGCTGCTCGGATGAGCGGCGCCTCCGCAACGACTGGCGTCAGCAGCAGCCTCCGCCGCAGCAGCCACCGGATCCGTCATCGGCGAGGTTCATCATCGCTCCCTTCAGATTGATGACCTTCGATGTATTGATTATGGTCGATGGATCGATTAATGTCAATGTGAATGGAGTGCTGTGCCCCGGTCTTCGAAGGCGTTCTCACCCACAGGGAGGCTGCCGACACCGCTGAGCTTCTCGCCGCCCTGGCCGACCCGGCGCGACTCCGCATCGTGTCGATCCTGGCTGCAGCGGGCGACACGGTCTGTGGGTGCGAGATGGAAGGGCCTCTCGGCTTGAGCCAGCCGACCGTGTCGCACCATCTGAAGATCCTGCGCGAGGCGGGGCTGGTCGTGGGAGTGCGTCAGGGGCGCTGGGTGCACTACCGACTGGTCCCCGAGCGCATCTCCGAGATCGTCGACGCCCTCACCCCGCGCCTGCTCCAGGACGCCTGATCGAGGTCAAACGCCGACCATCCCGAGGAGCGCAGACACCGTATTCCAGTTCCTGGCCGTCCCGGCGACAGCGAGCTTGCGCTCGAAGTAGTCGAGGTCGAGCTTGGATCGGCCCGATCCCTGGGGATAGTGGACGAAGATCTCCCGACCAGAGAGCTGGAACCGATCCGGCGGGGATCGATCGGGGTCCAGGTCCCCGATGCGACGGGGGTCCGGAGCGGCGGCGAGGAACACCGTGTGTACCCCGGATCCCGGGCTACCCGAGCCCAGGAACGGGTTGCGCCTTTCGAGGTCGGCCAGATCGGCCGCGGTCCTGGTGATGGCACGCACCGTCACGCCGAACCGGTCCTCGATCACCGACTCGACCCGGCGGCCGAGGGTCTCGGCTGTCTCGCTGCCGGAGTCGGCCAGGACGTTGCCGGACTGGAGATGTGTCCTGACCCCGGTGAGGCCTTCTTCGGAGAGGGCGGACCTGAGCCCGGCCATGGGGACGAGGGCCCGGCCCCCGACATTGATACCGCGTAGCAGGACCAGGATCGGCCCAGCCCGGTCAGTCATCCAGCTTCGATTCTTGGTGGCGGGCACCCGGGCCCCGGGGGGCTCGGACGCCGCGCAGCTCCCAGTCTCCACCGAGAGCGGTCGACACCACTTCTTCCGAATCGCTGGGCTGGGCGCCGATGTCATCCCGGATCGGGATATTCCCCTCGACGATGGTGTTGGTCAGCGCTCCCAGCCCGTCGACCTCGACCGTAACGACGTCTCCGGGCTCCACCGGGCGTGAGCCCGCCGGAGTTCCGGAGAGGATGAGGTCCCCTGGGAGGAGGGTGATGGTCCGGGCGAGGTCGGCGACCAGGTAGTGCATGTCCCATTCCATCTCGGCAGTGGAGCCATCCTGACGCACTGCCCCGTTGACAATGGTCCTGATCTGCCTGTCCCTGAAGTCCCATCCGGTGACCAGACCGGGCCCGATGGGGCAAAGCGTGTCGGACCCCTTCACTCGAAGCATCGACCCTGCGTCCGTGTCGCGGAAGTCGTGAAGCCCGAAGTCGTTGGCGATCGTGTAGCCGGCGATGAACTCGGGCGCTCGAGCTGGGGCGATCCCTCGACATCGGGCTCCGATGACGATCGCTATCTCTCCTTCGAAGTTGAGGTACCTGCATCGTGGAGGGCGAACCACCTCGCCCAGGTGGGCGTTGAGCGAGGTGGTGGGCTTGTGGAAGTAGGTCGGTGCCGCCGGCAGCCTGGTCATGAACTCCTCTACCCGGCTCCGGTAATTGAGGTGCACGGCGACGATTTTGCTGGGCTCGACCGGAGCGAGGTGTACCGCCGAGGCGATGGCCACACGCCGTCCGTCGCCGACCACCAACTCCTCACCGTCACGCACTGCCTCGACCGGGGTGCCGTCGAGCAGGATTCGGCGGCGCTCATTCATAGCATCCACACGCTACCCACCGGGCGGTTGCGATTATGTTCGGTGCCGAACGACTCCCATGACGCCGGGCACTTTGCATCAAGACCTCGGTGAGGCCAACGCCGATCTCACATCGCACGACACCTTCGTTCGGTGTGTGCCCCACGCCACCTTCGCCCGTCTCCGGCGTGAGGACCCGGTGGCATGGGTCGAGGAGGAGGGTGGGGAGGGGTTCTGGGCGCTGACCAAGCACTCGGACGTCTCGATGGCGAGTCGAGACTTCGGCCGGTTCACTGCCTCGCGCGGGATCCGCATCGAGCAGATGGCGCCCGACGAGCTGGAGGCCCGCCGCACCATGATGGAGTTCGACCCCCCGGAACATGCCAGGCTGCGCCGACTGGTCCAACCCGGGTTCACCCCCAAGGTGGTGGCGACCTACGAGGCGGCCTTCCGGGTGCTGGCCGGGCACGTGCTGGACACGGTGCTGCCCTTGGGCGAGTTCGACTTCGTCACCGAGGTCTCGCGCGAGCTGCCGATTCGCCTCCTCTGCCGGCTGCTCGGGGTCCCCGAGTCGAATGCGGCCCGTCTGGTGGGATGGGGCGACCAGATGATCTCCAACGCCGACCCCGAGTACACACCTGTGGTGATCGACAAGGTCGACACCGAGGAGTACAGGCTCCTCCCGTTTCGCTCCCCGGCTGCCCTGGAGGTGTTCCGCTATGCCGAGGAACTGGCCCTGGAGCGGAGGGGCATGCCACAGGACGACATCATCACGGTGCTGCTCACCTCCGAGCCGGACGGGCAACCCCTGTCCGACCTGGAGTTCAAGAACTTCTTCACCCTGATGATGGTGGCCGGGAACGAGACGACGAGACACACGATCAGCCATGGGCTCATCTATCTCATCGACCACCCCGGCCAGATGGAGCAGCTGCGCGCCGACCCGGCCGGTCTATCGGTCTCGGCCACGGAGGAGATCCTGCGGGCGTCCGCGGTGACGATGCATTTCCGGAGGACAGCCACGGAGGACATAGCGCTGCGCGGCAAGACGATCAAGGCCGGTGATCGTGTCGTGATGTGGTACCCGTCGGTCAACTACGACGAGGAGGTGTTCGACGATCCGTTCGCCTTCGACATCACCAGGGTGCCCAACGATCACCTGACCTTCGGCACGGGTCGTCACGTGTGCCTGGGCGCCTCGTTAGCCCGACTCGAGGTGAGAGTGGTGTTCGAGGAGCTGTTGAAGAGGGTCGCCTCGGTCGAGATCACCGGACCGCCCGCCCGCCTCCGCTCCAACTTCATCAACGGGATCAAGCATTTGCCGGTGAAGGTGATGCTGGCCTGACCCTCACACGTGGGTCAGCAGGCCGCCGATGGCGAGAGCCACAGTGGTCCAGGTGAGGAGCCTGAGCGGCTTCTCCCACGTGTCGAGGAGCCGGGCCCGATCCCACTGTCGGCCCTGGTCGAAACGGGCCGAGGCCTCCCTGGTCTGTCTCCTCAGGAACCGGGCGGGCGTGCTCAGGGCGCGTTGAGCCAGGCTGAGCAAGGTCGCCGCTCCGGCGACGAGCACGACCGCCGGAGAGATCTGCTGGGTCTGGGCCCAATAGCCGACGAGAACCGGGAAGCCGCCCCAGGCGAGGCCAAACCCGAGGTCGGTGTGGATCAGCGGCCATTCGAGGGCATACCCGACGGCGAGTGTCACGCCGACGGCGCCCCATGCCAGCACCAGGGGCGACACGACGAAGGCCCCGATCACGGCGATGCCCATGGAGATGACCATCGCTCCCAGCCCCATCGCCCACAGGGCGCGGTCGGAGAGCCCGGTGGAGAGAGGACGGGTCTTCACCTCGTCCAGCGCATGGGCCCCTACGCCCAGCCCCACCGTGAAAGCGGCGAGGGTGCCGGCGAGGACGGTCCAGTCGATCTCGCTGGCGAGGCTGGCGCCGATGGCGACGTACGAGACGTGCCACAAGGTGTAGGGCACATGGAGCAACGAGATGAAATCGGCCCAGGCGGAGCCCGATCGAGTGTAAAAGGCGGGTCGATCATCACCCACGCCGCACGCCCCACATCACGAGCCCGCCACCCAGCGACATCGATGTCGTCTCGACATCACGAAAGCCGGCGTCCTCCCAGATCCGGGTGAGCACCGGAGGTGGGTATCGATCGGCGAAGTCCTCGATGCTCGGTCCGAGGAACCGGCCGACGCGGTACCACCCCGTTCCGGCGACCAGGCCGAGAAGAGGCAGGATGGCCCTGGTGTAGAGCCACCAGAGTGGGCGCCACAGCCCCGTGGGTCGGGAGAACTCGACCATGCCCACCCGACCTCCCGGACGGGTGACCCGGGCCAGCTCGCGGAGGCATCCCTCGATGTCGTCGACGTACCGGAGCAGGTACCCGAAGGTGACAGCATCGAACCGGGCGTCCCGGAAGGGCAGCCGCTCGGCTGTGGCCACGACAGCAGTCGCCCCACGGGCTGCCGCCGCCATCAGCATCTGCAGGCTTTGATCGAGCGAGATGACCTGCGCTCCTTGCTCCTGGAGGACACGGGTTATGGAGCCGGTCCCCGCCGCGACATCGAGCACATGGTTGTCTGATCCGAGTCCGAGACCTTCCACCATGCGCCGCCGCCATCGCCCGTCCTGTCCCATCCCGAGGATCACGGCCCATCGCTCGTAACCGGGCGAGAGGGGGGCGAAGAGGCCCTGGGCCAGCTCGGGCGGCGTCAGGGTCACGAATCGAACAGTCCGCTCAATACCTGATCGGGACGAACGTCTGGTCTTCCATCGGCGGCCTCATGTATCCGAACTCCTCGCGCGCGGGGAGGTTCACCGGCTCAGGTGTGACGTCGGCATAGTCGAACTGGGAGAGGAGGTGGCTGATGCAGTTGAGCCGGGCCGCCAGCTTGTCGTCGGAAGGCACGACGTACCAGGGGGCCTGCTTGATGTCGGTGTACTGGAACGTCACATCTTTGGCCTCCGAGTAGCGGGCGTAAAGGCGGTGCTCTTCGAGGTCCATGTCGGACAGCTTCCATCGCTTGAGCGGCTCCTTGTTCCTCGACTCGAATCGGCGCCGCTGCTCTTCCCAGCTGACCGAGAACCAGTACTTGAGCAGTCTGATCCCGGAGCGGACCAGCATCCGTTCGAATTCGGGACAGGTGCGCAGGAATTCCTGTAGCTCATCCTCCGTGCAGAACCCCATCACCGACTCCACATTGGAGCGGTTGTACCAACTTCGGTCAAAGAGGATCATCTCACCGGCCGCAGGAAGGTGCGGCACGTATCTCTGGAAGTACCACTGGGTTCGCTCCCGTTCGGTGGGTACGGGCAGTGCGACCACTTTCACGTGGCGAGGACTTGTCCGCTCGGTGATGAGCTTGATGACGCCGCCCTTTCCCGCCGAGCCGCGCCCTTCGAAAATGACCAGCACCTTGAGGCCTCGGTGGACGATCCAGTATTGGAGTTTGACCAGTTCCTCCTGGAGCCGGGCCAGCTCTGCTTCGTAGAATCGTGTCTTGATCCGCCCGTTCTGCTTGTAGTTCTCGGCTCCCGCCGGCATCTCCCCGATCACGACGTCGTCGTCGGTGCGGATGGTGTCGTCTGGCTGGGGCTTCATGATGTCTCCGTCAGATCGTCCAAACCTAGGTGATCATCGGGTGGGATGCTGGTCCTGGCCGCGTCAGCGGCTGTCGGGCCGATCGGCCGGTCGGAAGTGCACCTGGCCGATGCCTCGTGGTCGCACGGAGGCGACCCTGACCAGCCAGTCTCCGATGACGAGGGTGTCCCCGGCACGGTCCGGAACCCTGCCCAGCTCGCTGAGGACGAGGCCGGCCACCGTCGTGTAGTCGCCTTCGGGGACCTCGATGCCCAAATCGACGAGGTCGTGGATGGGGTAGCTGCCAGGCACGACGACGACGCCATCGGCGCGACGCTCCGCCGAGAGCACGTCCCGGTCCGACTCGTCGTAGATCTCGCCCACCACCTCCTCGATGAGGTCTTCGACGGTGACGATCCCGTCGACGCCACCGAACTCGTCGACCACGAAGACCAACTGCTGGTGCAGTTCCTGCATGCGACGCAAAGCCGAGAGCACCTGGACTGAGTCGGGCAGGAACGAAGTATCGCGGACGTGATCCCCAACGTGCGAGCCGGGCGCCGCTGCCACCAGGTCGCGCAACTGGGCTATGCCGTGCGCCGTGTCCAGGTTGCCGTCATCGACCACCGGGGCACGGGAGTGTCCGGAGGCGAGGAGCACCTCGATCCCTTTCCTCACCGGGAGGGTGGCCTCGATCGTGAACACTCTGGGGCGGGGGATGAGCACCTCGCGCAGGGTTCGCTCCGCCACCTCGAACGCCCCCATCAGGACCTCCATGTGATCCTCGGACAGGGCTCGATGGGCGACGACCATGTCTCTCAGCTCCTCCAGATCGACCTCCTCACGCGAGGTGCCGGGTGTGCCCCCGAGAAGGCGCACCACGAGGTCCGTCGACACCCCAAGCAGCCAGATGACTGGCTTGGTGGCGATTGCCAGCCAATGCAACGGCCGGGCTGCGATCAGCACCCACCGTTCCGCCCATTGCAGGGCGAGCCTCTTCGGAGCCAGCTCGCCCAGCACCAGCGTGAGGTAGGAGAGGATCAGCGTCACGACCACGATGGCGACGGTGTCGGCTGCGTCGCCGAAGGCCTCGAACCAGGGCTCGAGGGGCTTGGCAAGGGTCACCGCGGCTGCGGCCGAGGCGAGGAACCCTGCCAGCGTTATGCCGATCTGGATCGTGGCGAGGAAGCGATTGGGGCGTCGGGCGAGTTCAGCCGCGATCTTTCCCGAGCCGCCTCTTCGCTCGAGCCGGCCAAGCTGGGTCTCCCGGAGCGAGATGAAGGCGATCTCGCTCCCCGCCAGGATCCCGTTGACGATCACCAACGCCCCCACCAGCACGAGTTGTGGTCCGATGCCGTCCATCCGGCCGATCAGCCGATCAGTGTCTTTTCGATGACATCGATTGCGTGATCCAGATGGTCCTGCGTCGTCCTCCGGTTGAGGATGGCGAAGCGGAGCACATACCGGCCATCGATCGTCGTCGGGGAGAGGTGGACCTTCCGGTCACGATTGACCGCCTCCAGCGCGGCCCGCCCCAGGTCGTCGTCCTCGAGCCGGAAGGCAACGATGGAGAGATCGGGGCGCCAGGGTACCTCGACCCCTGAAATCCCGGCCAGCCTCCGATAGGCGGCCTCGGCCAGGTCGAGACTGGTGTCGAGGGCCTCCCGGAAGGGGGCAACACCGTGGAGATGCAGCGGGAGCCACATCTGGAGGGCTCGGAATGGGCGGGACAGCTCCGGGCCGAGAGCGGCGATGTCGCGGAGACCGGCATGGTGGTCTTCCTCGAGCAGGTAGGCGCCCCGCCCCTGGTTGGCGTCGATCAGATGAGACTCGTCACGCACCAGAAGGGCACCCAGGCCGAAGGGCATGGAAAGGCCCTTGTGCGGGTCGATCGACATGGAGTCGGCCCGGCCGATCCCGGAGAGGGCGCCCCGGCCTCTCTCGGTGAGCTGGAAGAACCCACCGTAGGCGGCGTCGACGTGGAGCCAGAGCTCCTCCGTCGCGACGATGTCGGCGATCTGGTCGAGCCCGTCCACCGTGCCGGTATCGGTGGTGCCGGCCGAGCCGACGACGAGGAAAGGCGTGCGCCCGGCACGGCGATCGGCGGCGATCTCCGTGAGTAGCGCGGCCGGGTCCATGCGCAGGCCGCCATCTGTGGCCACCACCCGGATCTGGTTGTCTCGGAACCCGGCGAGACGAGCGGCCTTGGCCACCGAATGGTGGGTGTGGGCGGTCACATACACGACTCCGTCGCCGAAATCGTCGCCGAGCAGGGCGGTGCGGGCGGCGACGATTCCGGTGAAATTGGCCATCGAGCCTCCGGAAAGCAAGAGACCCGAGGCGGCTTCCCCGAGATCGAACAGTGAGGTCATCCATCTCACCATCCCGTGCTCGATGGCGGCCATGCCGGGCGCAGCTCCCGACACGCCGGTGTAGCGGTTGATCCCGGCGGCAAGGAAGTCAGCGGCGGCCGCGGAGAAGAGCCCTGCATTGGGTATGTAGGAGAGGTGGCCGCCCGAAGGGTGATATATGCCGGAGCGGCCCGCCGTCTCCACGTCACCGAGGATCTCGGTCAGCGGGCGGCCAAGCTCGCCGGGAGGGCTCATCAGCCGGGCGGCCACGGACCCGTCGAGGTCGGTGCCGGAGGCGGGCATCGTGTCGGCCGCGTCGAGCCATGTCTCGAGGAACTCGAGGATCGTTTCGGTCAGCTCGACGCGCTCATGGTGGCCAGGCTCGAGGGCGGATGGCATCCCGATCAAGGTAGCCCGCCGGAGCATCTTCGACCAACGCTCTCAACCCGGCTCGCCCCCCGGCCGGGTGGATACGATCGGGGGATGCCCGGCTTTCTCTTCCCCCGAACCCCGACCGGTCGATCATCTCTGATCCCGGCCCCGCCCTGGCATTACTCGGGCGAGATGCTCACGGTGGAGTACCGGACCAACCCCGATCGTGTGGCCGAGTTGCTGCCAGAGGGTGTGGGACTGGCCGAAGACGAACCGGGCGCGGTCGCACTGATCTGGGCAGATTGGCAGAGCTGTGGCGACGACCTCGCCGAGCTCCTCGATCCGGTCCGCTCCCAGTACAAGGAGTGTTTCGCGGTGGTGCGTTGCAGCTGGGGCGGGGAGACGTGGAGCCGTTGCGTCTACATCTGGGTGGATAAGGACTTCGCCCTGGTGCGTGGCTATCACCAGGGTTACCCGAAGAAGCTGGGAACCATGTGGATGACGCGTCCGGTGACCGTGGGAAGGGCCGGGCCCCGGCTCGAAGCCGGGGGGAGGTTCGGGGCAACCCTCGCCGCGGCCGAGCGGCGGCTCGCCACGGCCGAGATCACTCTCACCAGACCGGTGGAATCGCCCGGGTTCGTCAACGGGCGACCCATGCTCCACAACCGCTGGTGGCCGGCGATCGAGTCCAGCGGCCCGGAGTCTCTCGACGAGCTGGTCACGATGCGCGGTTACGACGGCGAGGTCGCCGATGTATGGGAGGGCCAGGCGAAGCTGGAATTGCTCGAGTCGCCCAGCGACGAGCTCCATCTGCTCGCCCCCGAGGAGATCATCGGTGGCTATTACCACCGGGTTGGTGTTTCATGGAACGGCGGCACCACACTTCGCCGCACTGTTCCTATGGAGGTTGAGAGCCTATGACACTGATCCTCGACGAGCTCAAGGAGCTGGGCAAGACCGGTCTCTGCATCGGTGGGGAGTGGTCCAATGGCGCGGGGGAGCTCCCCGTGATCGACCCTGCAACGGAAGAGGTGCTGGTCGACGTCGGGCTGGCCGAGGCCAGGCATGCAGACGCGGCGGTGGACGCCGCTCATGAGGCGTTGGGGCCGTGGAGCGCCACCGCCCCGCGCGAGCGCGGCGAAATCCTCCGCCGGACCTTCGAGGCCATGAGAGCCAGGGAGGAGGACCTGGCCGAGCTGATCGTGCTCGAGAACGGCAAGGCCTTCCCCGACGCCCTGGGCGAGGTGCGTTACGCCGCCGAGTTCTTCCGATGGTTCTCCGAGGAGGCTTCGAGGATCGGCGGTGAGGTGCGGATGGCGCCTGCCGGGGACAAGCGGATCATGACTGTTCGCCAGCCGGTCGGGGTCAGCGTGATGATCACGCCTTGGAACTTCCCGGCGGCGATGGCCACCCGCAAGATCGGCCCGGCGCTGGCAGCAGGGTGCACCGCGATCGTCAAGCCCGCATCGGACACCCCGCTGACCACCCTGGCCGTGGTCCACCTGATGGAGGAGGCCGGACTCCCCCCCGGCGTGGTGAACGTCGTGGTGGCGAAGGGCTCTTCGGGTGTGATCGAGAAGATGCTCCACGACCCCCGGGTGCGCAAGCTCTCGTTCACCGGCTCCACCGAGGTGGGCCAGACCCTGCTCAAGGTGGCGGCCGACCAGGTGCTCAACGTGTCCATGGAGCTCGGCGGCAACGCCCCATTCATCGTTTTCGACGATGCCGACCTCGACTCCGCCCTGGAGGGGGCGATGGTGGCCAAGATGCGCAACGCCGGCGAGGCTTGCACCGCCGCCAACCGCTTCCTGGTCCACGCCTCGGTCGCCGACCGCTTCACCGAGATGCTGGCCGGGGCCATGGGCGCGATGCGGGTGGGTCCCGGCATCGACCGGAGCAACCAGGTGGGCCCGATGATCAACGAGAGGTCGAGGGACGACATCGCCGGCTTGGTCCAGTCGGCCGTCGACGAGGGCGCCGAGGTGGCTACCGGCGGGAAGGTCCCGGAGGGCAAGGGCTTCTTCTACGCCCCGACCGTCCTGTCCAATGTCTCACCGGACGCGGACATCCTCGACCGTGAGATCTTCGGGCCGGTGGCCCCGATCGTCCCCTTCGACCGCGACCAGGAGGCGATCGCGATGGCGAACGACACCGTGCACGGTCTGATCTCCTACGTGTACACCGGCGACCTCGCCCGAGGGCTGCGCACCGCCGAGGCGATCGAGTCGGGGATGGTCGGGCTCAACCGCGGTCTCGTCTCCGACCCGGCGGCCCCTTTCGGCGGGGTCAAGCAGTCCGGTATCGGCCGGGAGGGGAGCCACGAGGGCATCGAGGAGTTCCTGGAGCTCAAGTACATCGCCACCAACTGGTAGGGAGTGCGGTCGGCTACGGCGGCACCGGCTCGACGAGATAGGTGAGCCCGAGTGGGCTGGTCCAGACGAACATGCCGGGGGTCACCATTTCCAACTCCCATCGGTCGTGTTTGAGCCGGTGGTGGTGGCGGCAGAGAGGGGCGAGGTTGAGGTCGTCGGTGGGACCTCCTTCGGACCAGGCGTGCCGGTGGTCGAGGTCGGAGTCCCGAGCCGGCATCCGGCAGCCGGGAAAGACACAGGTTGGTGTTTGGGCGTGGACCTGTCGTTTCTGGCTGGTGGTGGGCCGGCGGCGGGTGAGCCCGGTGTGGACCACCTCCCCGCGGTTGGGGTCGGTGACGGTGAACCGCCATTCGAGGTCGGCCTGCTCGGAGACGACCTTGCGGGCGATGTCGGCGATCACCGGGCCCCAACCTGGGATCTCGGCCGGATTGTCGTCGAGCTCGGCCAGGGTGGTGAGATCGACCTTGATGTCGACCACGCCTCGCCGTCGCTCCCTGGCGCCGGCGTCCCTCCCGGTCAACAGGTCGAGGAGCACGTCGGCCCGGATCTGATCCATGCTCCGCTCGTCATCAGCGGACTTGGCGGATCGGGCGAGACGGTTGATCCGTCCCATCGCCTGGTTCAGTTCGGCGGCGGGTAGATCCAAACCGAGCAGGTTCCCGGTGCCCGAATCGTTGTGTTCGCTGACCACTCTCCGACCCGAAACCCCATCCTCGTATCGTTTCCGAGCCGAATCGGGGTCGACGGCGATGACCAGTCGTTGCAGCCGGGCCCGGAGCTGACCGGTGGTCTGATTCGACGCCTTGTCCAACACCTGCTCACAGACCCGATCGCAGAGCTCGGAGGGGAGATGGCGGGTCTGTTCGACCAGGACCCGGGCCCGGGGCAGGTCGATGTGACCAGAATCCAACGCCTCCCACACCCGGGGGTAACGGTCGACCAGGTCCTGAGCGAAACCGAGGTGGAACTCGGCGGCCCCACGGGTCCAGGAGAGGCCAGCACCGATCTCCGAGGAGGACAGATCAAACACCGTCTGCTCATCCCCCCAGCGGGTTTCGGCGGCCACCGCCCCCGCCACCGCAACCATCGCCTCTAGCAACCGGGCCTGGACATGGGCCAGCTGACGGGACCACCCCCGCAACACCATCACCCGCTCATGACCCGACAAACCGGCCAGATCGACCGACTCCAACATCCCGGCCAGCTCCGCCCCCGGCGCCATCACCGCCAGGTGACCACACAGCCGATCCATCAACCCTGCTGGCGAAACCCCCGGTTCGATCCTCTCCACATCGAACATACGTTCGACAATACCAACCACCAGAGACAGAATCCATACCC
>DATBIX010000025.1:0-29060 GCA_036556665.1 Acidimicrobiia bacterium
TCCGACAGGATTTGCAGCCCTGGTCACCCGGTCCCAATGCTCCCAGGCGAAAGCAATTGCTTCAGCGGTCGCCTCCTGAGCCAGGTCAAAGCCAAAGGCGGCACCGAGGGCCAAACGCAGCCGCGGTTCAGCAACACGTGCGAATTCGGTGAAAGCGTCGGTTGCCGGGGCTCGCTGGTCCATGCTCCTCGATGTGATAGTGCATTACAGAGCCACGTTGTACGACAGCATTCTCGCTGTAACCAGCCTCGATGACTTAGAACGCGATGGCTGCACCGAAACGCGCAAGTCACTGCGCTCGAGAATCAGGGAACGAAATTGCTCTGTCACGCGTGTATAGGGCCATACGGTCGTGTGTCGCCGAGGCGCTGGGGATACCTGAGGGAGGGGGGCGCGTCCGGTTTTCCCCACCTCTATTTCCCTTCCCCGGCCCGGGTTTCCACACCCACTGCCTTCCCGTATACTTGACCATTCCGCGAACCCCCTAGGGGTGTAGCTCGAATTGGTAGAGCGCCGGTCTCCAAAACCGGAGGTTGGGGGTTCGAGTCCCTCCGCCCCTGCCAGTCTTTGTTTGGATCTACGATCAGGAAGAGCTGATGAACCGAGAGATGCGCCGGATGCAGGAACGCGAAGAGCGCCTGCAGAAGAAGGGCGACACTGGCCGTGACAAGGCCCAGCGTCGCGCCTCGGCCATGCAATCGAAGCCGGCGGCGACCGAGCGCAAGTCGATCTGGGCCCGGTTGCGCACCTACCTGCACGAGGTCCGCCAGGAGATGAGGAAGGTGACCTGGCCCACCCGTGATCAGATGATCGCCTTCACCGCCGTCACCCTCATCACCTCGACCGTGTTGACCGCCGTCGTCTTCGGTCTCGACGTGGTCATGAAAGAGTTCGTCTTCTGGCTCCTGACGAGGTCCTGATGCCCGATCTGATCGAGACCACAGAGATGGAGGAGACCGCCGCCGAGACGGCGGCGACCGAGACGGTCGAGACCGACGTCGAGGAGGCCCCGGAGGCCGCGGTCGAGGAAACCGCCGACACCGTCGGTGCCCCCGAGGCCGAGCAGCCCGACAGCCCCGACGATGTGGCCGAGATCAGCGAGGTCGACACGGTCGAGATCGAAGCGGTAGCGGCTCCCCAACCGGAGCAGCCGGCGGAAGCGGCCGCCGAGGCCGTTGGCGACGAGACCGGCGAGGTGGAAACCGACGCGACCGAGACCGAGGAGGAGGCTCGACCGCCCAGCCCCTACGACATGCCCGGCGACTGGTACGTGATCCACTCCTACTCCGGCTACGAGAACAAGGTGAAGGCCAACCTCGAGACCCGGATCCAGTCGATGCACATGGGCGATCGCATCTTCGAGGTGCACATCCCCATGGAGGACGTGGTCGAGTTCAAGGGTGGCAAGAAGGTCACCGTGCCCAAGAAGGTCTTCCCCGGCTACATCCTGGTGCGAATGACTCTCGACGACGACTCCTGGTATGCGGTGCGGAACACCCCGGGTGTCACCGGTTTCGTGGCCGGGAACGCTCAGAAGCCCACTCCGCTCTCCAAGCGTGAGGTCGAGCGGTTCCTCGGCGTACAGGAGGAGGAGGAGAAGGCCAAGCCCCGTTTCAGGCCGGAATGGGAGGTCGGCGAGCAGGTGCGGGTCGTCACCGGACCATTCGCAGACTTCAACGGGGTGATCGAGGACATGAACGTCGACCAGCAGAAGGTCACCGTCCTCGTCAACATCTTCGGTCGGGACACTCCGGTCGAGCTCGGCTTCGAAGACATCCAGAAGAGTTAGCACCCACCGGTGCGGAGAGAACAATGGGACGTAGACGACTTGTAACGACGCTCAAATTGCAGCTGCCGGCCGGGCAGGCGACCCCGGCCCCGCCGGTGGGCACGGTGCTCGGCCCGCACGGAGTCAACCTCATGGACTTCGTCAAGGCGTACAACGACGCCACCGCGAGCCAGAGGGGGCAGATCATCCCGGTCGAGATCTCGATCTATGAGGATCGATCCTTCGACTTCGTGATGAAGACCCCTCCGGCGGCCGCGCTGCTCCGGCAGGCGGCCAAGGTGGAGAAGGGCTCCGGCGAGCCGAACAAGACGAAGGTGGGCAAGGTCACCGCCGCACAGGTCAGGGAGATCGCCGAGATCAAGATGCCCGATCTCAACGCCGTCGACATCGAGGGCGCGATGAAGATCGTCGAGGGCACGGCTCGCTCGATGGGGATCACCGTCGAGGGCTGACACGCCACACCGTGGGAGGCCGAACCGGCCGCCTGGACCACAAGGAGAGAAAATGGCAAGGCATGGCAAGAAGTACCGCGAGGCTGCGATGCGGTATGACAAGGAGACCCCCTACGGGCCACAGGAGGCTCTGGAACTGGTGAGGAGCCTGGCCTCGGCCAGCTTCGACGAGACCGTCGAGGCGGTCTTCCAGCTCGGCATCGACCCGAAGAAGGCCGACCAGCTGGTCCGGGGCACCGTATCGCTTCCTCACGGGACCGGGAAGGACGTGCGCATCGCCGTGTTCGCCCCAGCCGACAAGGAGAAGGAGGCGCTCGAAGCCGGAGCCGATGTGGTGGGCGGCAAGGAACTGGTCGAGAAGCTCCAGGCAGGCGGTGACCTCGACTTCGACGTCGCCATCGCTACCCCCGACATGATGGCCGAGGTCGGGAAGCTGGGGAAGGTGCTGGGGCCGCGCGGCCTGATGCCTAATCCGAAGGCCGGGACTGTCACTCCGGACGTGGGCAAGGCGGTCTCGGAGTTCAAGGCGGGCCGGATCGAGTACCGCAATGACCGTTACGGGAACGTCCACGTCCCTGTGGGCAAGGTCTCTTTCGACGTGGACAAGCTGGCCGCCAACCTGGCCACCCTCTCCGCCGAGTTGATCCGGGCCAAGCCATCGGCGTCCAAGGGGCGATACATGCGTCAGATGTCGGTGTCGTCCACCATGGGCCCTGGAGTCAAGGTTGACGTCGGCAGCATCGAGGACTTCTCCAAGCAGAAGGCGGTCTAGGACGATCGACCCGTCGCGCAGAAGAGCCCCCGGTCAGGGGGCTCTTCTCATCGAAACAGGGGGGATCTCCGCGCTCCGGATCCCATGGGCTTAGAGGGCTTCGGCTGCCAGGTCCACCGTCCGCACGCTTCCGACCACTCGTCTGTGGACCAGGGTAGGGGCTGGTCTCGAAGTCGGTCACGCGACCCTCGCATATTTGGGCCCGAAGTGCGGGTGGGGGCGGTCAGGGAACCCACCCGGTCACACGGAGACCCCCTGTTCTCAATGGTCGTAGTGTCGCGCGAGGTTGAACGGGTGTCCAGGGAGATTCTGGAAAGTGGGGCGTCCCAGACCACCGCGCCGGTCGAAACGCCCCTCGATTCGGGCCAAGCTCCGAATTGCCCACCAACCAGACCAGGGTAGACTCGCCGGTAATTCCAATCCCTCGGCCCAAGACCGTCGGTGTCCCCGGACTCAAAGGGAGATCTCTCCCGCCAACGCAGGTCGCTCCTCGCGAGCCCCTTGTCCGATGTCGAGGGGCTTGGTTGTTTCTCAGACCGGAGGAGCACATGCCAAGACCAGAGAAGGTCCAGGCTGTTGCCGACATCAAAGAGAGCCTGGAGGGATCCGAAGCGGTCTTCCTGACCGAGTACCGCGGCCTGACCGTGAAGGCGGTTCAGGAGCTCCGCTCCAATCTTCGTTCCAGTGGCGCCGAGTACAAAGTGGTCAAGATGACCCTGGCCCGTCGCGCCGCCGGCGAGGCAGGGATCAGCGGCCTCGACGAGTACCTGCTCGGGCCCACCGCCCTCGCCTTCGCCAAGAGCGATCCCGTAGCCACCGCCAAGGCCCTGAAGGACTTCTCCAAGTCCCATGAGGTCTTCGTGCTCAAGGCAGGGGTTCTCTCGGGGAAGCTGCTCAGCCCCGAGGAGATCTCGCGGCTGGCCGAGATCGAGTCACGCGAAGTGCTGCTGGCCAAGATCGCCGGAGCGGCAAAGGCGCCACTCGCCAAGGCAGCCGGGTTGTTCGCCTCGTTCAATCGCAACGCAGCATCGATGTTCCAACAGCTCCTGGATAAGAAAGAGTCGGGCGAATTCACACGGGTGGGAGGCGAAGCGACCGCCACCCTCCCCGCGGAAGAGCCCAGCGAGACCGAGACGGCCACATCGGCCGAGGAGGAATGAAAATGGCCACCAAGACCAAGCTCAGCACCGATGAGCTGATCGCAGCGTTCGAGGGCATGACCGTCCTCGAGCTGAAGGAGTTCCTCGACGCCTTCGAGGACAAGTTCGAGGTGACGGCCGCCGCCCCCGTGGCGGTGGCCGCCCCAGCCGCGGGCGGCGATGGGGCTGCCGCAGCGGCAGTGGAGGAGAAGGACGAGTTCGACGTCGTCCTCGTCTCCGCAGGCGCCCAGAAGATCCAGGTCATCAAGGAGGTCCGCGGGCTGACCAGCCTCGGTCTCAAGGAGGCCAAGGACCTGGTCGACGGCGCCCCGGCCAACGTGCTCGAGGCCGTCGAGAAGGACGCCGCCGACAAGGCGAAGGAGCTGCTCGAGGCAGCCGGCGCCACGGTCGAGCTCAAGTAGACGACACCATCCTGATGGTGCAGGTGGAGGGCCCAGGCCGGGCCCTCCACCGCGTCGGCACCTAGGACACCGTGCCCTTCGAGAAGTAACCGGTGACCACCGGCGTCTCCCGTTCGCGGAGCAGGACGTTGGCGTCGAGCAACTCGAGGTTCTGGGTCAGGAACCGGGCGGCCTCCGGGATGGGGTGCTCCGCGAAGAACCCCTTGACGTCGGCCGCAACCTCGGGCTGGGACAGGGCGGGAAGCCCTTCGACGACCCGGCGACGGGTCATCCCGGGCATGGCCTCCAGCACCCGATCCCAGCGCGTCCGGGCGCTCTGCCACACCGAGGGCCCGGCGTCGCCGCCCAGCAATCTGGCGAAGACCCAGAACCCGTCCTGGGTGCGGATGTCCCCTTCGACGATCTTGTCCATGGTCGCCACCGCCAGCTCCTCGACCTGCACCCCGGCCACAGATCGCAGGTAGCGGACCTTCTCGGTGGGAGCGGCCGTCCGCTGATAGGCGGACCAGAGGGACTCGTATTCGTCGGCTCCGCCGTGGTAGGAGTAGACGGCGAGGGCAGCGGTGCACACCTCGGGGTCGAACTCGGCGCCGTCGATCACCTCGAGCGCCAGCCCACGTGCGCGGGCGATGGTGTCCGGGTCGTTGCCCAAGGTCCCCAGGGCGGCGATCAGGTCGCCCCTCAGCTTGCGGGTGAGGTCGCTCTCTCCCTCGGCAGGGTCCCATCCCAGCCTTTCCAGCGCCGGAGAGACCAAGCGGCGGACGTAGGCCTCGAATGCGGGCCGGGTCTCCTCTTCGAGGGCGTGGTGCTCGAGCGAGCGAAGCCCACCCACGATGACCGACCAGATGGCGTGCTCGGTCTCCCCGCCGAAGTGGCCAACAAGGTCGAGGAAGTCGGAGGCGGGCACCTGGGCCGACCTGACCATGGCCCAGGTGTCGGACACGAGGCTGTAGCGCTCGATGTCGTCGAGCCGGTCGAGATGGCGGAGCAGCCCGGCGAACAACTCTTCCGAGTAGCGAGTGCGGTAGAAGCCGTGCCCGCCCGCGTTCGCCACCACGTATTCCACAGGGCCGTCGACGGGGACAACCATCTCGTCGCCGGTGAGCAGCACCTTCTCACTGAACTCGACTTCCCCGACGATCCCGGCCAGCTGGATCGGCACGTCCCATATGGTGCTATCCGACTCGTCCGGGATGGCCAGGTAGCGCCGCTGGCTGAGCTGGATTCCACCGGCGACCAGCGTGACATCGATCTGAGGGAACCCACGCTGGTAGACCCAGGTGTTCATGATCTCGCCGACAGGCCAGTCGGAGACGCCGTCGAGGCCCTCCCATAGGTCGCTCGTCACGGTGTTGGCGTATTCGTGCTTGCGCAGGTAGTTGCCCACCCCCAGGCGGAATTCCTCCTCGCCGATGAACTGCTCGATCATGCGGAGCACCGCCGAGCCCTTGCCGTAGGTGATGGCGTCGAACATCTCGTCGACCTCCGCCGGGGAGTTCACCTCGAACTCGATCGGCCTGGTCGTCGCCAGCTGGTCGGTGCCCATAGCCCAAGGGACCTCGAGGTTGTTGAAGGCGAGCCAGCGCTTCCAACCGGGTTTCATCGCATCTGTCGCCTTCAGCTCCATGAAGCTGGCGAATGCCTCGTTGAGCCAGGCGCCCTCCCACCATTTCATCGTCACCAGGTTCCCGAACCACTGATGTGCTATCTCGTGGCCGATCACGTCGAGGCATGCCTGGAGCTCGCCCTGACTCGCCTTGGCCCGGTCGAGGATCAGATAGGCGTCGCGGTAGGTGATCAGCCCGACGTTCTCCATCGCCCCGGCAGCGAAGTCGGGTATGGCGATGTGGTCGAGCTTGTGCTCCGGATACGGGATCCCGTAGTAGTCGGACAGGTACTCGAAGCAGAAGACGGCGTTCTCCAGGGCCACCTCGGTGAGATGCAGGTTCCCGCGCGGCACGATCACCCGAATCGGCGTCCCCCGCACCACCACCGGCTCGGTGGCCTGGAACGGGCCGGCGATGAAGGCGAGGAGGTAGGTCGACATCTTCATCGTCTCGGCGAAGTCGAATCGGACCCGTCCGTCGTCCAGCTTCACCCGGCCGATCTCGGGGCCGTTCGAGTAGGCCTCGAGACCGTCGGCCACGACCATCGATGTCTTGAACGTCGCCTTGAGATCCGGCTCGTCCCAGCAAGGGAAGACCCGCCGGGCGTCCGTGGCCTGGCACTGGCTGGTGGCGATCACGTGATCGACGCCGTCCTTGTCCTTGTAGATCGACCGGTAGAGGCCGCGCAGTTGGTCGTTGATGCTGCCCGTGTAGGTGATGGCCAGGGTGTAGGTGCCCGGCGTGACCGGTTCGGCCAGGGTCAGCGTCGCCCGGTCGAACTCGTTGTCGTAGGCGATCGACGTGACTGCTATTTCCATGTCACCCTGAAGTGCCGCTGTCTCGATCTCGATCTCGGCTGCGTTCAAAACGATCTCGTCCAGCGTCTCGGTGACGCCCATCCGGATCGACACCTCACCCCGAAAGGCGAAGGCCTCGAGGTCTGGCTCGAGCAGGAGGTCGTAATGGACCGGAATCACGGTTCGCGGCAGGCGAAACTGGTTCTCTGACAAATGCGCCCCTTCGGTATTTGCGCCACGATGGTACCGAGCACCCGGGCATCGCCCCAACGGACCTGACATTGAACAGGCGGTCGACCCGCTTACCCTGACCGGGTGCGAGATCGCTCGACTGTCCTGGTCTCAGTGAACGGGCCCGACGGGCCCGGGATCTCCGCCGGGCTGATGAAAGTGCTGTCGGACGCCGAGGTCGATATCTACGACGTCGAGCAGATCGTCGTGCGCGGGAGGCTGACGCTCAACGTCCTCATCGGGGTCGCGGGCGAAAAGGCGACGATTCGGGACATCCTCTTCTTCGGGTGGGAGCGAGGCTTGCACGTCGAGTTCGAGGTCGTCGAGGACACCCCGACCCCGACCAAGCCGATGTCGGTGGTGACCCTGATCGGGATGAGGGTGGGCCCGGAGGACTTCGGGGCGGTCGCCGGCGCCATCGCTGAGGGCGGGGCGAACATCGAGCGAATCTTCCGCCTCTCCCGGTATCCCGTGGTCAGCTACGAGCTCTTGGTCAGCAACGGTGACCTCGACCAAGTGCGGGAGAACCTGGTGAGGGCGGCGGCCGAGCGGCCCATCGACGTCGCCATCCAGAGGGAGGGCCTGGAACGGCGGGCCAAGCGGATGGTCATCATGGACGTCGACTCGACCCTGATCCAGGAAGAGGTGATCAACCTTCTGGCCAGGGAGGCCGGAGTCGAGGACGAGGTCTCCGACTTGACCCGGCGGGCCCTTCTCGGCGAGATCGACTTCGAGTCGTCGCTTCGGGAGCGAGTGGGCCTGCTCAAGGGTCTGGACCAGACCGCAATCACCCGGGTGCACGAGAACCTGACCCTGACCAGTGGGGCGCGGACCTTCATCCGGACTCTGAAGAGGCTCGGCTTGGTGACGGCCATCGTCTCCGCCGGGTTCACCCGATTCACCAGTGTCCTCGCCGCCGACCTGGGCATCGACTACTCCCTGTCGAACACCCTCGAGATGGTCGACGGCGTGCTCACAGGGGAGCTCGTGGGCGAGTTCGTGGACGGGCCCAAGAAAGCCGACTTCCTGAGGTCGATCGCCGAGGCCGAGGGGATTCCACTCTCACAGGTGGTGGCGGTTGGGGACGGCGCCAACGACCTCGACATGCTGGCTACCGCCGGTCTGGGGATCGCCTTCAACGCCAAGCCCGTCGTAGTCGAGAGGGCAGACACCGCCATCTCGGTGCCCTACCTCGATGCCATCCTCTTCACGATGGGTGTCCGGCGCCAGCACGTCGAGGAGGCGGACGAGGCGGACCCGGACATCCCGCGCAGCGAGCGGATCGAGGTCCCCGGGATCCCGCCGATCTAGACCTCGATCGATCCCTCGATCACCGTCCGGGTGGCGCCACCCACCCAGATCGTCCCGTCCTCGTCCCGGTCTATCGATACCCGTCCCTCTCTCCGGAGACGAGTCCCCTGACGAGCCAGATACGGGGTGGTGACCCGGTCGGTTTCGATCATCCACTGCGCCACCGAGGCGTTGAGGCTCCCGGTGACCGGGTCCTCGGTCAGCTGCCCACGATCGTCGGTGAAGAAGGCACGCAGCTCGAAGGCGAACTCCGAACCGGCGGCATGGGGGCCGACGACCCCGATGTCGAGCCGGATTCCTTCGCCGGCTCCCTCCGGGCGGGGCTCCAGGGAGAGGACCCTCTCGGCGTCGCTCAGGAGCAGGCCCACCCAACCCGGCCCGTTGTCCACCCACCGGCTCTCGACGATCTCATCGACTGCGATCCCGAGCACCGCCGCCAGCTGATCGAGGAAGACAGGGTCGACCGGGCCCTCTCTGAGCAACCGGGGGGCGGCGAACGAGAAGCCGCCCGGAATCGGCCTGATCGGCACCAGGCCCGACCCGCATTCCTGAACGATGGTCCCGGAGTGGTGCGAGAGGGCGGCCCAGACGTGGGCCGTGCCCAAGGTGGGATGCCCGGCGAAGGGAAGCTCCCCACCGAGGGTGAAGATGCGCACCCGGTAGTCGGCGCCGGGTGACTCGGGCGGGAGGAGGAAGGTGGTCTCCGACAGGTTCATCCACCTGGTGATGCGCTCCATGCCCTCGGTGTCGAGACCCACGGCGTCGACGACGACAGCGAGGGGGTTGCCGGTGAGCGGCCCCGTGCCGAACACGTCGACCTGGCGGAATCGGCGGGCCGTCATGCCCAATCGTGATGGAAGGGCCCACCGTCGGGCCGGTCGATGCGTTCGAAGGTGTGAGCCCCGAAGAAGTCTCGCTGCGCCTGGATGAGATTGGCGGGCAGACGCTCGGATCGCATCCCGTCGAAGTAGGCGAGTGCGCTGGCATAGGCAGGGGCCGGGATGCCTGCCTTGGCCGCGCCGGCCACCACGGCCCGCCACGCCGGCTCGGCGGCGCGCAGGGCGTCGGCAAAAAAGGGGTCCTCGAGCATGTCGGGCAGTGCCGTGTCCCGGCGGTAGGCGGAGGTGATGTCCTCCAGGAAGTCCGCCCTGATGATGCACCCGGCCCTCCAGATCGAGGCGATCGTGGCCAGGTCGAGGTCCCACTCGAACTCGGCGGATGCTGCCCGCATCAGCCGGAATCCCTGGGCGTAGGACACGATCTTCGACCCGTAGAGGGCGCTCTCGACGTCGCTGGTGGCCAACTCTCCCAATGTGCCCACCGGGGAGTCGTAGATGGAGGCCGCCCTCCTCCTCGCTTCCGGGTCGGAGCTGACCATTCGGGCGTACACGGCCTCGGCCACCAGTGTGGTGGGCTGTCCCAGGTCCATCGACGAGACCACGGTCCACTTCCCGGTCCCCTTCTGCCCTGCGGCGTCGAGGATCAGGTCGACGATGGGAGCCCCTTCCAGCCGCGTCGAGAGGATCTCGCCCGTGATCTCGATCAGATAGGAACGAAGGCGGCCCTGGTTCCAGCCGGCAAAGACCTTGGACATCTCCTCGGGGCCGAGCCCGATCCCACGTCGCATCAGGTCGTACGCCTCGGCGATCACCTGCATGTCCCCGTACTCGATGCCGTTGTGCACCATCTTCACGAAGTGCCCCGCCCCGCCGGGCCCGATCCACTCACAGCACGGGGATCCGTCGGTTGCCTTGGCAGCGATCGACTTGAGCATCTGCTCGAGGTGCGGCCAGGCGGCGGGACTCCCTCCCGGCATGATCGACGGGCCGTGGCGGGCCCCTTCCTCGCCACCTGACACGCCCATGCCCACGTAGAGCAGACCGCGCGACTCGACGGATGCCTGGCGTCGGTCCGTGTCGGCGTAGAGCGAGTTGCCCCCGTCGATGACGATGTCCCCCTCATCGAGATGGTCGATGAGCCCGTCGATGACCCGGTCGACCGCCTCCCCGGCGGTGACCATGATCAGGACCTTGCGTGGTCTTGCCAGCATGGCGGCCAACTCGTCCATCGAGTAGGCGGCCTCGAGCCCGGCCGCGGCCCCTTCACCCGCCATCAGCTCGTCGGTCACCGACCTGGTGCGGTTGTGCACCACTACCTGACTGCCCCGATCGGCGAGATTGAGGGCGAGGTTGGCGCCCATGACACCGAGGCCGACGACGGCGACATCAGCCATCCCACTCATGATTCCGAGGGTAACCGACCCGTTCCGCACGCCGCTCCCGGCGGGCCTAGGCTCCCCGCCCGTGGACACGAGGATCGGCGTGGATGTGGGGGGCTCGGGGGTCAAAGCCGCAATCGTGGACCTGGCCGACGGGGAGCTGGTCAGCGAGCGCCTCAGGGTCGACACCCCGCAACCGTCGACCCCCGACGCGGTTGCGGCCGCGGTCAAGGGCCTCGTCGACCAGCTCGATGCAGCCGGGCCGATAGGGGTCGGTCTCCCCGTTGTGGTTCGGAACGGGTGGGTCTCCACCGCCAACAACATCGATCAGTCGTGGATCGGGGTCAACGCCTTCGACGTCCTCGGGCCCGTGACCGGGCGCGAGCTCAGGCTGATCAACGATGCCGACGCCGCCGGGCTCGCCGAGGTGCGTTACGGGGCGGCCAGGGGGGAGATCGGGAAGATCCTCGTTCTCACCTTCGGAACCGGCATCGGGAGCGCCCTCCTCCTCGACGGTGAGCTGGTTCCCAACATCGAGGTCGGTCAGCTCGAGCTCAGCGGGGTGCGGCCGGCCGAGCGGCGGTACTCGGCCAAGGCGCGACGAAAGGAGGACCTGAGTTGGGACGAGTGGGGGATCAGGGCGAGGGAGTTCATCACCCTGGCCAACGAGGTGTTCACCCCCGATCTGGTCGTCATCGGAGGCGGGATCTCCCGCTATTGGGACGAGTTCTCACGCCACGTCACCTTCGCCGAAGTCAGGACGATACGGGCGGCTCTCGTCAACAACGCCGGGATCGTCGGCGCAGCCGCCCTCGCCTTCAGCGGCTGAACCGTCAGCGACTGTATTGGGCGAACTGGGCACGCGCCGACTCCGGGATCCTGACCTCCAGGATCAGACCGTTGTCGTCGCCCTTCTCCTCGATGACCTCGCCCAGCCTGTGTGCGGCGGCAACGAGGTCACCGCGGCTGTAGGGCAGCTCCAGTGTCAGGGTGACCATGGCCCGCTGCAGGCGCTCGGCGATTCGAGCGAGCAGTTCGTCGAGCCCGGCCCCGGTGAGCGCCGAGATCACCACGGCGTCCGGGTAGAGGTTGGCCAGGCGATCGAGACCTTGGGGCGAGACGGCGTCCGACTTGTTGAATGCGATCAGCTCGGGCACGCCGGCCGCCCCGATCTCTTCGAGCACCTCGCGCACCGCGGCTATCTGCCCGGCCGGATCATCTGAGGAGCCGTCCACCACGTGGAGGAGGAGGTCCGCCTCCGCCACTTGGGCGAGGGTGGATTGGAAGGCCTCGACGAGGTGGTGGGGGAGTCGCCGCACGAAGCCGACCGTGTCGGCGATGAGCACCGGGCGGTTGTCCGGGAGGTCGAGCCGCCGCACCGTCGAGTCGAGCGTGGCGAACAGCCGGTCCTCGACCAGCACCCCGGCGTCGGTGAGAGAGTTGAGCAGGGTCGACTTCCCGGCGTTGGTGTACCCCACGATGGACACCTGAGGGATCTCGGAGCGCCGACGCGACTTGCTCTGGGTCTCCCGGTGACGCACCGTCTCCTTCAGCTCGCGCTCCAGCTTGGACATCCGTTGCAGGATGCGCCGACGGTCGGTCTCGAGCTTGGTCTCACCGGGGCCGCGGGCGAGGACGCCGGCGCCCTGTTGGGAGAGGCTGGTTCCCTTCCCTCTCAGCCGGGGGAGGTTGTAGCGGTGGAGGGCGAGCTCGACCTGGAGGGCGCCCACCTTGGTGTGGGCGTGCTGGGCGAAGATGTCGAGGATCAGCCCCTCACGATCGACCACGTCGCATCCGAAGAGCTTCTGGAGATTGCGTTGCTGGGCCGGGGTCAGCTGGTTGTCGAACACGACCACATCGATGTCGAGGGCCTTGGTCAGGGTGGCGAGCTCTTCGACCTTCCCCGAGCCGACGTAGGTGGCGGCGTCCACGCGGTGGCGCCGCACCAGCTCCCGGTCGACCGGGTTCGAGCCGGCGGTATCGGTGAGGAGGGCCAGCTCGTCGAGGCTTCGCTCGGCTTCCACAGTGCTCATCCCGGGCAGCTCGACACCGACCAGGAAAGCCCGCTGGATGGCGACTTCGAGGTCGGTGACGGTGGCGGTGAGACGACGGCGGCGGCGAGAGGCGTGGTCTTGGGTCATACGGTGGCCCCTCTGGGGTGGCCGCGATGTTGACGGCCGGGACGCCGCGATGCGGGGCAATTATCCGGGCTCAGAGGTACTGACCCTCGTCTCCGACGTGCTCGAGTTGCTCCTCGGCGATTATCTGCGACTCGCGGACCGCGATTACGGGCTTGCCGGTGGCCGGCCAGATGAACCGCCACGCCCCGGTCGGCACCGCCCAGAACTGCTGCCCGGTCTGGACATCGACCAGGGAGAGTGCGTCGTTGCCGTCTTTGGTCCCGACCGGGACGAGCAATCCGGAGCGGGTGGTGGACTCCTCGGGGGCGTGGCCGACGCGCCAGCCGGTCATCACCTTGTAACCGTTGTCGTGGACGATCGGCAGGTTGGAGGCCTTCATCTGTGCCGCAATTGTCGCATGTGTGGCCCTCAACGGCGAAGCGTCGGTTTGCGACGGATAGGCTCAGGACCATGGCCGACAAGCGATCCTTTTCTGAGGCTCTCGACTATCACGAGAAGCCGACGCCCGGGAAGATCGCGATACGGTCGACCAAGCCCACCGCGACCCAGGCAGATCTGAGCCTCGCCTACACCCCAGGGGTGGCCGAGCCGTGCCTGGTCATCGCCGACGACCCCAACGCCGCCTTTCGATTCACCAACAGGGGCAACCTCGTGGCCGTGGTGTCCAACGGGACGGCGGTTCTCGGGCTCGGGGACATCGGTGCCCTCGCCAGCAAGCCGGTGATGGAGGGCAAGGCGGTCTTGTTCAAGCGTTTCGCCGATATCGACGTGTTCGACCTCGAGATCGACTCGAGGGATCCCGACGACGTGATCAGGTTCTGCGAGTTGCTCGCCCCGACGGTGGGCGGGATAAACCTCGAGGACATCAAGGCGCCCGAATGCTTCTCGATCGAGGAGACCCTCAGGGAGAGGCTGGACATACCCGTGTTCCACGACGACCAGCACGGGACGGCCATCATCGGCGGTGCAGCCTTCCTCAACGCACTCGAGCTGACCGGACGCGACATCGCCAACACCCGGATCGTCTTCGCCGGCGCCGGGGCGGCAGGGATCGCCTGCGCCCGTTTCTTCGTCGGCTTCGGTGTCGACCCGGCAAACGTGCTCATGGTCGACTCGAGAGGCGTCCTCCACACCGGTCGTGACGACCTCACGGACATCAAGCGGGAGCTGGCCCGGGACACGAAGGCGCGGACCCTCGAGGACGCCCTGGCGGGGGCCGACGCCTTCATCGGGGTGTCGGTGGCGGGGACCGTGAGCAAGGAGATGGTGCAGTCGATGGCCGACGCACCGATCGTGTTCGCCCTGGCCAACCCGGACCCCGAGATCAGCTATCCCGACGCCAAAGCGGCCCGTTCCGACGTGATCATGGCCACCGGGCGCAGCGACTACCCGAACCAGGTCAACAACGTTCTCGGATTCCCGTTCATATTCCGGGGCGCTCTCGACGTGAGGTCTCGCGCCGTCTCGGAGAAGATGAAAGTGGCCGCGGTGAACGCCTTGGCCGAGCTGGCCAGGGAGCCGGTTCCCGACTCGGTCCTGCGCGCCTATGACCTCGAGCGGCTCCGGTTCGGCCCCGAATACCTGATCCCCAAGCCCTTCGACCCGCGCGTCCTGTGGCGAGTGGCGCCGGCGGTGGCGCGGGCAGCGATGGAGGAAGGGCTGGCGCGGGCTCCGATCGAGGACTTCGACCAGTACGTGACCCAGCTGCAGACTCGCTTCCACGCCTCCCATGAGTTGATCAATGCGGTCACCACCCGAGCCATGGAGCACCCCAAGAAGGTCGTCTATCCCAATGCCGACGACATCCGGATCATCCGGGCCGCCCGCCGGGTGACCGACGAGGGCATTGCCAGTGCCATCCTCCTCGGCGGCATCGCTGTGATCGAGTCGCTCGCCGAGGGCGCCGGGATCTCGTTGGGCGGGATCGAGGTGATCGACCCGATCAGTGAGGTGGGCGAGCGAGAGCGCTACGCCGAGGTGCTGGAACAGCTGCGCCGCCACAAGGGACTATCCCTCCAGACCGCCCAGAAGATGACGGAAGACCCCGATATGTATGCGTGCCTGATGGTGCGCGAGGGCAAGGCCGACGCCGTCCTCGGCGGCCTCTCCACCTACTACCCGGAGACCATCCGGCCGGCCCTCCAGGTGCTCCAGGTGGAGGAGGGGCGCTCCATCGTCAGCTCGGTCTACCTCGTGGTGGTCAAGGGCAGCGTCTACTTCTTCACCGACTGCGCCGTGAACATCGAACCGACGGCGGAGCAGCTGGCGGAGATCGCCCTCGCCGCCGCCACCACGGCCGAGGAGGATTTCTCGCGCGATCCCCGGGTGGCTTTCATCAGCTACTCGGACTTCGGCTCGGCCGGGGGGACCGAGCCGGCTCGCGTGCGCAGGGCTGTCGAGCTCTTTCGTTTGGCCCGACCGGACATTCCGGTGGACGGCGAGATGCAGGCGGACACCGCCGTGATGCCCGAGTTGCTCGCCGACCGTCGGCCCTCGGGCCCGTTGAGCAGGGCGGCCAACGTGCTCGTCTTCCCCAACCTCACCGCGGCCAATGCCGCCTACAAGCTCCTCAACCGGCTTGGCGACGCCGAGGTGATCGGCCCCATTCTCAGTGGTCTCTCCAAGACCGTCCACGTCCTGCAACGGGACGCCTCGGTCAACGACGTGGTCAACCTCACCGCCATCGCCGTGGCGGAGGCGCAGCGCCGCGAGAGGTCCGCCGAGATGGGCACTGGAAGCTGAGGTTCCACGGCCCGTATACGGGCAGAAGCGTCTCAGGTTCGCGGTCAACCGGCGAATCCTCACGAAGCTGAGACAGTTACGCCCGAATACGGGCGGCAGAAGCTGAGGTTCCACGGCCCGATCAGCGGCCCGACCAGAACTCCTCGTAGTGGACGTTGCCGGGGGCGCGGATGCGGTCGATGGTGAACCCGCGGTCGTGGAGTTGTTGGCAGACGCCGAGGGGCTCGGGGAAGATCGGGGTGTCGCCCTCCCACTTGGGGAGGCCGATCATGGCGGGGTTCCCGCAGAGGTAGACGTGGGCACGGCTCGGGTCGAGAGGGGCGCCCAACTCATCCTCGATCCGACCCGACTCCACCAGGTCCTGGATGTAGACCTTGTGGCCCTCGTTCTCCGGCTCGCGAGTGGTCAGCGTCAGATAGCGATAGCCCGGGTACCGGTCGGTCAGCAGGGCATGCTGCCCGGTGTAGGCGAGGTCTGATCGGTAGCGGACGCAGACGGCGTTCAAGATCCCCCCTCGATGCCCCCGACGTAACAACTCGGCGATCATGGCGTTGTGGGGCGCCTCGCCGGTCCCGGTGCTGAGAAAGACGATGTCGTCCTCAGGCTCGACTCTCGCCAGGGTGTAGCGACCGGCGAACTTCCGACCCATGAAGATGCGATCCCCGACCCCCTTGAGGAACAGCCGTGGAGTCAACGCCGGGATCTCCTCCTGCCCGGGCCGCACCTTCACGATGTAGAACTCCACGTACTCGGTGTGTGGGGGGAGCAGCTCGCCACTCTCGTCGACCATGGAGCTGGAGACCGAGTAGGACCTCCGGGCCAGCTTCTTCTCCTTGATGGTGGTGAGGTCCTCGTCGGCCTCGTCGGCGCGAGGCTCCCAGTAGCCCAGCGCCAGGGTGGTGTACTGGCCGGCCTCGAACGGCTCGATCGGGGTGTCCGGGGTGACCCGGATCACCCAGAGATCGTCGTTCTGGGCGCGGATGTCGGTGATGGTCGCGTTGTAATGCTCGACCCTCATCGCCTCCCACGGGTCCTCCCCGTACGGCGTAGCTGCGTCATAGTGGATGAACAGGTTGGCGATGATGTCGGCGGCGCGGTCCAGCGCCCTCCGGTCCCACGATTCCCTCCGGTGCACGGTCACGCTGTTCGACTGGAGATGGACGTGATCGATCTCGCCGTCTCCGGCAAAGAGACGGTCGGCGAGGACCCGGGGCGGGCCCTCGCCGTCGTCGGAGCCGGCCTGATAGGTGACGCCGTCCTGACCGGTCAGCGAGCGATCGAGCGTGAACAGGGCGACCGGGCCCATGGGTGCGGTGTCGACGGTGATGCGCTGGCCCATGACGACAAAGTTAACCGGTGGGAACACGGCCCAGGAAAAGGGGGTTCCAGACCGCATGAGACCCGATTTGACCGAGGCCCTCAGTCGAGGCGGGGTCGCCGACATCACCACCACCGGGCGGAAGACAGGCATGCCCCGCCGGGTAGAGATCTACTTCCACCAATTCGACGGCCAGTACTACCTCACCGGCCGGCCCGGCTTCAAGCGGGACTGGGTGGCGAACATCATGGCCAACCCGGAGTTCACCCTCCATCTCAAGCGGGGGGTCGTCGCCGACGTGCCGGTTCGGGGTGAGCCGGAGCCCGACCGGGAGGAGCGGGCCCGGATCCTGCTCCGGGCCCTGGTCGAGTCATGGGGGTCCGACCCGGAGCGGTCGAGGGCTGCCCTCGACCGCTGGGTCGAAACCGCTCCGTTCATCCGGTTCTGGCCGATCGGGAACGGGACCGGCTCTTGATCAGGTGGTCAGACCGAGGCGCTTGTCCACGTCCCTGATCCCGAGGCCGATCAGGACGAAGAGGAACCCCATCCCGAATGCCATCACGGCGACTCCGAAGGCGAGCACAGAGGTGAACAGGGAAGCTTGGAGGAACGAGGCGTTGGCCGCGGTCGCGCGGAGCGGGTCCTCGCGGTCCATCTCTGCGTAGTAGAGCCCGCCGGTGGCATCGAGAGCGTGCTGCTCGATCACCTTGGCCTCGCAATAGGCGCTGAACGGCCCATTCACCTCGTCGCCGGCGAGACAGTCCGCATCCTCGGAGACGGTGATCTGCTGGTCGCTGAGCGTGTCGGACACCAGCACCCAGGTGGCAACACCTCCGATCATCAGGAGGATCCCGAAGATGATCGATCCAATCGCTGCTGCCTTTCTCATACCTTTGCCTCCTCTAGGTGGATGGCAGAAACCTATCCGAAGGCGCAGCAATCGATGGAGGGTACAAAGCCCCTACTTGACAGGCCGCCCTGGGGTGGCGGCTAGTGACTCCCCTCGAGGGTCATGGTGGCGGTGGCCAATGAGCCGAGCACACCCTCTCCCCGGTACACGATCCGGAGGCTGGTGGCCGAGGGGATTCGGACCTCGAATCGGCGCAGGGGCTCCAGTGTCGAGCCGCGGCCCCACAGGGTGTCGTCGATCCTGATCCGCTCGTCGAGGGCAAGACCCGGCACGTTCTCACGGGCATCGTCGATCGGCTTTCCCTGCGGGAAGCTCGGTGTGATCACGTCGGCGTGGACCAGCACTGCGGTCCCGGGCCCTTCGTTCCACAGCTCGAACGTGTCGGGATGGCCGGCAACCCTCTCGGCGGTAACTGTTGGTTTCGCCTGTTTCAGGGCGATCCCGGTAAAGACCAGCCCGACCACCCCTAGGGCGATGATGGCGATCTCCATGCTCGAAATGCTACGGAGAACAGGCCCGAGTTCAATGATTTGATCGACCTAGCCCAGGTGGCGGAGGCGGACGGGAATCGAACCCGCCGGGGGCCGATCAGACCCCCCACCGGTTTTGAAGACCGGGGGACCCACCAGGCGTCCGGACGCCTCCGGTTTCGAGGATAGGTCGGGGCGGGTATGACCACGCCGTCGAGCCCCCGAATGAGCTAGCCCCACATGCCGGTACCATCGGACCAAATGCCCGAGCGCTCGTTTGGACGGTCAGTGCGTTACCGCCGGACCAGATTGGGGCTGAGCCAGGCCCAACTGGGCCAGCTGGTGGGCCGGTCGGCCAGCTCGATCCGGAGTTGGGAGCGCGATGTCTCGGTGCCCACCGATGCTTCGGTGATCACCGCCCTCTCCGCCATCCTCGACCTAGACAAGCAGAGCCTGTTCGAGAAGGCGGGGGTGGAGGTCCCGGTGGAGGAGGCACATCCCACCGTGGAGGAGGCCCTGGCCAGCCTGGCCCCTCTTCCTCTGGAGGACGGGCCGGCGCCGGAGCCCGAGGAAGAGACTTTCCACCTGGCCGGTCTCGACGGGTTGCTCCCGGTTTCTGCGCCCGGCCCCACACACGAGGCCGAGACCGTGCTAGACCTCGACTTCGAGTTGGAGGCCGAGGCAAGGGAGCACCGCGATGAGTCGCCGATATGGCTGCCGGAAGCGCAACCGATGGTCGAGTCGAACAGCCCTCGCCCCGACCTGGTGGGTGCGGCGGCCATGAACCGGGCAGCGGAGCCGGCTTTCACCAACCCACCCGAGCCCTTCGCCATCACCGCCCCGACCCCGCCGGTGAACGAGCCCTCGTACATGGAGGACACGCAACAGCGGCAGCTGTACCGGGTGCGGCACCTCGCCACGGTCGTGTTGGTCGTGGCCCTGATCGTCGTTTTCCTCTGGTCGCTGAGCAACACGATGGACGCCCTCGGCTCCTGGTGGGATGACTTCTTCGGGAGTCTCCGCCTCTAGGCACCAGCTCACCCATCTAGCGTGGCGCCGACCCAATGAGCAAGGGATTGTCTCGTCTCGTCGTGGTCGGTGGCGGGCCCGCCGGTCTCTACCTCTCCATCTTGTTGAAGAAGGCCAGGCCCGGCCTCGAGGTGACGGTCTTCGAGCGCAATAGGCCCGGTGATGCTTACGGCTTCGGAGTCGTGTTCAGCGACGAGACTCTGGATCACTTCAGCGACGCCGACGGGCCGTCTTTCCAGGGGTTGGCCGCCACTTTCCGGCATTGGGGCGACATCAGGGTCCATCACCCCGGCGGTCGTGAGTTCGTCTCGGGAGGCCATGGCTTCTCGGCGACGAGCCGTAAGGGCCTACTCCAGCTGCTGGCCGGCCGCGCCACCGAGCTCGGGGTCGATCTCCGCTTCTCCACCGAGATCGAGGGCTTGAACGCTCTGCCCGCTGCCGACCTGGTGGTGGGAGCGGACGGGGCGAACAGCATCGTGCGCCGCGACCTTGCCGACCATCTTCGCCCGAAGGTCGACCTGCGGCGCAACAAGTACATCTGGTTCGGGACGCCCAAGGTCTTCGACGAGTTCACCTTCGTGTTCGTCGACACCCCGGCCGGGATGATCTGGGCCCATGTCTACCCCTATGGCGCCGAGGGCAGCACGTTCATCGTGGAGATGCCTCCGGCCACTTGGGCCGCTCTGGGCTTCGATGTGACCGCAGACGGGCAGCTCCCGCCCGGGGCGAGCGACCAACTCGCCCTGGACCTGTGCCAGCAGATCTTTTCCGCCCATCTCGACGATCGGGGGTTGCTCGGCAACAACTCGAAATGGCTGCAGTTCCCCACCATCACTTGCGAGAGGTGGCATCACGGCAACGTGACCTTGATGGGCGATGCCATCCACACCGCTCACTTCTCCGTCGGCTCGGGGACCAAACTGGCAATGGAGGACGCCATCTCCCTGGCCCCGCTCCTCCTCGACGACATCTCCCTCGAGGATGCGCTCGACCGTTACGAGACCCAAAGGAGGCCCGAGGTAGAGAGCCTGCAGCGGGCGGCCCAAGCGAGTCTCCGCTGGTTCGAAGGAGCCGATCGCTACCGCGGGATGGACCCGGAGCAATTCGTGTTCAGCATGCTCACCAGGAGCCAGCGCATCACCTACGACAACCTCAGGCTCCGGGACGCCGGCTACATGGCGTCGGTGGACAGGTGGTACGCCGGCTCGGACCACGGGTGCCCGGAGCCTGTCGACGAGACGGTGCCACCGATCTTCCACCCGTTTCGGGCCAGAGGGCTCGACCTGGCCAATCGCATCGTGGTCTCGCCCATGGATCAGTACAGCGCAGTGGATGGGATGCCCAACGAGTGGCACCTGGTCCACCTGGGGAGCAGGGCCGTGGGCGGCGCCGGGCTGGTGATGACCGAGATGACCTGTGTCTCCCCTGACGGCCGGATCAGCCCGGGTTGCACCGGTATCTGGAGCGACGAGCAGGCGGAGTATTGGAATCGGGTGGTCGGCTTCGTCCACGCCCACACCAGGTCGAAGATCGGGCTCCAGATCGGGCACTCTGGCCGGAAGGGCTCGACCAAGCTGATGTGGGAGGGTGACAGCGACCCACTCGACCAGGGGAACTGGGAGATCATGGGACCCTCACCGATTCGTTACCGGCCCGACAGCCAGGTGCCGAGGGAGATGACCCGCGCCGACATGGAAGTGGTGCGCGACCAGTTCGTCGCCGCCGCCCGGCGCGGCGACCGCGCCGGGTTCGACCTGCTCGAGCTGCACTATGCCCACGGGTACCTCCTGTCCAGCTTCCTCACCCCGCTGGCCAATCGACGCGAGGACGGGTACGGAGGCTCACTGGAGAATCGAATGCGATACCCGCTGGAGGTGTTCACCGCGGTTCGTGAGGCCTGGCCGGAGGAGAAGCCGATCTCGGTCCGGATCTCCGCCACCGACTGGGTGGAGGGCGGGTTCGACGGCGACGACTCGGTTGTGCTCGCCGCCGCCCTGAAGGACCTGGGATGCGACCTCATCGACGTGTCCACCGGGCAGACTTCGATCGACGCCGACCCCGAGTACGGGAGGCTGTACCAGACCCCCTACTCAGACCGGATCCGAAACGAGGTGGGGATCGCGACTATGACCGTGGGGGCGGTGTCGAGCATCGATGACGTGCACAACATCCTGGTCTCCGGCAGGGCCGACCTCTGCGTGCTGGCACGCCCCCATCTCCTCGACCCCTACTGGACCATGAACGCGGCGATCGACATCGGTTACGACCGCTTCCCCTTCCCAGACCAATACCTCTCCGGGTTGGGTGCCCGCCGCCGTCAACAGGAGGCGATACCGCCCGACGTGTTCCGGAACCGATAGCGGAATTTCTCTCCTTGAAATGCGCGACTTGTGGCAGACTGACCCCACCAGAGAAAGGAGGTGGTCCTAGGTTGTTTGAAAGTCTTTGGACTCTGGAGGTGGTCGAGCGCTGAGCGGCGCTGACCGCGGCGTCGCTCGTCCCACCTGGGACCGGTAGCGACTCCAAACTCGGACCACCCGGCTCTGGCTACCACGGACTTTGTCCACCTGTGGCGGTGCTCGTCGCCGAAGCAATGCCTGTGCCGCTCGTCTATGGAGGGCCCCCGGTTTCGGGGGCCCTCTACGTTTCGAACCCGTGCTCCTCCATCCAGCCGTCGTCGAACACCTTGGAGAGATAGCCACGGCCCGAGTCGGGGAGGATCACCACCACCAGCGACCCAGAGCTCTCCTCGGCCACCCTCAGCGCAGCATGGGCCGCCATCCCGCATGACCCCCCGACCAGCAGTCCCTCTTCCCGAGCCAGGCGCCGCGCCATGGCGAATGACTCGGCGTCGCCGACCTTCACCCAGCGATCGATGACATCGAGGTCCACGGTCGCCGGGTAGAAGTCCTCGCCTACCCCTTCCACCAGGTACTGGTGGACCGCGGACTGGTCCTCGGCCGTGAAGATCGACCCCTCGGGATCGGCTCCGATCACCTGGAGACCCGGTTTCTGCTCCTTGAGGAACCTGCCGGCACCGCTGATGGTGCCGCCCGTGCCCACTCCCACGACAAGTGCGTCGATCGCCCCGTCGGTCTGACGCCAGATCTCGGGGCCGGTGGTCAGGTAGTGGGCCTCGGGATTGGCCGGGTTGGAGTACTGGTCGGGGTGGAAGGCGCCCTCGATCTCCCCGGCGAGGCGTCTCGCCACCGCGTAGTAGGAGTCGGGGTGCTCCGGGGTCAGGTCGGTCGGGGTGACGATCACCTCGGCTCCGTAGGCGCGGAGCAGGTCTTGCTTCTCCTTGGAGACCTTGTCGGGGACGGTGCAGATGACGCGATACCCGCGCACCGCCCCCACCATGGCGAGGCCGACTCCGGTGTTGCCGGACGTTGGCTCGATGATTGTCCCACCCGGCCGGAGCAACCCCTTCGACTCGGCCTCATCGACCATCAAGACCGCTATTCGTTCCTTGACCGAGCCACCCGGATTCATGTGCTCGACCTTGGCGACCAGGTTCCCGGGCGGGTGGATCCGGCTGAGCCGAACCAGAGGGGTGTTGCCGATTGCGGCCAGGACGTCGGGGAGGATCTGCATCGGGAGCGAGGGTATCGCACCGGTCGGGCCGGCAATCGGGTGCTCCTAACCTCTCCTTTGTGAGCCGCATCGTGCGTTTCGCCTGGTTGACGCTGGGCATCAACGTTGCTGTCATCCTGCTCGGGGCCTTGGTCAGGTCGACCGGGTCGGGGGCGGGGTGCGGCCGCAGTTGGCCCACCTGCCAGGGAGAGATCGTCCCTGCCCTGGAAGGGGCGACGGCGATCGAGTACACCCACCGTCTCGGCAGCGGGCTCGCCTTGGTGTCAGTGGGCGTGCTGGCGGTGTGGGTGTGGCTCCGCATCCCGAAAGGCGAGCCGGCCCGGGTCGGCGCTGCGCTCTCGTTGGTGGCGATCGTGATCGAGGCTTTGATCGGAGCGATGATCGTTCTCGCCGAGTGGGTTACCGACGACTCCTCTCTGGCGCGGGTGGTGGCTGTTCCCCTCCACCTGGTGAACACGCTTTTTCTCCTCGCCGCCCTGGCCTTGACCATCTTCTGGCTTTCGGGCGGCGGCCGCTTGTCGCCTCGCTCCCACCCGGTCGTGTGGCGCTGGGTCGTCCTTGGTGGGATGGCGGTGGTGCTCCTCGCTGCCACCGGTGCGATCACCGCCCTGGCCGACACGCTGTTCCCCAAGACCGGGTCGGGCCCGTCCGGGAGCGGCGAAGCCCACTTCCTCACCGACTTGAGGGTCATCCATCCCATCCTCGCCGTGGCCGCGGCATCGATCGGCTGGTGGGCGTCGGGTCGGTCGACCGGCACGAGGTCTGGGGCCGCCCGCTTCCTCCCGCTTCTCGTCGGGCTGATGCTCCTCACGGGTGTCCTCAACGTCGTCCTCGGAGTCCCGGTTTGGATGCAGCTGACCCATCTACTTCTGGCGGACACTCTCTGGATCGCCTATGTGTTCGCCTCGGCCCATGCCCTCGAGATCCCGGTGGGGGCCGCTCAGCCGGCTTGACGGGTCAAGAGGGGAGGGTGGCCACCCTCTCGTCACCGAGCAAGTAGCGGGGGCCTGGCCCCCTTCTTGCCGCGCTGTCGGCGGGGTTGAGGATGGCGCACGATCTGAGAGAGAGGCAGCCGCATCCGATGCAGTCGCCGAGCTCGTCCCGGAGTGCCTCCAACTCGGCGATCTGCCGGTCGAGTCGGTCGCGCCAGGATTTGGAGAGTCGCTCCCAGTCGCTCTTCCCAGCCGGCCGGTCATGCGGAAGCGTCTCCAACGCGGTGGCGGCCTCGCTCAGCGAGAGTCCCACCTCCTGCGCCATCCGGATCAGGGCGACGCGTCTGAGTGTCGCCCTCGGGTAACGCCGCTGGTTGCCGCTGGTCCGATCGGATTCGATCAACCCCCTTCGCTCGTAGAAGCGGAGAGCGGATGTGGCCACACCAGCCCGCTCGGCCAGCTCACCGATGGTCAGGTAGTCCATATCACGAGCATAGTTGAACCGAACTTGAAGTCTCCTGGACCAAGAGCCTCCTCTAGGGTCGGCTCGTGTTCGACGAGCTCGCGGCCGGCATCTATCGCAGACGCTATGAGTCTCTCGACCTGAACGTGGGGGTGCTGGTCTCCGACTCCGGCGTCCTGGTCATCGACACCAGATCGACTCACGTCGAGGCCGACGAGTTGAGACGTGAGGTCGCCTCGCTGACCAGGCTTCCGATTCGGTGGGTGGTCGACACGCATTGGCACTGGGATCACACCTTCGGCAATGCCCGTTTCCCGGAGGCCCGGATCTGGGGGCATCGTCTCTGTGCCGACCGTCTCCTCGAGTTGGGAGAGGCGATGAAGGAAGACGCAATGAGATGGCTCCCAAGCCAGCGTGTCGAGATCGAGGAGGTGGTCATCACCCCACCCACGGAGCTCTTCGCTACGACGGCCAACATCGACATGGGGTCGATCCAGGTGGGGCTCTCCTATCACGGCCTCGGTCACACCGACGCCGACATCGCCATATCGGTCGATGAGGGTCAGGTCACCTTCCTCGGTGACCTGGTCGAAGAGGGCTCACCCCCGGTGTTCGGGGATGGATATCCCCTCAGTTGGCCCGCAACGCTCCGGTCGGCGCTGGAGGGTCGCATCGGGCCGGTGGTGCCGGGGCACGGGGACCTGATGGACGAGGACGCGCTTGCCGCTCAACTCGAAGATCTCGAGCGTGTTGCCGAGCTGGGCCGGCTTTGCATCCAGGGGGAGCTCGATGTGGCGGAGGCCGCGAGGCAGGGCCCCTACCCGGTGGAAGTCATGAGGGAGGCGATGGAGAGGGCCGTCGCCACCGGTCTCTAGAGCTCGTCGAGCTGCGCTTCGAGAGCTGCCGGCTCCTCCGTCGGCAACGAGCACACATGGTCCTGGCACACGTAGGCGAGGGTCGAGCCAGGGACCGATCTCGACTGCAGCAGCGGGATCGGCTCAGAGGCGTCGTGGGAGGGAGCGAGGACGACATGAGGACGAAACCGGCGCCAGACGACACGGGCGAGATGGGGCCACTCCGCCCCGACGATGGCGACCTCGCGCCATGACCCGAGTGAATGGAGCACAGACATGTGGTGGCCCACCATCGAGGGGAACCGAGACATGAGCAAGCCTGACGCCTTGAGGGCGGACAGGGAGAGGTCCTTGGTCCCAGCGTGGCCGGTGTAGGCGGCGAGGGTGAGGAGCGCCTCGGCAGCCAAGGCGTTGCCGGAGGGCAGCGGATTGTCCGTCTGGCTCTTGGGGCGCTTGATCAACTCGGGACCATCATCGGGGGTGTCGAAGAAGCCGCCGTCCGGGTCCAGGAATCGGGAAGCGACGCGTTCGGCCAGATCTCGCCCTGCTGCGAACCAGCGATATTCACCGGTGGCGGCATAGAGGGTGAACAGTCCCTGGGCTACGGCACCGTAGTCCTCGAGGTAGGCGCCCACGCCGATGCGGCCGTCGCGCCAGGAGCGGTGCAGCTCCCCTGCGACCATCATCCGGTCGAGGACGAAGGCTGCCGCCGCCCTTGCGAGATCCAGGTAACCCCGGTCATCGAGCGCGGCCCCCGCCTCGGCGAACGCCCGGATGGCGAGCCCGTTCCAGGATGCGATCACCTTGTCGTCGAGCCCGGGTCTCACCCTGGTCGACCTTCGCTCCAACAACCGTGACCTGATCGACTCGAGGTGGTCGGTCCAGGGCTCTGAGGTCGGCCGGTGGAGGATGTTCGAGCCCTCGAAGTTGCCATGGGGTGTGGCACCGAAGAATCGTGCCGCCTCGGCAGCGTCTTCTTCTCCCAGTACTTCCCTCAGCTCTTCGCGGCCCCATACGTAGAACTTGCCCTCCACCCCTTCGGAGTCGGCGTCCTCCGCCGAGAAGAAGCCGCCGTCGGGATGGCGGAGGTCACCGGCCAGATAGCCCAGTGTGGATCTGGCCACCTCGATGAACTGCGGCTGGTCGAGCTCGATGCCCGCCCAGAGGTAGAGGCGGGCGAGCTGGGCATTGTCATACAACATCTTCTCGAAATGGGGGACCAGCCATTGGGCATCCACCGAATAGCGGGAGAAGCCGCCTCCGATCTGGTCGTGGATCCCGCCGTCTGCCATCTCGGAAAGGGTCACCTGCACCATGTGCCCTGCCCGAGGCGCCCATTCCTCGCGATGGACGCGTAACAGGAACTCGAGCACCGGCTGCTGAGGGAACTTGGGGGCGGTCCCGAAGCCGCCGTTGATCGGGTCGAAGGCGCCGGCCAGGCTGTCGTAGCCGGACCTGAGGACCGACTCGTCCGGCAGGCTCTCCGCCACCGGGATGCTGCGCTTGATCGCGGCGGTGAGCCGCTCCGACTGGGCCACGATCTCTTCACGTCTGCCGGCCCATGCGTCGGAGACCGCCCCGATCACTGTGAGAAAAGAGGGCATCCCGTGGCGGTCGGTGTTGGGAAAGTAGGTCCCGGCGTAGAACGGGCGGCCATCGGGGGCGAGCCAGACCGTCATCGGCCATCCACCGTGGCCTGTCATCGCCTGGACGGCCTCCATGTAGACGCTATCGACGTCGGGCCGCTCCTCCCGGTCGACCTTGACGTTCACGAACCGCCGGTTCATCTCGGCCGCGGTCTCGGGATCCTCGAAGGACTCGTGTGCCATCACGTGGCACCAGTGGCAGGCCGAGTAGCCCACGGAGAGAAGCAGCGGAACGTCTCGCTGGCGCGCCTCGGCGAACGCCGCCTCTCCCCACTCGTGCCACTCCACCGGGTTGTTCTTGTGCTGGAGCAGATAGGGCGACGTGGCTTGGGCGAGGCGATTGGGCACACCACGAACGTAGTCCACCTCGGGAGTTGGCTTCCACCGTGTTGATTAAGGTCGCGCCTCGTTCTCAGGGAGGAAGAGATGGACGATCGCGACCTGCAGGCCCTCTATCTCTCCGCCGAGCAGCGGTGGATGAGAGGCTGGGTGGACGGGCCGACGCTGGAGGCCAACCCGCTGCGCCGGGGATCGGAGGCGCCCGACGTGGAAGTCCTCGACGAGGGGGGAGAGCCGATTTGCCTGGCCACACTGTGGACGGATAGCCCGGGCCTGGTCCTCCTCTGGCGTCATCTCGGCTGCGGATGCGGGCTCGAGCGCGCCGAACGCCTCAAGGGCGAGCACTCCTCGTATCTGGAGGCGGGGCTCAATGTTGCAATCGTCGCACCCGGTGAGCCGGAGCGGGTCGCCGCCTACAAGGAGAGGTACCAGATCCCGGTCACGATGCTGGCTGATCCCGGATATGGCGCCCACCGCGCCTTCGGTCTGGGCCATTGGTCTGTCGAGCAGGCGTTGTACGACGCCCCGAACGAGTTCTGTTACCACACCGAGGAGTCCGGCGTCTCCTTCCAATCGGACCGGAGGTCGCAAGGCCGGCCCCTGGTCGACGATCCGTGGATGCAGTCGGGGGAATTCGTGGTGGCACCGGACGGCAACATCCGTGTCGCCTATCTGTACAACTACTGCGCCGACTACCCCGACCCGCGGGTCTTCACCACGGCCGCCCGGCTGGTTTCCTCCCCTTGAGCCGCGCCGGGCGGATCCTCCTGCTGATGCGCCATGCCAAGTCGGACTGGGAGGCCGACTACGGATTGGACCACGACCGGCCCCTCAATGAACGCGGCCGACGCACTGCTCGGCTCATGGGGAGGGTGATCGCCGCCGAGGGGCTGGTCCCGGATCTGATCATCAGCTCCACCGCACTCCGCGCCCGGACCACCGCCGAGCTTGCCGGCGAGGCCGGCGAATGGAAGTCGTCTCTGGTGCTGGATCGCGCCCTCTACGACGAAGGGCCGCAAGGCGTGCTCCAGGCGGCTGCCACGGCTCCGGAGGTCGAGAGACTGATGCTGGTGGGACATCAGCCCACGTGGTCGATGCTGGTCTCGAAGCTCACCGGGGAGCAGGCCGAGATGAAGACAGCCACAGTGGCCGTGGTGGCCCTGGAGCTGGCATCGTGGCAGATCCTCCCCCAAGCCAGGGGCGACCTGGTCCAGGTGCTCAGCCCGGGTTCGTATGCCGGCTCGGTGTTCGACATTTGAGCCCGGTCAGCCGGGTCTGGCGGCGTCGATCTCCGCCATCCTCGCCCTGACCAGTTTGCTCACCAAGGCAGCGGGAAGAGTTCGATCGGGGCGGAACCGGACCGTCCCCTTCGACGTGTCGAACCCATCCAGGTCGGCCCTATGTGCCTCCAACACCGTCGGGCTCTGGACATAGAACGAGCAGTGGTTCTTCGCCGCGCCATAGGAGACCAGGGGCCTCCCCCGGTAGTAGAAGGCGGGGACGCCGTATCCGATCCTCTCGGTCGTGTCGGGGGCGGACTCCCTGATGGTGCTGCGCAGGTCTTCGAGGGCGGAACGGGAGTCGGGCGGCAGAGCGGCGAGGAACACCTCGATTTCGGTATCCGAGTCGGGCATCGACCTTCCTTCGCGTCGGCCCCCAACCTACCCCGAGCGGCAACCCGTATCGCCGGAACAAACACCGCCGATATGCCGTTGTAATCGGTGTAAAACCCCGAGATCTGTTGAAAAGAGGGGGGTTCACAAACCCCGCCTCTTGTGTCATAGTTGACCGTTCGGGGAACGCCCATCCCCTGCCCACGGGCCCCAGGAGGACTAGACCCAGATGGCTGCCGCTGATACGCGTACGGACAAGACCGAGAAGCCC
>DATBIX010000026.1:0-5327 GCA_036556665.1 Acidimicrobiia bacterium
GAGGGGATGGAAGTGGCCTGGCAGCGGGATCCTGCCGGCGACATGGAGGTCGACGCATCCGGTGCACGACCGTGGATATCGGTGACAACGCCAGGCGTCGACCTCCTCAGCCTCGGCACCGGAGGCGGCGACGTCTACTCATGGAGCGGCTCATCGTTCGCTACCGCAGTCGCGTCCGCTATGTCAGCATCCGGTCTGTCACCGGGCCCCGCATACACCAGTGTGCCAAACCTCGCTTTTGTCCCCTAACGAGGTCGCGGGCCCGCCGCCCCTCGGCTCAGCCGCGCTCCCGTTGACGCGCCCGGTGTGCGGCGACGTTCTCCCTCGTGGTGCAGGTGTCCGAGCAATTGAGGCGGGAGCGGTTACGCGAGGTGTCGACGTAGACGTCGTCGCAAGACGACGAGTGACAGATGCCGAATCGCTCGTAACCCCCGTCGATGAGAGCGACGGTGAGGCCCATGGCGGCGATCGCCCCCAGGTAACGGGCGGGCCTTCCGCCTTCTGATTCGAAGTGGAGGTGAGGGGCCTCGCCGTGAACGCTGAGCCGGGGGACGGCATCGACGTCGGCCAGTATCTCATTGAGGACGACGGCGGCCTTGCCCTCGGAACCGGCCTCGAAGACCTGACGCAGCCGGGCACGCAAGGCCCTGACCTCGTGCAGGTCCCTCTCCCCCGGCTCCCAATCGGGCCGACACCACTCCCCATCGTGGGCCGCGATGAAGTCGGCGACGTCGGACGGGTCGACCAGCTTCTCCTCACCGGCAGCGGCGTCGAACGAGTTGATCAGGTCCACTGCCATCCGCACCGGTTCGTCGCTGTAATGTGAAAAATCCATTTGATCCCTTACTCGTGTCGGCGTAGTCTGTAAGGTACAAACTGAGTATAGCCCAGTACGAGCCGAGCGCATCATGAACATGCCTGCGATGGAGAGAATGAAGACCCCCCGGGCCCTCGTGATCGCAGCCTTGCTCGCCGTCTATGTGATCTGGGGATCGACCTATCTCGGACTTCGGTTCGGTCTCAGGGGCTTTCCCCCTCTGATGCTCAACGGGTTCCGCTTCCTCATCGCCGGATCCCTGCTCCTCGTCTATCTCAAGATCCGCGGCGCCGGCCCGGTGACCGCAAGGCAGCTTTGGAACGCAGCCCGGATGGGTCTCATACTCCTCATTGGGGGCGTCGGTCTGGTCACCATCGCCGAGAGCCTGGGCGTCGGCTCCGGGGTCGCCGCCAGCGCCGTGGCCGTGATCCCGGTGTGGTCGGCCCTGATCAGCGGTCTCTTCGGCACCTGGCCTGGTCGGAGGGAGTGGACGGGGCTGTTGATTGGTCTGGCCGGCGTGTTGGTCCTGGCCCAGGAGGGGGACTTCCAGGCAAGCCCGGGAGGAATGGCGCTGATCTTGATCTCCCCCATCATCTGGGCGTTCGGATCGGTGTGGGGCACCAGACTCGACCTTCCCGACTCGACCACGACCACCACGATCGAGTTGCTGAGCGCCGGTGCGGTCATGACTCTGGTCGGTCCCCTCCTCGGCGAGCGGATCACCTCCGCCCCACCCGCCGAAGCCTGGATCGCACTCGGCTATCTCGCCATCATGGGCTCGATCGTCGCATTCAGTGCCTACATCTTCCTCCTCAAGACGGTGCGACCCGCTCTCGCCACCAGCTACGCCTATGTCAACCCGGTGGTCGCCGTGGCCCTCGGCCTCACCCTCGGCGGTGAAACCGTCACCGGGCCGATCCTGATCGCGTTGCCTCTGATCCTCCTCGGCGTGGCCCTCGTCGCCACTGGTGGCCGCAGGGTGTCAGAGGACGAGTCGCAGCCGCAGCCCATCGGTGATCTGCGCGAGGAGGCGGCGTAACCCTCAGCCGAGGGCTCGGGTCAGGAACGTCGCCGTCTCCGCCCGGGTCAGGAGGTTGTGGGGACAGAAGCGGTTGTTGACCGGCGGGTTGCAGCCCTTGGTGATCCCCGCTTCGGCCAACCGGTTGATCGCCCCTTCCAGGATGTGGCCTTCATCGTCCACGAAATGGTCGGTGGTCGCCTGAGGCAGACCCAACGCCCTGACGATGAAGGTGGCGAACTCGGCCCGGGTCATCTGCCGGTCGGGGCAGAAACTCGTGTTGGCCGGTGGGTTGCACCCCACGGTTATCCCGGCAGCGGCCACCTTGTTGATCCCGCCCTCCAGGATGTGCCCGTCGTCGTCGGTGAAATGATCAGCCGACTCCTCGGGAAGGTCGAGGGCTCGGGCGAGGAAGGTGGCAGCCTGTGCCCGGGTGAGGACGCCGTCTGGACAGTACTTGTCATTGAACGGCGGGTTGCAGCCGACGGTGATACCGGCGGCAGCGATCGCTTCGATCCCGTTTCGATGCACGCTCGTCTCGTCGTCGTAGAACCGACCGTCGAAGACCAGCTTGATCGGATCGGAGCAGTTCTGGTTCCGGGCCTTGAACCACCCGTCGCTGGGTCGACCGGTTGCCGTGTTGCCCAGATACACGGCGATGTCACCGTCGCCATCGAGGATCTCGATGTCGGCCCGGCCGTCGCCGTCGTAGTCACCTGCGTCGAGGGAGCGCACCCCCGTCGCCGGGCCTCCCACGCCGAATGTCTGGTCGACCACCCAGGCTCCCCCGATCAGGCGGAGCACCTCGATCCTGCCGTTCCCGCTCCCCTGATACAGGGCGAAGATCTCGGGGAGATTCCCGCCGTCTCGATCGGCCACGGCCAGATCGAGCGGAGCTCCCGACGGCAACACACCCGAGTGGAGAGACTCGGCCCAGCCGGCCCCGCCGAGCACCCGGAGTGTCCCGTTGCCGGTGACCGCCCAGAGGTCGGCGGTGTGGTCTGAGTCGAAGTCCCCCCCGGCCACCGCTACCAGATCGGTGGGGAGGGAGGTGGATACGGAGGTGACGTCGGCGAAGCCGCCCCGCCGGGTGGCCGTGACCGCGGTGACGGAGGAGCCGGCGAACAGGGACACCAGATCCTGACGGGAGTCACCGTCGATGTCGGTGAACAGGGTGAAGTCGGCGTCGAGCACCGACGAGTCCGCTATGTGCCATCGCTGGATCGAGCAGGCTCCGAACACCCGGGCCGACGTGGCGACGTCGATCACGGCTCCGGTGGGATGACGGCGCAGACCCACCACGTCGGGCGCACCGTCACCGGTGGCGTCGGCTATGGCGAACCCGTAGCGATCCAGCACGGGGCCGAACACCGTCTGGTGACTCGCCGCCACCGGCCCAAAGGGTTGCACCGAGGTCCGTGGTGGCCGCGGCGAGATCGCGTCGGCCTCCCCCGCCGTCGTCCTGGGTCCGATCCAGGAGAAGTGCATCGGGTCCTTGGTCTCCTCCCAGTCCCCGCCCCAGCAGAATCCTGCGTCCCGCCACACCTGCACATACCAGTCGGGCATGTTGGTGATCAGCCGGCCGTCACTGCGATACGGGTTCTGGTGGTAGTTGATGTCGATCGCCGTGCCCAGGGCGTGACGCGAGAGTTGATAGGCACCGCTGATGGTGCGCCCATAGAACGAACTGACCCGGGTCACCCGGTAGACCCTGCCCGCGGCCGCCTCGGCGGCGAGACCCTGGGTCACCCGGTTGAAGGCGTCGAGTGCAGCTCGATGTATCAGCACCCGCTGTCCCCCGCTGTTCGGAACCGTCCAATTGACCAGGTCGCTCCTGACCTGGCCCACGGAGCGGCCGAAGTAGGTGCCGAACGGGCCGAGGATCGGCTCGCTGTTCGACACCGAGCCGGAGCGTGACATGTTGGGTGTCCGGGTGTAGGGCTCGCCGCAGGCACTGGCTTCCGAGAAGTTCTCCCACCGGGTCGAGGTGTCCGAGGCGAGGGCCGGGATGGTCAGCGTCGACGTGGCCGCCACCAGCACCACAGCCAGCGCCACGACGATGCCAGCCCGGGACCGACCGATCGTCAAGATCGCTCCCGGATCAGGAGGAGGGAGTCGGCGGCCGACTCCGGGCCCCACACCTCACCCGCGCTCCCATGGATTTGACGGACGTTTCCCGGATCGTGGGGCAGCGGGAAGACATCGAACTCCTCGGTGATCGGGTTGAACCGCACCATCGAGTTCGACCCGAAGTCACTGGCCCAGACCATGTCATGCTCATCGACATACACGGCGTAGGTCTGAGGGTTTTCCCCGGGAAGGCTCCAGGTCCCCCAGCTGTCCTCTTCGGGCGTGTAGCGGCTGAGGTTCCCCGAGTTCCATTCACTCACCCAGATCCGGCCGGCCGAATCCGACCACACCCGGCGCGCCCCCTGGTCCGGAGTGGGAGGGTGGATGACGGTGGCGAGGCCGGACGGCTCGATCCTCGCTATGTGAGAGCCGGCCAGCGACGCGTAGTAGACCACCCCGTCGGGTGTGGTGGTGATCCCATAGGGCCCGACGCCTCCCGGAGCGGTGGTGACGCCGACTTCCCCGCTGGTCGGGTCGACCCACCCGTAATAGCCGCTCTGGCCGGTGAACCACAGAAGGCCGTCGCCATCGAAGGTTGCAGTGTTCATGTTGACCTCAGGCGTGTCGTCGGGCATCGGGTAGACGGTGACTCTCTCGCTCTCGGGGTCCACGCTGACGATGGCGTTGAGGCCGCCGTCGGTGACCCAGGGGGTTCCGTCGTCGGCAACGATGACGCCGTGTGGCGCCGAGCCGGATCCCAGTGCCACATGCCTCGTTTCGCCATTGGACGGATCGAGCCAACCGAGCTCACCAGAGTCCTGCGCCGTGTACCAGACTCCGCCATCCACGGCGGGTGCCACATCGTGCGGTCCCGACCCGGCCGGCACGGGAAACGAGACGAGCTCTAGATCGCCTGCCCCCGGTGGATCAGGTGGCGTGGTGGTTGAGGGCCCTTCGGTCTCCGGAGTGGTCACTGACTGGGTCGACGTGGTGGTCGCCACAGTCTCAATGGTGCCTGGGGCCGGTGTCGAGGTTCCGGCGCCAGATCCCTCCGTGGCGCTGGTGCAGGCCCATGCCAACACGATCATGAGCGTCAACACTGAGCGCCTCACCCCGGCAGCCTACGACCGTGCCCGGTCTACCCGAATGGGCTATCCCGACTCGATCGCCGCAGCGCGGATCAGGGTCAGCGCCGACTCGACGCCTTCTCCCCAGGGTGGGCCGTGACCAGGAAGCACCCATTTCGCCGTGAGCCCGTCGAGCTTCGCCAGCGACGCCAGGGCCTGCACCGGGTCCAACGTGAACGGTGCCAGGGCCGGACCGCTCTCCCCGGTGAGGACGTTCCCGGTGGTCATGGCGTCACCAACGAAAACGGCGTCCACCTCGGGGACGTCGATGACGACACTTCCCGGGGTGTGGCCT
>DATBIX010000027.1:0-8564 GCA_036556665.1 Acidimicrobiia bacterium
GGGCGCGCTCGATGGTCTCGAAGGCCTCTGAAGCCGGACGCCAGCCGTGTGTCGCCGTCTTCTTGTCCTCGAGCGTCTTGTAGACGGTGAAGAAGTGCTCCAGCTCGGCCAGCAGATGGGCAGGCACGTCGTCGAGTTCAGTGGCATCCCGCCACAGCGGGTCGCCGTCGGGCACGGCCAGCACCTTGTGGTCGTCATGCCCCTGGTCCTCCATCAAGAAGAGGCCGATGGGGCGAACTCTGATACGGCACCCGGGGAAGGTCGGCTCGGTGACGAGGGCGAGGATGTCGAGAGGGTCGCCGTCGTCGGCGTGAGTGTCGGGGATGAAGCCGTAATCGGCCGGGTACCGGGTCGCGGTGAAGAGCATCCGGTCGAGGAAGATCTCTCCGGTCTCGTGGTCGGTCTCGTACTTGTTGCGACTCCCTTTTGGGATCTCGACGACCATGGTCACCAGCACGACACGACTCTACAGACCGCTACCCTGGCCCTTCTGTGCCTCAGGTCATGGGCCTCAACGGCTGCTCGTCTCGGGAGCTGAAGCTCCCTATCCACCCACATATCTCGGGATAGAGGCCCATGTCTCATCCCCACAGGCGCGGGAAGCGCTATCTATTCGTTCTGTCCGTCGGGGCCCTCGGGATCGTCTATGGGGACATCGGGACCAGCCCTCTGTATGCCTTCCGGGAGTCCTTCCACGCCGCCTCCGGGCTCGGGGTCGACCGGTTGAGCGTCTATGGCGTCCTTTCCCTCATGTTCTGGGCGCTGATCCTCGTGGTCTCCTTCAAGTACCTCATGTTCGTGATGCGGGCCGACAACCACGGCGAGGGCGGGATCATGGCTCTCACCGCCCTTCTCCTCCCCGGTCGAAAGGAGCGTTCCAACGGGATCAGAGGAATCCTCGTCCTGCTCGGATTGTTCGGCACGTCGCTGCTCTACGGCGACGGCGTGATCACCCCGGCGATCTCGGTGCTGTCGGCGGTCGAGGGTCTCGAGGTCGCAGCTCCGGCCCTCGGGCCTTACGTCCTCCCCATTGCGGTGATCATCCTGCTCCTTCTCTTCACCATCCAGAGCCAGGGAACCTCCACGGTCGGGGCGATCTTCGGCCCGGTGATGATCGTGTGGTTCACGGTCCTCGCTGTGCTCGGTGGCTATCACGTCCTCCAGGATCCCGGGATCCTGGCCGCGATCAACCCGCTCCACGCCGCCAGGTTCATTGGGGACAACCCGCGGCTCGCCTTCTTGGCATTGGGGGCGATCTTCCTGGTGGTCACCGGGAGTGAGGCCCTTTATGCGGACATGGGACATTTTGGCAAGCGCCCGATCCGCCTCGGTTGGTACGCCGTGGTCTTCCCGGCGCTCCTGCTCAACTACTTCGGCCAGGGGGCGATGCTCATCTCCAACCCCGAGGCCGTCGACAACCCCTTCTTCCGGATGTCCCCGGAATGGGCGGTGTTGCCATTGGTCATCCTGGCCACCATGGCCACGGTGATCGCCTCCCAGGCCTTGATCTCCGGCGCCTACTCGTTGACCGTGCAGGCGGTCCAGCTCGGCTATCTGCCCCGATTCGACGTCGACCACACCTCGCCGCGGGAGGTGGGCCAGATCTACGTCTCGGTCATCAACTGGATCCTGATGATCGCCTGTGTCGGGCTCGTGATCTCCTTCCGATCATCGACTGCGCTCGCCGCCGCCTACGGGGTCGCGGTGACGACCACCATGGTCATCACCACCCTCCTGCTCTACTTCGTCATGCGGGAGCGATGGCGTTGGCCGCGGGCCAAGGCACTTTCGCTGACCTCACTGTTCCTGGTGGTCGATCTCGCCTTCTTCTCGGCCAACATCGTCAAGGTCCCGGCCGGTGGTTGGTTCCCCTTGGTCGTGGGCGCCGTTGTCTTCACGATCATGACCACCTGGAAGTCGGGCCGGCGACAGCTGACCGCGACGCTGAAACGTGGCGAGCTGCCCATCGAGCGCTTCATCGGCTCCATAGCCGCCCATCCCCAGTTGCGGGTGCCCGGGACCGCGGTCTACCTGTTCCCCGACCCGGGGGTGACCCCTCCCGCTCTGCTCGCCAACCTGAGACACAACGAGGTACTCCACGAGACCGTCGTCCTGGTCGCCGTCCAGACCTCGAACGTGCCGCGCGTGCCCCAGGTTCGCAGGGCGACCGTTCATGATTTGGGGGAGGGCTTCGCCCAGGTGGTCCTCCACTTCGGGTTCATGGATGAGCCCGATGTCCCTGCCGCCTTGGCCAACATCGTGGACCCCGAGTTCGGGTTCGATCCTGAGGACGCCACCTATTTCGTCGGCCGGGAGACGATCATCAACACCAGCAAGGGGATCCAGCGCTGGCGAGCCGCCCTGTACGCCCTGATGCACCGGAACTCGTCGAGTGCAATCCAATACTTCCGGCTGCCACCCGAGGGCGTGATCGAGATCGGAAAGCAGGTCACCCTTTGACCCGAATCGAGACGCGCGGCAACCCGGAGGTTGCCGCTTGGAGGGGTTCCTTCGTTGCCCTGTGAAGCCGGGGAAGCTTCTCGAGGGGGGACTCATTTAGGGCCCGAGGGACCTGAACCCAATTCTGTTCCTCCCGAACCCCCTTGTCAGGCAGAATCAGGCCCAAATCGAACTATACGCAATCGCGCTAGTTAGCGTCCAGGCAACGGATCGAAGTCGCGATGGGAGCGGCTGGCGGTTGGCCCGCTCTGCCCCTGGTATTTGGAACCGAGTTCAGGAGAGCCGTAGGGCATGTCGGCCTCGGTCGTCATCCGGTAGAAGCTGATCTGCCCGATTTTCATCTCGGGGTAGATGGCGATCGGGAGGGTGGCCACGTTGGACAGCTCCAGAGTGATATGGCCTTCGAACCCCGGGTCCACGAACCCCGCTGTCGAATGGATCAACAACCCCAGCCTGCCCAGTGACGACTTTCCCTCGAGCCGGGCCACGACGTCGTTGCCCAACTTCACCCGCTCCAGTGTGGAGCCGAGCACGAATTCCCCAGGATGGAGCATGAAGGGCTCGCCATCTGCAACCTCGATCAGTTGGGTCAGATCGGGTTGGGGGTCACGCGGGTCGATCTGGCTGTATCGGTGGTTGACGAAAACGCGGAATCCGTTGCCCACCCGGAGATCGACCGAGGATGGTTGGACGAACCCCGGCTCGTAGGGGTCGATCTGGATGAGACCAGCGGCGATTGCCTCACGTATCGACCGGTCGGAGAAGATCAAATGACGGGCTCCTCGTTCCTGTGGGTAAGAGGTGGAGCGGGTGAAGGGAATCGAACCCTCGCCCCGAGCTTGGGAAGCTCGTGTTCTACCATTGAACTACACCCGCGCAGGTGGCTCAGCCCCACGCCTGCCGCGTCACAGGCCCCACCTATTCGCGCCCTACGCATTCTAGAACCGATCCGTGCTCTCGGCTCGACTGCGATCGGGGAGTCACACGCCGCACGCGGTTCGACTTTGGGGCTTGAATGGATCCCATGAATGAAAAGAGGGTCACGGCTCAGGCTTTCCATGCAGCCGAGGGCGTCGAGGACTGGAGGGTCCTCTACGGAGGCGCCTTGGCTCACTTTCGGACTGCCTCGTTCGCCGAGGCAGCCCGGCTGGTGGCGGCAATCGCGGACGAAGCCGAGAAGGTGGGACACTTCCCCGACATCGATGTTCGCCCTGAGGGTGTCACCGTGAAGACATTCACCGAACCCATCGGTGCTTTGAGCTCAGTTGACATCACGCTGGCCAGGAGAATCTCGGAGGTCGCGGCCGGTATGGGGCTCAAGTCCGACCCCTCCCGGCTCACGATGGTGAACCTGGCTGTCGCCCACGACCCGGGCACCCCGGTACGTGAGTTCTGGGCGGCTGCGCTGGGCTACGAGGAGATCGATGGGGATGCCATGGACCGGAATAGACGGAATCCGTCGGCTGCATTTCATCCCTTCCAAACACCCAGACCGGGACGCGGCCGTCTCCACATCGATGTCAGCGTCCCGGCAGATGAGGCCGAGAGGAGAGTCGAGGCAGCTCTCGCCGCTGGTGGAAGACTGGTCGAGGAACATTCGCGACCGCCGCTTTGGTGGACTCTCACATCTCCCGACAACCATGGGATCGACATCGCGGCATGGCCCGACTCCGAGAATTTCGGCGAAGAGGGGTGACGCCACGGGGCCGTCTCCCCCGGTGACACGATCACATCGGTCAGGGCTCAATCACCCCCTTCGACGACCGGCGGCGCGTCGGGAGTGGGCACGTGAGCTTCGTCCCAAAGGTCCGGCTCGAGGTAGATCAGCCCGGCATAGGGGACTGCTTGGCGGACTCGCGACTCGGCTGCGTCGATCGCGTTGGCCAGTTTGGGCGCGGTCAGGGTCGCGGTGAACTCGACCTTCCCCGCAACCAGCAGCTCTTCGGGCCCTATGTGCTGGGAACGGAGATCGATGATCCTGACCACGTCCGGGCTGGTCGCCAGGGCGTCTCTGATGGCGACGATGTGGTCTTCGGTGGCGGCCTCCCCGATGAGCAGCGACTTCATCTCCGCGGTGAGGAAGCCTGCGATCACCAGCAACAGGGCACCGATGAACAGGGTCCCAACGGCGTCCCAGATCTCGTTCCCGGTGATCACGTACATACCCACCCCGATGAGGGCGAAGATCAGCCCGAAGAGCGCTCCGGCGTCCTCGAGCAGCACCACGGGCAACTCGGGCGAGCGCGAGGTGCGGATGTACTGCCACCAGCCCCTGGCCCCCTTCACCTTGCGCGCCTCGACGATGGCTGTCCGGAAGCTGAAGCTCTCCAAGACGATGGCGACGAGGAGAACGCCGATCGCCCAACCGATCGAGGTCAGCTCGTGGGGGTGGAGGATCTTGGTGACACCTTCGTAGATGGAGTAGAGGCCGCCCAGGGTGAACAGAACCAAGGCCACCACGAACGACCAGAAATAGCGCTCGCGTCCGTACCCGAACTGGTGCTGGTCGTCGGCGACCCTCTTCGCCCGGCGGCCCCCGAGGAGGAGAAGCCCCTGATTGGAGGTGTCGGCCACCGAGTGGATCGACTCGGCCAGCATCGACGCCGAGCCGGTGACCAGATAGGCGGTGAACTTGGCGAGCGCGATCCCGGCGTTGGCCAGCATCGCGGCGATGATCGCCCTGGTACCGCCACCTGATGCCATGGATCGATGCTAGGTGAACAGGGAGACGGCGCCCCACGTCGTCATCAGCAACCCAACGACCATGAGAAAGGCGACCCGACCCGGCCGATACTGTGCGTCATCCACGCCCTTCGGGGTGCGACCCTGCCTGTGCCGCCACCAGGCCAGACCGTTCCCCAGCAGCAAGGCCAGCCCCAGGCCGACGACCAGCTCGGGAAGGAGGTTCTCGAAGTCGAGGATGTCGACCACGTCGGGCACGCTAACCCTGAATAGGCTGCGAGGGTGAGTCCTGAGCTACCGGCAGCGTCGGCGTCCGCCCCTGCAACCTCGGCCAATCTGGGCCCGGCCTTCGATTGCATGGCCCTCGCCCTCGAGATTCGATGCACGGTCAAGGCGAGCCCGGCCGAGGCTTGGTCCGTCGAGCACGTCGGTCGCTACGAGCCAAACCCGGGTGAGGGAGACGCGGTGCTCGGCGCAGCCAAACGGGCGGTGGGTGAGGAGCATCCGCTCGCCCTCCAGGTCGACGCCGACATCCCGATCGGGAAGGGCCTTGGCTCGTCGGCGGCGGCCGCGGTGGCGGGAATCGCTGCGGCTTTGCGTGTCGTGGCCGGGGAGGTCAACTACGACCATGTCTACCGACTCGGCGCCGACATCGAGGGCCATGCCGACAACGTTGCTGCCGCCGTCTATGGAGGTCTCGCCCTGGTCCCGGCCGAGGGAATGCCCTTGCGGCTACCCATCCATCCGGCTTTGCAAGTGGTCATCGCGGTGCCGGCGCGCATTCTCCCGACCGACAAGGCGCGCAGGGTGATCGAGAGCACCCACCCCCAGGACCGCGTCCTTCGCAGTCTGGCCAGGGTGGCCGCCCTGACCAGCGGTCTGATCACCGGCGACCCCGCTCTACTGGCGGCGGCACACGGCGACGAGATCCACGAGCAGCCGCGAGAGGACATCTCACCGGAGGTGACCGGGATGATCGAGTTGGGCAAGCGGGCCGGGGCGCTCCATGCCGCCCGTTCCGGGGCGGGCCCCTCCGTGTTGGCCATCTGCACCGCTGAGAGCCGGGACCGGGTCGTTGCCGCCTACAGCGATGCGGGGATCGATGTGCTCACTCCGCAATTGGCGGTGACAGGTTTGGTCTAACCGGCGAGGAATGCGCCGAGGAGCGCCGCCTCGTCGTCCAGGTCGCGTCGGTGCCGCCGGGGTATGGGAAGGAACGGCTCGAGACGCACCCGGTCACCCTGATGCCGCCACTTGCCGGCGACCCTCCCATCGACGAGGAAGGTGGGGACCGACTGCGGGTTCTTGTTGTTGAACACCGCGGGCCGGTGGTCCTCGGGGAGGATGCCGCTGCGTCGGGCGTGGACCAGGAGCGTGGCGTCCCAGGTGGGGAGGAAACGCACCGGTGCCGGGACGTCGGGGCCGGGCAGCGGCTGACGTGGGAGGTCAACCAACTCGTGACCCTCGGTGTCACGAAAGCGGCGGAGCGAGAGCTCATCCACGACCGGCCGCAGGCTCGTGAGGGGTACTCCGGCCCAGCTCGAGATGTCTGCGAGCGCAGCCGGTCCGAACCCGCCCAGATAGCGGCGGGCAAGATGGGCGAGGCCCTCACTCTCGGTGACTCGCCTCCCCGGCGCCGGGGCAAGACCGAACAGGTCGGCTCTTCTTCGCTCCCAGGTGCCGGAGGGTGGGACCCGGATCATGTCGATCCACAACCCCGCCCCCTCCCAGATCTCCTTGGGAAACCCCCGGTCGGCGAGGATGGCGATCAACTCCTCGCGCCGTCGCGGGCCGCGTCGCAAGGCCTTCTCCAGGATGACGGCCACCTCTCGATATCCCATCTCGTCGAGACCACGTGGTCTGGCCACTCTCAGCCACCACTCCCGACGGGAGCGCCGCACCGCCTCGGTGAGGAGGGGATAGTCGGCCTTCGAGACGATGTGGATAGTGACTCTCATCAGCGTGCCCTGGATCAGGCGGCGTTGCTCGAGGGCGCGGGTCAGTTGGGGCCGGGTGAAGCTGTCGAGGCGGGACCAGAGCCCGATATAAGCCGAAGGGGCGTACTGGGTTTGGAGCCCTCCCACTCGTTCCACCGCCCGGACCACTGTCATCCCACTCCGTCGCAGCAGCAGTTGGCGGGCGAGAAGGGCCCTATTCAACGAGCGTGAGTCGAGGACGGTATCGCCCATTCGATGGCAGGCTAAGGCCGAAACGACGAAGCAGGTGCGGGGTGGTGGATTCCGCACCTGCTTCCAGGGAGGCTCGATCGGGGGGAGCCGATCGCTTGGCACTTGGCCTTGCTGCTGGCGTTGATTCGACCTGAGGCCGTGAAATCTGCATAGGCCTCGAGACCCAACCCGAATCGGCCGGGATTCGATGACAGAATCGCGACGATGCCGGACAGAAGCTTCAGGTGAGTTCCGGAACGGAGCGGCGAGACCGCTTCGAATCGCTCGCCGCCGAGGTCTACGAGCCGCTGCAGCGTTATCTGCGTCGTCGTGTCGCCACCGACGACGTCGCCGACCTGCTCAACGAGACCCTCACCGTCATTTGGCGGCGTCTCGACGACGTCCCCACGGAAGCCCCGTTGGCGTGGTGTTATGCCGTGGCGCGCCGCGTCGTCTCCAATCATCGCCGGAGCGCCCAACGTCGAATCCGGCTGATCGGGAGGCTCGAGGCCGAGCCGGCCCCGCACGTGATTCTCGACCCTGCCGAGGCCCTGAGCGACCCGGAGCTGGCAGCCGCCCTCGTCGAGCTCTCCCCCGCCGACCAGGAGATCCTCAGACTCTGGGCCTGGGAGCAGCTCGAGCCCCGGGAGATCGCCCAGGCACTGGGCAGCACCCCCAACGCAGTCAGTCTTCGACTCGGGCGGGCCCGCAAGAAGCTGGCCGATGCCCTGTCCCGACAGGATCCCCCCGCTGCCGGACACAAACCGGACAGACACACCGAGGAGCATCAGAGATGACAGACGAACTCCGTGAGCGCCTGGCCCGTCTCGACCCCATGCGTCCGGAGGTGCCCACCGAGTCGGTGACGACCAGGTCGTCCCGCCAGCTATTGGAGGACATCATGAGTACACCAACGCAGGAGCAGACGACCCAGCCCGCCCCGAAACGGAACACGTGGATGCTGGCTATCGCCGCGGCCGCAGCCCTGGTGGTGGTAGTAGGCGGCGCCATCGCCCTCACCGGGGGCGAAGGAGGCGACCCGGTTGCCACGGAGCAGCCACTGGTGCTCAGCGCAGGGGTCGACGACCCCATGGCGATGTGCATCGTGTTCAGCGTCGAGGAGCTGGCCAAGGCGCCACTCGCCTTCGAAGGCACTGTCTCCTCGTCCGAGGATGAGACGGTCACGCTGACGGTCGACGAGTGGTTCAAGGGTGGCGACGCCGCCGTGGTGGAGCTCCACGCCCCGGCCGGGAT
>DATBIX010000028.1:0-27963 GCA_036556665.1 Acidimicrobiia bacterium
GCGCCAACCATGGGGTTCTTCAAACGTCGCGCATCTGACCCGGACCCGGCCTTCCAGACGGCCACTCTTTACAGCGGTACGGAATGGCTCGAAGTGAAGGGCGAGGCGTCCTACCAAGGGGTCCTCGAGTCCATCGCCGGCCCGAAGAACCCCGAGGGCTACAACTTTCTCGTGCAAGCCGTGCTCGTCCGCGAGCCGGACAATCCGTACGACTCGTCTGCCATCGCCGTGTACGCGATGTCCCCTCGTGACGCTACCGCGGTCAAGGTCGGCCACATCCCGAGAGACAAAGCTGCGCTGCTAACTCCGGCGATAGAGCGCAAGAACGCGGAGGGCCGCCATGTGGCACTGGAGGGCTATATCCGGGGTGGCTGGCTTCGTCCCGGCGGCGACGAGGGCAAATACGGAATCTGGCTCCTCTACGACCCGGCCGACTTCGGACTCAAATAGGGCAGCCCGCGCCGGGCGAGAGCCTCGGCCAAATCCGGGCTCGCCGGTCCCGGCCGGGTCCTGGCGTCGAGCAGACCGATCTGATGCTGCAGCTCGGCGAGAAGCTCGTTCTGACGGCCCACCACCCGCTCCAAATCACGGACCTTGGTGCGGAGAGTCTCGATCCGTTCGAGCGCAGTCTCTCTCATCGAGGGGAGGTTAGAGGTTTGGTGGTTTGCTCCCTGGATTGCTCCCTGAGGTGGTCTTACCACTGACCGATGCAAGGCTCAGTGAAAGAAAACCCCCGCCGTAGCGAGGGTTTTCCGGGGTCGGGCTGGGGAGATTTGAACTCCCGACCTCTTGACCCCCAGTCAAGCGCGCTAACCAAGCTGCGCCACAGCCCGAGTCTGCTCGAAGGGTAACCGACCGCCATCGGTCGGCGTCCACGGGTGGGTCAGATCGGCCCATGCGTGCTCCGGTTCTCCAGTCCCACCGAGGCTCATAGGGGACATGGGGCGGTGCCTGACCCGAGCCGCGATGGCTGCCCGTTCCCGGGACGGAGCCGGTCTCGTCGCGGTCAGCTGCCCGGGAGGGCTCGAGTCATCATCCCACCGCCCGGCGCGGCTTGGTCGGACCAGTCATTCCCGGTCGGGAAGACAGCGCCTAGCCTCCTCGGCTTCCGGATAGCCGTACCGGGTCTCGGAATCCCAGTGGGAGACCTCCCTCGCCCCGTGATCCACGGCCAGAATTCGAGCTCCCGCCACGTCAGTCGCCCACACCGCCGGGATCCCGTCCGGCATCTCAGGCGAGACGACGAGCGCACCGACCATCAGCGTCGGCCAGTCGTCGGCCGTTCGTCGAAAGGGAGCCACCTCCACCACGACAGCTGGTCCCAAACGCATGTCTCCGTCGACGAGCCCATCCTGGATCGATATCACCAGGTGCTGCGGTGCTTCCTCGCAAGGCATGATCCGACCTCCCCTTGTCTTACCCCCACTCCCATTGGAGCGCCTACCGAGGATTTCGGCATTTGCCGGTCCGAATCTTGAGCCGATTCTCTCCTCAACGCTGCACCGGCACCTGCCGATCTAGGGACTGGGAGGTCACTGTTGAGGAACAAGACGTCGAGGGCGATCGGAGCGACAGCCGTGCTGTTGGGGATCGCTGCCGCCGCCATCAGCCAGACAGGCTCCGGCGAACCCTCGGCGACGGCCATCGACGGAGCGAATCAGCCCGAGACAGATGCGGTGGTCACGTCCCCGCCGACCAAACAGACCTCGACTGTCCCGAATGCAATCGACTATCGGATAGGGCTGTTGGCGGGGTTGACCACGACCAACTTCTGGAAGTACATGGGGGAGGAGCCAACGGTGTGGAACACCTATGTTCTCGGTCCAACCAAACCCGCTTTGTTCGGGATCGACCCCGCCTCCAACTCGCTCAGCCCCGACCTGGCCGGCTCGGAGGCTCCCGATCCGGTCTGGGACGCCTCCGGTTGGCGGGTCGAGGTCGACCTCACCGGCGCCTTGTCCTGGTCGGATGGGTCTCCGGTGGCAGCCAAGGACATTGCCTACACCTTCCAAACCGTGCGCCGGCTCGGGCTGGATGGCGGATGGGCCGAGGGCTACCCCGCCGACATCGAGGAGGTGATTGCCGAGTCACCAACCCGTATCAGGATCGAGTTCGTGCGCCGGCCCAGCCTCGAAGTGTGGCCCTACGGGATCGGGCTGGCCCCGATCATGCCGGAACACGCATGGGAGCCTGTCACCGCTTTGGCCGACTCGGCTGCGTCCCTCTACGAGCACCCGTCATCGATCGACCTGTCGGGGGGCCCACTGTCGATCAAGACGGTTGATGAGGATCGCATCGTCTCGGTGGCCAACCCTGGCTACCGGGGCGCCGCTCCCGATTCGGTCACCTATCTGGTGTTCGGCGACGAGGAGGCCGCGGTCACTGCTCTGGCGAAGGGTGGGGTGGACACCATCCTCAGCCCCAATGGGCTCTCCAATGCGAGCCTGAACGATCTGCAGTCGCAGCCCGGAGTCGCCATCGAGAAGAGCCCGGCCAACTCGGTGCGGTATGTCGGGTTCAACCTCACCAGGGAGCCGATGTCGGATCCGGCCTTCCGCCAGGCCGTGGCGCTGCTCCTCGACCGTGAGGCGGCCACGGAGTCATTCGCTCCCGACGCCTCGGCTGCCTACACCGTCCTCACCGCGGCCAACGAGACCTGGTTCGACCAGAAGCAAGCTGAGGCCATCGCCGAGCCTTATGCCGGTGGCCTCGGGGGAAGGCTAAACCTGGCGGTCGCTGCCTTGGAGTCGGCCGGCTACGCATGGTCGACGGCCCCGTCGCTCGAGGACGAGCGGGTGGTGGCGGGCACCGGGCTGACCATCCACGGTCGCCCCGCCGCGCCGCTCACGATTCTCACCCCGGGCGACGAGTACGACCCGGTACGGTCCGACTACACCAAGAGGATCGAGGCGACCGTCGAATTGCTCGGCTTCGATGCCCGGGCAGTGGTGACCGACTTCGACACGGTGGTGGACCTCGCCTTCGGCTCCGACGAGGAAGGGCCCAGGCAGTATGACTTGTACGTCCTCGGCTGGACTCTGGGGAACCCGGCCCTGCCCGACTACTACAGATGGCTCTTCGCATCGGACGGTGATGCCAACTCGACCGGCTACGCCAGTGTTGCCTTCGACTCAGCCCTCGCCCGTTACGAGGAGGCGACCGAGGAGGAAGCTGCGCAATCCGCTCTCTGGACGATGGAGAGGCTGATCGCGGCCGATCTTCCCTATCTGGTGCTGTACCACCCAGAGATCGTGGAGGCCTACCGCTCGGATCGCATCGGCTTCCAGTCCCACGGAGTGCTCGGGGGGATTCAGGGGAGGCTCGGCGGCATCACCGACCTCGTCTCTGCCTCATCTGACGGGAGTTAGCCTCCTCCGGTGAGCGAACCCGCGGTCAGCGACAGGATCCTGACCGTCCCCAATCTGGTCTCCTTCATCAGGCTGCTCGGGGTCCCGGTCTTCTGGTGGGCTCTCCTGGTCGAGGACAACGTGGTCCTGGCGGCCTGGCTCATGTTCATCATCGGGTGGACCGACTGGATCGACGGTTACCTGGCTCGCCGACTCAACCAGGTGAGCAGGTTGGGCAGGGTGCTGGATCCGATCGCCGACCGACTGATGATCGCCTCAGCGCTGATAGGCGGTCTTATCGCCGGCGTGCTCCCCGGCTGGATCGCCTGGGGCCTGATCATCCGGGAGGTTCTGGTCGGGGGTATGGCCCTCTACCTCGCCGCACGCGGGGCGGAGGCGATCGAGGTCAGGTGGGTGGGCAAGGCGGCCACCTTCGCCCTCTACGGGGCGATCCCCGCCTTCTACCTGTCGGCCGCCGGGTTCATGGAGGTGCTGATGCTGCCGGTCGCCCTGATCTTCGGGATCATCGGTCTCGGGCTCTATTGGTTCTCCGCCTTCGAGTACCTGGGGGACAGTCGGGCAAAGCTCGCGGCGTTAGAGTCGTCGGCTGACCGCTAGGAGGAGTGATGCAGATACCGGACGATCTTCTCTACACCGAGGAGCACGAGTGGATCCGAGACCTCGGTGACTCTCGCGTCCGGATCGGGATCACCGACTACGCCCAGGACCAGTTGGGCGATGTCGTCTTCGTCGAGCTGCCCGCGGTTGGGACGAGAGTGGTGAAAGACGACATCGTGGTCGAGGTGGAGAGCACCAAGTCGGTCGGGGAGGTCTATGCCCCATTCGCGGGGGAGGTGACCGGGGTGAACCAGGCAGTCTCGACCAACCCGGAGCTGGTCAATCAAAGCCCCTATGAGGATGCCTGGCTGGTCGAGATGGCGATCGACGGTGACCTGCCACGGGAGGGGCTGCTCGACCCCGCCGCCTATCGCGACCTCACCGAATAGAGGTCGGTCTCCCGGATCAGAACCCGGGAGTACCTATCATTTCTCGCGATGACCGACGAACGAGATCGCCCAGAGGACGACTCCGAACCTCAAGCTGAGGTCGACGGTGACCCCACGGTGGTCTATGTGCGGATCCAGGACCTCGTCGACCACCCGATAACACCGGAAGAAGCGTCGAATCTCGAGGGAGTGTGGGGCTATGGCCTGGTCGTCCAGCGCGGCCCGCGCGCCGGTATGACCTATGTCCTCCCCATGGGCAACACCACCGTGGGACGGCATCCCGAGAGCGACATCTTCCTCAACGACGTGACCGTCTCCAGGCAGCACTGCCGCTTGGTGGTCAACGAGGAGGGCCTCACCGTGGAAGACAGTGGCTCCACCAATGGCACATACGTCAACGACGCCAGGGTGGACAAGGTGAGGCTGCAACCCGGAGACGAGCTGTTGGTGGGGAGGTTCCACTTCATCGTCGCTCATGGCGATGACCGGTAGCCAGTCGCTCAGCATCGGAGAGGTCATCAATCTCCTGAGGGATGACTTTCCCGACGTCTCGGTCTCGAAGATCCGGTTTCTCGAATCCCAGGGCCTGATCGACCCGGGCCGCTCGGAGAGCGGATACCGCCAGTTCGATCAGGTCGACCTGGCCCGGCTTCGCTTCATCCTCGAGCAGCAGCGCGACCACTTCCTCCCGCTCAAGGTGATCAAGTCGAAGCTGACGCTATGGGAGCGCGGTGAGGACATGGTCTCGAAGACGACCCCCCCTGCCCCGCAGCTCGAGTCGAGAGGAGAGCCCCTGGCCCGGGATGACGTCCTGCGCCGGTCTGGACTGTCATCCCGGCAACTGGATGAGCTGATCGAGGCGGGGGTGGTCCGCTCACTCACCGATCCCGATGTATTCGCCCCGGAAGCAGGTATCGTCGCCACCGAGGCCAAGCGCCTCATGGACCAGGGTCTCGAGCCACGCCACCTTCGCACCATTCGCCATTCGGTCGACCGCGAAGCGGATTTGCTCAGGCAACTGACCTCGCCGTTGTTGCGGGCCAACAACGCCGATGCCAGGGCCAGGGCCAAGGACCTGCTCGAATCGAGCGGAGGGTCGGTCCAGGCGATGCACAGGGCGATGCTCGAGGAAGAGCTCAAGCAACAGATCACTTCATGAGACTTCTGCGAACAGTGGGTGCGACCGCCCTCGTCCTCTTCCTGCTGGCCTCACCGGCCCAGGCGGCGCCATTCAGCTACCCGTCGCCGGTTCTGCAGACCTTCCCCGCACCGGAGGCGCCGGGGGTCACGGCTGCGTCGTGGATCCTCTACGACGAGTCCACCGGGGTCGTGATCGGGGAGCGGAACGCAGACGATGAAAGGGCGATCGCCTCGGTCACGAAGATCATGACGGGCCTGCTCACACTGGAGAACTCGACCGCCGACGAATTGGTGACGATTTCGGAGCGGGCCGCCAACACCGGCGAGAAGGAGATCGAGCTGGTGGCGGGGGAGACCGTCGAGATGGGCGCGTTGTTCAAGGCACTGATGATCCACTCGGCCAACGATGCAGCAACGGCGATTGCAGAGCACATCTCGGGTTCGGTCGAAGGCTTCGTCGAGCTGATGAATCGGCGGGCCGAGGAGCTCGGGCTCACCCACACCCATTTCGCCAACCCCCATGGGCTGGATGAGCCGGGTCACTACTCCAGTGCACGCGACCTGCTCGAGCTGGCCCGATTCGCCATGGCCGTGCCCGGTTTCGCGGACGTGGTCCGCGCCAGGACACTCGTGTTCCCCGACGCCCCGGACGGCACGCCGAGGAGGGGAAGCTCTACGAACCTGCTTCTCGACTGGTATCCGGGGACCATCGGTGTCAAGACCGGGTTCACCAGCCAGGCGCTGCTCACCTTCGTGGCCGCCGCCGAACGCGACGGCAGGCGTCTACTCGCGGTGGTGCTCGGCTCCGATGGTGATCGCGCCCACTTCGGCGACGTCGAAGAGCTTTTCGATTACGGCTTCCAGGACCTCGGCTACTTCGGGCACGCCGCGACCAGGACCCCGTACGTGGCGATGATGGGCCGCCGCTCACCGTCTCCCCTGGTGACGCTGGGCAACATGGAGACCTACCTGCATCTCGCCGGCCAGGGGCTGATGCTGGAGGCGCCTACCTCGCTCGTCGAGGCGCCCGAACCGGAGCCACCACCCCTGATCGAGGTGACCAGGAGCGTCGACGAGGCACCGACGTCGTTCCTCGACGCGATGCGATTCTGGCTCGATCAGGCCCTTCAGACGGGATGACCGGGTTCGATCAAGCGGTGGAGGCAGTCTCGGAGGCCGATATCCGTTCCCGGGTCGCCGAACTGGGCAAGGCGATCACCGAGGACTACGACGGGCGGGAGCCCTTGTTCGTGGTGGTCATGACCGGGTCGATACCGTTCGCGGCGGATCTGATCCGATCGGTGGGTCTCAGGTCCGAGGTCGACTTCCTCGGTCTCAACCGGTTCGGGGAGAGCGGTCGAATCGGGATCGCAGTGGACGTATCGACTCCTCTGTTCGATCGTGAGGTGGTGATCGTGGAAGACATCACCGACACAGGGCTGACCCTCTCGGTCCTGCGCCGGATGGTGATGGATCGGGGAGCGCGGACTGTGGCCACCGCCTCCCTGGTCGACAAGATCGCACGGCGGGTGACCGATGTCCCCATCGAGTATCGGGGGTTCGAGGTGGGGGACGAGTACCTGGTGGGCTATGGGATGGACTGGCAGGGCCTCTACAGGAACCTCCGCTCGATCTGGGCCGTGCTCGACATGGAGGCCTTCGTCAATGACCCGCTGACACTGGCCCGCTTCCTCGGGATGACCCGGTGACTCTGTCTGATGACACCGACCCGGTAGTACTCTTGGTCAGATGCCGGGTAAGGAAGCCCTGATCGCAATGGACGTCGTCGGGGTCCGAGTCGAGCTTCCCTCCAACCAGCCCATCGTCTTGCTTCGCGAGTCGGAGGGGAGCCGTTACCTCCCCATATGGATCGGCGGATCGGAGGCGACTGCCATCGCCACCGCCCTCGAAGGTGTGACCCCTCCGCGCCCTCTCACCCACGACCTGATGCGCTCGGTGATCGATGCGCTCGGCGCATTGGCAGTCAGAGTTGTCATCACCGAGATGCGTGAATCGGTCTTCTATGCCGACCTATCCCTCGACATCTCAGGGCGCGAGGTGCACGTGTCCTCGAGGCCCTCCGACGCCATCGCCCTGGCAGTTCGCACCGGCACACCGGTGTTCGCACTGCCTGCGGTCCTCGACGACGCCGGGGTCGTCTTCGAGGAAGAGGAGGAGAGCGAGGAAGCCGAGGTGGCTCGTTTCCGAGAATTCCTCGAGGAGGCCACGATCGAAGATTTCCTCGGCGGAGAGCCTCCCGGCGAGTGATCGCCACCATTCCCGGCGGGCCCGCTGTTGACCCGGACCGGCTGAGTTATCCACAGATTTCATTGACAGGCGGCAGCGCGTGCAGGTAGCTTGCAGAGCACGCGGAGTTACACGCTTGTAACCCGGAGGAGTCTGATGACCCAAGAGCGGGAATTGGGGGGCTATCGCGCCCCGCAGGTGTGCAAGCTGGTTGGGATCACCTACCGGCAGCTGGACTACTGGGCGCGAACCAATCTGATCCGCCCCTCGCTGCAGCAGGCGACCGGTTCGGGGTCACAACGTCTCTACTCCTTCTCGGACGTGGTCCAGTTGAAGGTGATCAAGAGGCTCCTCGACGCCGGCATGAGCCTCAAGAAGATCCGCTCCGCCGTGGACATCCTTCGCGAGCAGATGGACTCGGAGCGACCCCTCGCCGACGTGACGCTGCTCAGTGACGGCCAGACCATCTACGCGGCGCATTCAGAGCAGGAAGTGGTCGATGTCTTCAGAAGGGGTCAGGGCGTGTTCGGGATAGCCATCGGGCCCGTCCAGGACGAGGTGGAGGGTGCGATCCACCAGTTGTTCCCTTCTGACGAGCTTGCCGGGGTCGTCGAAGCAGGAGCGCCCTGATCACCCAGCAGCAATCGGCCCACGAGACCGAGTTTGCTCACAACAGTGAGCGCCAGTTCGCACTTCTCCTCGACTTCTACGGCGTCCCCTGGGAGTACGAACCGCGGTCGTTCCCGATCTCGTGGGACAAGGACGGCAACCCGACCCAGTATTTCACGCCGGACTTCTATCTGCCCGACGACGATCTGTTCATCGAGATCACCACGATGAGCCAGAAGCTGGTCACCAAGAAGAACCGGAAGGTGCGTCATCTCAAGGAGCTCTACCCGGAGATCAACTGCAAGGTGTTCTATCAGCGCGACTACCTGAACCTGGTGGTGAAGTACGGCCTGGAAGAGCCGGAGAGCCTCGAGGAAGTGACGGCGCCCACCAGGATCCCGGGCCGTCCCGACATCGTCCGTCTCGAGGAGCGCGGCAACCGCCTCATCGGATGAGGCAGTCCCCTCTGCACGACCTCCACCAGGAGCTCGGCGCCCGTTTCGTCGACTTCGGCGGATGGGAGATGCCGGTCCAGTACGGCTCGGTCCTCTCGGAGCACAGGGCGGTGCGGAACTCGGTCGGTTGGTTCGACGTCAGCCATCTCGGGCGCTTTGCGCTGAGCGGTGAGGGAGCGGAGTCCGCTTTGCTCAGGCTGCTCAGCAACGACATCACCAAGATCGCTCCAGGACGCACCCAATACACCCTCATGCTCAACGAGCAAGGCGGGATAGTCGACGACATCGTCGTGTGGTGGTGGAACGACGGTGAGTACTGGGTCTTCCCCAATGCGGGCAACCACGCACGGGTCATGGCTGCTTTCGACGGCGAGCCAGGCTGCAAGGTGGGCGACTTGAGGGAGGACACCGCCCTCATCGCGGTGCAAGGCCCTGAGGCGCCCGACACCATTGCCGGGATCCTCGGAGAGGCCCCACGACGGTTCCAGACGGCGACCGCCTCGTATCGAGGCTCGAAAGTCGCCATGGCCGGAACCGGGTACACCGGGGAGCGAGGAGGCGAGATCTGCGTGGCGCCGGATATCGCCCGTCGATTCGCCGATGAACTGGTCGGGTCGGGGGCGGTGCCCTGCGGGCTGGGGGCCCGGGACACACTGCGTCTCGAGGCCGGGCTGCCTCTGTGGGGAGCCGATATAGATGAGACCACGACTCCCCGGGAAGCCGGGCTGGACTTCGCAGTCTCAGCGAACCGCGACTTCGTGGGGAGCGCCGCTCTCTCCCCTGAGCCAGGGCGACGACTCGTCGGATTCATCCTCGAGGACAAGGGCATACCTCGTCACGGATATCGGGTGCGGACCATGGATGGTGGGGGAGTGGTGACGTCGGGAAATCTGAGCCCGATCCTCGAGAAGGGGGTTGGATTGGCGTACGTGACTCCGCCGCCGGGCCCCGGCGACGAAGGCATCGAAGTGGAGATCCGAGACCGATGGATAGCGGGCCGGATCGCCGAGCCTCCATTCCACAAGCGATGAGCCCCACGCCCAGGAGCATCGATCGCCCCCGACTGCCTTCCGGATACGGAGTGGTCGATCAGGGGCCGTATCTCGATTGGGAATCGGTGGCCGAGCGTCTCGTCGCAGCGACGGAGTACTGGTTGGCCACTACACGCCCCGACGGGCGACCCCACGTCGTCCCGAGATGGGGCGTCTGGCTCGATGATCGCTTCTGGTACGACGGATCGCCTCTCACCCTCCACGCCCGCAACCTGGAGACAAGCCCATGGTGCGCTCTCCATCTGGAGAGCGGGACCGAGGTGACGATCGTCGAAGGTGGATCGGTGGCCTCGGCACCAGTGAGCGGAGAGTTGGGCGCTCGCCTGTCGGCGGAGTACAGCCGCAAGTATCGCGCTCTCGGCTACGCCCCGTCCCCTGATGCGTGGTCGGACGAGTACGCCGGTGGGCTGAGGGTGCTGACACCGGTCAAGGCGATTGCCTGGTCACAGTTCCCGACCGACATGACCCGCTTCTCGTTCACGGGCGCGGGCTCATAGGATTCGGCGGCAGAGCGAGGAGCGATCTTGGCGAGTGTTGCCCGACCGGTGCCGGTCGATGACATCGGAATGGAGCTGGTTCGCGATTGGGAACCAACGGGAACGGCTCGGGCCCACGTGGTCCTCGTCCACGGAATCGCCGAGCATTGTGGCCGTTACGAGCGGACCGGCACGTTGCTTGCGGAGGCGGGCTTCTTCGTGCGCTCCTTCGACCTGATCGGCTTTGGCGGCAGTGGCGGGGCGCGAGGCGACATCGAAGACTGGTCGAGGTATCACGATCAGGTGCAGCGTCACGTCGAGTGGGCCCGAGAGCAGGGTGGTCCCCTCGTCCTGATGGGGCATTCCATGGGGGGGAACCTGGCTCTCGGCTACGTCTTGTCGGGGCGTCCCCGACCCGACCTGCTCGTGCTCAGTGCCCCCGCCCTCGGTGGCGGGGCGCCCTGGCAGCGCGCTGTCGCCCCGGTCGCCGCCCGGCTCGCCCCTCGTCTCGCCATCCCCAATGCCCTGAAGGGCGAGCAGCTCTCTCGCGACCCGGAGGTGGGTGAGGCCTACTTCGCCGACCCGCTCGTCTACGCCCGGTCGACCACCCGTCTCGGAGCGCTGTTGTTCGGGTCGATGGATGAGCTCAACCGGAACCTGGACAAGCTCGACGTGCCCACGCTCGTGCTCCACGGGGCGGCCGACACCATCGTCCCGCCGCAAAGCAGTGCCGTGCTGGCAGACCTGCCTACCGTCGAGCGGAGGCTCCTGCCCAACCTTCGCCACGAGATCCTCAACGAGCCCGAAGGCCCTGAACTGGTGAAGCAGATCGTCGACTGGGTCGATTCCCGGATCTGAGCGTGCCCCTGCCCAAGGCACTCGGCCGCTTCAACCGGATTGTGACCAACCGGATCGGCCGTCCGCTCGCCACCCGGCTCCCCGGCTTCGCCTTGGTCGTCCACCGGGGTCGGGTCACGGGCGCCGTGTACCGCACCCCATTGAATGCCTGGCACGACGACCGGAGCGCAATCGTGGCGCTGACCTATGGTCGCAACACCGACTGGCTCAAGAATCTCGCCGCTTCCGGCGGGGGGACGATGATCTTGTCTGGGATCGAGCGCGAGGTGGCTGGGCCGGAGTTGATCGGGCCCGAGGGGATGGGACGAATGCCGGCCGTCGCTCGGCCGATCCTCCGATTGATCGACGTCGACGAGTTCGCCGTACTGCCGTTCGTCACTCCGGCTCCGCCCACCTGATCAGGACCTTGCCCGACTCATGTGAGGCGGTCGCCTCGAAGGCATCCTCGAACTGGTCCACCTCGAAGCGATGGGTGATGACCGGCGAGATGTCCACTCCCGACTCGATCAGCACATTCATCTTGTACCAGGTGTCGAACATCTCCCTCCCGTAGATGCCTTTGAGATTGAGCATGTTGACGATGACGATGCTCCAGTCGATCGGGAACGGGTCGGCCGGGATCCCGAGGATGGCCACATTGGCCCCGTGAATCGTGTTCTGGAGGATGTCCTCCATCGCCGAAGGGCTGCCCGACATCTCTAGTGCCACATCGAAGCCCTCGCTCATGCCCAATTCCGCCTGGATGTCACGGAGGTCCTCCTTCCTCACGTCGACTGCCCGGTCGGCGCCCATTCTCTTGGCCAGGTCGAGGCGAAACGGGTTCACGTCGGTGACCACCACGTGGCGGGCGCCGGCGTGGGCGACCACAGCCGAGGCCATCAGCCCGATGGGCCCTGCCCCGGTGATGAGAACGTCCTCGCCCAGGACGTCGAACTCGAGAGCGGTGTGGACGGCATTGCCGAAGGGGTCGAAAAGGGCGGCGATCTCGGGGTCGAGACCCTCGTGATGGCGCCAGACGTTCGACTTGGGGACCAGCACGTAGTCGGCGAAGGCGCCCGGGAGGTTGACTCCGATGCCCCGGGCGTCCTGGCAGAGATGCCTGCGCCCGGCCAGGCAGTTGCGGCACCGGTTGCACACGACATGACCCTCGGCTCCCACCAGTTCCCCGACCTCGAAGCCGGAGACATTGGGGCCGAGGGCGACGATCTCGCCGGAGAACTCGTGGCCGACCGTCATCGGAGCCGGGATGGTCACCCGGGCCCAGTCGTCCCAGTTGAATATGTGGACGTCGGTCCCGCAGATGCCGGTGGTGAACACCCGGATCAGCACATCGTCCGGCCCTGGTTCAGGCACGGGCACGTCCTCCAGTCGGAGCCCGACCTCGTCGGCATGCTTGACCAGGGCTCTCATCGTCAGCTCCAGACCGGGTCCAAGCCGGCTCCTGCCGCGGTGTAGGCGGGGGCAATCGCGTCCTCCCAGAGCTCGGCCTTGACCTCCCAGGAACAGAAGGCCGCCTCGAGACTCCGTCGGGTGACCCGGGCCAGGTCGTCGACTTCGAAACCGTGGTACTTGCGGACGAGATCGAACTCCTCGGACATGGACGTCGAGCTCATCAGACGATTGTCGGTGCTCAGGGTCACGTTGAAACCCGCACGATAAAGCAGACCGATCGGGTGCTGGTCGGGGACGAGCCGGCCGGTGGCCAGATTGGAGGACGGGCACACTTCCAGCGGGATCCTACGGTCGCGCACCCTCCGCGCAACCCCGCCCAGAGCGACGATCTCGTCGTCTTCGATCCGGCAGTCTCGGATGATCTCGATGCCGTGCCCGATGCGCTCGGCACCACAGACGTCCATCGCCTGAGCCATGAAGGCGACCCCATGCGGACCTGCGGACTCGCCGGCGTGAATCGTCAGCCGAAGCCCGCCAGCACGGACCATGCGGAAAGCAGCCACGTGAGCCCGGGGAGGGAATCCCGCTTCCGGCCCGGCGATGTCGAACCCGACGACCCCGAGATGACGGTGCCGCATCGCCAGCCGCGCCACGGCCTGGCTGTCGTGCAGGTGACGGAGAGCGTCGATGATCATGCCCCAGCGCATCCCGGTCTCCTCGGCCGCCATTCTCAGCCCTGACGCCACGGCCTCGATGACCTGTCCCTGACCGGCCGGGTCGGGGGCGTGGAGTGGGGGAGAGAACCGGACCTCGCCGTAGACGACACCGTCGGCAGCCAAGTCGTGCCCGGCCTCGTAGGCGACGCGTTCCAACGCTTCACTTCCCTGCATGACGGCGATGGTGTGTCGAAAAGCCCCGAGATATGCCTCCAGCGATCCGGAATCCTTCTGGTCGAACCACCGGGCCAGGTCGTGCTCGTTGTCCGCGGGGAGGTCGTCATAGCCGCACGCCTCGGCCAGCTCGAGCACGGTCCCGGGTCGAAGACCACCGTCGAGATGATCATGAAGCAGCACCGACGGCAGCATCTCGCCACGCTAGTCCTGGCCCTGGAGTCTTCACTGCGCGCCGCGTTCGGGCGAAGCTTGCTCGCTTATGGCACGATGCTGCCGTGCAGGAAAACCTGGTCGGGCGTCTTCTCGTGGCCACGCCCTCGTTGGTCGACCCCAATTTCTGGCGCAGCGTGGTCCTGTTGCTCCAGCACGAGGAGGCCGAAGGCGCCATCGGCCTGGTCCTCAATCGTCCCACCTTGGAGCGGGTCGAGACACACATCCCGGTCTGGGGGCCGGTCGCCGCCCATCCGGGAACCGTCCATTTCGGCGGGCCCGTCGAGCCGCAGATGGCCATCGGCCTCGCCACCGGTCAGATGGGTGAGTCGACAGGCGTGCCCGGCCTGCACGTCATCGACCTGGAGACGACCCCTGATCCCGATCTCGGGGCTGTGCGCATCTACTCGGGGTACTCCGGCTGGGGCGCCGGCCAGCTCGAAGCCGAAATCGTCGAGGGTTCCTGGTATGTGGTCACTGCCTCGCCCGACGATCCGTTCGACCGGCCCGAGGGCCAGTGGTCCCGCATTCTGCGCAGGCAACGAGGGCACCTGGCACTGGTCTCTACTTTCCCCGACGATGTGTCCTCCAACTGAAGCCGGTCCGGCACCGGTTGCCCTCCTACCCTGAACGGATGACCACCACCGCTCCCAGACTCCGCCCGAGCCTGAAACGGCAGGCTCCGGGGCTCTTGGTGGAGAGGGACCTGCGGGCGAGGGGAGTCGGGGTGATCGTCGGGATGGATGAGGTCGGTCGTGGGTCGTGGGCCGGGCCACTGACGGTCGGGGCGGCGGTCGTGCCTCTCGACCGGCGCGTCTACAAGATCAGGGACTCGAAGCTGCTCACCGAGCAGGAGCGCGAGGCGTTGTTCGATCGGATCGCCGACTGGTGCCAGGCGTGGTCGGTTGGGCACGCCAGCCCTGAAGAGTGTGACGAGCTGGGCATGTCCGATGCGCAGAGGCTTGCGGCTCGGCGGGCAATCGAGCGGCTCGACCTGGAGCCGGACCACGTCCTGGTCGACGGCAAGTGGGACTTCGTCGGTGGCGCGACTCGGATCGTGCGCGGTGACCGGACCTCTCTCTCCATCGCCGCCGCGTCGATCCTGGCCAAAGTCACCAGGGACCGGATGATGCGCGGGCTGGCCGAGCACCATCCCGGTTACAACTTCGAGGCCAACAAGGGGTACCCCTGCCCGATCCACAAGGCGGCCCTTCAGGCCTGGGGGCCCTCGGCCATCCACCGACGCGCCTGGGTGTTCATGGATCACCTGGTGTGGAATGGGCTTGAGCGATACCGGCGGCCCGAGGATCAGCTCGTGCTGCCCTTCGATTCCTGAGCGAGCAACTTATCGACAGCCCGCGCTCCGATCATCATCGTCGTGGCATTGGTGTTCCCGCTGACGATGCGCGGCATCACCGATGCGTCGGCCACTCGCAGCCCCTCCACCCCCTGAACCCTGAGATCGGAGTCGACCACACCGGATCCATCGCGACCGATGCGACAGGTGCCCACCGGGTGGTAGAGCATCTCGACCCGCTCGCGCACGAATCGTTCCAGATCATCCCGGGAGGTGACATCGGCCCCGGGGAGTAGCTCTTCTCCTCTCACGTCGTCGAAGGCGGAGGCGGCAAGGATCTCCCGTGCCATCTCAACCCCTCGCACGAGGGCCGCGACCTCATCCGGATCGGAAAGGTAATTGCCTCGGACCAGGGGAAGCCGGGATGGATCGGCCGATCCGGCCAGCACCGTGCCCCGGCTTACCGGGTTCAGGAGCAAAGCCCCCAGGGAGAAGGCATGGCCTTGGAAAGGCGACAGCCCATGGTCGACGAAGTAGACGGGGCCGAAATGGAACTGGAGATCGGGCTCGGCCAGACGATGGGACGACTTGAGAAAGGCGCCGGCCTCGGCGACGTTCGAGGTGAGGCGACCACGTCGGGTGAGCAGCCACTTGACCAGCTCGCCCGCCCTCTCGGCGTCATCCAGGGTCCCACCGGCCAGTGAGCGCTGGATCACACCCACCACGGGATGATCCTGAAGATGCCGCCCGACGTGTCGACTCTCGACGACCGTCTCGACGCCGATTCCCTCCAGATGGGAGGGGTCGCCGATCCCGGAGAGCTGGAGCAGGTGAGGCGAGCCAAAAGCGCCGGCAGAGAGGATCACCTCGAAACGTGCATGGGCACGTTCGACCACGCCATCCCTCAGATAGTCGATTCCGATCGCCCGGCCGCCCTCCAGGACGACCCCGGTGGCCAGGGCAGGCGATATCAGATGGACGTTCTCCCGCCGCAGGGCGGGGCGCAGGAAGGCGTCGGCGGCGCTCCAGCGGCGCCCTCGCCTCTGGGTGACCTGGTACGGCCCCACGCCCTCTGGTGTCCCGACGTTGAAGTCGAGGCAGACCGGATGCCCGCAGTCGACTGCCGCCTCGATGAACCGCCGCGTGTGGCCGTTGGGCGAGCGCAGGTCCTCCACGATGAGCCGGCCCTCGACCCCGTGGTGCTCCGAGGCGCCGCGACTGTTGCGCTCCATTGCGACGAATGAGGGGAGCACGTCGTCCCAGCCCCAGCCATCGGCTCCGAGCTCGACCCAGGTCTCGAGGTCACTGGGACGACCGCGGACGTAGATCATGGCGTTCATCGACGACGACCCGCCCAGCATCTTCCCTCTGGGCAGGTAGAGCCGGCGATCGGCTGCATTGGGCTCGGGCTCGGACTCGTACTGCCAGTCCCGGCCGGTCCTGAAGAGCTTCTTGAAGGCAGCAGGTATCGCCACGGCGAGGCCGCGATCGTGAGCTCCTGCCTCGATGAGCGCCACAGAGTGACGAGCCGAAAGCCCTTCGGCCAGGACACACCCGGCCGATCCGGCGCCGACAACGACGAAGTCGAAGGTTCCTGCCATCGGCTCTGACCACGCTAACCGCTCACCTCTCCGTTACCTTGCGGTCATGCGCCTCAGCCGGTCCGACCGCTCCATGATGCAGGGTTCGGAAGGACCCGCCGCCAGGCTGGCGATGGAGCTGCTCGTGGCGACCGCGGAGGCTGAGGGCGCCCCGGGTCTGCTCGACATCACAAACGCGCATATCGACGGAGGGCTGTACCACGGCGTGGCCGGGCTCGACTTCGCCCGATCACTGGCTTCTGCCGGAGGCGTGGTGAAGGTCCCTACCACCCTCAACGTGTCGTCCCTCGACCTGCTCCATCCTGAGCTGTATCGCGGCGACGCGGCCACCGCCGGGGCGGCGCGCGAGCTGATGGACGCCTATGTGGGCATGGGGTGTTCCCCCACCTGGACGTGTGCCCCGTACCAGCTGCCACGACGGCCCGGGTTGGGGGAGCAGATCGCATGGGCCGAGTCGAACGCCATCGTGTTCGCCAACTCGGTGCTCGGGGCGCGGACCGCGCGATACGGCGACTTTCTCGACATCTGCTGCGCCATCACCGGGAGAGCCCCGGCAGCGGGACTTCACACCGACCACGGTCGTCTCGCCACGTTGCAAGTCGATCTGGACTTCCCGGATCGATTGCTCGACGACGACCTGCTCTATCCGGCACTGGGTCACGTGCTCGGTCAGATGGCCGGTACCGAAGTTGCGGTCCTGGTGGGTCTCGACTCCCGGGCCGACGAGGATCGACTGAAATCTCTCGGGGCCGCCGCCGCCTCTTCGGGTGCCGTCGGCATGTTCCATGCGGTGGGGGTCACCCCGGAGGCGGGGTCGCTGGAGGCCGCCACTGGCGGTGCGAGAGTGCGACACCTCACCGTCGACCTGCCCGCCTTGCAGCGGGCCAGGGCGGCTCTCGGAGCAGGCGGCGGTCCGCTCGGTGCGGTGAGCGTCGGCACCCCGCATTTCTCCGCCAGAGAGCTGCGCCGTCTGGCCGCTTTGGTCGAGGGGCGGCGCAGTCTCGTCCCGTTCTACGTCAACACCTCGCGTGACGTGTTGGCCGAGCCCGGTCTCGGTGCCAGTCTTGCCGCCATCGAGTCCTTCGGAGCCACTGTCGTGACCGACACCTGCACCTACGTCACACCGATCATGCAGCCGGTGGAGGGTGTGATCCTGACCAACTCGGCCAAGTGGGCCTTCTACGCACCCGGCAACCTGGGGGTGGAGGTGGCGTTCGCCGGTCTCGAGGCATGCATCGAATCCGCCGAGCGCGGGCTACTGGACCTGGGGGAGCGGTGGTAGGCAACGGTTATAGCGTCCTCGTCGGTGGCGCCGCCACGGGTGAGCTCCTCCATCTGGCCGAGCCGTTGTCTCTCTGGGGCGGGTTGGATCCGGAAACTGGCTTGATCATCGATCGTAACCACCCGCAGCAGGGGGAGAGCATGGCCGGCCACATCGTGGTCATGCCGCACGGGCGAGGTTCGAGCTCCTCGTCATCGGTGCTGGCGGAGGCGATGCGCCTGGGAACGGCGCCGGCCGCATTCGTCGTCGGGCAGCCGGACAGCATCCTGGTGATCGGGAGCCTCGTCGGCCGCCATCTGTATTCGGTCTCTTGCCCGATCCTGTGCGGTCCCGTCCCTCCTCGATATCCGGGAACCTGGACGATCGACCAGAATCAGCTCCTACCTCCTGTCGATGCAGAAGGCCCGAACCGGAGTGGGATGTGAAGGACCGAACGTTGGCTGCCGATAACCAATCCGATGTGAATGGCATCGAAGAGCTCAACGCGTTCTTTCGACGCATGCCCGTGGCCTTCTACCGCACCTCTCCCAAGGGAAGGCTGATCGCGGCCAACCCGGCATTAGCCAGCATCCTCGGCTACGAGTCGGTCGAGGACCTGATGGCGCGCCTGCCCACAGTCGAGACGGTCTACATGCAGCCGGGGGAGAGGGCGATGTGGCTCGACCGGATCGCCCGGGAAGGGGTCATCCTCGACTTCGACCTCCAGCTGTCACGTCCCGACGGAAAGACCATCTGGGTGCGCGACTCGGCACGTGCCATCCGCGACAGCAATGGCGAGATCGAGTATTACGAGGGCTCCCTCATCGACGTGACCGACAAGATCGAGGCGCAGAAGGAGAAGGACGCCTTCATCGCCACCGTCTCGCACGAGCTGCGTAACCCCCTGGCTGCCATGCTCGGCCTCGGTCAGGAACTCGCCGACAACTACGACTCCTTCAGCGACCAGGACCGGCGCGAGATGGCGCAGATGATCGCCCGGCAGGCCGACGACGCGTCATGGCTCATCGAGGACCTGCTCGTGGCGTACCGGGAGAACATGAGCCAGGTCTCGGTGATCAAGCACGAGTTCGACGTGACCAAGGAGATCGAGCGGGTCCTCGAGGTAGTCGACCACCCGATCGAGGTCCAGGTGTTCCAGAGCTCCCCGATGCTGCACGCCGATCCCCGCCGCACCAGGCAGATCCTGCGCAACCTGGTGTCCAACGCCCTTCGATACGGGGGCCCGGAGGTGCAGATCAGCGTCGCTACGGCCGGCGACCGTCTCGAGGTGAAGGTCCAGGACTCGGGGGAGGGGATCCCTCACTCCGACGTGGAGCGGATATTCCGCGCCTATGAGCGAGGCCGGGGCCCGACCCATGCCGGCTCGGTCGGTCTAGGGCTCAACGTGTCACGCCGGTTGGCCCGCCTCATGGACGGCGATCTCACCTACCGTCATGAAGACGGTTGGTCGTCCTTCGTGCTCTCCCTCCCCTCGGCTTGAGCGAGCCGATCCCTACCATGCCCCGATGCGCGTTCTCGTAACCGGCGGTGCCGGCTTCATCGGCAGCCATACCGTCGTGTCACTGATCGAGGCCGGTCACGAGGCGGTGGTCCTCGACAATCTCTCCAATGCACGGCGCTCGGTGATGAGGCGAATCGGTCAGATCGCGGGGTCTGAGCCGGAGTTCGTCGAGGCCGACGTCCGCGACGTCGACGCCGTGGCCAAGGTCCTGCAGCAGGGCTTCGATGCCTGCATCCACTTTGCCGCCCTGAAAGCGGTGGGGGAGTCGGTGGAGAAGCCGCTTCTGTACTACGACAACAACGTGGGTGGCACATTCTCTCTCCTCGAGGCCCTCATCGACGCAGGCCTGAAGAACTTCGTCTTCAGCTCATCGGCGACCGTCTACGGCGAGCCGACCACCTTGCCGCTCGTGGAGACGATGCCGATCGGTGAGGCGACCAACCCCTACGGCTGGACAAAGATCATGATGGAACAGATCCTGAGGGACGTTCACCGGTCCGACGCCGATTGGTCGATCAGCCTGCTCCGCTACTTCAACCCGGTCGGCGCCCACCCCTCCGGTCTGATCGGGGAGGATCCCTCGGGCATCCCCAACAATCTGATGCCCTATGTCGCCAAGGTGGCCGCCGGTGAGCTGGCCAGGCTGCAGATATTCGGAGGCGACTACCCCACACCCGACGGCACGGGGGTTCGGGACTTCGTCCATGTGGTCGATGTGGCAGAGGGCCATGTCCGCGCGCTCGAGCGCCATGCCGGGGAGCCCGGTGTCTTCACCTACAACCTCGGCACGGGACGAGGCCACAGCGTCCTCGAGGTCGTGTCGGAGTACGAACAGCAGTCGGGTAAGCCGGTGCCCTACGAGATAGTGGCGAGGCGTGCCGGGGACGTGGCGGCCAACTGGGCCGATGTCGAGAAAGCACGGATTGAGATGGGCTGGTCGGCGACCCGCGATCTCGCCCAGATGTGCGCCGATTCCTGGCGCTGGCAGCAGTCGCCCCGTTGATCGCCCGGGGGCCCGGGTAGCCTCGCCGACGTGACCGACCTGCTGGAGGCAGCCAAGCGCTGGATCGACGGCGACCCGGACCCTGTCACCCGGGAAGCGCTCCAGGCGATCGTCGATTCGGGCGATGTCGAGGCGCTGGAGCGGGCGATGGGGGCTCCACTCACATTCGGCACGGCCGGCATTCGCGGCGAGGTCGGGCCCGGTCGCAGCCGTATGAACCGGGCCACGGTGATCAGGACCACCCGCGGGCTGGCCGACTTCCTCATCGAGCAACACGATGGGCCGCCGAGCGCCCCCGTGGTGGTCGGTTTCGACGCTCGGCCCGACAGCAGGCGCTTTGCGGAGGACACGGCCGGTGTGCTCGCCGCCGCCGGGATCACCGTGCGCTTCTTCCCCCGGGTCACACCTACCCCGATCGTGGCCTTCACCGCCAAGCACTTGCGCTCCCCGGCGGCGGTCGTCATAACGGCGAGTCACAACCCGCCCGCGGACAACGGCTACAAGGTGTATGGGTCCAACGCCGCCCAGATCATCCCTCCGGTCGACACCCGGATCGCGGCCAAGATCGATCTGAGCGGTGCGGCGGTGGAGGTCCCACGCATCGAGCAGGTCTTCTCAGGAGGCTCGAGCCTGGTCGAGCCGGCGGGGGACGACATCATCGAGGTCTACCGGGACGAGGTCGATGCAGCCCGTCCCAACCCCCGGAGGTCGGAGCTGCGAATCGTCTACACCCCTCTTCATGGCGTCGGCGGGGAAGTGCTCACCCGGCTTTGTGCCATGGCGCAGCATGTTGGGCTGATCCCGGTCCCGGAGCAGTTCAGCCCCGACGGGGCATTCCCCACGGTGCGTTTCCCCAACCCGGAGGAGCCGGGAGCGCTCGACCTGGCCCTCGAGCTCGCCACCGAAGAGGGTGCGGACCTCGTGCTCGCCAACGACCCCGACGCCGACCGTCTCGCCGCCGCCGTGCCCACCGGGACAGGATGGAGGCTGCTGAGCGGGAACGAGCTCGGCGCACTGCTTGGGGACTACGTGCTCAGGTACTGGCGCCACGACGACCCGCCCATCGTCGTCAACTCCATCGTGTCCAGCCCGATGATGGGCCGAATCTGCGCCGGGCGAGGGGCTCGGCACGAGACGACCCTGACCGGGTTCAAGTGGATCATCAATGCCGGGTTGGCGCTGGAAGAGCAGGGGGAGGGCCGGTTCGCCTTCGGGTACGAGGAGGCTCTGGGTTACTCGGTGGGGCGAACGGTCCGGGACAAGGACGGCCTCGCTGCTGCGATCGTCATGGCGGATCTGGCTGCCGAGGAATCGGAGGGCGGGCGGGCAATCATGGACCGGTTACACGATCTATGGGACGAGTTCGGGTTATGGGTCAGCGCCCAGCATTCCATAGTGAGGAGCGGGGCCGAAGGCACCAAGGCGCTGCTGGCTGCCGTCGATCGGCTCGGTGAGGAGCCACCCCCCTCGATCCTGGGAAGCAAGGTGAGCGGCCTCACCGACTACCGGGTGGGGGAGGGGGAACGGCCTCCTTGGCTGGGCGCCCAGGACCTCATCGAACTGGCTCTCGGAGAGGACGGGCGGATCCTGGTCAGACCGAGTGGCACCGAGCCCAAGCTCAAGATCTATGTCGACCTCTCCGGGCCGGTCGCGCCCGACCACGAGACTGCCTACGAGGGCCTGGCCACCAGAGCGCGGTCGATGGCGGCCGAGATGGGGGAGTGGCTCGCGCTCTGAGTGCGCTTCAACGCGTCGATCGGCGCATGTGTTGGCGATAGAGATAGAGCCATCCCAGCCCGTGCACGGCCACCCCGGCCAACAGGACGACCGTCACCACCGGGTACCCGGCGATGAGGCCGGCCAGGGCAGCGACGACGGCGAAACAGACCAGGGCGACTCTGGGGCCGTTGAGGGGTCCGAACACGACCCCAGCGTATCCGCAGCGCCGCGGTCTGCAGTCAGGTGTGGGATTCTCTTCGCCCTAACCTGGCCGACGATGCGGTCCTTGCTTCTGGCCCTTCTCGTCCTGGTCGGGGCCTGCACGTCGAGTCTCGCCGACGAGGTCACCGGGGGAGAGGTGTCGAATACCAGTTCGACACTGTCGGTCGTGGAGACGACCACGACGCCAGAGTCGACGATGACGACGTTGAGGCTGGAGTCGATCACCACCGAGAAGTCTGAGGCGCTCGGGTTGGTCACCGCCACGGGCGTCGTGGTGGCAGTGTCTCAGGAGACCCCGGATGGCTACCTGGTAGTCACTCCATGTGGGAACGAGCAGGTCGTCGCCGGGGGGACCCCGATCGGCCCGGTCGGCGTCGTCATCGACCCAGGGCACGGGGGAGAGGTGGATACGGGCGCAGTGGGGGCCAACGGGCTGATGGAGAAGGACCTCAATCTGGTCGTGGCTCAGTCGGTGGAGGCAAAGCTCATCGTGCGGGGGATCCCCGTGATCCTGACCCGCACCGCCGACTACGCCTCGAGGCTGGGAGTGCGAACCGGGCTCGCCGACCGTCTCCAAGCCGACCTGCTCCTCTCCGTCCATCACAACGCCCCCACGCCGGGTCCGTCACAGCGCCCGGGCACCGAGGTGTTCATCCAGCACGAATCGGCCGAGTCGCGACGATTGGGCGGGCTGGTTTGGACTCACGTCGTCGCTGCACTCGCACCGTTTCGAGTGGATTGGTCGGCTGCTCCCGACGCCGGGGTTCTTTCGGTCCTGAGCAGTCGAGGCAACGACGCATACGGGATCAACCGCAACGCCGAGACCGTGAGCGTCCTCGCCGAGCTCGGATACCTGTCCAACCCCCCGGAGGCCGAGCTGTTCGCCACCTCGGAGTACGTCGAGAAGGCGGCTCAAGCCCTGGTCGATGCAATCGAGGACTACCTGGGAACCGATGCCCCCGGCGCCGGTTTCGTGGCAGAACCGAGGATCTTCAACCCTCAGCCCGGGATCGGGGCCGGTGCCTGCGTCGACCCCGTCTTGGAGTGACCCACCTCGAGTTCGCCCTAATCGTGGCTCGTGCGGGGCGCGCCATCCGCGCCCAATCAAGGCTCACGGCCAACTTGACATAATCGGTGGCCCGTGCGAGGCGCGCCATCCACGCCCAACCAACGCTCACGGCCAACTTGACATAACGTGGATTATGGGCGCTTCCTGTTGGCATTGACCCGGGGAACAAACCCAATCCCCCCGGCGTTGACCCGGGGCACACACTTCCCAGGAAAGGCTCCAACATGGCCACTCTGGCCCTGACCAAAGACAACTTCGACGAAACCATCAAGGAGAACGACACCGTCCTGATCGACTTCTGGGCGGAATGGTGCGGCCCCTGTCGCATGTTCGGCCCCACCTACGAGGCAGCCTCCGAGAAGTACCCGGACATCGTGTTTGGCAAGGTCGACACCGAGGCGCAGCCGGAGTTGGCCGGTGCTTTTGGCATCCGTTCCATTCCGACCCTGATGGTGTTCAGGGACCAGATCGTGCTCTACGCCCAGCCCGGTGCCATCCCCGGCAACATGCTCGAGGATCTCATCACCCAGGTGAAGGCAGTGGACATGGACGAGGTCCGCGCCCAGATCGCTTCACACCAGCACGAGCACGAGGGCGAGCACGAGCATCAGCATGAGGACGCGGTCGAGCACGCCAATTGAGGGCGCTCAGCCCGGCTTGCGAAAGACCGACACGTGCTGACCCGACTGTTCCGTGAAACGGCGCCGGTCGTACCACCCCAGCCTCTCTTCCAGCTCCAAACCCGCCAGACGCCCCATCAGGTCGATCTCGGCCGGCCAGGCATAGCGGATCTCCACCGGTAACACCACCGTGGTGCCGTCCTCGAGGCGACGCACGTAATGGGACACCACCTTCTGGCTGACCGGATCGTGGACGGACAACTCATAGGCGTGGGCTTGCGGTGAGCTGATGCTGGAGACCCCCATCCGCGTCTGGTACTGGTCGAACCGCTTCAAGTCGGGGACGAAGGCGTCGAGCACGAATCTGCCCCCCGGCTCGAGGGCCCGTGCGACGTTCTGGAAGCACTCGATCTGCCGCTCCTGGCTGGTCAGCGCGAACAACGTGTTGAAGGTGAGATAGACGAGCGGAAAGCTGGAGTCGACCGCCACGTCGGCGAAGTCCCCCATGACCACGTCGATCTTGTCTCCGCCTGGTTTGCCACGGAGCAACGCCACCATCTCCGGCGAGATGTCGATACCGGTCACCTCGACCCCCTCGTTGCTGAGGGGCAGGCCGACCCGCCCCGAGCCGATGGCCAGCTCCAGGGCCCGGGGTGGCGAGCCGGCCAGAGGGAGCAAGAACTCGATCTCCGAGTCGAGCTTGTCGAAGATGTCGTCGTAGTACGGGGCCCAGGTCGCGCCATAGGTCTCGATGTCGTACTCACTCATTCCCGAACTCTCGCACACATCCCGAGCGCGACGACGGTTACCTACCCTCTCCCCCAATGCCAGCCGATCCCTCGGTCATCGCCTCCCTCCAACAGCACTCCATCGCCTTCGAGGAGATGCCCTGCGATCCCGAACTGGCCGACACCGCCGACTTCTGTCGGGCCTACGACGTCCCTCTGGAGAAGTCGGCCAACACCATCCTGGTCGCCTCGCGCCGGCCCGAAGGGAAGATGGTGGCCTGTCTGGTCCTGGCCACCACCCGCCTCGACGTCAATGGCGTGGTTCGTCGGCGCATGGAGGTGAAGAAGGCCAGCTTTGCCAACGCCGAGCAGACAATGGAGACAACCGGCATGGCGATCGGCGGGGTGACCGTCTTCGGCCTCCCACCCACGATTCCGGTGTGGGTCGACAGACGCGTCCTCGAATGCGACTGGATCATCGTGGGTGCGGGGTCACGTACCGCCAAGATCAGGCTCGATCCGGCCCAACTCATCGACCGCGCGGGATTCGAGGTGGTCGACGACCTCGCCCAGCCGGTCTCAAGCTGAGCGACGGGAGCTGCGACGGATCAGCATCGCGTAGCCGACGATCCCGACCAGCGCGAAGCTGAACCACTGGATGGCGTAGGCCAGATGAGGGCCCTCATCGTCGAGCACCGGGGCGGGCACCAGGATGGGCTGGCCATCGACCTGCTCACCGAGCAGCACCAGATAGACCGGGGCCAGATCCCATGGAACCTGTTGCTCGATCCGCTCGATGTCGACCCGGTTCATGGCGATCAGACGCCCCTGGGGAGGGTCGAGGGGCCCCAGGGCGCCCCTGATCTGTGTGGGCCGCACCCATCCTTCGATCGTGACCTCCCCTTCCGGTGGCAAGGCTTCGTCCACCGGCACCTCATCGAGCCCCAGAGGCACCCAGCCCCTGTTCACCAGGATCGCACCCCACTCCCCCACCAAGGGCGTGATCACGTGGAATCCGGCCACCCCCTGTTCGACCTGGCTCCGGATGAGGACCTCGTGCTCGGGCTGGAAGGTCCCGGTGGCGGTGGCCCGTCGATGCTCGAGGCTGTCGACGTCCTCACCCGAGGCGTCGAGCAACCCGGCGATGTCGACCGCGTCCTCCTCGAATCTGGCCTGGGAGACGGTGTTGGTCAACCGACGCTCCTCGAGTCTTCGCAGCTGCCAGAGCCCGAGGCTGACGAAGACGACGACCAGGATGAGAACGACGATGTGAGCCACGATCCAGCGTGGGGCGAGCAGCCACCTCACCGTCTATGCGGCTAAGGGGATCTCGTCCTCGTCGAGGAGAGCCTGGGCGGCCGCCTCGATCGTGGGCTCATCGCGGCGGATGGCAACCGGGACCGAGAGCATCGAGCCCAGGGCCTCGACGCCGGGTCCCCCGGCGGCGAGCAGGGTGCGGGCGATGTCGTCGGTCCAATACCAGGGCACGGCAAACCTCCGGGGAGAGACGGGTGGGCAGGGACCTCGTCACTGTAACCCCATTGTCAATCCCGGAAATCGTCAATGATCACGGGCTAGACCTCGACCGGCGCGAGATCATCGACGTCGTTGAGGTGCACCTGCTCGGCTACTACCTCGAGACGGGACCGCCGTCCCTCCCCAGCCTCCCAGAATCTCCTCTGCACCGATCCACACACCCAGATCCTCTGGCCTTTGATCGGTTCGGACTCGATGAAGTCGTCGCTCGGGTCCCAAAGGGTGACCGGGATCACGTCCACCCGATGGCGGGGCATTTCGCTCCTCACGGTCACCAGCAATCTGACCAGTCTGCTGCCGGACTCGAATTGGCGAAATTCCGGCTCTACCGCGAGGCGCCCACACAGGACGACGAGATTGAGATCCATGACACTCTCCCCTCTTCATGGTCGGGGAAGTGCGGTCACGACGAGTGTGTCATGGCGGGGTGACAGATTTCAGAGGAGCGCTGCTCGCAATTCGTCGACACCGTCGAAGTCGGTCTCCTGCTCGTCGAGGGCGGCCACGAGCCGGCGGGCGGCATCCTTGTCCCCTGCCTCCAGGGCGACTCTGGCCGCCACATACCAGCGTCTCAGCTCCCCAGGAGAGGGCGAGGCGACCAGCCGGCCGGGTTTGATCACCTGCCACGCCTCACGGGCTCGTCCCTCGTCGAGGAGGAAGGATGCGTACACGACCCTCGCCTCATGGCTGACCGTGGCCGACGGGTCGAGCTCTTGGAGGAGGTTCCAGGTCTTGGTGACGTCCTCCTTGCGGCCCAGGGCCCGGAGCGAGTCCATCTCCATGGGCATGTGGATCAGGTCGCCAGTGAGACGTCGGAAGGTGCGCAGCTCACGCAGGGCCTCCTCCCAGTTCCCGGTGTGATACGCCGACAGTCCGAGCATCTCGCGCACCGTGGCCGATCGGGGCGAGAGAGTCTTCGCCTTGCGCAGCTCGGGCAATGCCGCCGGGTAGCGCTCGTCGGCGAACTGGTTCAACGCCTTGGCGAGATGGTTGAGGGCAGGCTCCCGCCGGTCCTTGGGGGTGGAGCGCACGATCTCGTCCCGCACCCATTTCGGCAACTGGCCGGAGCTGACCGATGTGACGGTCTGGTGCTTGGCCCTGGGCTGCTCTCCCTGCTGACGGCCCTTCGACCGCCCCTTGTGCCCCCCGCCACCGCGGCGGTCCTTGGACCGTCCCTTGTCGTATTGCTTTTCCACGGCGGCTCCTCGCAAAAGAGAAGGGCCGCCAACGGTAGTCGGCGACCCTTCGACGTTTATGTCCGGCGGTGACCTACTCTCCCAGGGGGTTGCCCCCCAAGTACCATCGGCGCTGGTGGGTTTCACTTCCGTGTTCGGAATGGGAACGGGTGGTTCCCCCCCGCTGTAGCCACCGGACAAATCTCTGAGTCTCGGGCAACCCGAGGACTCCATAGCGAGCACAAGTGTCGAGGATTCATTCCAAGCCCTCGGCCTATTAGTACCGGTCCGCTGAACACATTGCTGTGCGTACACGTCCGGCCTATCAACCTGGTCTTCTACCAGGGGCCTTACCCGGTTAACCCGGTGGGAAGTCTCATCTCGAGGTGGGCTTCGCACTTAGATGCCTTCAGCGCTTATCCCGTCCGTACATAGCCAACGAGCCGTGCACTTGGCAGTACAACTCGCACACCAGAGGTACGTCCACCCCGGTCCTCTCGTACTAGGGGCAGCTCCTCTCAAAC
>DATBIX010000029.1:0-88852 GCA_036556665.1 Acidimicrobiia bacterium
AAATCCGGAGCCAGTTGAGCCGCACCCCTATCCGCAGCAGAGACGCGCTCAACCGAAGCAGAGGTGTTGCCGCAGAGGAGTTGAGACGGCACAACCTGGCCACCGTCATCGAGTTCCTCCATCTCTCCGGGCCGAGATCACGTTCCGAGCTCGCCGCCGCCACCGGTCTCAACCGCTCGACCATCGCCGACCTGATCGGCGAGCTCGTCGGGCTGGGACTCACCGACGAGGGCCCCGGCGTGGCAGCGGCAGGCCCAGGCCGACCCTCCCCCGTGGTGAGCACCCGGCCGGCGGGCGCGGTGGTGCTCGCCATCGAGATCTCGGTCGATTCGGTCGCGGTCGCCGCCGTCGGTCTGGGAGGCCACGTCTACAACAGTCTTCGCGTCGCCCGGCCCAGGGGGAGGTTCTCCCCTCAGGAGACCGTCAGAGAGGTCTCGGGCCTGGCCCAGCCAATCCTCGCCGCTCTCCCCCCGAACCACGTGCTGGTTGGCGTCGGCGCCGGAGTCGCCGGTGTCACCCGCCGCTCCGATGGATTCGTCCACCTTGCCCCCAACCTGGGATGGCGGAACGTCCCACTCGGCGCGCTGCTCTCCACCGAGCTCGGTCTCAGCCGGCAGGTCCTCGTGGCCAACGAGGCCGACCTCGGGGCCCTGGCCGAGTACCGCCGCGGTGTCGGCTCGGGCGTCGGCCACCTCGTCTACATCTCCGGAGAGGCCGGGATCGGAGCCGGGATCATCCAGGACGGAAAACCGATGTTGGGTTCCGCCGGATACGCCGGTGAGGCAGGCCACATGCTGATCAACCCGAACGGGCATACATGCCGGTGCGGGTTCATCGGATGCTGGGAGACGGAGGCCGGTGAGGCGGCCCTTGCCCGCCACGCCGGTATCCCGGGGAGCGTCGCCGGGCTGGGGATCCTCGACACCGTGATGACGAGGGCGTCGGGAGGCGATCGCAGGACAATCGACGCCATCGCCGAGATCGGTCACTGGCTCGGGCTCGGCATCGGCAACCTGGTCAATGTGTTCAACCCCGAGCTGGTCTTGCTCGGCGGCTTCTACCACGCGTTGTTCCCGTTCCTCGAGGATTCGGTCGTCGACGGAGCCAGGCTCCGGGCCCTCCAAGCCCCTGGTGACGGCCTCCTGATCGCGAGAAGCGGCCTCGGGGCGGACGCCCCGTTGACCGGGGCGGCCGAGCTCGCCTTCACCGATCTGATCGCCGACCCTGCCGCTCTGCCCGGGCGCCAGATCGAGATCGCCCCGGTCGGGGGCCGGGCCGGGGCGAAGCGCTGAGCACCACCTATGTCAGGAGACGGCGTCGGCGAAGATCCGCTCCATCACTATGAGGTTGGCCACGGCATCCTCCGGATCGGTCGGCACCGGCAGGTCCGAGCGGATCGATCGCGAGAAGGCGTCGGCCTGGATCCCATACTGATCGGCGGGCGGGATCTCGTGGACCACCAGGCCAGGGGCCACCGGTGGCTCACCGCCGGAGTACTGGAGGATCCGGGTGGGCCGATCGGGGGGGATGTTGTATGGGATCTCGACGAGGAGCCTGCCGGCGGTCCCGTGGATGTGGACCCTCTGGTCGTCCTCGAGCTGGGTCGAAGCTGTGAAAGAGGCGTGCCGACCATCGAAGTCGAGCAGCACGGAGGTGAGCACGTCGGTCCCGAAGCTGTCGTCGCGCCGGATCATCGACTTGACGGCGGAGGGCTCGGCAGCGAAGAGCATCCGCGCCACGTTGACCGGGTAGCACCCGATGTCGAACAGCGCCCCACCCCCGAACTCGACCGAATTGCGTATGTCGTCCGGATCGACGTTGTAGTACGAGAAGAAGGACTGGACCGCGAGCAGGTCCCCGACCTCGCCTTCGCCGATGAGGCGCATCACCTCTACCCAGAGCGGATGCAGGCGATACATGAACGCCTCCATCAGCTTGACCCCGGCCCGGTCGGCGGCGTCGATCATCTCCCGAGCCTGGGCGCTGGTCGTGGCCAAGGGCTTCTCGCAGAGGACGTGCTTGCCCGATTCGGCCGCGGCGATGGCCCACTCGGCATGGAGATGGTTCGGAAGCGGGATGTATACGGCCTCGATCGTGGGATCGTCGAGCAAATCCTGATAGGAGCCGTGCCATCTTGGGATGCCCAGGGACTCGGCGGTGGATTTCGCCTTCTCCCCCGACCGGGAGGCGATGGCCTCCACCCTGGACAGCTGGGATGCCTGCATGGCCGGAATCACCTTGTGCACGGCGATGCCGGCGCATCCGAGCACCCCCCAGCGCACCGGTTCGGTCACGACATACCTCCGAGGAAAAGACACAATCGCACCATGTGGCATTGTCTCCGCCGCGACCGCGGACGGCAAACGGCGGCCGGATCGAGAAGATGACGACACGCCCGGACGGGTCTGCCGTCCTCTGGCTCATCGCCGGTGTGGCTGCAGGAGCCATCGTCACAGCCGCCGCTCTCCTCGGGGCCAGAGGCCTCTTCGGGTCCGACCTCCCCGATAGGGCTTCACCGCCTCCTCGCTATGTCGAGGAGTCGCTCGCGGCCGGCATCGACCACGTGTATGACGGGGAGTTCAACTTCTTCGTGGGAGGAGGCGTCGCAGCCTTCGATTGTGACCAGGACCGCCGTCCCGACCTCTACTTCGCCGGAGGGGTGAACCCGGCAGGTCTCTACCGAAACGAGAGCCCGACAGCAGGGGCGTTGGCATTCACCGCGGTCGCCGGGTCCGGCACGGACCTGACCGAAGTGACCGGGGCGTACCCGATCGACGTCGACGGTGACGCCGTCACCGACCTCGCCGTGCTTCGCTTGGGGGAGAACGTCGTGATGCGCGGTTTGGGTGACTGCCGATTCGAGCGTGCCAACGAGCAGTGGGGCATCGATGGCGGGGATGACTGGACCGCTGCATTCAGCGCAGACTGGGAGGCCGACAACGAGCTTCCGACCCTCGTCTTCGGTAACTACGTCGAACTCGACGAGTCCGGAGCCCAGACGGGCAAATGCTCCGACCATGCCTTGATCCGGCCCGACGGAGAGGGATACGCCGACGCGGTGCCCCTATCGCCGGGCTGGTGCACGCTCTCGATCCTGTTCAGCGACTGGGACCGGTCCGGGCAGAGGGACCTGAGGATGACCAACGACCGGCACTACTACATCGGCGGTGAGGAACAGCTATGGAACGCCCCAGACGGTGGTCAGCCCAGGCCCTACACCGCCGAGGAAGGCTGGCAGACGATGCAGATCTGGGGGATGGGCATCGCCAGCCAGGACCTCACCGGCGATGGCCGTCCTGAGGTCTTCCTGACCAGCCAGTCCGACAACAAGCTCCAAACCCTGGCCGACGACGCCTCCGGCCCCACCTACGTCGACATCGCCTTCGACCGGGGGGTCACTGCCCACCGTCCCTATGCGGGCGACGTGATCCATCCCTCCACGGCGTGGCACCCCGAGTTCGAGGACGTCAACAACGACACCCTGATCGACCTCTACATCAGCAAGGGCAACGTGGAGGGCCAGCCCGACTTCGCCTCCCAGGACCCGAGCAACCTCCTGATCGGAAACCCGGATGGGACCTTCACCGAGGCGGCCGAGCAGGCGGGGATCGTCAATTTCGCCCGTGCTCGCGGTGCGGCACTGGTGGACCTCAACCTCGACGGCATGCTCGATCTGGTCGAGGTCAACCGGCGGCAGCGGATCGAGCTGTGGAGGAACATCGGGGCGGGTGCCCCAGGCGATCCGGCCCCCATGGGCAACTGGCTCTCGATCTCCCTGGAGCAATCGGAGCCGAATCGGGACGCAATCGGGTCCTGGGTCGAGGTGCGGGTGGGGAATCGGGTCCTGGAACGGGAGGTGACGATCGGAGGCGGTCATGCCGGTGACCAGCTCGGGTGGATCCATTTCGGGGTGGGTGATGCGGATAGCGTTGAAGTCAGGGTGCAATGGCCGGACGGCGAGGAGGATCAGTGGCTGAACGTGGGCACGAACCGCTTCGTGACCATCGCCCGCGGAGCGGACGAGGCGGCCACCTGGTCGCCGGAGGATTGAGCCGGTCATGACCGGGGCCCGGTTGATCGAAGTCGAGCTGCCCGATTTCGGGGTGCCCGCCTCGATGCCGGCGCTGCCCGACGACATCTACCAAGAGCGCCTCCAGCGCCTCCTGGAGAGGGCGGCGGGGAGGGGATACGATCGCCTTCTCGTCTATGCCGACCGCGAGCACAGCGCCAACCTCGCCTATCTGACCGGGTTCGACCCGCGTTTCGAGGAGGCCCTGTTGGTGATTGGCGCTGGTGCCGAGCCGGCGATCCTGGTGGGCAATGAGTGCTGGGGGATGGCAGGGAGCGCGCCGCTGCCGATGCGCCGGCACCTCTTTCAGGACATGAGCCTGCCCGGTCAGCCCCGGGATCGATCCCGATCGCTCGAAGAGATACTGGGCGAGGAAGGGGTGGGGCCCGGAGCAAAGGTGGGATTGGTCGGCTGGAAGGTGTTCGCCGGGCACGACGAGATCGATCTGCCCGCCTTCATCGTCGACCGGGTGCGCCGGCTCGTCGGAACGTCCGGTGCCGTCGAGAACGCGACCGACCTGCTCATCGACCCCGCCGCGGGGTTGCGCGTGATCAACGAGGTGGACCAACTCGCCATGTTCGAGTGGGCTGCCTGTCACACCTCGAGCGGGGTACGGCGCCTGCTCGAGGGTCTCCGCCCGGGCATGACCGAACAAGAGGCGGTGGGTCTGCTCGGTTGGAACGGGACCCCGTTGTCGTGTCATCTCATGCTCACCGCAGGCCCGCGGGCCTCGTTCGGCCTTCTCAGCCCGTCCGACCGACCCATCGAGCACGGCGATCGGTTCACCGTCGCCTTCGGCATTTGGGGCGCCCTCAACTGCCGTGCCGGCTTCGTCGTCGAGGAAGCGGATGAGCTCGATTCCCCGATCCGGGACTATCTCGACCGTCTCGTCATCCCCTACTTCGAGGCGGTGGTGGAGTGGTACCAGGCGTTGCATGTCGGTCAGAAGGGCGGGGCGCTGGACGAGATAGTCCGGCGACGCCTGGGGGACCCCTTCTTCGGCATCTTCCTCAACCCCGGCCACCAGATCCATCTCGACGAGTGGGTCAACTCGCCCGTCGGCCCCGGGTCCGAGGTCGAGCTGGCCTCGGGGATGGCAATGCAGGTCGACATCATCCCGGCGACGGGGACCGATTACTTCACCACCAACATCGAAGACGGGATCGCTCTCGGAGACGAGGGTCTTCGCCGGCGATTCGCCGACCGTCACCCCGACGCCTGGGAGCGGATCATGTCACGTCGAGACTTCATGACCGACACCCTCGGGATCGAGCTGCATCCCGACGTCCTCCCCTTCTCGAACCTCCCGGCGGTCCTGCCCCCGTTTCTGCTGCGCCCGGACCGGGTTATGGCCGTGGGCTGAACGGTCACAACCCCGCAAAGGTGGCGTCGGTCCATTTCCCGCCGGCCCGGCTCGACTCGATCGCCGCCTCGACGAACCTGATCCCGATGGCGCCGTCGAGGGCATTGGGGAAGTGGAGGGCCATCGGGTCGGGGGTCGTGCCCGACCGTCTCGCCGCGATCGCCTCGGCGGCGTCCGAATAGATGTTGGCGAAGGCCTCGTGGAATCCCTCGGGATGGCCGGCCACGATCCTGGTGGACCTCGCCGCCAGGGGGAGCGTCCCGGGACCGTTCGGCGTTCTCCATTGGGCCGGGCCCTCGAGTGGCGTGAACAGAAGCCGGGTCGGTGACTCCTGGTGCCATTCCAGGCTGCCGCCGGTCCCAGACACTCTGATGCGAAGGGCGTTCTCGACGCCCGCCGCGGCCTGGGTCACCCAGAAGGTCCCCCGCGCCCCGTTGTCGAAGCGAAGCATTGCGGCGCCGTAGTCGTCGACCAGGCGGTTGGGGACGATCGCCCCGATTTCGGCGGACACCTCAGAGACCTCCAGCCGCGTCATGAATCGGGCGAGATTGTGCGCGTGCGTCCCGATGTCGCCCATCACCAGGGAGGGACCGCCTCTCACCGGGTCGTACCGCCAAGGCAGCCCGGACGCCGGATCGGGGTCTTTCTCGGCGGCCTTGCCCCCCTGGACATACTCCACCTGGACCAGACGGATCTCTCCGAGCTGACCGTCCTCGACCATCGCCCTCGCCTGGCGCACCATCGGGTATCCCGTGTAGTTGTGAGTGAGGCAGAACACCAGACCCGTCTGTCGCACCTTCCCGAGGAGGTCGACTGCCTCGTCAAGGGTGTTGGTGATCGGCTTGTCGCAGATGACGTCGAATCCACTGTCGAGGGCGCCGCCGGCATAGGCGTGGTGGCTGTCGTTGGGGGTCATGACGGCCACGACGTCCGCCCCGTCCCGTCGGCTCTCCTCCGACTCGAGCATCTCGAAGGCGTCGCCATAGGAGCGGTCTTCGTCCAGCCCCAGGTCGATACCGGCCCTCCGGGCACGGTCCCGGTCGGAGGAGAGTGCGCCGGCCACCAGCTCGTAGCGATCGTCGAGGCGCGCCGCAGCCCGGTGCATCCCACCTATGAAGCTGCCCGGCCCGCCGCCGATCACAGCGAGGCGAAGCCGGCGGCCCAGCATTGCGATCACCGGGTTGCCGCTCACCGGCTCTCCTCCCCCACGATGACCCAGCGACCGCTGGCCCCCTGGCGCATCACGAAGGTGGTGTCCAACTCCGTGGTGAGACGTTCCTGCTCCTCACCATTCGGGTCGTATCCCACCTGGTCGACGGTGCCTCTGGCGACCAGTGCCAGGCTGGCGCCACCTTGAGGCCCGTCCGTGAAGACGACGTCGAGATGCAGACTGTCGAAGCTGTGCTCGTCGACCACCAAGTTGCCCAGGGTGGCCGCCACCTCCACCTTCCGCTCCATCTCGATCAGGCGGGGACCGTCGTCGACCGCTCGCAGCAAGGAGGTGTCCGAGGAGAGCATCGCCTCCCCCTCGACTGCGAGGTCCTCGGCCAGCATCAGGGCCAGCTCGTCGGGATCCACCTCGCTGCTCAAGGCGAGGGCATCGGGGCTCACCGTCACTTCGGGAAGGGTCGATGGATCGATGTCGACGTCGACCGACGACGACCCTGCAGCCGGTGAGGCAGCCACCCGAGCAGGAGCCCCTGCCGCGACGATCAGGGCGGCGAGCGCGACAAGGGCGGAGCCGACCATCGCACCACGGAGGAATACCCTCCGCCGGCCTCCCGACGGGAGCGTTTCGGTGAGCAGCGAAACCGGGGATCGCGCCGGCTCGCGACCGGGGAGGAGGCGATCGAACAGGTAACGGAGTGGGGTGAGGACCACCAGACCGCCGAGGAGGGCCACCTTCGCCCCGAACTCGGTTGTCTGAGGCGCCATCAGCAGGGTGCAGGCGAGTGCGAGGGTGATTCCGAAGACGATCCGGGCCGACTTCCCCGCCGGAATGGTCTTGGGATCGGTGATCATGAAGAAGAGGAAGATCAACACCTCGGGAGAGGTGATGATGGTCCACCAGAAGGTCGATCCGCACACGGGTTGCAGGGCCCATGCCGTGGTCATGCAATGCCCCGAGGCGGCGAGCACCCCGATCCCGGCGGCGAGAGTGAGCCAGAAGCCGGCGGCGAGGGCGAGAAGCCGCAACCGTCGGGTTATGAGGAGACCCCCGACGAGGATGATCAGATAGGCGGCCGCCATCCCGGGGTCGAGGGGGGACCACCAGAAGTCGAGGGGCTCGATCACTTCGCTCCCGATCACCAGGAAGGCAACGACGAGCCCGAGGTTGGAGGGGTTGAACACGTGTGAGCCCCGGAAGCGGATCAGGTACTTGCTGAGAAGCGAGAAGGCGGCGATCCCGGCAAAGAAATACCAGCCCGACCAGGTCCAGTGATCGCCTCGATCCTGGCCGACGATGCGCAGGATCAGGGCGACCCCGCTCCCGGTGAGCATGGCGCTGGCCGGCCACACGATCTCCTTGCTCTTGACGAAGGTCCAGCCGACCTCGATCAGAGCGCAGGTGAGTATCGCCACCAGTATCTGCGGGACCGAGACCCTGAACCCGAGCGAGGTCTGGCCGAGGACGTGGATGGAGATGATCACCGCGGCGAGATGAAGACGCGGGTCGCCCACGTTGGGCAGGACCACCGGGTAGTCGGCAGAGCCGAGACGGAGGGTGCGCAGGCCGGCAGTAGTCATCTGGGGAAAGGCTGCCACACCAGCCGGGTCAACGCGTGATCAGCTCTGGCCGTACTCGGTGTCGCTGACCTTGCCTTCCCAAGCAGTGGGCCCTCCGCTGGTGATCGAGAGGTGCATCATCGGAGAGTCGGGCCTCGCCCCATGCCAATGGCGCTCGCCGGGGGCGGCCCAGACCACGTCACCGGCACCGATCGCCTCGGCCGGGGAGCCTTCGCTCTGGACCAAGCCGGCTCCCGACACGACGTAGAGCACTTGGCCTTCGGGGTGACTGTGCCAATCCGTGCGCGCCCCGGGCGAGAACTGCACGGCGATCACGGTCGGGCCCGGCTCGCCTTCGACCAACCTGGTGTTCCAGACCGCCCCGGTGAAGTGCTCGAAAGGAGATGGGGCCCATTCCATGTGCTCGCCGCTCTTGTGCTCCATGGGCCGAACCTAGCTCTCTGATACCGACGGCCGGCCCGGCGTGTCGAATCGCCGGGCGAGAAGGCGGAACTGCCCCGCCAGGGTGCGGCGAGCCAGACGTGGATAGAGCATTCGAGCGGCAATCCCGGGCGGATGGCGGAAGGTGGCGGTGGTGACCTGGGTCACACGGGAGTGAAGGCCATCAGGCACGACCGTCATCTCGATGTCTCGGGTCTGGAAGCGATCGACGGCCGTCCAGCGAATCGTGAGGTCGTGGATGCTCACGACCTCCAGGTCGACGTCGAACTGGAGTCGCTTTCCCCGTGGGCGGTCGAGATGCTGATGGAACCGGAACCTGGTCCCGACCACGACACCGTCCCCTTCGATCAGCTCGACCCATTCGACATTGGGGCACCACTCAGGGTCGTTCCTCGAATCCGAGACGTAGGCGAATACGTCCCGGGGTGACGCCGGGATGCGGGCGGAGACGGTCACCGGCCGCATGGGAGCGTTGCCCGCCGGCTGCTCAGACATGTCCGTCCGTTGACAACACGAAGAGCGGGATCACCCGCTCGGTGCGGTCTTGATAGGTCCGGTAGAGCGGGAAGGCAGAGGTCACCAGACTCCACAGCCGTCCTCGCTCGCGGCCATCGACCTCTCGGGCGACCACCTCCCGGGTCTGGCTCCCCTGCTTCACCAGGGCTCGGGGATTCGAGCGCAGGTTGTGCGCCCATTGCGGGTCATGCTCCGCTCCTGCCCAGGATGCCACGACGACCAGCCGCTCCTCGTCCGGGTAGGCATAGAGACGCACGTCGCGGGCCATACCGCTCCTCCGCCCCGTGGTCGTGAGCGTGATCGTCATCGCGGCACGTTATCGAAAGGGGACTTCCGGCCCTTCCCCGACGGAGTCACTGGATCAGATAGTTGGGTCATGAGCTCGACACTCCAGCACGATTCCCCGAGCCCACTGGTCAGGGCCAACCACCGCCGACGCGCTCTCCATGAGGCGATGACCCGGCTCGAGGGGGCAATCGCCCGGCCGGTCGCCTCCGATGACTGGCTCGCCGAGGTCGATAGCGGGATGAAGGCGGTCACCAACGGTCTGCAGGCGCACATCCAGGAGGTCGAGGGGCCCGAAGGCATCATCGCCGACATCGTGGACGTCGCCCCACGTCTCAGCGCGGCTGCCACCGAGCTGGCCAACGAGCACCACGGGATAACCGCGGCGATGCGCCGAGCCGAAACGGCCCTCGAGGCCGCCCGCCGTGGGGGTGCGACCGAGAAGACGCTGCTCCGCCGCCGGGTCACCACCCTGCTCGGACGGCTCACCATTCATCGACAGCACGGCTCCGACCTGGTGTACGACGCCTACAACATCGACATCGAGGCGGGTGACTGACCTCCTGGGGCACGGCGATCGTCCCCCGACCAGACTGAGGCCTCGCCTTCGGTGCCCAGTCGCCGGGCGATCAGCTTCCGCAGCTCGGCTGCCCAGAGCACAAGGCTCGCCAGCGCGATGCAAATCGACCAGTCACGCGGTCCGAGCGGGACAGTGCCGAAGGCCTGATTGAGCCACGGGGCTTGGACCACCGCGACCTGAAGGAGCCCCGACAAGGCAACCGCACCCCAAAGCCACCCATTCGTGAACAGGCTCCTGAAGGCGCTGCTTCGATCCGATCGTGCGTTGAAGCAATTGAACAGTTGGGCAAAGACCAGGGTGGTGAAGGCCATCGTGCGCGCCTCGTCGATCGTGCCGGTTCCCTCGAAGAGCCCACCGGGGAGCCCAAGGTCGAGGGCGGTCAACGTGACCACCGCCATCACCAACCCGACCCAGATGATCCCGATCCACATCTCCTTGTCGATGACCCGCTCGGTGAGATGCCGGGGTGGCCGGAGCATCACGTCGTGGGGGGGCGGCTCGACGCCCATGGCAAGTGCGGGCCCTGTGTCGGTGAGCAGGTTGATCCACAGGATCTGGGTGGCGAGAAGCGGCACGGCCACCGCCCCTCCCGCCTGTTCCAGCCCGATCACCCCGGCCAGGACCACCCCGAGGAACATGGTCAAGACTTCCCCGGTGTTGGACGACAGGAGGAAGCGAAGGAACTTCCGGATATTGGCGAAGATGCCCCTCCCCTCGCGCACGGCAGCGATGATCGTGGCGAAGTTGTCGTCGGCCAAGACCATGTCAGAGGCCTCTTTGGTCACGTCTGTGCCGGTGAGGCCCATGGCCACGCCGATGTCGGCTGCTTTCAGCGCAGGGGCATCGTTCACCCCGTCACCGGTCATGGCGACGATGTTGCCCTCGGCCTGAAGTGCCCTGACGATCCGCAGCTTGTGCTCGGGAGCGACTCGGGCGAAAACGGTGGCACTCCTCACCACCGCACTCAGCCCATCGTCGTCCATCTCCTCCAGCTCGGAGCCGGTGACGACTGCCTCTTGCTCGGAAATGCCCAGGTCCCCCGCGATCCGGGCCGCGGTGAGTGGGTGGTCGCCGGTGATCATCAGGATCCGGATCCTCGCCTCGAGGGCGTCGGCCACGGCGGCCCGCGCCTCGGGGCGGGGCGGATCGATGATCCCAACCGTTCCCAGGTAGATCATCTCCTGCTCCACGGCATCTTCGTCACTGCTGCTCGCCCCATCGGGGAGAGGGCGGTAGGCAACGGCCATGGTTCGCAGTGCCTGACCGGCGAGCCGGTCGACCGTGGCGAGTATCTGTCGGCGGCGCTCCTCGGTGAGCGCTCGCTTTTCGCCCGCCACCAGCTCCAGGGTGCATCGGGCGAGAAGGACGTCGGGCGCCCCTTTGGTGACCACGTCGACCTGACCGTCACGCTCGGCGTCGGCCTGCAGGGTGGTCATCAGCTTCCGCTCGGAGCTGAACGGGATCTCACCGACTCGCCGGAATCGGGCCTCGCGCGACGCGGTGAGCCCGAGTTTCGCCTCGGCGACGAGGAAGGCGCCCTCGGTGGGATCGCCATGGATCACCCATTCACCGTTCTCCCGACGCAGGACCGCGTCGTTGGCCAGGCTGCCTCCCATCAAGACCAGGCCGACCTCCTCGAGGAGCGGCCCCTCAGGTATTGGCTCATCCCCCGCCAGCACCTCGCCCTCCGGCCGGTAGCCGGTGCCGGTCACGTCGACCTCCCCCGACGGAGTCGCCACCTTCACGAGGGTCATCTCGCTTCGGGTCAGAGTGCCGGTCTTGTCCGAGCCCACCACCGAGGCCGAGCCGAGCGTCTCGACCGACGACAGCTTCTTGACGATGGCGTTCTTGTGAGCCATGCGTTGCACGCCGAGGGCAAGCACAAGGGAGAGGACAGCGGGGAGACTCTCTGGCACCGCGGCCACCGCAAGGGACACCCCCACCAACAGCACCGCGACGAAGTCGGCGGGCTCCCGGATCTCGCTGCCGAGGAGGATCGTGCCCACGACCACCGCGGAGATGATGATCACAGCGATCCCGAGGGCACGGCCGATGGCGTCTACCTCGCGCTGCAGTGGCGTGCGCGCCTCCTCGGTTGTATCGAGGAGCCGAGCGATGTTTCCCATCTCACTGGCCATCCCGGTGGCCGTCACGATGGCGCGTCCCCGGCCTCTGGTCACAGCGGTGCCGTTGAACACCATGTTGGTCCGGTCGCCGAGAGAGGAGGGCTCGTCGAGAGGAGCCGTGCTCTTGCTGACCGGCTCACTCTCACCCGTCAGCGACGCCTCGGCCACCATCAGGGACGCCACGTCGAACACCCTCGCATCTGCGCTGACCGCGTCACCCTCGGCGAGGAGCAGGACGTCTCCAGGCACGACTTCGACGGAAGGCACCTGCATCTCCTCGCCATCGCGCAGGACGGATGCAGATGTCGAAGCCATCTCCTGTAGCGCGGCCACCGCGCGCTCGGCGCGCGCCTCCTGAACGTACCCGAGGATGGCGTTGGCGATCACGATCACCAGGATCACCAATGCCTCGAAGGGCACGTCCTCGGCTCCCTCGATGGCCCAGACCGCGAGAGACACCACGACTGCGGCCAGCAGGAGGTAGACCAGCGGGTCGGCGAGATGGGAGAGGAACTTGCGCCAGCGTGGGACCGGTGGCTCCGATTCGAGCCGGTTCGGCCCGAATCTCTCCAGACGGGCCGATGCGTCACCCGGCGTCAGGCCACGGCTGGTCTCACAACCCAGCCCTGAGGCCACCTCATCCGCCGAACGCAACCAGGGCTGATCGGGAAGGGCTGTCTCGACCGGGGTCTCGGGCACGTCGAAACGGTAGGCGACCAGGGTGGGTGTCTCGGGAGACACCGAGGTCTCCCAGGTGGCCGGGCCTTTCCAGGACGAAGACCGATCAGCCTTCCACGATCACCTTTGCCCTCATCCAGGGGTGAGGAGTGCAGAAGTACTCGAACTCACCGACCTCGGTGAAGGTGTAGCTGAACGTGGCGCCCGTCTCGAGGAATCCTGAATCGAACGACCCGTCCACCGCAGTGACCGTGTGCATCTGACCCTCGTCGTCGTTGGTCCAGGTCACGGTGGTGCCGACACTCACCGTGAGCGTGTTGACGGAGTAGTCCGCGGGGTCCTCCGTGGCTTCGAACTCGTCGGGTGCGCTCAGATCCTGGGTGGTCCATGCACCGGGGAGTATCGAGACGCTCTCACCGGTGGCCGCACCCTCGGTGGTCCCGGTCATCTCGTGACCGCCCGCTGCCGCCTCACCGGTCCCGGTGACATCCTCGAAGATCTCCGGATTCGGATCGCCCGAGATGACTATCTGACCGATGGCTCCCTTGTCGACTGCCCGGGCCAGCGCGTGGTCGACGAGGACGACGGTCGAAGGGACCTGACCGATCAGCTCCACGACGGTCCCTCCGCCGGCCGGGACCAGAGTGGTCTGCGAGCCGCGCAGAGGTGGGTTCAAGAGAGCCGCCTCGGGATAGACCTTGTCCCAGTGGGACCCGATGGGGTGGAAGTTGGAGTCGAGGTTCAGGCCCGCGTTGATGAAGTACAGGCGGGCACGCTCGCCCACAGCCATCTGCAAGGCGTTGTCCCCGGTGAGGGAGCCGACGGCTCCGTTGAACACGACGAACGTCGGAGCCTCGTCGGTCACCGCGGCGCGATCGAACTCGACGACACCCGGCTGCCGGTCGACGGTGTAGTACTCGGACTGGACCATGTACCACTCGTGAGCCACTACGGGTAGCGGGTCCTCGGGGTCGACCAGGATCCCACCGAACATCCCGTGTGAGATATGGGCCGGGATGTCCCCGTAGGCGCAGTGGTACATGAAGAATCCCGGATAGAGGAGGCGGGCTTCGATGGTCTTGGTCTCACCGGGAGCGACTGTCGTCGCTTCGGCGCCGCCACCCTGGCCGGTCACCGAGTGGAAGTCCACGTTGTGCGGGTTGTGACTCGTGGACGGGTTGGTGATGGTGAAGCGAAGGACATCGCCGACACGGGCCCTGATCACCGGTCCCGGGGTGCCAACGACCAGGCCGTCGGGGCCATCGAGAAGGCGATATCCCCAGGTCTCGGTCTCGATCCCCGTGGCGGGGTCGATCGTCGAAATCCCCTCGACCACCTCGAAGTGGACCTCGACGATCGCCTGGTCCGCCCGACCCGACGGGGGAGGCATCTGTGGTGCGATGGCGACGTTGACCTCGTCGGACGGCACGACAGAGAGTTGGTCCTTGGGCATCAGCGTCGGCATGACGTCCTCCGGGAGCTCCACGGTCCCGGCTACGTCGCCCGATGCCAGATAGGCGTCGATCCTGTCCGAGACGATCGCGTCGTCCACGGAGTCACGACTGGCGGTGATCATGAGCGAGGCGACGCCTATGCCCACCGCGATGAGAGTCCCAACGATTCCGAGGGCCACCAGAGTGCCCAGTGTGTAATGCGGGTGTGGAGGTGGGGGCGGCGGCTGCGTGTGGCCGGGTTGGGCTTGTGCACGATCCACTGTCTGCGCCATCAGTTGCCTCCTTGGAGCTCGGTCTGCAACACGAAGACCTCGTCGAAGCCATCATCGAGAACGCGCCTGGCTTCCACCCAGATGGCGTGGATGGGACAGGAGATGTCTCCAGGGCACGGGGCATCCCGGAGGACGCACCGCCCACTGGCCGAAGGCCCCTCGGTGGCTTCGATCACCTGGAGAAGACGGGCCTGGTGGGCCGACTCGGTGAGCTCATAGCCCCCTCCGGGTCCTCGCCGGGAAACGACCCAGCCTCCCCGGACCAGGCCCGCCATGACCTGGGGCAGGAACGAGGACGTGGTACCGATCGAACGGGCGAGCTCGGCTCGGCCCAGCCTCCCACCGGCCTCGAGGAGTGCCCGCATAGCCTCGAGGGCGAGATCGGTGCGACGGCTGAATGTGATGTTCATTAGTTGTTGAGTCGACAACTGATGAATTCGATCCAGTAGGGCCATTGGTCCCTATCGGGGTCTCACGACGCCGGCGGCATGGCCCGAGACGGGACGCGCCCCTAGGTAACGTCCTTGGCCAGGAGCCAAGTCATCGAGTCTTCACCCCGGCCAGAGCCGACAAGCGAGAGCGCATTCGCCCTCGCCTCCACTCGTGTCCCCATCGCCGGTCGCCACGACACGGTGTCGGAGGTCCTCAGACGGCTCCGCGCCAATGGACGGCTCGAGACCATCGCCGACATCGCCGTGGTCGAAGACGGCCATCTGCTCGGGCTGGTCCCCATCGAGGATCTCCTCGCCGCTCCAGACGACGCGGTCGCCGCCACGCTGATGGATCCCGACCCGCCCCTGGTTCGGCCCGGTGTCGACCAGGAGGTGGCGGCCACCAAGGCGGTCACACGCGGTGAGAGCAGTCTGGCCGTGGTCGACGAGGACGGCCTCTTTCTCGGCCTGATCCCTCCGCATCGGATGCTCAGCGTCCTGCTGGAGGAGCATCGGGAGGACCTGGCTCGTCTCAGCGGGTACCTGCATCAGAGCGAGTCGGCGCGGTCAGCCAGCGAAGAAGGTGTCGCCCTTCGCCTTTGGCACAGGTTCCCCTGGCTGGTGGTAGGGCTGGCTTCGGCGATGGCGGCAGCCGTCATCGTCTCGGGCTTCGAACAGGGCCTCGCCTCCCACATCGAGCTGGTGTTCTTCATCCCGGGAATCGTCTACATCGCCGATGCGGTGGGAACGCAGACAGAGGTCCTGGTGGTGCGAGGGCTGTCCGTCGGCGTCTCGGTCCGCAGGATCGTCGGCAGGGAGCTTGCCACCGGATTGGCGCTCGGGCTCATCCTCGGCATCCTCGCCTTTCCCGCAGTGCTCTACTGGGTCGACCGGCCGGTGGCGTTGACGGTGTCGACCAGCATTTGGGCCGCATCGACCGTGGCGACCCTCGTCGCCATGGCCCTCCCCTGGCTGCTATCACGGGCCGGGTTGGACCCGGCTTTTGGGAGCGGGCCGCTGGCGACGGTGATCCAGGACCTGCTCTCCCTGGCCATCTACTTCGCCTTTGCCGGCCTGTTCGTGCTCTGATCGGCCCGAGACGACGAGAACGGCGGCACCGGTCACCCTGTCCTGGGCCAGGTCGAGCAGGGCCCGACTCGCCTCGGAGAAGTCGTAGGCCACGGTGGTGGGCCTGATCGGGATGCGCGCGGCGATGTCGAGAAACTCACGGCCATCCTGACGGGTGTTGGCAGTGACCGACCTGATCTGACGCTCCTCGAACAGCCATCGATACTCGAGCGCCGGGATATCGGTCAGGTGGATGCCGGCGATCGCCAACGTGCCGCCCCTGTGCAACGCCCGCAAAGCGGGCGGGACGAGATCCCCGACCGGGGCGAATAGGATGGCGGCATCGAGTCTCTCCGGAGGCTCGTCATACGCATCTCCCGCCGAGGAGCATCCCAGGTCCAGGGCCAGTCGGCGCGCCTCCTCAGACCGGGTCATCACATGCACCGTCGCCCCCTGGTAGATGGCGATCTGAGCGGTCAGATGAGCGGAGCCTCCGAACCCGTAGATGCCGAGCCGTCCCCCTGGTGGCAACTCGGCACGGCGAAGGGCGCGATATCCGATGATCCCGGCGCAGAGCAAGGGAGCAGCCTCGTCATCGCTGAATACCTCCGGTATGGCATAGGCGTATCCCTCGGCCACGACCGCGTGCTCGGCGTATCCCCCGTCGGCGTCCCAGCCGGTGAACTCCGGTGACACACAGAGGTTCTCAGAGCCGGCGAGGCACCACGGACAGGCGCCGCAGGTCTGCCTCAGCCAGGCGATCCCGACCCTGTCCCCGACTCCGAAGCGACTTGCCCCGGGGCCGATCGCATCGACCACTCCGACCACCTCGTGGCCCGGCACCACCCGGGCCCGATGGACTGGCAGATCACCCTCGACCACGTGGAGATCGGTGCGACACACCCCGCACACCGAGACCCTGACCCTGATCTCGCCTCGACCCGGCGATGGCGTGGCCACGTCGGCGAGTTGGAGCGGTTCGCTCTCCATCGGTCCGGGGGTGTGAACCTGCCAGGCGCGCATGGTGCGGGAAACTAGGAGCCGGTGTCTTTGCGTGCCCGCCCGGTGAGACCCTCTGTGAGCAAGGCCACCAGGAGCGCCTGCTCGGTGTGAAGCCGGTTCTCCGCCTGATCCCCGACCACCGATTGCCTCCCATCGAGAACGGCATCGACGACCTCGTCACCACGATGAGCCGGGAGACAATGCATGAAGATGGCGTTGGGCGAGGCCAGGTCCATCATCGCCTCATCGACCCGGAATGGGGCGAGCAGGGCCATTCGCCTCTCCTGGGGCTCCGGCGGGTCGCCAATGGGCCACACGTCGGTGTAGACGACATCGGCATCCTTGACCGCCTCGGCCGGGTCGTGACCGAGGTCGATGGTGGCTCCGGTTCGCCGGGCCACTGCCCTTGCCCGGTTCACCACTCCCCTGTCGGGAGCAAGTTCGGCCGGGGTGCCGACGACGAGGTGCAAACCCGCCAGGGCCGCAGCCTGGATGAGGCTGTGAGCCACATTGTTGCCATCGCCGAGGTAGGCGACCCGCCGGCCCTGCAGTGAGCCGAGGTGGTCTCTGACGGTGAGCATGTCCGCCAGAGCTTGACATGGGTGATGCATGTCGGTCAGGGCATTGATCACGGGGATCGTCGCCGCCGATGCGAATCTGGTCACTTGGCTGTGCTCGAAGGTTCCGATCACAGCAGCGCTCGCGTATCGGGACACGACCATGGCAGTGTCTTCGATCGTCTCAGCCCCGTCGAGCTGCAGCTCGGCGGGCCCAACGAATTCGGCCTCGCCGCCAAGGTGGGTGATGGCAGCGGCGAACGAGATGCGGGCCCGGGTGGAAGGCGTGGAGAAGTAGCAGAAGACGATCTCGTCGGCGAGAAGGCCGTCGCGCAAGTGCGGCATCTCACGGGCCTCCAGAGCTAGGTCGAGGAGCCGGTTGAGATCGTCCCGTGTGAGGTCGAGGACCTCGAGATAGTCCTTCACATCCGTCCCTTGGTCGTGCCTTGCCAACGTAAGCCCGCACAGCTGCTGGGGGCCAGCGGCGTTTTCCTCCCCTACATGGGACCTAATGCCCTTGTCGCCGGGCGAGATCATCCGAACGATGAGGGGGTTGGGCCTGACAAGGAGGTGCTCTCGTGACCGTGCAGAGTCACACGAAGAGGCGAGCCCTGGGGCCTTGGTTGGCGACCGCCCTGGTCGTGGGCAACATGATCGGGTCGGGCGTCTTCCTTCTCCCCGCCGCGCTCGCCGAATACGGTGGTATCAGCCTCATCGGATGGCTGTTCACCGGTGCCGGAGCCGTGCTCCTGGCAATCGTCTTCGCCCGGCTGGGCCGGGCCTACCCGCGGACCGGCGGCCCCTATGAGTACAGCCGACGGGCCTTCGGGGAGTTCGTCGGGTTCCAGACGGCCTGGGGCTACTGGATCGCGATCTGGGCCGGGAACGCAGCCATCGCCGTGGCTTTCGTCGGCTACCTGGCAGTGTTCTGGGAGGGCTTGGCGGACAACGCCCTGCTCGCCGCGTTGGTGGCGGTTGGGGCCATCTGGCTGCTGACCTGGGTCAATGCCCTCGGGGTGAAGCAGGGCGGATGGGTCCAGGGGATCACGACGGTCTTGAAGGTCCTGCCCCTGCTCGCCATGGCGACAATCGGGCTCTTCTTCATGGACACCGCCAACTTCACCCCGTTCAACCTGAGCGGCGGCTCGGCTTTCGCCGCGGTGACTGCGGTGGCAGCCTTGACTCTCTGGGCATTCATCGGACTGGAGTCGGCCACTGTGCCGGCTGAAGACGTGCTCGATCCTGAGCGCAACATTCCGAGAGCGACCATCTGGGGGACGGTCGGCACGACGCTGATCTACATCCTCAGCACGGTTGCGGTGCTCGGGATCATCCCGGCGGCGACCCTTGTCAACTCGACGGCTCCTTTCGCCGATGCAGCGGAGTCTGCCTTTGGCGGCTGGGCGGGGACCCTGGTGGCGATCGGTGCCATCATCGCCACGTTCGGTGCGCTGAACGGCTGGATCCTGTTGCAGGCCCAGATCCCGATGGCGGCGGCTCGTGATCGGCTCTTTCCGAGCAGGTTTGGTCGCACCAATCGAGCCGGCGCACCGGTGTTCGGGCTGGTGGTCTCCAGCGCCCTCGTGACGCTGCTGATGCTGGCCAACTACACCAAGGGGCTCGTCGAGCTGTTCACCTACATGCTGCTCCTGGCAACGCTGACCACGCTGATCCCCTATGCCTATTCGGCGGCCGCCCAGCTGATGCTGTTCGTCACGGATCGGGAGAAGTTCTCCGGGATGCGCCTGGCCAAGGACTCCGTGATCGCCTCACTGGCGTTCGCCTACTCGGTTTGGGCCATCTACGGGGCGGGCCAGGAGGTTGTGTTCTACGGGCTGCTCCTCTTGCTTGCAGGGATCCCCATGTACGTGTGGGTGAAGTGGAGGAACAGGGTCCACGACGAGAAGCTGCCCGACGGGATCGTCATCCCCGACTCCCCTGCAGCGCTCTTCGACGGTTCGATCTGAGAGGAGGAGACATGAAGAAGATCGTGATCATGGGAGCAGGGGGAAGGGACTTCCATGACTTCAACGTCGTTTATCGGGACGATCCCGACACACGTGTCATCGCGTTCACCGCAGCCCAGATCCCTGGCATTGCGGGTCGGGTGTACCCGCCCGCCCTGGCCGGCCCCCTCTATCCCGAGGGGATACCGATCATGGACGAAGCCGACCTGGCCGATCTGATCGCGCGGGAGAAGGTGGATCAGGTGGTCTTCGCCTACAGCGACCTCTCCCACGTCGAGGTGATGCACAAGGCCTCCCTGGCGCTGGCCCAGGGCGCAGACTTCGCCATGATCGGGCCGGCCCGGACCATGCTCTCCAGCACCAAGCCGGTCGTCGCCGTTTGCGCCGCCCGCACGGGTTGCGGGAAGAGCCAGACCAGCCGGTGGATCGGCAAGATCCTGACCGAGGCAGGCCTCGACGTCTCATTGATCCGCCACCCGATGCCCTACGGCAATCTGGAGCGGATGATGGTGCAGCGTTTCGAGACGATCGAGGACATCGATGCCTCGGACCCGACTATCGAGGAGCGTGAGGAGTACGAGGAGCCGGTGAGGGCAGGCCTCCTGATGTGGGCCGGAGTCGACTATGCCGAGATCCTGCACCGGGCCGAAGAGGAGTCCGACGTGATCGTCTGGGACGGCGGGAACAACGACTTCCCCTTCTATCGCCCGGATCTCTTCGTCACGGTGGTGGACCCCCTCCGGCCGGGTCACGAGCTGGAATACCACCCGGGCGAGATCAACGTGCGGATGGCGGACGTTGTCGTGATCAACAAGATCGACGTCTCCAACCCGCACGATGTGACGCTGGTCATGGAAAACGTCCGATCGGTCAACCCGAAGGCGACCATCGTCCAGACCGCCTCACCGGTTCGCCTGGAACCGGGACCCGAGTTGGCCGGGAAGAGGGTGCTGGTGGTGGAGGACGGCCCGACCCTCACCCATGGCGGAATGCCTTTCGGGGCAGGGACAGTGGCCGCCCGTCACGCCGGGGTCGGAACCATCGTCGATCCGCGACCCCATGCCGTCGGCTCCATCGTCGACACGTTCTCCAGGTTCCCCATGCTGGGCCCCGTTCTCCCGGCAATGGGCTACGGCGAAGCGCAGCTTCAGGAGTTGGAGGCGACGATTCGCAACGTGCCGTGTGACGTCGTCGTGACCGGCACACCCATCGACCTGGGGCGGCTGATCGAGGCCGGGCACCCGGTGCGCCGGGCGGTCTACGAATCGGTGCAACTCGGTGAGCCGAGGCTCGAGGAGGTCCTGCGCGGTGTCATCGACGAGGCCTGGAATCGGAGGCAATCGACGGGCCCCTACGAGATAGCCGCCGGCTGAAGTCGATCGACCCTGCAGGGCGGGCCGACCTCGTCGAGGCCTTCCGACGATGTGACTTTGTTCTCTGGCGAGCGGGAAAGCCCAGGACGGATCATTGGGTCATGAGATACGGCACACGCACCCGTCGCTACGTCGTGTCCCTGGCGGCGATGTCTCTGATTCTCGCCGCCTGTGCCACCGAAGCAGGCGACGAATCCACCACCAGCGAGGGTGCCACCAGCACCACCGCGGCGAGCACGACTACCGGCTCCGCCGAGACGTCGACCACGACAGTCCCATCAACGACGACCACCGCAACGGAGACCTCCGGCTTTGTCGTCTACTTCATGCTCGAGGAGCTCGACGTGGACGACGGAACGCCGGGGCCATACCTGGTCCCGGTGTTTCGAGAGGCCCCTGAATCGGGCATCGAGGCAGAGACCGTGATGACGCTCCTGCTCGAAGGGCCCAATTCGGGTGAGACCTCCGGCGTCCCGCCGATCTCGACGGCTATCCCGGACGGGACCTCGCTGCTCGGAGTGACGGTCGAATCCGGTCTGGCCACAGTCGATCTGAGTGGCGAGTACGACGACGGCGGAGGGAGCTTCGGCATGTTCGCCCGTCTCGCCCAGGTGGTCTACACCCTGACCCGCCTGCCCGATGTCGAGGAGGTTGCCTTCAGTGTCGATGGGACACCCGTTACCACGTTCTCGTCGGAGGGCATCGAGCTCGACGGGCCGCAGAGTCGGGAGGACTACTACGACCTGCTCCCGCCAGTCTTCGTCGACAGCCCGGCGTGGGGCCAGCCGGTCACCTCACCAGTCTCGGTCTTCGGCCTTAGCAACGTCTTCGAGGCGGTGTCCCAGGTGATGCTGACCGACGATGACGGCCTGCCTCTCTTCGAGGATCACGTGATGGCAACGTGCGGCACCGGCTGCTGGGGCGAATGGTCTGTCGACATCACCTACGATGTCGACCGCGAACAGTTCGGGGCCCTGATCGTCTGGGAGATCTCGGCCAAGGACGGGAGCCAGGTCAACGTGCGCGAGTACCCGGTCATGCTCGGCTGATACCGCCGACGCGCACAAAGGGCCGTTGGACTCTGGACGGGCACCGACCCGGGACGCACCATCGAATCAACAAGCCTCGGCCGCGTCGGGCCACGCCGGGTCAAAGGCATCAGGTCCGAGAGGGGAGGTGAACTGTATGGAACTGAAGTTGTGGTCTCCGTTCCTCGATCTCGACAAGGAGTGGCGCTTCGACTTCCCGCGCCTCCTCGACTTCCCCATGCTGGGTCGTGAGTTGACCGGATTCGAATTCCGGCCGGCCATCGATCTGGTCAAGGAGGAGGGCGAGCTGGTGGCCACTATCGAGCTGCCCGGAATGGACCCGAAGGACATCGACGTCTCCATCGAGGGCGACTACCTGACCATCAAGGGCGAGAAGCACGAAGAGAAGGAGGTGTCCGAGGACGATCGCTACTTCCGTGAGCGGAGCTATGGCAAGTTCGAGCGGCGCTTCCGGCTCCCGGAAGGGACCAGCGCCGACAAGATGAGCGCGATGTACGACAAGGGCGTGCTCACACTGCATATCACGCTTCCGGAGGAGAAGCAGCTAGAGCCCCTCCACATCCCGATCGAGGCCAAGACCTGATCGACGATTTGCTCTGATGCGAGGAGATGAGAGTGCTCGTCTCCTCGCATCGCGTCTTCACCCCTGGCGCCCTCCTATGGTGTTGAGGTGCTCCCCGGGCCCTCACTGATGGTGCCGAGCCGGCAAGACCAGGCCGACGTAGCCGAGATGGCAACCGAGGAGGTCTATCGGGCCCTCGGCACATCGCCGTCGGGTCTGACCCAGGAGGAGGCGGCCGAGCGGCTCGCCGTTCATGGCCCCAACACGATCAGCCCGATCTCACGGAGACGCCTCGTATCGAGGCTCCTGTCGAACTTCGTGCACGTGATGGCGATTCTGCTTTGGGTTGGCGGCGCCGTTGCGTTTCTCGCCGATCTGCCGCAGCTCGGAGTGGCCATATGGGTGGTCAACGTGGTCAACGGCATCTTCAGCTTCTGGCAGGAGTTCAAGGCGGAAAAGGCGACGGAAGCCCTGCTCCGCCTTCTCCCCTCCACGGCCACGGTCCTTCGGGAAGCGGTGCTCGAGCAGGTGGATGCCACCGCACTCGTACCCGGCGACGTGGTCTTCATCGAAGAGGGTGACCGCATCTCGGCCGACGGCCGGCTGGTGGAGCACGTGGCGCTGCGCGTCGACCAATCCACCCTCACCGGCGAGTCACGCTTGGTCCGCAAGGCCTCGGATCCGGTCGACACGGCAGGAAGGAGCCGCCTCGAGCTGCCCAATCTGGTGTTTGCCGGTACCACGGTGGGGTCGGGGCGGGGAAAGCTGGTCGTCACCTCGACCGGGGCCGGGACCGAGCTCGGCGGCATCGCCGCCCTGACCGGGTCACTGGCCGACACCCCCAGCCCCCTCCAGCGCGAGTTGAGGAGGGTCAGTCTCACTGTCAGCATCGTGGCGATCGGTGTCGGAGTGGTCTTCTTCATCCTGGCGCTCGCCCTGGGTGGTTTGCCCCTGGCCACCGGCTTCGTCTTCACCCTGGGGATGATCGTCGCCTTCGTCCCCGAGGGGCTCCTCCCCACCGTGACCCTCGCTCTCGCGATGGGCACCCAGAGAATGGCGGCACGCAACGCCTTGGTGAGGAAGCTGTCGGCGGTGGAGACCCTGGGGTGCACAACGGTGATTTGCACCGACAAGACCGGCACACTGACTCAGAACGAGATGACCGTCCGCTCGGCCCTCGTCGGCGGTCGGCGATATGAATTCGAGGGAGTCGGGTACCAGCCTGAGGGTCGGATCCATCCCGGGCCGGACGATGGCCTGGTCACACTTCTGGCCACCGCGGCTCGCGCCTCCAATGCGCGCCTGGTGCACAACGATGGAGACACCGGGAGACTGACCGTGGTCGGCGACCCGACCGAGGGCGCAATCCTCACCGCCGCAATGAAGGCGGGAATCGATCTCGACGTCCTGAGCTCGGATGCTCCCCGCGTCGCCGAATGGCCGTTCGACCCGGTTAGGAAGCGAATGAGCTCCGTGGCGCGCATGGGCGGGGAGTTGGTGGTCGCGACGAAGGGGGCTCCCGCCGAGCTCCTCGAGCGCTGCTCCTCACTCCATTCCGCCGATGGAACGCTGGCCCTCGAAGTGGACGACCGAAAAGGGATCATCCAGGCGGTGAATGCGGCTGCGGCCGAGGGCCTGAGAGTCCTGGGGGTTGCACGTCGGGTGATCGACCATCTCCCCGATGAGCGCGAGGACTTCGAGATCGACCTCGAGTTCATCGGGCTGGTCGCCATGCACGACCCGCCGAGACCCGAGGTCGAGGCGGCCATCGCCAGTTGTAGGAGCGCGGGCATCCGGATCGTGATGATCACAGGGGACTATGGGATAACCGCTGAAGCGATCGGGCGCAGGATCGGCATGGTCGGTGAGGGCCAGGTGAGGGTGGTCAACGGCGACGAGATGGACGCCATCGATGACGCCGCCCTCGGCGCGATCCTGGACGATGAGGTGATCTTCGCCAGGGTGACCCCTTCTCACAAGATGCGGGTGGTCGCCGCTCTCCAGGATCGCGGTGCGGTGGTTGCGGTCACCGGGGACGGGGTCAACGATGCCCCGGCTCTCAAACTGGCCGACATCGGGGTCGCCATGGGGCAGTCCGGCACCGACGTCGCCCGGGAGGCAGCCGACATCATCCTGCTCGACGACAACTTCGCATCGATAGTCGCCGCCATCGAGGAAGGGCGGGCCGTCTATGACAACATCAAGAAGTTCACGACCTACATCCTCACGTCCAACGTGCCCGAAGCCGTCCCGTTCGTGGTCTTCGCATTCTCCGGTGGGCGAATCCCGCTCGCATTGGGCGTGATGCACATCCTCGCCATCGACCTGGGCACCGACCTCGCCCCTGCCCTCGCCTTGGGGGCGGAGCCACCCGAGCCTGGTGTGATGGACCGGCCACCCCGCTCGCTCGATGCCCGACTCATCGACCGGCCCCTACTTGCCCGCGCCTATCTCCTGCTCGGGCCGGTCCAGGCGCTCTTTGTCATGATTGCCTTCTTCGGGGCCTACCGCCTGCAGGGTGTCGAGGACTGGTCCAACCTGGCCTCGTCGGGGACGATCTATCTCGCCGCCACGGCAATGGCGCTGGCAGGGGTGGTGACCACGCAAATCGGCAATCTCTTCGCCCAGCGATCGGCTCGGGTCTCGCTGCGCCGTATCGGTCTGGGAGGCAATCGCCTTCTCTGGTGGGGGATACTCTCCGAAGTGGTGGTCATTCTCCTCATCGTCTATCTGCCCCCGCTGCAGAGGGTCATCGGCACGGCTCCGTTCCCGCCGATCGGGTGGGCCTGGCTGCTTCTCGGAGTCCCCCTGCTGCCGCTGGCCGACGAAATCAGGAAAGCGCTCACCGCCCACCGGGGAAGAGCACGATGAGAGCCGTCGTCATCGGGTGCGGGAGAGTCGGCTCCGCCCTCGCCTACCTGCTCGAGATGAATGGCACCCAGGTCACCATCGTCGACCGCGACGCCAAGGCGCTCCAGAGGCTCGGTGAGGGGTTCCACGGCGAGATGCTCATCGGCGTGGGTCTCGACCAAGACCTACTGGAGAGAGCGGGGGTATCGAAGGCGGATGCCCTGGCGGCGGTCACCGGCAGCGACGAGACCAATGCCGTCCTGGCGCGGCTGGCCACACGCCGATTCCGCGTTCCGAGAGTGGTGGCGCGGATGTACGACCCGCGCCAGGCCGACCTCTACCGACGACTCGGGGTCATGACCATCTCGCCCGTCGAGTGGAGTGTCACCAAGTTCGGTCACCTGCTCAGCCTGCAAGATCTGGCTCCGATCAGTGCCATCGGCGCAGGTCAGGTACAGGTCGTGGAGGCATCGGTGACGCCAGGGCTCGCCGGACGGGCGGCTGGAGAGCTGGAGGTCCCTGGGGAGACCAGGCTGATCGCCCTGACCCGTGCCGGGCGGACCTTCCTCGGCGCCTCCAACGTGATCCTCGAGCCCGGCGACGTCGTCTCGATCGCTGTGACCTCGGGGTCCGAGACGAGACTTCAGCAACTGCTGGGGCTCGGATGAGGGAGGTCTGATGTCCTCTGTGATCGTCATCGGCGGAGGGAAGGTCGGCTCATACCTGGCCCCGTTGCTCATGGAGGGTGGGCACTCGGTGACCGTCATCGAGCTGGTTGACGAGCGAGCCAGTGAAATCCGGGCGCGTCTCGACGGGGGCGTCGTCGTCGCCGGGTCGGGGACCGATGCGACCGTCCTGGAGAGGGCAGGAGTCAGAGGGTGTGACGTGGTCGCCGCCGTGACCGGGAACGATGAGACGAACCTCGTGGTCGCCTCCCTGGCGCGATTCGAGTTCGAGGTCCCCCGTGTCATCGCCCGAATCGACGATCCCTCCAATGCCTGGCTCTTTGCCCCCGACATGGGTGTCGACGTCGCCCTCAACCAGGCGGATCTACTCGCCCATCTCGTGGCAGAGGAGATGTCGATGGGCGAGATGACAACTCTCCTCAAGCTCCGGAAGGGCCAGTTCGCCCTCGTCGAGCAGAAGGTCGCTCCTGAAGCCTCGGTTGTCGGGCGCTCGATCGAAGAGATCGAATGGCCGGCTCGCTGTCAACTGGTGGCCGTGCTGCGGAAGGGAGATCTCATCGCCCCCGAAGGAGAGATCGTGCTCCAGGCCGCAGATGAGGTGTTGGCGGTCGCACACTCCGACAGTGCGCCGATTCTGGAGGCGTTGCTCGATCGGCCGCAACGGGGAGAGGCCGGCTGACCGCCACCACGGCCTCAGGCCGTCTCAATCGAATGATCACGCCCGGATAATCAGGTAGTCGCCGGGATCGGGGAGAATCCCACTATGTCCCGGCCGCCGGGCGGGGTTCGGGTCTTTCGGCTCTATGGCGGGAACGACTGGGCGAAGGAGACTCGAATGAGAGAGCCAAGGATTCGTCCCGTGATCGCAGACCTGACCTCGAGTCCCCGTCTGCTCTTCGTGAGCACCTACCCGCCAACGCGCTGTGGGATCGCCGGGTTCACCCAGTCGCTGATCGAGTCACTGGAGGAGATCAGGGGAGAGAGATCCGACAGCGGAGTGATCAGGCTTCGCCCCGGGTGGGACGACACCGTTCATACCCATCAGGAGGTCGTGGCCGAGGTCGACGTCGACTCGGCCGGATGGGCCACGCGTATCGCCACCTGGTGCAATGGCTTCGATCTGCTCTGGATCCAGCACGAGTTCGGCATTTTCGGCCCCGAGGACGGGATCGAGGTCCTCGAACTGAGCCGCCGGTCGCCGCTCCCCGTCGCCACGACGCTGCACACGGTGGTTGCGAAGCCGACAGATCGCCAGCGCCAGATCATCGAGAGTCTCGGGGTGTCCTCCGAATTGCTGGTCGTGATGTCGCAGCAAGCGGCGGAACGCCTGCTCGACGTCTATGACATCGAGCAAGGGAAGGTGCACGTCGTCCCTCACGGTGCCAAGCCGTCGCCGGCTCGCCTGTCCGCGGTCGAACCGGGCCGACGGCCCACCATCGTGAACTGGGGTCTGATCGGGCCAGGGAAGGGATTGGAGTGGGGCATCCAGGCGATGGCCCGACTGCGACACCTGGATCCTCGCCCTCGCCTCGTGATCAGAGGGACCACCCACCCGAACGTGAAGAGGCGGGAGGGCGAGCTCTACCGCGAGCACCTGGTCGAGCTGGTCCACACCCTCGGTGTCGAGGACTCGGTTGTCATCGAAGACGGGTACATGTCCCCGGCTGAGCTCGATCGGCTCGTTCGCAACGCCGACCTCGCCCTCCTCCCCTACGACAATTCCGAGCAGGTCACGTCTGGAGTGCTGGTCGATGCCATTGGGGCCGGTTTGCCGGTGGTGGCCACTCGGTTCCCCCACGCGGTCGAGGTGCTCGCAACCGGGGCCGGCCTGATCGTGTCGCAGGGTGACGATGAAGCCATGGCGGCCGCAATCGAGCAGCTCCTCACCCGCCCGGCGTTGCTGAGGGGGGCCGCAGAGGAGGCTCGCAGGGTGGGACAGCGCTTCTCGTGGCCTCGTGTGGCCGCGGCCTATGAAAGGCTGGCACGCCTGGTGGTGACGCGGGACAAGACCAGCGTCGCCTGAGATGGAGCAGCTGCTGCCGGAGCCGAGGATCGACCATCTGGCCCGGCTCAGTGACGACATCGGGATCTTCGAGCACGCCTCCGGCCTCGAACCGCGGCGAGAGCTCGGCTACACCACCGAGGATGCGGCCCGTGCCTTGATCGTTACGGTCAGGTGGCAGCCCCAAACCGAAATGACCATGGCGCTGACACGCACCTACCTCGCCTTCGTGGCGGGATCGATTGTCGAGGGTGGGCCGATTCGGAATCGCATGACAACGGCGGGGGAATGGGTGGGACCTCCCTCGGCCGACGCTCATGGGCGCACCATCTGGGGATTGTGCGTGGCCGCGGCCGAATCCGCGGCCAACGAAACGGTCGAGGCGGCACTTTCCTGCCTGGAGCGGATCGGCGTCGTCGACGACCCGTCGATCCGCCCGTGGGTCTACACCGGGATCGGCGTTGCCGAGCTGCTCTCTGCCCTGCCCGGCCATGGTTGGGCACGCCTCATCGCCAACCAGGTGCTCGGGCGCCTGCCCGGGCCCAGCGGTTCCGGGTGGATCTGGCCCGAGCCGCGGCTCACCTATGACAACGCCCGGTTGACCCAGTGCCTCCTCGACCTGGGTCGGGTGTTGGACCACCCGGAAGCGATGGAGGACGGGCTCCGTCTGCTCGGCTGGCTTGTGACGTTGGAGCGCAACGGTGACCACTTCTCGTTCACCCCGGTCGGAGGCAGGGGCCCGGAGGACACGTCACCCGCCTTCGACCAACAGCCCCTCGAGGCGAGTGCGATGGCTGATGCGTGCGTCGCAGCCTGGGAGGTCGATGGCGACGAGCGGTGGCTCGAACTCGCCTACCAGGCCGCACAGTGGTTCACGGGACGCAACGATGGGGCCGTCTCACTTTACGACCCGCAGACCGGGGCGGGGCATGACGGGCTCACCGAGGGGGGCGTCAACGCCAACGCGGGAGCAGAGTCCACCATCTCGGCCCTCGCAGCACTGCAACGTGGCAGACTCATCGAGCCCCACCGAGCTTCGGGCTGGAAGAAGACCATGCCGGTGGAGACTCTCCCGGCGGCACGAGCCTGACATGACACAAGCGAGAAGCCAGCAACTATTCACCCGACACGAGGGCAACCCGATTCTCACCGCCCTCGACTGGCCCTACACGGTCAACGCGGTGTTCAACCCCGGGGCCACCACCGGGCCCGATGGCGACACCATCCTCCTCGTCAGGGTCGAGGACCGGGCCGGTCTGTCCCATCTCACCGTTGCCCGCAGTCGGGATGGCCTGAACGACTGGAAGATCGACACCCAACCCTCATTCGCCCCGCAGACCTCGACATACGCCGAATGTTGGGGGGTCGAGGACCCCCGGATCACCAAGGTCGGTGATGAGTACCTCATCGCCCACACTGCGGTCTCGCGGAGCGGGCCGCTGGTCTCCCTGGTGTCGACCACCGACTTCGTCGACTTCACACGCCGCGCCATCGTGTCGCCCCCCGAGAACAAAGACGCGGCCTTGTTCCCCGTCAAATTCGACGACCGCTACGCCATGATCCACCGGCCGGTCTACTTCGCCGACGGCGGCGCCGCCCACATGTGGATCTCCTACAGCCCCGACCTCAGGCATTGGGGCGACCATCGGATCCTCATGGAGAGCCGTAGGTCTGGTTACTGGGATCGCGACAAGGTGGGTCTCGGTCCGCCCCCGCTTCGGACCGACCAGGGATGGCTGATCATGTTCCACGGGGTGAGGGACACTGCCGCGGGAGCGCTCTATCGGGCCGGGCTGGCCGTGCTCGACCTCGAGGAGCCGACCACGGTGTTGGCTCGAGCCGACGAGTGGGTGCTGGGGCCGGAGGTTGAGTACGAGCGAATGGGTGACGTGCCCGGTGTGGTGTTTCCCTGCGGTTGGATCGCCGACGACGACGGCATGCTTCGCCTCTACTACGGAGCGGCAGACACGTGTGTGGCCGTGGCCACGGCGCGTATCGACGATCTGGTCGCCTTCGCCTTCTCGCACACGATCTAGATCAGGCGGACCGTTTGCCCTGATGCATCGGCTTGTGATGCTCGATGACGGCGTCGCTGCCGGGGAACAGCACCACCTCGCGCCCGTCGGCTTCCCAACGAACCAGATAGGGAGGTTGTCCCTTCTCGCCGTGTACCTCGAGGATCTCGCCTTCGGCGTCGGCTTGTCCGGTCCGGTGGCCCTTGATCACCAGACGATCGCCGGGTTTTGCCTGCATGATGACCTCCAACGCTCTGCGTCGAGAATGACACCGGAGTGACCGCCGACACTAGGGCACAAAGACCCAACGCGGCAGCGATTCAGGGCTGACGGGCCTCGACTTCGGCTGCGATCGCATCGAGATCGCCGGCAACCGGCTCGTGGGTCAGCACCTTGAGCCCCTTGACCACCTCCGGGTACCTCTCCGCCTGCCCGGGTCGGATGACGACACGGATCGGGATGTCGCTGCTGAGCGACTCCTTGTATCGGGAGAGGATCGCCCGGTGCTGGGCTCGATCGAGGTCGAGCTCGAACACGATCCCTTGGGCGCCCTCGGCCAGCTCACAACCGGCGCCGGTGAGGATCGGGCAAATCTGGCCCTCTCCCGGCCCGGGGCAGGTCATCACCCGGTGGCCGAGTTGTTCCAGGAATCGGTGATCCGTCGGCTCGCTGCCACCCGGGATATCGAAGAGGATGTAGTCGTCCATCGCACCTCCTTTGACCCAGCATCCCGTCACCGGCGTTGGGCCACCAGGGGATTAAGTCCCAAAGCCAACTCTTTGTCCGTGACCGGGATCTTGCCGCGCTTCCAGCTGATCACTTATCCAACGGTTACAACGGGTCATTCGACCCTTGTCAACCGACCGAGGAGATCGGATAGTCGAAGACAGGAGGTCGAATCATGAGACCAGCGCTGTCCGCACAGGCCCGGCCCTGGCACAGCCACTACGACGATGGAGTGCCGCCGAGCCTCAGGTATCCCGACACCACACTGGACGAGGTGCTGAGGCAAACCGCCACTCGGTTTCCCGAGCAACCCGCCCTCGTCTTCTTTGGCAACCGGATCACCTACCACCGGCTCGACGAGCTGGTCGACCGGATGGCGAGCAGCCTCCAGGCGATGGGGGTGCGACCCGGTGATCGGGTCGCCGTGTTCATGCCCAATTGCCCGCAGATGGTCATCTCCTACTACGGGATCTGGCGCGCCGGCGGCGTGGTCGTCCCGATCAACCCGCTCTACACCGGCGCCGAGTTCGAGCGACAGGTCAATGATTCCGGCGCCACCACAGCCATAGTGCTCAGCGCCTTCTACAACCGGGTCAAGGCCGTGCGAGACCGCACGGGCGTGAACAAGGTCGTGGTGACCAACATCAAGGAGTACTTCCCTCCCCTGCTGCGCGCCTTGTTCACCATCGCCAAGGAGAAGAAGGAGGGCCATCGCGTCCGCCTGCCCGGGAGCGATGACGTGCTCGCCTTTCCACGGGCCCTTCAGCTCGGGTCCGACAAACCGCTCGCCTCGTTCTCACGTCCGGACGAGACCGCCGCCCTCCTCTACACCGGTGGGACCACCGGGATCCCCAAGGGAGCCGTGCTCTCCCACCGCAACCTGCTGTGCAACGCACAGCAGGTAGGGGTGTGGGCCACCGGGCTGGATGATGGTGCCGAGGTCATGATGTCAGCCCTCCCCCTGTCTCACTGTTACGCCATGACCGTGTGCATGAACCTGTCGATCCAGCGTGGCTGGGCCCAGGTCCTCCTGCCCGACCCGAGGGATCTCTCCCGCCTGCTCTCTGAGATACAGGGGAACCGCGTGACCATCCTGCCCGGCGTGCCCACCCTGTACGCGGCGATCGCCAACCATCCCGATGTCCGAGCCGGCAAGTACGACGTCCGCTCGATCGAGGTATGCATCAGCGGTGCAGCGGGGCTCCCCTCCGAGGTGCAAGCCGAGTTCCAGCGGATCACCGGCGGGCGGCTCGTCGAGGGCTATGGCCTAACCGAGGCATCTCCCGTCACCCACGCCAACCCCATCGGAAGTGGGGGGCGGACCGGGACGATCGGTCTACCGCTTCCCGACACCAGATGCAAGATCGTCGATGTGGAGACCCAGTCGGAGGAGATGGAGCCGGGTCGACCCGGGATCCTCTGCATCTCCGGACCTCAGGTCATGTCCGGCTACTGGAACCGTGCCGACGAGACGGAGTCGACGCTGCGGGTTGACGACGACGGCGTGTCCTGGCTCCATACCGGGGACGTGGCCGAGATGAGCCCCGACGGCTACTTCCGCATCATCGATCGGCAGAAGGACATGATCCTCGCCGCCGGCGGCCTGAACGTCTATCCCCGTGAGATCGAAGACGTCCTGTACCAGCATCCCAAGGTCCTGCAGGCCGCGGTCATCGGGGTGCCGGTCGGAGGGATGGACCAGCGGGCCAAGGCGTTCGTGGTGCTGCGCGAGGGTCAGAAGGCCACCGAGGAGGAGATCCTCGGCTACCTGGGCACGATGCTGGCCAGGTTCAAGGTCCCGAAGTCAGTCGAGTTCCGCGAAGAGTTGCCTCTTGCCTTCACCGGCAAGGTGCTGCGACGGGTGCTGGCCGAGGAGGAGCGATCCAAGGCCGATCGGGAGGAAGTCTCCTGACCGGGTAACGGGCACTACCTTGTCGTGATGGCGCCGGGCCGGAACCTCATCCTCACCGGGTTCATGGGCACCGGGAAGACAACGGTCGGCCGGGGGTTGGCCGACCGGCTCGGAATGCCCTTCATCGACACCGACCGGGTGATCGAGGAGCAACATGGGCCCATCGATCGGATCTTCGCCGAACTCGGAGAGGCCGAATTCCGTGAGATCGAGAGAAGCGTTGCCGTGGAGGTGAGCCACCTCGACGACCACGTGGTCGCCACCGGCGGCCGGATGTTGCTCGACCCGGCCAATCTGCGGGTGCTCGCCGTGAGCGGGCGCATCTTCTGTCTCGTCGCATCTCCCGAGGAGATCTACCGACGCCTCTCGGTCGATGGAAGCCCGGCGAAGCGACCTCTCCTCGCCACCTCCGATCCGGAGCGGAGGATCCGAGAGCTCCTGGCCGAGCGCGCGGCCGGCTACGGCCGGTTCACCCAGGTGAGCACGGATAGCAGGGATGTTGCCGAGGTCGTCGAGGAGTTGGTCGATCTGTGGGAGGCGGACGAGGGCTCCTGACCGGTCACCGCTCCAGCTTCGATCCGACCATCGCGGGGGACGAGTTGGCGATGGCCAGATGCAGCTCGTGATATCGATGCAGCTCCTGCTCCTGCCGGGAGGTGATTCGCTGGCAGACGAAGTCCCAATGCATCGCCACCAGATCGCCCACGCCGATCTCCCCCGCGCCCAAAGGTGGTGACACCGCCTCGACTCTCGTGGGCCCGACGTCGAGCCGCCGACCGTCCCAGACGAGCGGGGAGGATTCGACCAGCAACGACCCGTCTGCCTCGCCCACCACGGCTCCCCATCGGACACGGCAGCGATCGAGCACCTCGAGGGCTCGGTCACCTGTCCCGGCTCGGAGGAGGCCGACCCAGGGGTAGATGCAGAAGACATGGAAGGAATGGGTTGGCCGGCCCCCGCCGATGAGAGCCCCGGCCACCTGGTCCCAATCCCAGCCGGCGCGTCTCCGGAATCGATCGTCCACGCTGTTTCCCATTTCGAGGAGGTCGACACGATCGAGCAAGGGGTTCCCAATCCAATAGGCTTCCACGACCCTGGCGTCGAGTGGGTCGAGACGAGCGCTCAGGCCGATCAGCTGGAGGTAGGGCCAGGCGCCGGCGAAGGCCGGGGCCAGGTGTCTGATCTCGTCTGCAGCGTCCTTCCCCCCGTTCACCACCTCGAGAAGCAGCTGAGGGTCGGAGGGACCGCAGTAGCCGAGCGAGTTGGGCGGGTAGGCGAACCTGAGGAACATGTCGAGGCCGAAGCGGCCCCTCATGGCCCGGATGTGAGCTGCCGGGCCCGGGCCATCATCAACAGCACCACACCGGTTGCGACCAGGGCCAGGCCGGCGACGGGAGGCAGCTCCACGCCACGGATCCCGGTCTCGAGGAGGGCCGTGATGACGGCACCGCCGACCAACACCGCAGTCACATCGACGGCGGGAGCCCGGGACAAGGCGGCGTACCAGGTCCACACGTAGCAGGCCAGGGTCACGGCGGTGAGGGCGATCCACCCCAGGTGGAGCGCAGTGACTTCTCCCAAGGTCGAGAACGCGCCGCGGATGAGCCCGTACCCGATCAGTAGGGCTGCTCCGCCCGCCATGCGGGCAACCGCCAGGGTGGGCGGGCTCACCGTGACGAGGAGGCGCTTGGCGATCACGGTTTCGATCGCCCAGAGGATGGTGGCTGCCAGGATCATCCACTCTCCCGGGCCGAGGGACACCTGGTCGACGCCGCCCGACAGAACCGCCTGCCCGACCAGGAGTAGGGCAACCGCCCCGAGTTGCAGCAGACCCACCCTCTCGTGGAGGAGCACGGTGGCGAGCACTATGACCCAGATGACCAGGGTCTTGTGGATGAAGGCCGCGTCGGTCGAGGTCGCCAGAGCAAGGCCCTCGAAGAAGAGGACGAAGGGCACACTGCCTCCCACCACCGCTACCACACCCAGCCCGATCCGGTTGCGTCTCGGCTCGACCACCTCGGGCGCCCGATCGGATCGCCTCCTTCCCACCAGGCCGGCGGTGACGAGGAGGATCAGAGCGGCGCCGGCGTTCTTCAGAGTGGTGTAGGTGGTGGGATCGGAGACCTCGGCCCAGACACGAACCCCATAGCCGTTGACGAATACCGACACCCCGCTGATCAGGGCCGCCAGCGCCGCCATGAGCAGACCGGTGTCACGTCGCTGCATCTCTGAAGATCGGAACCCGGTCGCCACGAGCTTCAACCCTACCCACGGGCGCATAGGGGGGAGAGCCGGCACCCCCGACATGTAGGGTTTCTGGATGGAGCCGCGATGAGTGGACGGGTGGTCGATCGGGCCGATTTCGGGTCCCTCTTCGACGCACTGATCAGACGTGGTCACACGGTGATCGGTCCCGCCCTCCGAGACGGCTCCATCGTGTACCAGGAGTTGCATGGGGTGGATGACTTGCCCATCGGGTGGGGTGACGACCAGTCCCCCGGCAGCTACCGGCTGGTGCCACGTCAGGATGGAGCCCTTTTCGGCTATGCGGTTGGCCAGCACTCGTGGAAGCAGTTCCTCTACCCGCCCCACACCACTCTCTTCGAGGTGGCCCGCATCGACGGGGCGCTGCATTTCACTGCGTCGGACGAGGTGGAGAAGAGCTTCGCCTTCCTCGGGGTGAGAGCCTGCGAGCTGGCCGCCATCGCCATCCAGGACCGGGTCTTCCCTGGCGACCGGACCTATCAGGGGAGGCGCGGGCGTCTCGTCAACATCGCGGTCAACTGCATGGTCGCCGGAGGGACCTGCTTCTGCGTATCGATGGAAACGGGCCCCCGGTGCACTTCGGGCTATGACCTGGTCCTCACCGAAGTGCTCGGCCCGGACCGACATGAATTCGTGTTCGAGCCGGGGAGCGACGTGGGCGAGGAGATCCTGTCCGAGCTTCCCGGGCGACCTGCGAGCGACTCCGACCTGGGGCGGGTGGACCAGATCGTCGAATCGACCGCCTCTTCCATGGGTCGTGCGATGGACACGTCCGGGATCAAGGAGCTCCTCTACGCCAACCTGGAGCATCCCCGCTGGGACGAGGTCGCCGCTCGCTGTCTCGCCTGCACCAACTGCACGTTGGTCTGCCCGACCTGCTTCTGCTCGACCACCGAGGACACTGCCGGCCTCGACGGCACGGTGGCCACAAGGTCGCGACGCTGGGACTCGTGCTTCACCATGGACTTCTCCACACTCCATGGCCACCCGGTGCGGGAGTCGACCCGGTCGCGCTACCGCCAGTGGATGACCCACAAGCTCGCCTCCTGGTACGACCAGTTCGGCACGTCCGGATGCGTCGGGTGCGGTAGATGTATCACCTGGTGCCCGGTCGGCATCGACATCACCGAAGAGGTGGCCGCAATTCGGGCGAGCGGAGCCACCCGATGAACCTGGAATCGCTGCGCCGAGACAGCGAGCTCCTCCGGTCGCTCGACGAGGCCCAGGTCGCTTTCCTGGAGTCGGTCTCGGAGGAGACGAACGTAGTTGCAGGCGAGACCCTGTTCGAGGAAGGCGGCCAGGCCGACCGTTTCTACGTGGTCTCGGTAGGAAAGGTCGCTCTCGAGATGACCAGCCCCGGACGTGCGCCCATGGTCATCCAGACCCTGGGCCCGGGCGAGCTCGTCGGTGTGAGCTGGCTGTTCCCGCCCCATCGATGGAATTGGCGCGCCCGCGCCGTGGTCGACACCAAACTGGCCCGATTCGATGCGGCAGAGGTGCGCCGTCGATGCGAGGAGGACGCCGGGCTCCGAAGCGCGCTCCTTGCGGTCGTGGCCGAGGAGGTGGTGGGTCGTCTTCATCGAGCCCGGATCCAACTGCTCGACCTCTATCGGAGCGGCTCATGACAGCCCAGCTCACACCGCCGGGCCCCGCAGCCGTCCCGGAGGCGATGCTGCCCCGGCCCTTTCGCGTCCTGTCCAAGACACATGAGACCGACGACACCGTCACCCTCGAGCTCGCCTCGGACGATGCGGCGCCGCTCGAGTTCAGCCCGGGCCAGTTCACCATGCTCTATTGCTTCGGGATCGGCGAGGTGCCGATATCCATCTCCGGAGACCCCCACCACCCGGCCACCCTGACTCACACCGTGAGAGCCGTGGGTGCGGTGACCGAGGCCATCGCCCGGTTGCAGGCCGGTGACTACGTGGGGATCCGGGGCCCATACGGATCGGGCTGGCCGGTCGATCGGGCACAGGGAAGAGACCTGGTCTTGGTCGGCGGGGGAATCGGCCTGGCTCCGCTCCGCCCGGCGGTCCTCGACGTGCTGAGGAGGAGGGAGGAGTTTGGATCGGTCTCGCTGGTCTACGGCGCCCGCACCCCGGCCGATCTCCTCTATGCCGACGAGCTGCACAGCTGGCGAAGCCGTTTCGACTTCCAGGTGGAGGTCACGGTCGACCGCTCCGAAGGCGGATGGCTCGGCGACGTGGGGGTCGTCACCGGGCTTCTTCCCCGAGTCGATCACGATCCTGCCGGCACGGTGGCCATGCTCTGTGGGCCGGAGATCATGATGAAGGTGGTGGCCACTCAGCTGGTCAACCGCGGAGTCACGGGCTCCGACATCTACCTCAGCCTGGAGCGCAACATGAAATGCGCCATCGGGCTCTGTGGGCATTGCCAGTTCGGGCCGGACTTCGTCTGCTGGGCAGGTCCCGTCCTTCCCTTCGAGAGGGTCGAGGCAAGACTCAGGGTGCCGGAGCTGTGAGCGCCCACCGTCCCAAGCTCGCGGTCTGGAAGTTCGCTTCGTGCGACGGCTGCCAGCTGACTCTGCTCGACGTCGAGGATCACCTCCTCGACATTGCCGCGACGGTGGAGATCGCCTACTTCCCTGAAGCCACACGAGGACAGGTGGAGGGCCCCTATGACCTATCCCTGGTCGAGGGGTCGATCACCACGGCGCACGACGCCGAGAGGATCCAAATGGTGAGAGAGTCATCGAAGACCCTGGTGACGATCGGTGCCTGTGCCACGGCGGGAGGCATCCAGGCCCTGCGCAACTGGTCGAACGTCGATGGCTTCATCGAGGTCGTCTACGCCCACCCCGAGTACATCTCGACGCTGAGCACGTCCACCCCCATCGCCGAGCACGTCCCGGTCGACTTCGAGCTCCGTGGCTGCCCGATCTCCAAGCACCAGCTCCTCGAGGTCCTCGAAGCCTTCCTCCATGGGCGCAATCCGAACGTGCCGGGGCACAGCGTTTGCGTCGAGTGCAAGCTGCGCGGCACCGCTTGCATCATGGTCTCGAAGGGAATTCCATGTATGGGCCCGATCACCCAGGCCGGCTGTGGGGCGATCTGCCCCGCCTACGACCGGGGCTGCTACGGGTGCTTCGGGCCGAGCCAGTCACCCAACGTCGACTCGCTGGCTCACTGGTGGCGCGGGCTGGGGGTGTCGGATCTCGATCTGGTGCACGCCCTGCGCACCTTCAACGGCTACGCCCCCGAGTTCCGCCAGGCGAGTGAGGCATATGAGCGGTGAACGCGAGATCGAGGTCGGCTACCTGGCCCGGGTCGAGGGCGAGGGGGCCATGTACTTGAAGCTCGATGGGGATGAGGTCCTCGACCTCGAGTTCCGGATCTTCGAGCCGCCCCGATTCTTCGAGGCATTCCTCCAGGGCCGCCGCTTCTCCGAGGCACCCGACATAACCGCGCGCATCTGCGGGATCTGCCCCATCGCATACCAGACCAGTGCCTGCAACGCCATGGAGGTGGCCGCAGGAGCCCGGCTCGTGGGAGGTCTCCGCGACCTGAGACGCCTCATCTACTGCGGCGAGTGGATAGAGAGCCACGCCCTGCACGTCTTCTTCCTGCATGCTCCTGACTTCCTCGGCTACGAGAGCGCGATAGCCATGGCGGGCGAGCATCCCGATCGGGTCGCCACCGGGCTGCGGCTCAAGAAGGTGGGAAACGGGATCATGACCCTTCTCGGAGGACGCGAGATACACCCGATCAACGTGCGGGTCGGTGGGTTCTACCGGGTCCCGACGAGAGCCGACCTGCTCGCCCTCGTCCCCGACCTCGAATGGGCCCTGGAAGCAGCCATCGAAACGGTCGACTGGGTCTCGAGCCTGCCTTTCCCCGACTTCGAGCGTGACTACGAGTTCGTCTCACTGAGCCATCCCGACGAATACCCGATTCACGAGGGCCGGATCGTCTCCAATCGCGGCCTCGACATCGGAGTCGATGAATGGGAGGAGCATTTCGAGGAAAGTCACGTCGCTTGGTCAAACGCGCTGCACGCCCGCCGGCAACCGGGAGGAACGGCCTACCACGTCGGACCGATGGCCCGTTACTCGCTCAACTTCGAGAAGCTGACCCCCCGGGCCGGCGCGGCTGCCCTCGCTGCCGGCCTCGAGGAAACCTGCCGCAACCCGTTCCGCAGCATCGTGGTACGGGCGGTCGAGATCGCTTTTGCGTGCGAGGAGGCCCTGCGCCTCATCGACGGCTACTCCATGCCTGACAGCCCGTTTATCCACGCCGAGCCGCGCTCGACCGTCGGCCACGGCGCCTCCGAGGCGCCACGCGGGCTGCTCTATCACCGTTACACGATCGATGGAGAGGGATTGATCACCGACGCACACATCGTCCCGCCCACTTCCCAGAACCAGCTGAGCATCGAGGACGACCTGCGCGCCTATGTGCCCGGGCGGGCCGGTCTCCCCGATGATCGCCTCCAGTGGGAGTTGGAGCAGGCGATTCGCTGCTACGACCCGTGCATCTCCTGCGCAACGCATTTCCTCGACCTCACCGTGGAGAGACAGTGAGACGCGTGGTGATCGGGGTCGGCAACCCGGACCGGGGCGACGACGGCGCCGGCATCGAGGTGGCCAGACGCGTCCGTGGAGTGGATGCCTTTCAGGACGCGACTGGGTCGTACCGGCTGATCGACCTGTGGGAGGGAGCCGCCGAGGTGATAGTGGTCGATGCAGCCCGGTCGGGCGCCCCTGCGGGCACCGTGCACCGGTTCCAGGAGCCGGATCGGCCTCTTTCCCCCGGTGTCCTCAGCAGCAGCACCCATTCGATCGGGGTGCAGGACACGGTCGAGCTCGCCCGGACACTGGGACGCCTGCCCGAGCGAATCACGGTCTACGGCATCGAAGTGGCAGATGTCACCCAGGGCCACGGCCTGTCGCCTCCGGTTGAGGATGCAGTGCGCCGGCTGGTGGAGGAGATCGAAGATGCATGAGAGCGGACTGGTCCGTGACCTGATGGGGAAGGTGGAGTCTGAGCTGGAGGGCACCACGGCGAGGGTGAATCGGGTCAGACTCCGGGTGGGAGCGATGTCGGGGATCGATCCGGCCGCACTGCGCGAAGGCGCCCGGCACTATGCCCTGGAAGATTGGGGCTATGTGCCCGAGATCGAAGTGGAGACTTCGACCGACCCGACAGATGTCAACGCCCTTGGTGTGCTCCTGGTCGCCATCGGAGTGGACGGCTGAGATGTGTGTCGCGGTGCCGGGACGAGTCGTTGCCATCGGGAACCCATCGCCGATCTCGATCCCGGCCACTGTCGACATCGGAGGAGTGCAACGCGAGATCGATCTGGTCATGATCCCTGTGGCGACAGTCGGTGACTACGTGGTGACCCATTCCGGATACGGCATCGAGATCATCCCCGCTCAACGCGCCGTCGAGACCCTGGCACTGCTCCACGGGTCATCGGGCGACTGATGCAGCCGCAACGACAGCGCCGAGCCCGATTCGGCTCACTGGGGCTGATCCGGTTCCGGAGGCTCGAGCTCAGCCCCACGAAGCGACGTCTGCGCCAGGGGGTCTCGGTGGCCGACCTGCGCCGCCTGGCCCGGCGTCGCCTGCCCCGAGGGGTCTTCGACTACATCGACGGCGGCGCCGAGGACGAGATCACGCTGGCATCCAACGTCGAGGCATACCGGCGCGTGACCTTCCGGCCCCGGGTGTTGCGGGACATCGAGGAGATCGAAACAGCCACGACCCTGCTCGGCAAGCCGCTCTCGTTTCCCCTGGTGCTGGCTCCAACCGGCTTCACCCGGATCGCCGACCCCGACGGTGAGCTGGCCGTGGCCAGGGCGGCGGCCAGAGCCGGCATCCCCTACTCGCTGTCGACTCTGAGCACCCGGTCGATCGAGGAGGTGGCATCGGTCGGCACCGGGAGGCTCTGGTTCCAGGTCTACCTCTGGAAGGACCGGGATCTGCAGATCGAGATGCTGAAAAGAGCCGCGGCGGCCGGCTACGAGGCGATCTGCCTCACGGTCGACACGGCGGCCCTGGGACGGCGGGAACGGGACGTCCGGCGCGGTTTCACCCTGCCTCCGAAGATCGGGCCATCCACGATCCTCGACGGAATCCTCCATCCCTCCTGGACGTGGAGGTTCGTCACGTCGGAGCCGATCGTCTTCGCCAACGTGACCGGCCGGGAGGTTGGAGACGGGACCGAGGCGGTTTCGCTGGCCGCGTACTTCGCCGGACAACTCGAGTTGCGTCTCTCCTGGCAGGACGTTGCCTGGTTGCGCGACAACTGGGACGGGCCCATCGTCTTGAAGGGGATCCAGACGGTCGAGGACGCATTGATCGCGGCAGCCGAAGGCGTGGATGCGATCGCCCTCTCCAATCACGGCGGCCGGCAGCTCGACTCGGCCCCATCCCCCCTCATTCTCCTCCCCGACGTCGCCGAGGCCGTAGGCGATCGCATCGAGATCATCTGCGACGGCGGGATACGCCGCGGCAGCGACATCGTCAAGGCGCTTGCCCTCGGAGCCCGCGCCTGCATGGCGGGCAGGGCCTACCTCTACGGTCTTGGCGCAGCCGGGGAAGCAGGTGTCGACCAGGTGCTCGAAATCCTGGCTACGGACTTGAGACGGACAATGGCCCTGATCGGATGCCGGTCGGTGGCCGATCTGAGCAGGGACTACGTGTCGTTCGAGGCCTGAGCCGGTCGGCCGGTGTCAACCGGGGCCCGGGGCGAGCTCGACCCCGATCTCGGTTGCCTTGATCGAGACCCAGATACGGTGGCCGGGTGCCAGGTCGAGCTCGTCGGCAGCCGCCGTGGTCACCTCGGCGGTGAGGGGAAGAGGCTGGCCGACGGCGACCCGGGCTCGCTCTCCCAGACGCTCGACCGCCCCGATCGTCGCCTCCCATGAGTTGCGCGGGCTGCCCTCGGGCCTGGAGCGATGGAGCGAGATCGCCGAGGGTCTGATGCTGACCAGCACCTCGCCGGAAAAATCCGGGTCTGCAGTCTGGAGGAGGTGGCCACCTGCGTCCACGGTCCCATCGGAGGCATACCCGACGAAAAGGTTGGAACCGGCCAGATCTGCCGCATACGACGTTCGAGGTCGGAGTCGGATCGCCTCAGCGCTCCCGACCTGGGTGATCCGACCATCCTCGATGATGTGGATCTCGTCGGAGAGGAGGAATGCCTCGGCCGGGTCGTGAGTGATCATGAGACGGGGGCCGGCGAAGGCGGTGAGATGCTCCGCCAGCTCCCTGCGCAGCTTGGCCCGGGTGGTCACGTCCAGTGCCGAGAGTGGCTCGTCCAGAAGCAGCATCCTCGGCTCGGTGACCAGAGCACGGGCCAGCGCCACACGCTGAGCCTGACCACCGGAGAGGGACCCAGGCTTCTGCTCGGCAACTCGATCCAGGCCAAGCCGGTCGATCCAGCCTCTCGCCCTCCACCTCGCCTCCTCCCGGCCGAGACCGTGGTTGCGGAGCCCGAAGGCGACGTTGTCGACGACGCTCATATGGGGGAAGAGCAGGTAGTCCTGGAAGACGACGCCCATGCCCCGCTCCTCAGGTGGCACGAAGACGCCTGTCTGTGGATCATCGAGCACGTCTTCCCCCAGACGGACACACCCGCTGTCCACGGGGATCAGACCGGCCAGAGCTGCCACGGCAGTCGACTTGCCCGCCCCGTTGGGCCCGAGCAACGCCACTGTTCGCCCGGGAGGGATGGACAGTTCGATGTCGAGGAGGAACGACTGGCCGTGCCGGACGTCGAGCCGAGCTTCGAGCTCTCCGCTCACAGTGCCTTCCACCATCGTTCGCGTAGGGCGATCAGCACCGCCAGAGAGACGACCACCATGAGCAGGCTGAGAGCCACCGCTGTGTCGCGATCGCTCTCCAAGGCGACGAACACAGCCAGTGGCAGGGTCTGCGTCCTCCCCTGAAGGTTGCCGGCGAAGGTGATCGTGGCCCCAAACTCACCGAGGGCCCGGGCCCAGGTCAACACCAGCCCGGCGGCCAGCGATGGCGCGATCATCGGCAGCGTCACTCTGCGCAGGACGGTCCATTGCCCGGCACCGAGGGTGGCGGCGGCTCCCTCGTAGCGCCGGTCCAGATTGCGCAGGGCGCCCTCGACCGTGATCACGAGGAATGGCATGGCCACGAAGGTGTTGGCCACGACCACGCCCCATGTGGAGAAGGGCAACAGCAGGCCGGTCGCTTGGTTGAGCGGCTCGCCGACGATTCCCCGTCGGCCCAGGGCAAACAGCAGCGCGGCCCCTCCGACGACCGGGGGCAGGACCAGAGGCAGGGTGACGAAGCCTCGCATCAGCCATCGGCCCGGAAACTCGACCCTGGCCATCAACCAGGCGAGGGGCACCCCGATGACGAATGAGAGGGCGGTGGCGGCCAAGGAGGTGGTGATCGAAAGGCGAAGGGCTTGGGTCACGAGCTCGCTCGAGAGGAGTGATGGAAGCTCGCCCCAGGGCACCCGGGCGAGCAGGCCGAGGAACGGGATCACGAAGACCGAGAGCCCGAGACATCCCAGCACGATCAGCAGGGCTGGGGGCCTCATGAGGCGCCGCCGCTCCCCGGTCGTTGCTCGGGTCAAGGTGAGGTGAAACCGTACTCGTCGAGGATCTCCTGGCCCTCGGCCGAGAGAGCGAACTCCACGAACGCCGCCGCCCCATCAGGGTTGAGCCCCCCAGCCAGGTGGACGATCGGGTAGGAGGCGACCACGTTGTGCTCCTCGGGGATGGACACGCCTTCCACCATGCCCCCCGCCGCCAGCACGTCTGTGACATAGGTGATCCCGGCATCGAGCTCCCCTGCCTCGATCTTGGTCAGCAGCGCCCTGACGTCCGGCTCATTGGTGTCGATGACGGGGGTGACACCCGCCTTCTGCAGCGCCTGAAGGCCGAAATCGCCACAGGGCACGCCCTCGGCGCACAGACCGATCAAGAGGTCCTCCCTGGCGAAGTCCTCGAGACCGGTCACACCGGCCGGGTTGCCGGCCGGGACCGCGATCTGCAGGAGGTTGGTGGTGAAGACCTCGGGCTCTCCCGCCGCTTCGCCCGCCTCGACCACCTGGTCCATGTTGGTGGTGTTGGCGGAGGCGAACACGTCCGCCGGAGCCCCTTCCAGGATCTGCTCCCGCAGCGCCGAGCTGGCGCCGAGGTTGAGAACGACGTCGAGATCCGGATTGGCCACCTCCAAGGCCGACTCGAAGTCGGCAAAGGCATCGGTCAGCGAAGCGGCCGCCGACACGAGCAGCTCGCCGCTCGGCTCGGACACGGATCCGGTCGTCGTTGCTGTCTGCCCATCCGTGGCGGCGCAGGCCGAGCCGGCCAACGTCAGGGCTACGACCACTGCCGATGAGAGCCGGCGCAAGACTTCCTCCATATTCTCACTGTGACTAGCGGACTAGTCGCAGTGAGAGTAGCGACGCGCTCCTGCTCTCGCCGGGCAGGGGGTTGGTCGCGCCTGCCTAGCCTCCTCACATGAGCGCCCCACCGTTGTCCCTGACCGAGTGGGCAGTGCTCGGACTCCTCGCCGAGCAGCCGGCTCATGGCTTCGCCATCTCCAAGCTGCTGCAGGTATCCGGCGCCGTCGGCAAGATCCTCACCGTCCGGAGGCCGCTCGTCTACCGCGCCCTCGACCGGCTCGCCGACCTCGAGCTCATCGAGCCGGCTCACACCGAGCCGGGTGTCGGCGGGCCCCACCGGACCATCTACCGGGTCACTCGTCGTGGACGGCGCCGCCTCGGCGGTTGGCTGTCGGAGCCCGTGGCCCACGTACGCGATCTCCGCATCGAGTTCCAGCTCAAGCTGGCGCTCCTGGTGCGGACGGGCCGGTCTCCCCTCGATCTGATCCGGACGCAGAGGTTGGTGTTGGAGCCCACCCTCGGTGCTTTGGACTCGGGGTCCGAGGGCGGGATCGACCACCTCGAGTTGTGGCGACGCCACATGGCGGTGGCCGCCGCCCGATACCTCGAGGACCTGGAGAGTCGTTACTGACCAGCCTGGCGTCTCTCGGAACCATGTCGATCCCGGCTCGGCCATTCGTTGTGTATGCATCGACCAAGTTGGGTAACCCCCAACTGAAAGGAGACCGACATGAGAGTCATGGTGCTGATCAAGGGCGACACAGAGTCCGAAGCAGGAGTGCTCCCCGACGAGAAGACCCTCACCGAGATGGGGAACTTCAACGAGGAACTGGTGAAGGCGGGCGTGATGCTGGCCGGCGAGGGGCTCCACCCCACCTCGAGAGGGGCCAAGGTCAGGTTCTCCGGTGGCACCACCAGCGTGACCCAGGGGCCGTTCGCCGATGGGAAGGACCTCGTCGCCGGATTCTGGATCTGGCAGGTCGACTCGCTCGACGAGGCGATCGATTGGGTGAAGCGAGTGCCCAGCCCCGACGGTGCGGGTCAAGGCGAGATAGAGATCCGGCCCATCTTCGAACTGGAGGATTTCGGGGAGGCGATCACTCCAGAGTTGCGTGAGCAGGAGGAGCGGCTCCGGACGCAGACGACCGCGTAGCCCAGGTCATCCCGCTGGCGCCTCTCCAGACCAGTGGGGAGATGGCCAGCCCGCCTGACAGACCCGACCGGCCGGGTTGGTAGTCTCGTCCAAGAGCCGAGGAGCACTCCCCGGTCCTGTGAGTGAAGTAATGAAAGGATTGGGTTGTGCGCACGATTCGCTTGATGCTCCTGATGGCCCTGGTGGCTGTCGCCGCCTGTGGCGGGGGTGGGGATGGAGCCACCACGACGGCCGGGGCCGAAGACGAGGCAACCACTACCACCGCTGCCGAGGCAGAGGCCACGACGACCACTGCCGCCGACGAGGACGAGGGCGGGGAATCGGTGTCGATCGACGACATCCCGCGGGAGTGCATGGAGGCATTCGTCGCCTTTCTCCGGGAGATCGAGCCGCTGGTCGAGCCCATCGACTGGGCCAATGCAACCACGGAGGATCTGGAGGAGGTGGGGACCGCACTCGAGCCCATCGGCACCGAGTACGAGACGACGTTCGAGACCGCCGGCTGCGACGACATCCAGTTGGAGGGCACCGATGAGGAGCAGTTCGAGGTCATGATCGCGATCGCCGAGCGGGAGGCGCCGGGAACCGTCGGATACTTCGAGTGGATCCGGGACTTCGCCACGGGGTCGAGCGACGCGCCGGAGGCGAGTGGCGACTGTGAGACCGACATCGCAGCCATGCAGGCGATCGTCGACGAGGGACAGACGATGAACCAGCTCCCGATCGCAGAGCTGCAGTCGGTGGGAACCTTGATGACCGCCATCGCCATGGAGTGCCCGCCTGAGCGGAGCGCTGAGTTCTTCGAGAAGGAGGACGTGGCCAACTTCACCGGCAGCGGTTGATCGACGTGGCCGAAAGCAGCGCTCTTGGGCGTCTGATGCGCCGTCGGGCGAGCAACACCGGCCTCGTCATGGCCGCTACCGCCACCCCCTACACCTTCCAGCGGACTCTGGTGACGCGCAACAACGCCGACCAGGCGATCGTCACCGGCCTCTCGTTCCTGCTCCACCAGACCACGACCTCGGCCATCCAGGAGACACTTCAGTTCCTGGCTCGCCCCCGGAAGACGGATCTGGACAGCGCGGATGGTGCCCACCGCTGGAGCAAACGCTCGATCGCGGTCGATCTCGCCGCCTTCGCCGGTGGCATCGGAGTCCAGCGCGCTTTGAGGCAAGAGCAGGATGAGCCGATCCGGCGCGCCGCGGGGCGCACCGGCGGATGGCTGGTCTCCGCCGCCGGCGCTGCCGGCGCCCTGGTCGGAGTCGGACAGGAAGCGGCCGTGGCCGCACGACCCGGCGACCGCCGTTTCACCGGTTTGGGGGCGACGGCATTGATCGCCGGAGCCATGGCGGGCCTGCGCGAGTTCGCCCGGCGCAGGGCAGCAGACCTCGACTCCGACCTCGGTCTGGAGCCATCGGACATCTCGGCCGGCCGGTCGCTGGCGCTGGCGCTAGGAGTCACCGCCGGATCGGCGCTGGTCGGCCACGGTGAGCGGGTGCTGGCCGACAGGGTCGCCTGGCTGTTCTCCAAGGCTCTGCCGGGGGATGAAGATCAGTGGCGCCCAATCGGGCATGTCGCCACCCTGGCCGCAGTCGGTTGGGGAGGCCGTTTGGCGGCTGCCCGGGTGGCCCATCTCATCGAGGGACGGGAGAAGCGCATGGAGCCCGCCCTCGACGTCCCGCCGCTGGCCCCCGAATTGAGCGGTGCGACGGGGAGCCTGGTCCCCTATCGAACCATGTCACGAATGGGTCGGCGGTTCGTCTGGACGGTGCGGAGGCCGGAGGAGATCGAGAGGGTGATCGGCGAGCCCGCCCTCGCCCACCCGATCCGCTCCTATGTGAGCTTGGAAGCGGCACCGTCCGAGGAGGAGAGGGTCTCGTTGGCCCTGCGTGAGCTGGAGCGGGCGGGTGGTCTCGATCGATCCTGGCTGATGGTCGCCTCCCCGACCGGCACCGGGTACGTCAACTATGCCGCCGCCGGGGCCCTGGAGTTCCTCACCAAGGGCGACTGCGCCACCCTGGCCATGCAGTACTCGCAGCGACCATCCCCTCTATCTCTCGACCGGGTGAGCCATGGCCGGTCCCAGTTCTCCAAGTTGATGACGGCGCTTTCCGAAAAGCTCCGTTCGCTTCCCGAAGACGGTCGCCCCAAGGTCGTCTTGTTCGGCGAGAGCCTCGGCGCCTGGACCAGCCAGGACGCCTTCCTCGGCCAAGGGACACGAGGTCTCCGATCCGCCGGGATCGACTTCGCCATCTGGATCGGCACCCCGTACGGAAGCGAATGGAAGGACCAGGTGCTGGAAGGGCCCTCGGTCGACGTCGACCCATCTCTGATCGGGGTCTTCGACAGGATCGAGGAGCTGGAAGCCCTGGACGAGGCAGCGAGGAAGGAGATCCGCTACGTCATGGTCACTCACACCAATGACGGCGTCGCCCTGTTCGGCCCCGAGCTCCTCGTGCAGCAGCCCGACTGGTTGGGAGTGCCGGAGACCCGCCCGCGCAAGATCCCGAAGAGCCAGAAGTGGACGCCGATCACCAGCTTCGTGCAGACCATGATCGACACCAAGAACGCGGCACGAGTCGTGCCGGGCCGGTTCGATGCGGAAGGGCACGACTACCGAGCAGACATCGTCCCGTTCTTCGATGCGGTGCTCGGCTTTGGGCGTCCGACCGATCTACTCGCCGCGATCGCCCGGGCGCTTGAGGAGGAGGAGGCGTTTCGGACCGAGTGGATCGCAGAGCACGGGGAGGTGGGCAAGAGCATGGCATCGGTGGTCCTGTCCGAGGTGAGGGAGAGTCATCCCGAGGTGTTTCTCGAGGCCGTCTACTCGTTGAGGAGAAAACGGGGTCAGACCGTCTCTGACGCCGGTTGACGCCCAGCTTCTGAGCCCACCGGCTCCACCGGGACCAGACGGGTGTAGTGGAGAGCGATGAGGGCGACAACGGCCAGCACTGCCAGGCTTGCCCGCAACCCGGCGATTCGCGCCATCTCGTTCTCCTCCATGATGGCGGCCGCCTCCTCCGCCGGGACCCCGGCCTCATCGAGCCCGGCTTGAAGCTGGGCATTGGAGACGAACGGGATCCCGCCTGCCAGCTCTACCTCGGCCTCGGCGGTCGCCTCGGGTGGTACGGCCGGGTTCTCCTGGATGCCCTGGATGAAGGCAGTGGTGAGAGCGGCGATCAAGATCGAGCCGGCCAGGGCAGTGCCGAGCGAGGCGCCCAGGTTGGTCATCGTGTTCTGCAGGCCACCGACCTCTCCACTCTCCTCATCAGGCACGGCGGAAACCGTGACCGCGCCCAGCTGCGAGGCGAGGGCGCCCACTCCGATACCGGCGAAGAGCAAGGGCACGGTGACGATCTCGGCGCCGGCCCCGGCTTCGAGAGCCGCGATCAACGAGACGATCCCGGCCAGCAGCGCCAGAAGCCCCCAACGCACCACCTTGCGTGGCGGCGCCTGGGGCCAATACCTGGGAATGGCCACGGCGGCCAGGAGCAGCGTGACCGAGAGCGGGAGCAGCCGTATCCCGGTATCCAACGCACTCAGGCCAAGTGCGACCGAGAGAAACAACGGCACGGTGAAGAACAGCCCCGCCTGGATCAGAAACTGGAAGAAGAACATGGTGAGCCCGCCGCGAAGCTGGGGGTTGTCGAGCATGGCGCGGCGAACCAGAGGCTCCCGGCCCTGGGCGACCACACGCTCCTCCCAGCCGAAGAAGAGCCAGACCACGAACATCCCGGCCAGGATCAACCACAACGTCGGGGAGATCCCGAGGAAGTCCGGTCCCCCTGGCTTGGGCTGAACCCAGCCCCACTCACCGCTGCGAAGCACCCCAAAGACGGCGAGACCGAGCCCGATGGCGGAGAGCATCGCTCCGACCACATCCAACCGGTACCGGGCTTCGGGGGGAGCGTCGTTCATCCGTCGTGAAAGGGCGAGAATGGCGATGACGATCAGCACCTCGCCGGCGAACACGTAGCGCCACGTCCAGTAGGTGGTGACCGCCCCTCCGATCAAGGGGCCTGCCGCCACCGCGATGGCGCCTGCGGAGGCCACCAGGCCATATGCCCGCGGCCTCCCCGCCGGGGGGAAGTTGGAGGCGACCAGGGCGACGATGGCCGGCATGATCAGCGCCGCCCCGATCCCCTCCAGGAAGGACCATCCGATGATGAGGACTGTCAGGTTCGGGGCGAGAGCGGTGGTCAAGGAACCGGCGCCATAGATGATGCACCCGATGCTGAAGGCCTTGCGCCGGCCGATGAGGCTGCCGATCTTGCCCCCGGTGATCATCAGAGTGGCCATCACCAGCGTGTACAGCGTGATGGCGGTCTGGATGCCGGTGACCGTGGTTCCCAGATCCTCGGCGACCTGGGCGATCGACACGTTCATGACTGAGCTGTCGAGCGTCATCAGGAACTGGCCCGAGGCCAGTGTCAGCAGGACGATTCCTGTGCTGCTGCGCGCTGGCGTCGTCACCGGGGCAAGCTACCGGGTGGAACTGGTGGATTGAGGAATTGGAAGCCGGCTGGCCGCCGAGACGAGGTCAGGTCGGCTCCGACCACGGGTCGCGCATATGGATCTTGGCCCAAACGTAGGAGAGAACGATCCTGAGATTGGCGACGATCGGAACGGCGAGTATCGCCCCCAGGATCCCGGCCACCTGGTAGGCGGCGGTGATCGAGATCAGGACCACGAGCGGAGGCAGGGTGACCGAGTGGCCCATGACCTTGGGAGCGATCAGGTTGCTCTCCAGTTGCTGGATCAGGATGTAGGCGACGATCACGATCAGGGCGAACAGGAAGTTGTTCATGTCGAATCGGGTCGAGCCCTGGAACAGGGCGATGAGAACTGCAGGGATTGTGGCGATGATCGGACCGAAGGTCGGGATCACCTCGAGCAATCCTGCTATCACACCGAGGAAGAGGGCACCGGGAACCCCGATCAGCCAGGTCACCACGAAAGTGGTGAATCCGATGACCAGCACCATGATCCCCTGGCCACGGATGTAGTCGCTCCACGACCTGTTCAGTCGCCGGCCGAGCTCGATGACCTCGGGTCGGTTCTTCTCTCGTACGAGGCCGGGAAGAGGGCGGAACAGCCTTTGAGAATCGACGCTCAAGTAGATGGCGATGATCAGCACGAAGAAGATGGAGGAGACAACGCTCACCAAAACCCCGACCAACCCCGCCGCAGCGGCCAGGGCTTCCTCGAAAGCAGTGAGAAGGGCGCCGGGCTCGAGGAGCCCTGCCCCCTCCGATGCCTCGCTGCTCGCGCTCGTGATCGCCCCGGAGAGACCCGAGAAGTCGATTCCCATGAAGTCGCTCTCCTCCAGGCTCATGGCGAGATCGGTCAGCCAGGCATCGAGGTCGGCGACGATCTCCGAGAAATCGATCTGGGCGATCGAGTTGATCAGCAGTATGGGAAGAAGGAAGACGGCTCCGTAGGCAATGGCGGCGACGATCAGGTAGGTGACGGTCACCGCCGCCCACCGGGGTAGATGGAGCTTGCTGACCGCCAGACGCAGGATCGGCTCGATCAGAAACGCCAGCAAGGCGGCGATCACGATCGAGTCGAGCACCCCGAACAGAAGGAAGAACCCAAGGACGACCACCCCGACCACGGTGGCGATCGCTGCCAGGCGCCTCGTAGGCGCGTCCCAGACCGGCGAGCTCGGTCGTCGCGCTTCGAGGTCGCCGCCGGTTGTGGTCGGTTCGGACTGGTCGCCTGTCATCGTCACCTCGGGGAGGATCTGCCCATTCTCGAGCCCCGCCTGGCTGACGAAAGGTAGCGGCGACCACGCCACACCGCCCGGCTCTTCCTTGGTGCCGGACGGCTCCTCAGGCAACCCTCGATGCTCGAGAAGGCTCCCATGGGGCGCCCCAGGTCATCGCACTGGCGACGAAGAGCTGCAGCCGCTCCTGCAACGGTGAGCTCATCGCCTTCGCCCAGCGACCCTGTCCTCGAGCAGGTTGGTTCACCCCGGAGGTGACAGGACCGCGTTGACCACATGAGCCAGACCGTTGGCCCCGGTTACGTTGCTGACAGTCACGATTGACGAGCCATTGAGCACCACCTGCCCTTGGTCCAACGATATGGCGATATCGCTCCCCTGAGCCGTGGTCACCGAGCTCGACCCCATCAGGTCGAACCCGCTCAGGCTGCCCTCCACCACGTGGTAGAGGAGCACCGCTTGCAGCGCTTCGGGATCGGTGGGCAATGGCTCGGCCAACTGGCCGAACGCCTCGTCGGTGGGTGCGAACAGGGTGAACGGGCCAGGTCCCGAGAGTGTCTCGGTCAGACCGGCTGTCTCGATCGCAGCCAGGAGCTGGGTGAACTGTCCCGCCTCGGCCAGGACGTCGAGGACCCCTCCCGAGACAGGCGGCACCGTCGTCGCCGGTGGGGTGGTTGTGGTTGGCGCCGCGGTGGTTGTGGTCTCCGCCGCCGTCGTTTCCGGCGCAGGAGCGGTGGTGGTCGCTCCGGCGGCTGTCGTCGAAGTCGTGGGGGGCGGGTTGCCCGCATCTTCGAGCGCTGCCTCGAAGGCGCGCATGGTGGCGGCATCCACCACACCGGTGGCGGGAACTCCCAGATCGGTCTGCAGGGCCTTCAGCGCCTCCTCGACCTCTGGCGACCACTGCCCGTCCACGGGTCCGCCGTAGTGGCCGGTGGCGGTCAGGATCCCCTGCAGTGCTCCGATCTCGGCAGAAGACCTCTGACCGAGGGCGGCGGCGAGGGCTGCCTGTGTCGCCGGGTCCATCAACCCGGTCACAGGCAGGCCTGCCTCCTCCTGGAGGGTCTCCACCGCGGCGATGGTCATCGGACCGTAGATACCGTCGATGCGCCCGGTGTAGTAGCCGACAGCAGTGAGATCGGTCTGCAACGCGGTCACGTAGTCGGAGACCCATTGCGTGGCCTGGGCCTCGTCCTCGATGCACCCGGCGTCGGCGAAGAGAAGCGCCCACGCGACCTGAAGCTGATAAGCCGCCGAAGTGAAGGCAACGCCGGCGTCGACCACCGCCGTCCGCTGGTCGATTCCGGCCACCGCGTCCGCAAATGCAGCCTCCGCCTCTTCGACCGCCTCGATGCTCTCCGGCTCGACGATCTCGATCGTGACCGCCGAATCGGGGTCGGCCTGCACAGCCTCCTGGAACTCGGTGGCCGAGTCGAGCACGGCATCACGGGCCGGCTCCAGGTCGGCTCCGGCCGACTGGACGTCGCCGACGGTCAGTTCGACGTCTTCGAACAACCCTCCGTATGTGTCCAGGGCTGTCACGTACTCCTCGACGTCGGAGCAGAACTGTGCCTGGGCCTCCTCGACGTCAATCTCGTCCGACTGTCCGCAGGCCGAAACGGCGAGGGCGAGAACGACGATCCCGGTGAGAGTGCGTAGTCCGGCATTCATTGGGTTTTCGTCTCCTGATCGGAAGTCTGGGGCTTCTGGCCCCGCTTCGGCGTCGCCGGGGCAGACGGCCGCAACTGGGAGGAGAAGTAGTCGAGGGCGCTCTTGGTCTTGGTCGCCTGCTCCCCACTCAGGTCGACCCCGTGTGCAGTGAGAAAGGCACGCGCCTCGGCCGCCACCTGAAAGGCCTCGGCCGGCAGGCACTTGGTGGACAGCTCGAGGATCCGCGATCCGTCCGGGTACAGCCAGAGCTCTGCCACCATCTTGCGGTCGAAGTCGGCTGGGTTGAACTTGAGTTTCAGGATGTTGATCGGGCCCAGCATGGCGAGATCGTTCATCTTGAGGTCCTCGGGAGCGTGCTCCTTGTAGAACGCCTTCTGCTCCTTGGAGAAGACCTGGCCGGTCTTCGCCTTCCCAAGTGCCACCTCACGAACGGCTGCCGCGCTCGACTTGCCCTTCATCGAGGCCGAGCAGACAAAGCCGCCCGGCATCGCATCGACTTCGACACCGAACCCCGTCGAGCGACGTCTCTCGGGGGACAGCTGGTCGGGTACGACAGGTCGAAGCTTGATCACCGTGTCGCCCGCGCCGCCCTGGATCCGCCGGGCTCTGACCACCAGTCCGGCCTGATTCAGGGTGAGCTCGGGCGTGTCGAAGAACAAGACCTGCCGTATCTCGGCGTCCAGAGGATCCATCCCTAGTGCGCTCGCCGTGGAGCGGATGTCCGAGTCGGGCACCGTGAGCTTGAGCTCGACCGTGTCCGACTTCTTCACCAGTTCGAGCATCTCGACCACCTGGGTGTCGGTAAGTCCTGGCGTCGTCATGGCGTCTACCTCCTCGATGTCATTCGAACTCGATTGCCCGGTCGACGTCGTATCCGAGGGCCGCGGCGAGGCGAGGGGCCGCGGCCACGATCCTGGCTACCCCGGCGACGGAGGCGACCGCCAACAGGGCGCCCACACACTCGGTGGGGCTGGCGCCGCCGGCGATGGCGTCTTCGACCAGGCGCCCGTAGGTTTGTGTCGAGGCCCCCATGGCAACGGCGGCACCGATCCCAACCAGGCCGCGCGTCCTCTGGTCCAGGGCGGGCGGCTTGAGCTTCCTCGGGGGGCCACCGGCCAGCCTCAACTCCGCCAGGATCGACTCGACTGTTCGGGAAGGGCTCATGTCTACGTGATGTCCATTGCTCGGACCAGCGAGCATCGCTTCGACCAGCAGACTGGGTGAGGGGTTGGAAAGCATCACCCCTGGGGGATGAAACCCCTTCAGATGCCGAGCAAACCCGTCTCCTCGGCCTTTCGTACCGCCTCGCTTCTCGATGAGGCCTCAAGCTTTCGATAGATGGACATTGCCTGTGTCTTCACCGTATGTCTGGAGACAAAGAGACGCTCGCCGATCTCGGGGAAGCTGAGATGGGTCGCAAGCATCGGGAGCAGCCGCAACTCGGCATTGGTGAGAGCGGAGGCGCCCACCCGACCAGAATCCGGCGTCAAACCCATCTTGATCTCCTCGATTCTCTTGGGGAGAAGCCCCAGATCGGGGCGCTGGATGACTATGTCCTCGGCCTCACGAAGGACCTGTCTCGCTCCGGCCACGTCCGCCAGCTCGACGTAGGTGGTGGCCATCTCGAGTAGCGCCTGCACCGAGTATCCCGGCAGAGCCGCGTTGAGACGGGGTCGAAGACTCGCCGCTCGGGCCAGCAACTCGCGCGCCTTGGTCAGGTCGTTGCGTCTGCGAGCCAGCCGCGCCGACACGACGAAGGCGAGTGCGCTCGTGGCATACCCCTCGAGGCCGTAGTCGATGACATGACGCAACGACTTCGATGCGAAGTCGTTGGCCCGAGCCCAGTCCCCTGAATCGATGGCGATGACGGCGCGCTCCGCCAGGGCGACCGTGGCCGCGGCAGTGGCCAGATGGGGCTCGCTCAGTGTCACCGCCTCGGCGAACAATGAGTCTGCCCGTTCGACATCGCCATCCCACAGGGTGCCCATCCCCTCGATGGCGAACGCAGCCGGCACGAATCCCGAGCCGGGAGCCAGCTCTTCCCTTGCCGAGCGGGCATCCTCCACCATCGCCAAGGGCCCCGACCGGGTCTGGAGCGCTCGTGCCAGCCGGGCTATGGGATGCCGGGGCTCTTCTGCACCCAGCCACCTCTCCGCCCCCAACCCATCGCCGCTGAGGGCGGAGACCATTGCGCCCATGGCGGCGACGACCGGATAACGAGCCATCTCCCCGTTGTCCGCCAGCCAGTTCAGCCATGCCAGCAGGGTGTCGGAGCGGCCTCGCCCATAGGTGGCCCGGCCGATGTCGGCCACGATTCGCGCCACCCGATCCACATCGCCGGCTCTCTGAGCATGATGGATGGCCATTTCCGGCAAGTGGTTGGCTTCGAACCACTCCGCGGCTCGGGCATGCAGGTCGACGATGTCTTCGGGATGGCGCAGGGCCAGCTCGGCCTGAAGCAGATCCTGGAACATGTGGTGATAGCGATGCCACTCCCGGGTGCGGTCGAGACGCAGGATGAGCAGATTGGACTCTTCCAGCGCCTCCAACACACGCCCTGAGCCAGTCGTCCCCAACACGGCATCGCACAAGGGGCCGCTGAGCTGGTCGAGAATCGAGGTTCGAACCAAGAACGACACCCGAGCCGGAGAGAGCCGATCGAGGACCTCACTGCGCATGTAGTCGGCCACGAACAGATCGTCACCTCCGACCGACAGGGGTCGTGGCTCCGAGGAACCGAGCTGCATGGCGAGCCCGGTGAGATGGACGCCGACCGGCCAGCCTTCGGTCCGCGTCATCACCTCTCCGAGGTCGTACCCCGCATCCACCCCCATGGCGTCGAGGAGGGCGGCCGCCTCCGCCTCGTCGAAGGCGAGATCCTGGGCGGTCACCTCCAGGTGTGCCCCCCCGGATCGGAGCGCCGACATCGGCAAGTTCCTGTCGGAGCGTGAGGCGACGACTACCTGCATCCTCCGCCCCAGTTGGAACAGCAAGGCTCCCAGGACGTCGATCGACGAACGGTTGCGCAACGAGTCGACATTGTCGAGGAAGACGAGCCCCTCCGAGCCAGACCGGATCGCCCGCATCAGCCGGGAGATTCCATGGGAGATCGCCTCGTCCGATGTGAAATGGAGCTCCGAAGAGTTCCTCGACCTCATCAGACCTGCCCCGCGCAGCGCGACCGCGATGTGAGAGAGAAGGTCGGCGGGATCGTCGTCGGTGCGATCGAGAGACAACCAAGCAGTCGGCATCGCCGCGTCGACCATCGACTGCGCCATCAGTAGGGTCTTGCCATATCCCGCGGGAGCGACGATGGTGACCACCCGACCAGCTCCTACCGCCCCGAGACGGGGGATCAGCTGCTCGCGCCGAACGAGACTGGGACGGAGGGCGGGGGGATGGAATTTGACCTCTGGGATGCCAGCCACCGGAGGATGGTGGCCCGACAGCCCCGGCGACGGGCCACTGGTGGTGGTCATGCTCAGGCGAAGGGTAACCAGGACACATCCATGGTCAGTCCAGACAGGGGAGAGCTAGCTCTTTCCCGGCTCGATTCCGAATGCGGCGCTCAACTCAGGCACGGCGCTGCCGAGGCGGGCGGCTCCCACCAGTGGCGAGATGACGACAACGGCCTCCAGGATCTCTTCGTCGTCGAGACCGGCGGCGTGAGCCCGGTCTATGGCCACCTGATACGAAGCGCCCTCCGCCTCCAGGGCGACGAGCGCCGCGATCAGGACCAACGCCGACGTGCGGTGGTCGAGGCCGCAGGCGACTTCGTTGTGGGCCAGGTTGTCGAAGGCATTCTCGTCGCCGAGGGTCAGCCGTCGGAGCAACTCTTCGAGGTTTTCGGGGATCGCCAATGATTCCTCGAGACGGTCGCCTGGAAGCTCTTTCGAGCGTCATCGTCCGCTACCCGTTCGAAAGATCCATCGCCCTCCATGGGTGATTCGTATCATCCAAGGTGGGCGATGCACAACGCCCCCTAGCTTCGTTGTATTGACAGCGACGACAACCGGAAAGGAGAGAAATGCCACTGTTGGATCTGTTCTGGGCCATGCTCTGGTTCTTCATGTTCTTCGTCTGGATCTGGCTGTTGATCAGCCTGTTCGGAGACATCTTCAGGAGCGAGGACCTGTCAGGCTGGGGCAAGGCCGGATGGACGATCTTCATCATCCTCCTGCCCTTCCTCGGAGTGCTGGTCTATCTGATTGCGAGAGGCAAGTCGATGCAGGAGCGGGCCCTGAAACAGGCCGCGGAACAAGAGAAGATGACTCGCCAGTACATCCAGGAGGTGTCGGGCGCGTCCGGCGCCTCGGCAGCCGACGAGATCGCCAAACTCGCCGCATTGCGGGATCAGGGCGTTCTGACCAACGAGGAGTTCAACGCCCAGAAGGCTGCCCTCCTCGGCTGAGTCATGGAAAGTGGCAGTTTCCTGGCTGACAGCCGGAACTGTCTCCTGCGGTACGGGGCAGTAGAGGTGCCGGGGCACCTCTACTGCCTCGTCTTCGGATAGGTTCCCCGTTGGCGAGATCACAGCAATCCCGTTGGCGTTTCGCGACCAACAACTGGCGGGTGGCTCTGGTTCGCTTCATGGTGAGCGGGCTGCTCGTGGTCTTGGTCATCGCCCTACTCCCTTCGATCGACAGCGAGTTGGAGACGCCGATCGCCTCGGTTCTCACGCTCGCGGTGGTGTACGCACTCCTCGATGCCTTCGTTCGACCCTTTCTCAACGTCCTGCTGATGCCGTTCGTGGTCCAGTCCTATGGCCTGGCCCTCGTGGCGGTCGACATCCTGATCTTCGCCCTACTCCTTCGCTTCTCCCGAGGGTTTCTCGAGCTCTTGGGCAGCACCATCGTGGTCGACAGCCTCTGGCCGATCCTGATCGGCGGGCTTGTACTTGGCCTGCTCAAACTCGGTGCGGAGGCGGTGCTCGGACTCACCCCACCGGTCGAGGTGGAAGCAGGACCCGATCGGGCGTCGGCGAGATGAGACTCGGATCCGGAGCCGAGGAACGTCTTCGCCTGTTACGCGTCTACGACACGCTCTGGGCATACGGGATCGATGCCGTCTTCGATCGCGAGGGGCTGATCGCCCGAACCCGGTGGCGCATGCAGAACTGGCTGTGGCGGCCCGACGTGACGCCCTCGCACGTTCCGGCCCCGGTCAGGTTCCGTTTGCTGCTCCAGGAGCTAGGTCCCACCTATGTGAAGATCGGCCAGATCGTCTCCAGCCAGGGGCGGGCCTTGCCCGCCGATTGGGCTCTCGAGCTGGAGAGGCTGCAGAGCGATGTGAAGCCATTCCCCTATGAGGAGGTGGAGGAGCGGATCATCACCGACCTCGGCGCGCCCCCCCAAGAGCTCTACGCAACTTTTGAAAAGGAGCCCTTGGCGGCAGCCTCGCTGGCTCAGGTCCACCGCGCCAGCACCCGTGATGGCCGCCAGGTGGTGGTCAAGGTGCAGCGTCCCGGCATCCACGGTCAGCTTCGCTCCGACGTCCGCATCCTGGTTCGCATGGCACATGCCCTGGAGCGACGGACGCGGTGGGCGCAAGACGTCGACCTGTCGGGGGTTCTCCTCGAATTCGGCACCACCCTCCTGCGAGAGCTCGACTACTCGATCGAGGCATACAACGCCCGGCGTCTCAACCGAGTGTTGGAGCCGATCGAAGGTCTCCACGTGCCCGAAGCGATCCCGGAGCTCTCATCATCCCAGGTCTTGACTCTCGAGTTCATCGACGGGGTCAAGCCGACGCGAAGTGCCGAGATCGATGCTGCCGGGATCGATCGCGCGGTTCTGGCGGATCGCATGATCCGGGGCGCGGTCAAGATGATGATCATCGATGGGTTCTTCCACGGGGACCCGCATCCCGGCAACGTCCTCGTCGAGTTGGGCACGGGCCGATTGACCATGCTCGACACCGGGATGGTCGGCGAACTGACCGTACATGATCGGATCAAGCTCGGCAGCTTGATGCTGGTGATTCGAAATCGAGACGTGACCGGCCTGGCCCAGACCCTCAAGTCGCTCTCCACACCGTTTCGCGAGACCGACGACACCAGGTTCTACAAGGACTTCGAGCGGAAGCTCACCCCTTTCCTCGACCCACCACCAGGCCGGACGATCGAGGTGGTCTCAAAGGTGATCCCGAAATCGATGGATCTCCTTCGTGACCACGGATACCGGCTCGACCCCCAGTTGACGCTGGCGATCAAGTCGCTGACCCAGGCGGAGGCCATAACCACGGCCCTGGTGCCGGAATGGTCTGGGAGCGAGTTCATGCAGCGGGCGCTCGACGCATCCTTCGACCTTCTCCCCGAGGTGGTCACTCCGGAGGCAGTCAAGGACGTGGTGGTGAAGCAGGCCAGCTACGTGGTCAGGGAGGCGGCACAACAGCTGCCCTCCTTCCAGGAGGGTGCCTTCAAGTGGCTCGAGCACCTGAGACGAGGCGGTCTCAAAGTCGAATTGGACACCACCGGGCTCGATCGGCAGGTCAAGCAGCTGAGCGGCATCTCGAAGCTGCTCGCTCTGGCGATCCTCATCACCGGTCTGGTGATCGGGTCGGCCATCGCCGCCGGGGTTGCCGGCATCGAGGAGAGCCCGCTCTCCCCGGTGCGCGATTTCAGCCTCCTCATCTTCGCCGGGTCATCATTGATAGGCGCGGTCGCAGTCATCTATCTGGCCTGGCGCTTGGTGCGTGGCGAGCGAAAACCGAGGGAGCCGATCGACCGGCTGTGACCCGAACGGGCTCGTCGGACGGGCAGAGACGGCGCGTGTAGCCTCGATCACCCGATGTGGGCGATGACGAGGAGCTACGTGAGAGTTCGACTGTGGGAGACGGGGGCGAAGACGGTCGGGGGCACGTTCAAGGAGGCATTGTGACGAATCGAGAGACGAGCGGCTGGGCGATCGGATGGATCACCTTCGCCGCGGTGATGATGATCATGATCGGTTTCTTCCATGGGATCGCAGGTCTGGTCGGCGTGCTCGAGGACGACCTCTACGTGCTCACCAACGAGTACTTGTTCGAGCTCGATGTCACGACCTGGGGTTGGATACACCTGGTGATGGGTGTGCTGGCGATCGTTGCCGGGTTCTACCTCTTCACCGGGGCGGTGTGGGCCCGCACCATCGGCGTGATCCTCGCCGTCGTGAGCGCCCTGGCCAACTTCGCCTGGCTCCCCTGGTACCCGGTCTGGTCGATCATCATGATCACGGCCAGCGTCTTCGTGATCTGGGCGCTCACGGCTCACGGCCGCGACGTCGTTCAGCGCGTCTGAGGAGGATGAGCCTGACGGCGGGAGCCGGGGATTGACCGGCAACCTGGTCGACGGTCTCTCGTTGCAGCTCACCGGGCTGCTCCCGGCGGACGGTTCTCATGTCCGCCGGGAGCTGTTCGACGAGATCGAGAGACGACTCCCCAGGGACCCGGAGGCAAGGGTCAACGTGCAGCTCTCCGAGCTCAACCCGGGCCGAACCGCGTCGTGGCACGTTCACAACGGGATCGTCTACTTCGTGATCGTGCGCGGGCTGATCACCCTGCACTACGAGGGCAGGTCGGAGCACTACTCGGCCGGCGACGTCTACACCGAGCCGATCGGCGTGGTGCACCGGGCGCTCAACCCCCATCCTGATATCCCGGCATCACTGATCGGGTTCTGGGTGACCGCAGCAGACCGGCCCCACGTGACCGAGGTGAGCCCTCCTCCCTGGGAGCCGGAGAAGACCAACCACCCCTCCCTCGAGCGGGAGTCGTCCACGGGCTGATCGGCCACGGTCATCGCGAACAGGGCCGTTCGCCCCTGGATCGTTGTGGGACTTGGATCCGAGAATCGGCATCATCATGGCCCGTTTCACCTACCAGACCGTCACCTCGGGGCTCCAGAAAAGGCCGGAATCGGCTTCGTGGCAACGTCTGGCTGTCACACTCGCCGGCTGCGGTGGCGTTCCGGCCAACGGCCCAATAGCCCACGACCTCGACGTGTACGCCGTTCTGACCGGAGGCACCGAGAGGAAGCTGGCCGATCTGTGGCTGAGCCGCCCCGACCGAAACGCCCCGGTCCTGTTGGTCGCCCACCCCGAGGACAACTCATTGCCCGCGGCCCTGGAGGCGCTGGCCTGGTGGCAGCAACAGGGAAACAGGGGCCAGATCGTGTTCATGGCCGGCGACGAGGACCAAGCCTCACTCGAGTCCGCCCTCGAGGACCTCGAGGCATGGCACACGCTGCGCCGCAGTCGAATCGGGGTAGCCGGTGTGTCGGATTGGCTGATCGCCTCATCACCGGACCCCTCCGATGTCCGCCGGGTGTGGGGCCCGGAGGTGGTGACCCTCGACCTCGCCCCGGCGATCAGGTCGTACGCCATGGTCGGGGCTGACGGGGGTCTCGCACTGAGCGAGAGCGTCGAGCGCGGTGCTCTGGAGACTGTCGAACCGACCTCGATGGGGATCCGCCATGCCGCCGACGTGCTCCCCTCCCTGGTGGGGATGATGGAAGGACAGCACCTCGATGCCGTGACCGTGCGTTGCTTCGACCTGCTGGAGGCGCTGGGGACATCCGGCTGCCTGGCATTGGCCGAGCTCAACGACCGGGGAGTCGTCGCCGGCTGCGAGGGAGACGTGCCAAGCACGCTGGGAATGCTGTGGGCACGAGCCCTGATCGGCACAACCTCGTGGATGGCGAACCCGGCTCGGGTCGACACGGCGACGAACAGCCTCCTGGTGGCGCACTGCACCATTGCCCGTTCGATGGTGAGCTCCTACACCTTGCGGTCACACTTCGAGTCGGGGATCGGCGTGGCCATCGCGGGTCGGATGCCTGCAGGCGATTACACGATGCTTCGAATCGGGGGCCGTCGTCTCGAGAGCTTGTGGCTGGCCGAGGGAGTGGCCACCGATCGGTCGGCCGAGGAAGGGCTCTGCCGCACCCAGCTCGAGCTACTGCTCGACAGGGGCTCCGTCGACGAGCTGCTGATGAGACCACTCGGAAACCACGTTGTGGTACTTCGCGGCCGGCAGGCCGACCGCCTGCACAAGTGGTGGCAGACCTTTGTGGCTGCACCATGACCCAGGTCGGCCTCAGCCGGCCTCGATGAGGCGGACCAGTGGAATCACACGAACCGTGCTCGCCTGATAATCGGCGAACTGCGGCGCTCTGGGGACGACCACCGACTCCCAGAGCCGGTCCCGCTCGGCACCGTCGATGGTGACCGCGGTGGCGGGGTAGAACCGGGCATCCCGTCTCACCCACACCCTCCGGTCGGCGACGAGATTGAGGTACCAGTCGGGGTGGTGGGGTGAGCCGCGGTACGAGGCAGCCACCAATAGGTCATCGCCGACCTCGAAGAACCTGACCGGAGTCCTTCGGATCTCGCCGGAAGAGCGGCCTTTCGTGTAGAGCAAGATGAGATTGCCTGCCGCCGGATGGTCTACCTGCGCGCCGTCACTCGCCAGATACTGGCGGGCATGCTCGGCGGCGTGGGCGGCGGCGCTGTCCGTTGCCCGGCCTTCGATGCTCGATTCGGTCATCGAGCCAACCTACCTGGGCGATCTCAGGCCCGTCCCTGCGCCCTGGGGTCGAACCGGTAGGGAAGCTCGAGCCGGTGCCGCCGCATCAGCTCGTCATCGGTGAGGATGTCAGCGGTCTGATCAGCGGCCACGATCCGGCCCTGATCCATGACCAGGGCACGCGGGCACAACTCCAAGGCGAAGGGAAGGTCATGGGTGGCCACCAGTTGGGTCACGGGCAGCTCGCGCAGCACTTCGATCAGCTCACGCCGGGAGGCGGGGTCCAGGTTCGAAGTCGGCTCGTCGAGGACCAATATCTCCGGCTTGATCGCCAGGGCGGTTGCGATGGCTACCCGTCTTCGCTCCCCGTAGCTGAGATGGTGCGGTGCGCGATCGGCAGAGTCGGCCATGGAGACTGCTCCCAGTGCCTCGGTGACACGCACGTCAAGATCCTCGCCCTCCACACCGAAGTTGGCCGGCCCAAAGGCGACGTCCTGGCCCACGGTCGGCATGAACAGTTGGTCGTCGGGGTCCTGAAACACCAGGCCGACCCTCCGCCTCACCTCCATTGACGTGTCTGAGCCGACCTCGAGCCCCGAGACCCGCACCCGGCCCGAGGCCGCGGTCAGGATGCCGTTGAGATGGAGCAGCAGGGTGGTCTTCCCCGCCCCGTTGGGCCCGAGTAGGGCGACCCGTTCCCCGTGGTGGACATGGAGGTCGACACCGCTCAGCGCCTCGTGCCCGTCCGGGTAGGAAAAGCAGAGGTCGACGACCTCGAGCGAAGGCTCGCTCACGACAGCACCGTCAGTGAGAGAAACGCCAGCACCAGGGCTGCAGCCGGCACGGACAGCCCCACCACCCACTCGCGGGCGGTAGCGGGCCGATCGCCGAAGGACGGCATCCGCCCCGAGAACCCGCGCGCCACCATCGCCTGATGGACCCGCTCCCCTCGTTCGTAGGACCGGATGAACAGCGCCCCGGCCGACTGAGCCATGGGACCGGTCTGCCACCACCACCTCGGCTGGTATCCGCGCGCCGACATCGCCACCTTCCGTCTGGAGAACTCCCCGGCGACGATGTCCAGATAGCGCACCATGAACCCGGCGATGGCCGTGATCACCCTCGGCACACGAATATGGTCCATTGCCCGGATGATGTCGGGGATCGTCGTCGTCGAGGCGAGGGCTATCGACGCCCCCAGACCCAGAGTGGCCTTGGCGATGATGGTCCAGGCTCCCCACAGGCCTTCGACCGACAAGGTCAGGCCCAGGACCTCGGTCGTCTCACCCTGGCCGAAGAAGGGCAAGAGAAGGGCGAACACCAGGATCGGGATTTCCACGACCAGCCGACGGAGGACCAAGCCGGCGGGCAACTCGGCCAGGATCATCACCCCGGCGAGGAGACAGCCGGCGAGGGCGTAGGCCCAGAAGGCCTGGGAAGGGATGAAGAGCACCGCCACCACGAACACGAGGAGACCGACCAGTTTGACGTGGGCGGGAAGCCGGTGGACCGGGGTGTGACCATGCAGGTAGAGGACATGGGCGTGGTGTGTCCCGCTCAGATCTTCGACGCGCTCCTCTTTCTCAGCACCACGAATGTGGCGACGATGGCAACACCGACTCCGAACGTGATGAGGACACCGACCAGACCCGCCACCCTGGTACCTGCTGTCTCGTCCTCGACGCCTGAGACTCCGTAGTCGGCCAGGGGCGAGCCGGAAAGGGGGTGGTCCTCGGCCTCTTCGATGAAGCCCTGGTCGATCGCCACCCGCTCCAAACCGTCGGGTTGGCTCGACGCCAGAGGGGCCGCCACCAGGACCAGGATCGCAGCTACCGCCAGCCCGGCGGCCACGAAGCCCCATATCCCGGATCGTACGGTCGTCCTGTCGGCGCCCCGGATGTCGAAGCCCTCCAGCCCTGCGATCAACTCAGGTCGCGCTGCACCTACCGCTCCCACCGCGGCCGCAGAAATGAGACCTTCCCCGAGTCCGATCAGGAAATGGACCCCGACCATGGCGGTGAACACGGTGGCCACCTCGACATTGCCCCGCCCCCCGATGGCGTACTCGATGACGAAAGCGATCGACGAGGCAACCACAGAGGCCAGGGCAGCCGAGAAAGTGGAGACGAGAACCGAGGTCCAGGTCTTGGGCAGGAACCTCATCAGCGACCTGAACACGATCCAGCCCACCGTCCCGGTGACCAGAGCCATGTTGAGGATGTTGGCCCCGAGGGCGGAGACCCCGCCGTCGGCCATGATCAGGGCCTGGACGAGGACCACCACGCTCACCGCGGTGATACCGAGCCAGGGCCCGACCAGGATCACGGCGAGCGCCCCACCGAGGAGGTGGCCCGAGGTCCCCGCGGCGACCGGGAAGTTGAGCATTTGGAGGGCGAACACGAACGCCGCCACCAGACCGGTCATGGCGATCGCCTTGTCCTGGAGGTAGGCGCCGGCCCGTCTGATCGAGTAACCGAGGCCAGTGGCAGCCACCACCGCGGTTCCCGCCGAGGTGGCACCGTTGAGGAATCCGTCCGGGATGTGCATCTCGCCTCTCTTGCGAACCAGTCGCAACAAGCCTAGCAAGGCGACAGGATGCGCTCAATCGGCGCAATTGGCGCACAGGCCGGAAAGGGCGAAATGACTGGCGTCGAGACGGAAGCCAGTCGACTCCTCGATCGACCCGGCCAGCTTCCTCGTCTCCTCGTCGGGCAGGGTGAGTGTCGCACCGCATTTGATGCAGATGAGATGTTGGTGGCCAGAGTCCTCCGACAGGTGGTACACCGACGGCCCGTGGCCGAGATGTGAGTGCGTGAGCAGGCCCGCGCCCTCCAGGGCGTCGAGGGTCCGGTAGACCGTGGACCGGTCGAGCCGTGTCCCGGATTGGGCTCGTGCCCGGTCGTAGATGTCCGCGGCGGTGAGGTGCTCGTCATGGGCGGCGGCGATCACCTCACACACGGCGCGTCGAGCCCTGGTGATCCGGTAGCCGTCGCGGCTCAGTGTGTCGATCAGCGTCCCCGCCGTGATGTGCACCGACTCCAGGGTATGCCCCGATCGGGAGCGGCGCCGCCGGTTAGCTTCGGGGATCATGCCGATCGCCCTCGTCACCGGGCCAGGTTCCGGTATTGGAAGGGCCACCGCCCTGGAACTGGCGATCGAGGGTTATCACGTGGTGGCGGCCGGGCGATCCCCTGAGAGAATCGAGCTCGTGATCGGCGCCATCGAAAGGTCTGGTGGCACGGCCGAGTTCCTCGGGCTCGATCTCTCGTCGCTTGCATCAGTTCGGTCCGCCGTCGCTCGATTCCTCGACTCGGGGCGGAACCTCGACGTGCTGGTCAACAACGCCGGGATCGGGATCAACCGACGGGGTTTGACCGACGACGGTTTCGAGGTGCATTTCGGGATCAACCACCTCGGGCACCACCTCCTCACCACCGGACTGAGCGCAGCCTTCCACCCCGGGACCAGAGTCGTGTCCCTGGCCAGCGCGGTCCACTTCCGTGCCAGGGGAATCGACTTCGATGCGGTGAGAAGGCCGATCCGAGGGATCGGTTACGACGCCTACGCCGTCTCCAAGCTGGCCAATGTCCTCTTCATCAGGGAACTGGGCCGTAGGCACCCCGAATGGGATTCATACGCGGTGCACCCAGGTCTGGTCGACACCCCCCTCATTCCCCGCTGGGTGAGGCTGTTCACCCGATCCTCGATGCTCACCCCCGAGCAGGGGGCGGACACCGTGGTGTGGTGCGCCACCTCCGATGAAGCGAGCGGCCAGACCGGCCACTACTACCAACGCCGCCAGGTCACGACACCCTCCTTGCCCGCCCAGGACGACCAACTCGCCCTCCAGCTCTGGGAGCGATCCGAGCAGTGGTGCCTGCAGCCGTGACACACGCCATGCACGCCGACAATTAGCGTCAATGGTGATGGACCAGGACCTGTACTACGGAAGCTATCTCCAGCTGGACAAGCTGCTCGACGCACAGGAACTGGAGAGCGCCCGGAAGGGGCGAGCGGTCCACGACGAGATGCTCTTCATCGTCGTTCATCAGGCGTACGAGCTCTGGTTCAAGCAGATCCTCTGGGAGATCGACGAGGTGCGACGCATCTTCGGCCAGGAGACGGTCGACGACGCCGACATGGGCACCGTCGTCTCCCTGCTCCGCCGCATCACCGAGATCCAGAAGCTGCTCATCCAGCAGGTCTCGGTGCTGGAGACCATGACCCCGCTCGACTTCCTCGACTTCAGGGACTATCTGTTCCCCGCCTCCGGGTTCCAATCGGCCCAGTTCCGGCTGGTCGAGAACAGGCTGGGGCTGAGGGCGCAGGACCGGATGAAGCTGGGGGGCGCCCCCTACACCGCCCGGTTCAGCGCCGAGGACCGGGCCAGGGTGGTGGAGACCGAGTCCGGGCCGTCGCTATTCGATCTCGTCGAGCGATGGCTGGAGCGAACCCCCTTCCTCGACCACGGGGACTTCAGCTTCCGGGAGGCTTTCCAGCAAGCGGTCAAGACCAGACTCGAAGCCGATCGGGAGGTGGTGCGGACCAATCCACGTCTCACCGAGGAGGAGCGGGAGGCGCAGCTCAAGGAGTTCGTGAGCACGATGGAGCAATACGAGGCCATCTTCGACCCCGCCCTCCACGGCGAGCAGCAGGCGGCCGGGAGACGCCGTCTCTCCCATCGCGCCTTCCAGGCGGCACTGTTCATCACTCTGTACCGCGACCAGCCGGCTCTTCAGGAGCCGTTCCGGCTGCTCGAGCTTCTCATGGACGTCGACGAGGGCTTCACCTCATGGCGCTACCGGCATGCCCAGATGGCGCTGCGCATGATCGGGCGGAGGATTGGCACCGGGGGCTCGGCAGGCGCCAAGTACCTGGAGAGGTCGGCGGAGCGAAGCCGCATCTTCGGCGACCTGTACGACCTCTCGACCTTCCTCATCCCGAGGGCCGACCGGCCCCCTCTGCCCCAGGGCATCGTCGAGTCGATGCGATTCAAGTACGAGGGATGAACCTCAAAGAGGGCTTCTCCCGATTCCTTGCCGCGAGACCGGGCCGTCTGCACTTCGCGGCTCATTCGCATCATCCCTGGCCAGACGTCAGCTTCGGAGCCCAGCAGCAGGCCTGGCTGGATGCGACCGAGCGAGTTGACGACAAGTGGGACCACGTGCTCGGGACGGTGGTCCCCTCGGCTGCTTCGGGTGTGGCACGGATCTTGGGCCTGTCCGATCCGGGCACCATCACCTTCGGGCCGAACACCCACGGTTTCCTCATGCGGATCTTCTCCTGTCTCGAGCCCCCGGTGCGGGTGCTCACCAGCGACGCCGAGTTCCACTCCTTCACCAGGCAGTCGAGGCGATGGGAGGAGGCCGGTCTCGCCATCGTCGACCGGATCCAATCCGAGCCGTTCGACACCTTCGCCGAGCGATTCACCCGGGAAGCGAGGGCGGGCGTCCACGACCTGATCTACCTGAGCCAGGTGTTCTACGACTCGGGCTTCGTGGTACCCGACCTGGACCGTGTGGTGTCGTCGGCCCCGGAGGACCGGACCTTCATCGTGATCGACGGCTATCACGGCTTCATGGCCATACCCACCCACCTCGGTGCCGTGCAGGATCGGGTCTTCTACCTGGCGGGCGGGTACAAGTACGCCATGGCCGGCGAGGGTGCCTGTTTCCTCCATTGCCCGCCCGGATACGGTCCGCGACCGATCGACACCGGCTGGTATGCCGGATTCGGGCAGTTGGAGACAGGGGTCGGAGCGGAGATCTCATACCGGGAGGACGGGAGCCGGTTCGCCGGCGCCACCTATGACCCATCCGGGGTCTACCGGTTGGATGCCGTGCTCCGCTGGCTCGACGAGGTGGGAATGACCGTGCCGGCGATCCACGCCCATGCCGTCTCGCTGCAGGAGCGGTTCTTGGCCGCCGACGCGATGCCGGGCGAGCTGCTCCCACCGGCCCGACACGACCGAGGCAATTTCATCACCTTCCGCTCCGATACGGCAGGCGACACCTACCGCGCCCTCCACGACCGGGGGGTGATCACCGACTACCGGGGCGACCGTCTCCGCTTCGGCTTCGGGATATACCAGGACGAGGGAGACGTCGAGCGGCTGCTCGCCATCCTGGCCGGTATCTGACCGGCCAGGATGGGTGAGGGAGCCAGTTACTCAGTCCTCGTCGTTGCGGTTGATCAGCCGCTTGGGCAGAACCACGAATGCAACGAACATCGCAATGAAAGCGCCTATCGCCACGAACTCCATGACCGCCTCTCCTTTCCTTGCCTATCGCGGGCTCTCGGACAACTCCAAGACATATCCGGGCTGGGTGAACTCGGTGGCGTCGACACCGGCCTCCTCGTCCTCGGCGGAGACCCTGAGGCCGATGGTGCGCTTGATGAAGCCGAACACCACCACCGAGGCAAGACCGGTCCAGGCCACTACGGTGACCATCGAGACCAGTTGGGCGACGAAGGTGTCGGTCCCACCGGCGATCAGACCGGCGACATCGAGGTACTCACCGTTGGCGAAGATCCCCAACGCCAGCAGCCCCCAGAGTCCCCCGAGGCCATGGCAGGCGATGGCCCACACCGGATCGTCGACCTTCAGCCTCTTCTCGATGAATGCTGCGCCGAAGATGACCAGTGCCCCGCCGATCCCACCTATGACCACTGCGGCCCAGTAATCCACGAAGGCACAGGGGGCCGTGATGGCGACCAGACCGCCGATGATCCCGGAGCAGGTGGCTGCGATGTCCGCCTTGCCGGTTCTCACCAACTGGATGTAGTAGGCAACCAGGCCAGCGGCGATGCCGGCCAGGAAGGTGTTGACCGCGATCACCGCGATCTGGGGGTCGTTTCCGTTGAGCGTGGAGCCGGGGTTGAAGCCGAACCAGCCGACGAAGAGGATCATCGTGCCCAGGACGACGTATCCCATGTTGTGACCGGGGATGGATCGAGGCTTGCCATCCGGGTCGAACTTGTCCCTGCGGGGGCCCACCATCCTGGCTCCCACGAAGGCGGCCACCCCACCCACCGCGTGCACCACGCCGGAACCGGCGAAGTCCCATGCACCCAACTCGGCCAGCCATCCACCGCCCCACACCCAATGGCCGTAGATCGGGTAGATGAGGGCTGAGATCAGGAACGAGTACGCCATGTACGAGTCGAGCCGGGTCCGCTCGGCGAGCGCGCCGGAGACGATGGTGGCGGCAGTGGCGGCGAACACCATCTGGAAGAACCAGAGCAGGGCGGTGTCGGCCGTCCCGTAGTCGCCGGAGAGGAAGAAGCCCTCGGTGCCGAAGAACTGGTTGCCCGGTCCGAACATGAGGGCGAAACCGAAGGCCCAGAAGGCGAGCCCGCACATGCAGAAGTCCATCAGGTTCTTCATGAACACGGAGCCGGCGTTCCGGGATCGGGTCGAACCGGCCTCGAGCAGGGCGAAACCGGCCTGCATGAAGAAGACGAGGACCGCGGCGACCATCACCCAGACGAAGTCGACCGCCGAGGCAACACTCTCGACCGTGGGGCCCTCCTGTCCCAGAGCCATTCCGCCCGGCACCATCCCGATCACCAACAGCACCAACGCCACCCAGAGCCGCCGCTGCCGCACCCAACGCCTCAAAACACCCGCCATACCTTCGCAGTCTCCTGAATCGCGTTGCCTGGTACCTCCAGGATGGGCAAGAGGTTTCCGCGCGAATGTTTCGAGGCTGTTTCGCGTTAGTTGCGAGTTGACGATCGGTCAGGAACCGGGGACGACGGCGACACAGACCAGTTCGACGAGTGCCCGCTCGTCGAAGAGCCGCTCGACTCCGATCAGCGCCATGGCTGGGAAGTGCCGTCCGAACACGGCGCGATAGGCCGCACCGATCGGGCCCAGGTTGGCCCGATAACCATCGACGTCGGTGGTGTAGATGGTCATCGAGATCAGGTCCGACGGCTCCCCACCCGCATTCCCGATCACACGCGCCACCGAGCGGCAGGCCTGGGCGAACTGGTCGACCAGGCTTGGGTCGATGGTGAGATCCGGGTGATGGCCGGTCTGTCCGGCGATGTGAAGGGCCCTCCCCTCTCCGGCCAGGGCGCCATGGGAGAAGCCGCTCGCCGGCGCAAGGCCGTCGGGGTCGAAGAGATGGTGGCGGGTCAACGCCCCGTCCAGTTGGGTGCCCTCTTGCCGGTGAAGGCACGGTAGAACTCGGCGTGATCCTCGCTGGTCATCAGCAGGGCCTGTGCATGGGCCTCCAACTCGATCGCCGAGCCAAGGTCCATGTCGAGCTCACGGCCGATGAGCACCTTGGTGGCTGCGTAGGCCATGGCCGGGCCGCCGGCGAGACGCCGGGCGATGTCCATGGCCGCCTCGCCCAACTCTTCGTCGGGGACGACCTGGGTGGCAAGGCCGAAGGCGAGTGCTTGATCGGAGGTGACCTCCTCGCCGAGAAGAAGCATCTCGGTGGCACGGCCCAGTCCCACCACCCTGGGAAGCAGATAGGCCGAGCCCATGTCGGCGCCGGCCAACCCGACCTTGGTGAAGAGAAAGTGAAACGATGCCGACTCGGCCAGGATCCTCAGATCGGAGGCGAGGGCGATGACCGCACCGGCTCCTGCCGCCACCCCGTTGACCGCGGCGATGACCGGCATCGGGACCCGGCGAAGCCTCTCCACCACTGCCCCGGTCATACGGGTGAACTCGAGCAAAGATCGGGAGCCCATCTCGAGCAGCCGGGCAATGATCTCGTCCACGTCGCCACCCGAGCAGAAGCCACGACCGGCGCCCGTGATGAGCAACACCCGGATGTCGTCCCGATGCTCGATCTCGGTGAGCAGGTCGCGCAGATCCGCGTACACCTCGAAGGTGAGGGCGTTGAGCTTGTCTGGGCGGTCGAGGGTGACTCTGCCCACTCCGGCATCTACCTCGAAACGAAAGTGGTCCCAGGTATCGGTGATTGCGGCCGACGAGCGAAAGGGGCTCAACGAACCGAGGCTAACCGGCCCGGGACGCCACGGCTCAGGCTGTGACCGTCGAGGTGGCGTCGACCTCCCGGGCGGTCAGATAGACATAGATCCCATAGAGCAGGGCGGCGCCCATGATCGGGGTGAAGATCCGTTTGATCGTGTCGTTCTCGGTGAACAACCCGACAGCGAATCCGACCACCCCGACGTTGACCCCCCAGAAGATGAGCCGGTTGGCCGTCTCCGGGATGACCGAGGCCATCGATCTCATGGCGAAGATGAGATTGGTCATGACCATGATGAAATTGAGGTGGTCCACGGCGACCAGGACCGGGACGATCTCCTCGAATTCGGCCCCCGAGACGAACAACGTGACCACATAGGTGAACAGCACCACTCCCGCCACCAGGCCGAGCACGGCGGTGCGCGCCATCGTGCCCGGAACGGTCCTCCCCCACTGTGATGGGGAGAGGAAGGATCTCAACCGCCAGACCAGGATGATCAGCCCGATCACTTCGAGCGGGACGTTGGCCTGAAGCATGCCATCGTTGTCGAGGAGCACCCCCAGCATGGCCAGCAACCCGGCGAGGAAGATGAAGGACATCTGGACCGTCCCCGCCTTCGACTCGCCCAGAGCGGGCCCGTTGCCGCCGCGGAGCAGCCACTCCACCAGGGCCACCCCGGCCAGGATCACATAACCCACCACCATCGCCGCCGGATGGGCCCCGTTGAGTTGCTCAGCGTTCTCCGGCGCCACGATCTGCACCTCGGCGAGTTGGAGCCCGAGAGCCACTCCCAGGATCCCACCGATGACCAGGAAGAGGAGGGCGAGGGCCATGCCGTACTCGGTTACGGTCCAAGGCTTGCCCCGATGGGCTCTGAGCACCCAGACGAGCATCCACACGATGGCGACGAAGGCCAGGGTGCCGCCGATCGGCCGCTGGATGCTCGAGGTGGTGAGATCGACCGACCAGAAGGCCACCACATAAAGGGTCATGGTCACGATCGAGACATTCGCCACCAGATTGCTCGAAGGGTCGTCCGGGGAACCGAACATCCAGATCGCCCCGGCGAAGATGGAGAGGGTGATCCAGCCCAGGGTGCCGGCATGGACATGGGTGAGGAGGGTGTTGCGCGGGGGCTCCCAGAGATCCGTGCCGTTGAGGATCCCGATCACCACGGTGATGAGGAACAGGACCAGCGCAGCCCGAAGCAGGTTTCGCACCCCGGCCGGCATCACACCCACGGATGACCTCCCTGATCGTCGTCGCCGGCCGATTATCACAGTGGCCCCTTCGCCGCGTCGGGGAATCCCCAGCCGTTTTGGCGCCGAGTCACGCCCCGATGGGCCGTGACTCCGCGCCAGAATGGGGGAATGACGGCCAGGGACCTCGTCGAGGAGTCTGAGCGAATCGGGCATTCGCTGCTGGAGGTCGCCGAGCGGGGCCGGCCGGGTCGAGTGAACAGGGAGTTGGTCGCCGCCATCGCAGAACGGGGGTTGTTCGACCGGCTCTTCTCGACGGCAACCGTGACCGCAACCGACCTGTGCGCCATCAGGCAGGGCCTGGCCCGGATGTGCACGGCGGCGGAGACCGCCTTCGCAGTCCAGGGCCTCGGCGCCATCCCGATCCATCTCAACGGGACGGATGAGTTGAAGGGCCGTGTCATGCCGGGGATCAGAGACGGAAGCCTGGTCACCGGGTTCGCCCTCACCGAGCCGGGAGCCGGGTCGGACGCCGCCGCCCTGGCCACCATCGCCGAGCGTGATGGCGACGGCTTCCGGCTGACCGGCGAGAAGGCGTACATCTCCAATGCGCCGGACGCCGACCTGTACACCTTGTACGCCCGAACCACCCCCGATGCGGGGAGCAGGGGTGTGACCGCATTCGCCGTCGTCTCCGAAGCGGATGGGTTCAGCGGTGAGCCGATCGAGATGATCTCTCCGCACCCGCTGGGCCGGCTGCGTCTCGATGGCGTCTTCGTGCCCGCATCGAGCGTGCTCGGCGAGGTGGATCGCGGCTTTCGCGTCGCCATGGAAACCCTCGACCTCTTCCGACCCAGCGTCGGGGCCTTCGCGGTCGGCATGGCCGAGGCCGCGCTGAGGGTCGCCACCGGCCACGCCACTACCCGGGTCGCCTTCGGCACCCCGATCGCCGACTTCCAGGGAGTGTCCCATCAGCTGGCCGACGTCAGGACCGAGATCGAAGCTGCTGAGCTCCTGGTCTATTCGGCCGCCGCCGCCTACGACGGCGGTGACGACGAGACGCTGACCGGCAAGGCTGCAATGGCCAAGCTCCATGCCACCGAGACCGCCCAGCGTGCCGTCGACACCGCCATCCAGGTGCTCGGAGCCCGCGGTCTCGAAGCGGGCTCGACGTTGGCCCACCTCTATGCCGAGGTGCGCGCTCCACGGATATACGAGGGGACCTCGGAGATCCAGCGAAACATCATCGCCCGCGAGATGTTCAACGGGAGGATCTGACCCACTGAGTCTGGGGCGGTCAGCCGGCGAGACTGGCCCGCACCATGATGCAGGCGTGAGCGATCCAGGTGAAAGGCCCGTTCTCCAGTCGTTCGATCAACTCGGGCGACTCAGCCCCCGGTTGCACCCAGATGTTGAGCGCGCCGGCCTCCTCACAATCGTCGAGCACCCGGAGGCCCCGAGCTGCGGGAATCACCAGGTCGACGACCGTCGGAACCTGGGGCAGGTTCTTGATCGAAGGCCAGCAGGGATCGCCGTCGACCGTCTCCCGGTTCGGGTTGACCGCGTAGACCCGATAGCCCTTTCTCTTGAGATCCCGATAGATGATCCCCCCGTACTTGCCGGGACGGTCGGTGGCGCCGATCACCGCGATCGAGGCGTCTGGCCCGGAGAGGAGGGGGGTGAGGTCGGTCATGTGGGAGCCACGGTATCCCACCTTGCGGGCTTCGCCGGCATCCGCTGTCTACCGTGAGCGCGGTGACCGAAGTCGTCGTCGACGGGAGCCCGATATCACCGGCCCAGGTGGTCGAGGTCGCCCACAAACGGGCTACCGCCGTCCCCGGTCCGGGTCTGGAAGACCGGATGCGCCCATCCCGTGAGGTGGTAGACGCGGTCTTGGGCTCAGGCGAGGTCGTCTATGGGATCACCACCGGCTTCGGCGCCCTCGCCTCGACCCACATCGGTCGCGACCAGGCCGTGGCACTCCAGTACAACCTCATCAGGTCACACGCCGCCGGTGTCGGCGAGCCCCTGAGCGACGAGGTGGTCCGGGCCATCCTCCTCCTTCGAGCCCGCACCCTGGCCCAGGGGCACTCCGGGGTCCGGCCCCTCATCGTGGAGCGGCTGCTCGACATGTTGCGTCGGGACATCCTCCCGGTGATCCCTTCGCAAGGCTCGGTGGGCGCATCGGGCGATCTCGCCCCATTCGCCCACCTCGCCCTCACCCTGATCGGAGATGGCCTGGTGAAGCTGGATGGAGAGGTGGTCTCCACCGGTGAGAGCGGTCTGAGCCCGATCGAGCTGGAGGCCAAGGAAGGCCTCTCGCTGCTCAACGGGACCGAAGGCATGGCCGCCATGGGTGCCCTCGCCCTGGACGAGGCGCGCACGCTACTGATGGCGGCGGACATCGCCTGTGCCGTGACCATCGAGGCGATGATGGGGAGCGCCCGTCCCTTTCGTGAGGACATCCACCTGCTCCGCCCCCATCCCGGGCAGCTGGCTTCGGCCCGGCGCATAGCCGCCATGCTGGAGGGGAGCGAGATCGGAGCGAGCCACGCCGACGACTTCGACCACGCGGTGCAGGACGCCTACTCGCTGCGTTGCGCCCCTCAGGTCCACGGTGCCGTGTCCGACACGCTCGATCACATGGAGGTGGTGCTCACCAGGGAGATGATGTCTGTGGTGGACAACCCCATCGTCTTCCCAGAGTCCGGCGAAGTGGTTTCCGGCGGAAACTTCCACGGCCAGCCCCTCGCCTTCGTCCTCGACTTCGCCGCCATCGCCGTCGCCGAGCTCGGCTCCATCGCCGAGCGGAGGACCGACCGGCTCCTCGACCCGGCCCGGTCGCGCGGTCTCCCCGCATTCCTGGCCACGAGCCCGGGTGTCCAGAGCGGGTACATGATCGGCCAGTACGTGCAGGCAGCGCTGGTCGCCGAGAACAAGGTCCTCTCCCATCCCGCCTCCGTCGACACCATACCGACCTCGGGCAACCAGGAGGATCACGTATCGATGGGGTTCGGCGCAGGGCGCAAGCTGGCTCAGATCCTGTCGAACGTCCGTCGAGTGATCGCGATCGAGATCCTCTGCGCCGTGCAGGGAGTCGAGTATCGGGCGCCTTTGCGCCCGGGCACGGGTGTCGCCGCCGTGGTGGATCTCGTCCGCAGCCACGTCCCACCTCTCCAGGCAGACCGGCCGCTGTCCGAAGAGATCGAAGTCGTGTCCGCTCTGGTCGCCGACGGCTCGATCGCCACTGCCGTCGGCCCGTGACCGACCTGCTCCTCACGGGTATCGGGCACCTGACGACCAATGTCGGCGAGCCTCTCCGCGACGCCGCCATCACCGTTTCCGATGGGCTGGTCTCCTACGTGGGCCCGGGGCATGCTGCCGTAAGCGGCCCGGACGCAGTCCGGATCGATTGCGGGGGAAGGGCGGTGATCCCCGGGCTGGTCGACGCTCACACCCATCTCGTATTCGCCGGTGACCGGGCCGAGGAGTTCACCCGAAGGCTCGCCGGCGCCTCCTACTCGGAGATCGCCGCATCAGGCGGCGGCATCCTGTCCACGGTGTCGGCGACCAGGGAGGCCGACGAGGAAGAGCTCTTCACGGAAGCGTCGCGACGCGTCTGGCGGATGATCGCCGCCGGGACCACCACGGTCGAGATCAAGTCCGGCTATGGGCTGAACGTAGAGACCGAGATGAGGCTGCTCCGGGTTGCCCGCCGGATCGGAGAGGAGCTCCCGATCTCGGTGAAGACCACCTTTCTCGGCGCCCACACCGTCCCACCCGAGTTTCGGGACGATCGCACCGGATACACCGACCTCATGGTCTCGCAGATGCTCCCCGAAGTCGCGCCCCTGGCCGACTTCTGCGACGTCTTCGTCGAGGAAGGGGCTTTCACCGTCGACGAGGGGCGCCGCATCCTCACTGCTGCCGCCGCGCTCGGGATGCGGCCCCGTGTCCACGCCGAACAACTGGGTCACACGGGCGGGGCGGCGCTCGCAGCCGAGATGGGCGCAGCCAGCGCAGACCATCTCGACCACGCGACACCCGCCGACGCCGCTGCCCTCGCCGAGTCGGGAGTGGTGGCGGTTCTCGTCCCGGGAGCGTCGTTCTCGCTGCGCTCGCCGCAGGCTCCGGGCAGGATGCTGCTCGAGCACGGTGTCACGTTGGCGCTGGCCACGGATTGCAACCCGGGTACCTCCTATTTCGAGTCGATGGGGCTGGTCATTGCCCTTGCCGTGGTCGAGGCGGGCCTCACCGTCGATCAGGCGATAAACGCCGCCACCCGGGGGGGCGCCCTCTCCCTTGGTCTCGAAGACAAGGGCGTCGTCGCCCCTGGCGCATCCGGGGACCTGATCGTGCTCGATGCGCCGTCACCGGCGCACATCCCATATCGACCGGCGACCAATCTGGTCTGGAAGACAGTGAAAGACGGAGTCGTCGTGGCCGGCTGAGCCCAAAGGAGGAGACATGGACCGAGCCAAGATCGAGGAGTTCCTCGACCGCTTCCTCGAGTTCGCCTCCGGGGCCACCACCATCGGGTTGCTGGCCGTCGCCGACCGGAGCGGCCTCTCTTCCTATCTGGCCGGCGTTGGCGGCGGGACCGTGACCGAGATCGCGTCCGGCTCCGGTCTCGACGCCCGCTACGTCGAGGAGATCCTGTCCGGGCTGGCCGCGGCGGGAGTGGTCGACTACCAGCCGGAATCCGAGCGCTTCGCCTTGCCCCCGGAGCACGCCCTGTTCCTCGCCAGCGAGGCAAGCCCGTATTTCATGGGGGGCTTCCTGGACATGATCCCGACGCTGCTGGCGCGAGTCGATTCGGTGGCCGAGGCCACGATCCACGGTGGCGGTGTCGGATTCGAGGAGTTCGGCCCGACGATGGTCGGCGGGATCGACCGGGGCAACGGACCGTCCCAACGCGCCTTCCTGCTATCACGCTGGCTCCCCGGCATTCCCGGCCTGGTGGCACGTCTCGAATCCGGGATCAGGGTGGCCGACGTGGGCTGTGGGTCGGGGACGGTCCCGATCCTCATCGCCGAGGCTTTCCCCGCCTCCTCGGTGTTCGGGTTCGAGATCTCAGCCGAGTCATTGGCGATGGCCAGGGAGCGAGGTGGCCATCTCCCCAACCTCGACCTCGTCGAGGTCTCGGCCGAGCAGATCCCCATCGATCTCCCCTTCGACCTGATCACCACCTTCGATGTGATCCATGACCTTCCCGACCCGCTGCAGGGGATGCGCCGGATTCGCCAGGCCCTGGCCCGGGACGGTCTGTACCTGATGATGGAGCCCAAGGCCGGGTCTCGCCTCGAGGAGAACCTCAATCCGAGAGGGGCCATGCTCTACGGGATCTCGACGCTGCATTGCATGACCCAATCCCTGGCCGTCGGTGGGGTTGGGCTGGGAGCGGCGTGGGGCAGGGAGAGAGCCGAGGCACTGGCCGCCGAAGCAGGTTTCGGGTCGTTCCAGCCGCTCGACGAGATCTCGAACCGATTCTCCACCTTTTACCTGCTCCGGCATTGAGACGTCGGCCGGATCACAGTGCGAGACGACGGGCCAACCACGAGGGGAAGGCCTCGATCGGATCGTCGAACTCGGTCTGACCGGGGCAGGAGGCGACCTCCTCGGCTATGGCCCCGGCGGGCCCGGTGCCCCTGATGTCGACGTCGAGGGGGAGGCCGCATTCGATCAGGTCGACCCCGACCCAGACGAACTCCCACGGCTCCGGACTGGGACCCTGCTCCGAGACATCGTCGGGATAGGAGGGGATGAACCCGAATCTCTTGGCGTTGCGGAAGTTGTCCGCCGCCAGCCACTGGTAATCGGGAGTTGACCGGAATTCGGCGAAGGTCCCGTCCCGATATCGGAAGTCGAGGGCGTATCCGCTGTGGTGCTTGGAGGTTCCGGGGATCGAGTACCAGGTCAGGGCGGCATCGATGTCGGCGTCTGTCGTGCCCCGCAGCTTGGATACGAACTGTGACCGCTGGCTGTCCGGTGACCGATAGGCCGACGAGACGATGAACCCGAGCCCTGCCGCTCTGGCGTCCGCCTTCAACTGCTCCCATGCGGCCGCCGCCTGCGGCTGCATGGGAACTCCGTCGGCGCTGCCGAGACCTTCACCCGCCACCGGCCTGAGGACGTATCCCCGCTCGATGGCGATGTCCCAGATCCTGGCATCGAGATCTGCCTCGCCCGTGACCGGTAGCCGACCTGACGGGGGCTCCAGATTCGGCAGCACGCTCTCCACCGCGTGGTCGTACAGCGCCTTGAATTGGTCCCCGGTGTAGACCGGCAGGTCACCGGTATCGGCCGTAGCCGGCAACGGGATCGCGGCGAGCAGGAGAACGACTATCAGTGAGCGGGAGAGCCTCATCGCTGACTCAAGGTAGACGGTCTGCCCGCCCGAGTCCCGGCGCGCCCGGAGCCCGGGCGTTACCAGGCCCCTCCCCCGCCACCACCGCCACCGCCACCCCCGCCGCCTCCGCCTCCTGAGAACCCGCCGCCCCCGCCGCTCGAGGAGGGAGGGCTGAAGGCCCCGGTCAGGGCCGAGCTGAGACCGGCGAACGCGTTCTGGGTGTGGCCGCCCGAGTAGCCGTAGTTGCCGAACCAATAGATGGATGAAGTCTGCTCGAGCTCGGGCGGGGCGTGGAGCCTGGCCTGCTGGAGGACCTCCTCGGCCACGCCGAACACGATGGCGTAGACAAGGAACAGATCCCACAGTTGGAGAGAGATCGGGGGCGCCTCCTCCAGCCTGGAGAAGTCGGAGAGATAGCGACGGAAGGCATCCCACCGAGCGGCCTCCAAGGCACCCTCCTTCGAGCGGCGAACTCGCACCCGGCGGAACAGGAGCAAGACATAGAGGGCGAGCCCACCAAGGACCATCCCGATCACGATCAAGATGGCCATCGTCTCGCCCCCGGGCCGCCGGCGCAGGAGCCCGGGCAGGAGGACGATCGCTCCGAACACGACCAGGGCCACGCCGATGGCGACCAGCCAGGCGACCGTGTTGCCGGTCTGATCGATCATCCCGCGCCGACGGACCGATCCGAGCACCTTCGACCTGAAGCCCTGATAGGTGGTGGCGTTCGCCGAGGCATCGTCCCGGATCCGGTCCCGGAACTCGTGGAGAGCGCGCGGTCCCTCGTCGAGCACCCGCCCCACAACCGTGAGCACTGCTTGCTCGTGGTCGGTGAAGCCTGTGGTCTTGTCGGTCAGCTCCAGCATCAGGTCGGTGATCGTCTCGGTGCGAAGCCCGCCCCAGGTGCGCTGCTCGACCTGTGCCGGGGTGGCCTTGATCGCCCCTTTCCGGATCAGGTCGAACAAGGTGGCGGTGAACTCCTTCTCGGTGACGGTGCCCTGGGACAGCAGGGCACCGACTTCGGCCGGGCTCAAGTCGGTCGGCGGCTCCTGCTCGTACTCCCGGTCGTAATCGACCCGGGGCTCACGGCCATAACCGAAGTAGACCAGGCCACCGAGACCGGCGAAGAGGACCAGGGCAAGGCCTGCACCCCAGAGCAGGCCGGTGCGCTGGGCCGTGGCTTCGTCTGACGCCTCCGCGGCGAACTGGTCCTCTTCCTGGAGGATCAGCTCGAGGCCGTCGCCGGCCACCACAGTCGACCCTTCGGTCGAGGACAGCAGGTCCGTGGGGAAGACCACCCGCATCTCCACCCACCGATAGGCCGGGACGTTGCTCGCCTCGAGCGAGGGTGAGACCTGATCATCGCCGAGAGTGGTTTGGCCATCCACGGTGTAGGGATGCCCGTACACCCTCACCTCTCCGGGCTGAGCGCCGGGAGGAAGTGTCATCCGGGCGGTCAGGTGATCCAGGCCGACCGACCACTGGTCGCCCCAAACCTGGAGATTGACGTCGACCACATCGTCGTATGCGACGGCCACACCGGTCATCAGATAGCTGATCTGGAAGGTGCGATCCTCGTTGCTCGAGGAGTGATGCCAGACGATACGGACCAGGTCACCCTGGACCTCGACGCCGTAGCTGCCTGGAGGGGACGAGCACCCGAGCTCGGTGCAGCCGCCGAGCTCGTACTCGACGGACTCGTCGCTGACCCTCACCTGAGAGATCGACTCACCGGGCCTCAGCGGAATGTCACGGTAGGCGCCCGAGAAGTCGCCATCGAAGAGGTAGGTGAGCGTCTCTGTCACAGAGAGAGAGCCGTCGTCGTTCACCACGATGTCGACGTCGGCCTCGCTCATCCAGAACGACTTGGCCATGGCTGCCGTCGCAGGCGCCAGCACCAGCGCCAGGAGCAGGAGGGCGCGGGCGAGCCGACGCAACTCAGAAGTCGACGGTCGGGGCCTGGTCGGCCTCTTCCCCCGCCTCGAAGAACTCGCGGACCTGGAAGCCCGTCATCCCTGCGACGATATTGGTCGGGATCTGCTGCACCTTGTTGTTGTAGGTGAGCACCGTGTCGTTGTAGATCTGGCGGGACACGGCGATCCGATTCTCCGTCTCGGCCAGCTCGTTCTGCAGGTTCTGGAAGTTCTCCGAGGCACGCAGCTCCGGATAGGCCTCGGCGACTGCAAACAACTGGCGAAGGGCCTGAGTGAGGAAGTTCTCGGCCTGCGCCGCCTCGGCCGGGCCGGAAGCCGCCTGAGCCGCGCTCCTCGCCTGGGTCACCCGCTCGAAGGTCTCGCGCTCGTGAGATGCATACCCCTTGACCGTCTCGACCAGATTCGGGATCAGGTCGTAACGCCGTTTGAGCTGGACGTCCACCTGCGCCCAGGAGTTGTCGACGCGGTTGCGGGATTGGACCAACCCGTTGTAGATCACCACGAAGGCGATCACCAGGATGGCCACTATGGCCAGGATGATTAGGAGGACTTCCATGGATCCGAGTCTAGGGAGGCAGGCCGGAAGCGGTCGATTCGGACCATGATTGCGGTGTGACCACAAGTCGAGGGCGTTTCGCAGCCTTGATCAACTGCATGGACGGGCGAATCCAGATCAGGTCGATCGAGCAGGTCATGACCCGATTCGGCGCACGCTGGGTCGACAACATCACGGCGACGGGAGCGGTGAGGCATCTAGACGGCGACGTGTCCGCCACCGGTGAGGGCCTTCTCTCCAGCCTGGGCATCTCGATCGCCGCCCACGAGACCAGCCAGGTGGCTGTCGCCGCCCACGCAGACTGCGCCGGGAACCCGGTGCCGGACGACGAGCAGAGAGCCCAGCTCCGCAACGCCGTGACCGTGATCACCGAGCGCTTCCCGGACCTCGAGGTGATCGCCCTGTTCTATGACCCGAAACTCGGGTTCGAAAAGGTGCACTAGGTTGGGCCGACAACCCCGAAAGGAACGCCTTGGACCACGGAGCCGCCTCAACTGCCTTGTTCGACCTGCTCGGCTTGCAGCATTCGCCGATCGCCATGACCTTCCTCGACGAGATGCCGGGCGACGGGACGCCTCGATTCGACGAGCCGATGTCCGAGCCCACCGAGGATGGCCGCACCGGCCGTGCCGCCGCTCCGTGTGTGTTCTGGATGCATGCCCACGAGCGAACCTTCGACACCATGGCCGAGGACCATGGCAATTGCTCCGTCGGGCGATTCACCCACGGCTTCGCCGAGGCGACAGACATCCTCGACAAGAGCGACGTGGGCGCTCTCCTCGACGTGGGCTGGGTGACGATGGAGGCCTTTGCCGGGGTTGCCGCCCTCTCGCGCCGGCCCAAGGGCGTCCGCTATGGGCCCCTTTCCGAGGCCACGTCGCCTCCCGACCTTGTCCTGCTCCGGGTCAGCCCCCGCCAGATGATGGAGATCGGCGACGCGGTGACCGTCGAGTGGTCGGGCAAGCCACAGTGTCAGATCCTGCCCCGGGCCGCCGAGTCGGGTGTCATCGCCGCATCGATGGGATGTGCCCTGTCACGAGCCAGGACCGGGATGGGAGATGACGAGCTGACCGTGGCGGTGCCCGGCAACCGGGTCGACGAGCTGGTCGACGCGCTCCGCGCCGTCTGCCGGGCCGACGAGGCCGTGGTCGGATACGCCCGGGCGGACCTGGCCCGGTTCTAGGCCGGCCTACCGGCGCGGAGGCTCGAGGGCGTCGACCGCCTCGGCCCAGACCGGGGGCAGGCTGACCGGCGAGGGACGCGACATGAGACGGAGGTAGATGTCCGAGCCGGTCCCTTCCAGCGCGGACACCGGGGCCCCGTTCCCCAGCACCCAGACCAGGCCGAGATCGGTGGCAGACGCCTCCAGGGGAGGCAGCTCTCCGAGTCGAGGAAGCCACATGTCGTTGAACTCGTCCAGACCACTACGAGACACGATGTCACTGAGACCGGACTCCTCACCAAAAGCCTGATCGGCGTCCCAGCGATGGACCCCGGTCTCGATGACCATGCGCCGCTGCCACAGCCCGATCGACGAGCGGGGCCAGAACCCCCAGACCAGGGCCTCGGGATCGGCGGCGTCGAGCATCTCGAGCATCTCGCCGAGGCTCTCCTCGAACCAGGTGATCGGGTCGGTGCCTTCAGGGAGATGGGGCGCCGACGGCCGTTCCGTCGGGAGATCGCGACAGATGGTGATTGTCCTGCCGTGGACGGCGGCGAGGTGCCCGGCCAACCCGGACATGTCCCAACCCGGGTACTGCGGGACGGCACGGCCAGGGTCGCGTCTGGCCAGCTCGGCAACCCGTGTTCCATCGGATCGGATGGCGTCGAGATGGTCAGCCGAGAGCACGGAGCATGGCCTCCCCCATGTCAGAGGGCGTCTCGGCGAGCTCGATGCCCGCCGACCTCATCGCCTCGATCTTGGCGGCGGCGGTCCCGCGGCCACCTGAGACGATCGCCCCGGCATGTCCCATCCTCTTCCCGGCCGGAGCCGTCGTCCCGGCTATGAACCCCGCCACCGGCTTGGCCATCTCGGATGACACGAAGTCGGCTGCCTCCTCCTCGGCGCTCCCGCCGATCTCACCGATCATGACCACCCCCTCGGTCTCGGGGTCGGCCTCGAACATCCGCAGCATGTCCACGAAACTGGTCCCGTTGACCGGGTCCCCGCCGATGCCCACCGCAGTGGTCTGCCCGAGGCCGAGCAGTGTCAGCTGATAGACCGCCTCGTAGGTGAGAGTGCCGGAGCGGGACACCACCCCGATCCTGCCCCGCTGATGGATGTAACCGGGCATGATCCCGATCTTGCACTCACCCGGGGTGATCACCCCGGGGCAATTGGGGCCGATGAGACGCGTCTCCTTGTCGGCCAGATAGCGTTTTGCCGCGATCATGTCGGCAACGGGGACGCCCTCTGTGATCGCCACCACCAGGCCCAGGCCGGCAGCAGCGGCCTCCATGATGGCGTCGGCGGCGAACTGGGGCGGGACGTAGACCACGGAGGCATCGGCCCCGGTCTCGGACACGGCCTCCTTGACCGTGGCGAACACGGGGAGATCGACCGAGTAGCTGTCGTCCCGGCCCGGGATACCGGAATGATCGGTGTCGCCCTCGAAATGAGCGCTGCTCCCGGCCCGTGAGGGATGGACTGCACCAACCATCTGAGTCCCGTAGGCGATCGCCTTGTCGGTATGGAAGGTCCCGGTCTTGCCGAGGCCTTGAACCAGGACCCTGGTCTCCTTGCCGATGAGGACGCTCATGCCGCCAGCGCCACGATCTTCTCAGCGCCGTCCTTGAGGCTGTCGGCGGCCACGACATCGAGACCGGAGTCCTCGAGGATCTTCTTCCCCTGCTCCACATTGGTCCCTTCCAGCCTGACCACGAGGGGCACGCCGAGGCCGACCTTCTTCACCGCTTCGACGATCCCCGCGGCGATCACGTCGCAGCGCATGATTCCCCCGAAGATGTTCACGAATATCCCCTTCACATTGGGATCACGGGTGATGATCTGGAAAGCCGTGGTCACCTGCTCCTCGTCGGCCCCACCCCCCACGTCGAGGAAGTTGGCCGGCTCGCCGCCGTAATGCTTGATGGTGTCCATCGTGGCCATGGCCAGACCCGCACCGTTGACCAGGCATCCGATAGTGCCATCGAGCTTGATGTAGTTGAGACCCGCCTTCTTGGCTGCGGTCTCGGCCGGGTCCTCCTCGGTCTCGTCCCTCATCGCCGCGATGGCGGGATGACGGAACAGTGCGTTGTCGTCGAACGCCATCTTCCCGTCCAGCGCCATCACCTCCCCGGAAGTGGTGACCACCAGGGGATTGATCTCGATCAGGTCCGTGTCGAGGTCCGTGGCGGCCCGGTCCAGCGCCGAGACGAAGGCGATGAACCGATCGGACACGTCTCCTTCGAGGCGCAGCCCCCTGGCCAGCTCCCGCCCTTGGAACACGGCCAGGCCGATGGCCGGGTCGATCACCTCGCGGAGGATCTTCTCCGGCGTCTCCTCGGCCACCCTCTCGATCTCCATGCCGCCCTCGGTCGACGCCATCACGATGTTGCGGCTCGCACCCCGATCGAGCAAGACGGCGAGATAGAGCTCCCGGGCGATGGCTATGCCCTGCTCGAGGTAGAGGCGGCTGACCACCTTGCCCTCGGTGCCGGTCTGAACTGTGATCAACGTCGAGCCGAGCATCCTGCCCGCAAGCTCCCGCACCCTCCCCTCGGCGGCTTCGATCCCTCCCTCGACGCCGTCGGTGATCACATTGACTCCGCGCAAGTCGGGGTGCTCCTTGAACGTCCCCTTGCCCCGTCCACCGGCATGGATCTGTGACTTGAGCACGACCACCGGATTGCCCGACTCCTCGATGAGGGGACGGACGGCGGCCACCGCCTCATCGACCGTGGTGGCGACCCTTCCCAGTGGAACCGGGATCCCCCGCTCTGCCATCAGCTGCTTCGCCTGGTACTCGTGGACCTTCAACTCTCTCCTCTTCCCTCGAATCTCGACGGCACGTTGGCCTCGACCCAGGCAGTGATCCTCTCCAGCGGGGTGCCAGGGGTGAAGATCGTGGCCAGTCCGGCGTCGAGCAGGGCTTGGAAATCCGACTCGGGGATCACTCCGCCGCCGAACACGACCACATCCGAGGCCTCGCGGACGGCCAGTTGCTCGACAACCTCGGGAAACAGCGTCTTGTGGGCTCCGGAGAGAGAGGAGAGACCGACCGCGTCGACGTCCTCTTGGACGGCCGTCTCGGCGATCTGCGCCGGGGTCTGATGGAGCCCCGAATAGATCACCTCGAATCCGGCGTCACGCAGCGCCCGGGCGATGACCTTTGCTCCTCGATCGTGACCGTCGAGACCGGGCTTGGCGATGAGGATCCGTCGTGGCATTCCCGCGGATCAGGGTAGTTGCGGCCGGGTCGGGCCCATCCGGTGCCATGCCACCCACTCGTCCAGATGGGCGAGCTTGAAGCGGGCACAGCCGGGCGGCTGGTAGTTCGGCTCCTCGGTGCATCCCTCCTCGTATTCCGCCGGGAAGAGCTCGGTGGCAAAGCGGCCGAAGCTCGCCGTCAGCCGCTCGTCGTGGAGATACGGGCCGGCAACGAAGGCGATCCTCCCGTCCTGGAGGCCGAATTGCTGGGCGACGACGGCGGGCTCGGCGCCCAGTGTCTCCGTGAGGCGATTCGAGTAGCTCACCTCGCACCGGATCGTCTTCGGAGGCAGCTCCTCACAGGCCAGCACCTCGACCTGGGCGCCGAGCAGGGCCTGGTATTCGACCTCGCCCCTGGACCGTTCCTCCGAAGGGCCGGTGCGGAGACGATCCGGCTGCCTGAGGCCGGTTGCCGCCTCGAAGTCGCCCCCGTACCAGGCGTCGAGATAGCCCTGGATGAGACGTCTCTCCGAGAACAGGGACAGATCGATCCCACCGCTCTCCCCGACGGCCAGCAAGGCTGCGGCGAGGATGCCGAGCACGGTGGCCGCCACCCAGTGCCATCGACCCGGGCCCGGCCGAGGATCCGATCGGGAGAACGCGATCGCGCCCTCAGGCTCGACGAGGAGGGTGCTCACCTCCACAGAGGATACCGGTGGGCCCGCGTCGGCATGCCCACCGTTGCCCTACCCTTGTCACATGAGCTCCTCCCGTCTGCACGGGCTCGCCGCGGCCGGCGTCTCGGTCTGGTCCGACCAGATCTCGAAAGCGATGCTCGACTCGGGCGAGCTGGCGAGGCGGATAGCCGACGACGCCGTCACCGGGGTGACCTCGAACCCGACCATCTTCGCCGCCGCCATCGGCAGCTCCGGCGACTACACCGGGCAGCTGGCCGAGCTCAAAGGCTCGGGCATGCCCACCGAGGAGATAGTCAAGAGCCTCATGGCCTCGGACATCAGGCGGGCCTGCGACGAGTTGGGGGGAGTGTTCGAGCGGACGGGCGGTCGGGACGGGTTCGTCTCGGTGGAGGTTTCTCCCACCCTGGCCGCCGACACCGACGCCAGCGTGGCCGAGGCCAGGGACTGGGTGAAGCAGATCGACCGTCCCAACCTGCTGGTCAAGATCCCGGCGACGCCGGCAGGAATCCCGGCGATCAGCCGTCTCATCGGGGAAGGTGTGTCGGTCAACGTCACCCTGATCTTCTCGCTGGAGCGATATGCCCAGGTGATCGATGCGTATCTGACCGGGCTGGAGGAGTACCGACGTTCCGGCGGTGAACCGAGCCAGGTCGCCTCGGTGGCATCGTTCTTCGTGTCCCGCTTCGACACCGAGGTCGACCGGAGGCTCGAGGATCTCGCCGACCCGGAGGCGGCGGCCATGAAGGGGACTACTGCGGTGGCCAACGCCAGGGTGGCCTACGGCCTGTTCCTCGAGGAGTTCGCCTCTTCCCGCTTCACCACTCTCGCCGAATCCGGCGCAAGGATCCAAAAGCCGTTGTGGGCCTCAACCTCGACCAAGAACCCGGACTACCCCGACCTCCTCTACGTCGACAACCTGGTGGCCAGCGACACGGTCAACACCATGCCGCTCGACACCATCGACGCCTACCAGGACCATGGGAGCCCCACCCCTGTGCCGTTCACCGAGGCCGACATCGAACAGGCCAGGCGCGATCTCGGGCGGTTGGGCGAGGTCGGGATCGAGTATCACGATGTGGTCCAGGTGCTCGAGGAGGAGGGTGTCGAGAAGTTCGTGAAGAGCTGGCTCGACCTGCTCGAAGGCGTCGATCGCGCCTGACCGCTTCCGAACCTCCTTGCTATCCTCTCGATCCGGCGGCTTGTCACGCCAGACCTTCACCCGGCTCCCGCGCAGCCGGTTCCGGGAGGCAAAGGGGACCTCGAGTGCTCGGCAAGGGTCGATCCGACTGACGTGTCGACGCGGTGCCTGAGAGCGCGGGTCTCCGACTCGCGGCACGACACGGGAAAGCAGTTGAGATGACCCGACAGGAGACCTTCAAGCGCCGGATCCGGGCGCGTATGGAGAAGACCGGTGAGCGTTATGGTGCAGCCCGCCGCGTCCTCATCGACCAGAGCGGCCGCAACGGCGGTAGAGCGTGGGTGGCCGAGCCCGAGCTGGATGACGACAAGATCAGGGAAGCCACCGGTCGTGGCTGGGACGAGTGGTGTGACATCATCGACGCCTGGCCCGGTCACGCTGATGGGCACACGGCCATAGCCGCCCACCTGCGGGAGGACCTGGGAGTGGACGGATGGTGGGCCCAGTCGGTGACGGTCGGCTACGAGCGGATCACCGGGCTCAGACTCCCCTACCAGCGGCCGGACGGGACCTTCAACGCCGGCAAGACCCGCACGGTATCGGTCGACATGCATGCGTTGCGCGGGATGCTTCTCGACGATGACGATCGCGCCGACCTCTTCCCCGGTCTGGACACGGAGCTCCGATCGAAGCCGACCTCGAAGGTCATCCGACTCGGCATCGGGCCCGGGGTGGCCCAGATCGCCATGGACCCCCAGCCCGACGGGAGGGCGACCATCTCTATCAGCCACGAGAAGCTGCCCACAGCCGGCTCCGTCGAAGAATGGAAGGGCTACTGGTCCGATTGGTTGGAGGCGATCGATGAGCCGTGAACTCTCTTCGAATATCTTCATAGATCGTTGACATCCCTCTTGACATCTCTCACTGTCGAACGTATGTTCGTGGCATGGAGTGGGAGAGGCCGATCACGATCGATCAGCGGGAACAATTGCTGCTCGCCGGGGAACGGGAGATAGCCCGGATCCGGGCGGAGCAGTTGCAGGTCCTCGGAGAATTGGATCGACTCCAGGTGGCCACCGGGGATGGTTGCCGTTCCATGTCCGAGTGGGTCGCCGGTCGTCTGGATCTCTCTTTCGACATGGCTCGCTCGCTGGTCGGGACCATGAGGCGAACGATCGACCGGCCCGACTTGCGCGATGCCCTCCGCTCCGGAGTCTCCTATGACCGGATCGAGGCGCTGTCCCGGATATC
>DATBIX010000030.1:0-49801 GCA_036556665.1 Acidimicrobiia bacterium
CCTGGGCACCACCGTCGAAGAACTCGAGAATGGGGCTTGGGCCATGTGGGTTGATGATCCGATCCGATGATCGGAATGCGCAACGTTCAAAGTACATCGGACACCGGCGTACCACGCCGGGAAGATCACCAATGTGCATGCGTCAGGTGGTGGCTGTGTGTGCCACAGGTGTGACACAGACCGCCAGTACGAGCACGAAAGCCCAGGTAGACAGGCTAGAGAGTCACCGCGTGCGCATCTCTGATAAGGATGAGGTCGGAAGTTCAAGTCTTCCTGGGCCGACAACATTGCCCCGGTACGTGATGCCGTGACCGGCAACGTTGTCATGTCTCGCAATCCGCGACGACCCGGCGGTCGTACTGTCGCACCTGCTACCAAGGAGGACTTCTGATGCGCAGCGTGACCTATTCGATGAGCATCTCGGCTGACGGCTACATCGTCGGGCCGGACGGCTCCTTCGACTGGACGATGCCCGACGAGGTCTTTCGCTTCTGGATCGACGAGATACGAGAGGTCGGCGTCCACCTGTTGGGACGAAGACTGTACGAGACGATGCTGTATTGGGAGACCGCCGACCAGGACCGATCGCTCGACGACGCGGAGCTCGAGTGGGCCGCGCTTTGGAAGCCGCTTCCCAAGGTGGTGTTCTCCACCACGTTGTCGGCAGTGGAGGGCAACGCCCGGCTGGCCTCCGGCGGCCTGGCGGAGGAGATCGAGCGGCTGCGAGCCGAGCCGGGGGAGGGCGACATCGCGATCGGCGGCGCGACGCTCGCCGCCGAGGCGGCCGGGCTGGGTCTGATCGACGAGTACCGGGCCATGGTCTACCCGGTGCTGGTTGGCGGCGGCATCCCGTACTTCCCCCAGCGCGAGCGCCGAGTGGATCTCGAACTCGTCGAGACCCGCACCTTCGGCTCCAGAGTCGTCTACCTCCACTACCGGGTGGCGCGCTAACCGGCGCGCCCGCCCGTCCGAGAAATACGGGCCACCCAGTGGCTTGCCCTGTCAGGATCTTGGTGGAAACGGAACGCTGAGTAGACGATGTGCCGTTGCGGGATCAAGGCGAGCCCTACCCCTGACGTCTGACCGGTTGTCGCAACACCGTCTTCAGTTTCTCGGGCGCCACTCGATTCGGGTCGTTCAGGTAGATCTCGTGATGATGCCCGTTGGGGACGAGGCCGTGCTCAGGCAGGAACTCGTGGTGTAGGCGGGCGAGGGTCGCAACTTCCTCGCTGTTGGGACCGAGGTGCATGATCTGCACACTCAGACCTTCGGCGAGACGGTCGAGTCTCAGACTCTCCGGCGGCTCTCCGAGCCGTTCCGACCCTTGGGCCACCCCCTGGGCGAACATCTCGTCGTCGACCCAGTCCGCCGTCACGATCATGAGCCGCCACTTGAGCTTGTCCCGGTTCCCCGCAATGAAGTCGTTGATGTCGTCGGCCCACCAGAGGCCTTCGAGCGGCGGCTCGACGAAGCTCCTCCCCATCCTCTCCTTGGCGATCCGCTTGATCGGATAGACGACCGAGAAGAGCCATCGGGACGCCTGTGCGAACGTGTCTCCTGCCGGGTCTCCCTCCCCGTCGACCATGACGAACTGCATGTCGGGAACGTCCACCAGGACGAAATCGTCCGCCGACGGCAAATAGAGCTCCTCGAGCAGGCGTCTGTCGTCACTGATGCTCATGTATCACTCCTCCAGCCAGGGTTTAGCCTTCATGTAGTCGAGGGTTTGGCTGATCCACGCCGCCTCGGCCCGCAGCTGGCCCAGTGCATAGTCGAACAGCGCCTCGACGAAGTCGGGCAGCGGCTGCTGGGCAACCTGGATGTCGCCGAGCCGCTCGATCTCGGCCTCGACCGCACCGCTGCGCTCCTCGAGGGCGCCGAGCGCCGCGGGGCGCTCCAGCACGGGCCAATGAGCCATGCCCAACAGCACGGGCCCGTAGCTGGGACGAACCGTGCGCAGCGCCGCCAGCGACTGCTCTGCCAGGGTCGTGCGACCGGCGGCGGTCACGCGGAACACCTTCTTCGCCTTCGCCCCTGCCGGCTCATCCGCCGTCACGAGCTCACGCTTCTCCAACCTGCCGAGCACGAAGTAGATGGAGGAGAAGCCGATCTGGGTCCATTCGCGCATGCCGCGTTGCTCGATCACATGCTCGAGCTCGTAGCCGTGTCTCGGCATCTCAGCGACCAAGCCAAGCACCAGCAGTTCGGCGTCGGTCAGCAGCTCCGTCATATTCTAATACTAGAATAGCTCAACGGTCTGGCGATGAGGTAACCCGGGGCGGTCACCCAGCTACGGCTCTTTGCCCTCGGCTAGCCGTCGGAGACGACCTCGAGACGCTCCCGGCGCTGACGAACCGCCAGCATGATCGTCATCAGCACCGGGACCAGGAAGACGAGCAGGTAGTAGCTCAAGGCCTGAACCGCCATGTCGATGAAGGCGGATCCCAGCGACACCAGAGCCTCCACACCGCCCATGACGCCCTCCGAGAAGAGCACATCGGCCACCGGAGGCTCGCGATCGCCGGCGAGGAGGAGAGCGGCGGGCTCTGACGCGGTGGTCGTCGTGGTCGGAGCCGTGGTGGTGGTCGTCGGGGGGACGGTCGTAGTCGGGATAACGGCAGGTGCGACGGTCGTGGTTGTGGTTGTGGTCGTGGTGGTGGTCGTCGTGGTAGTGACGGTGGTCGTCGTCGTGGTCTGACGAGGTCGGGTCGTGGTGGTGGAGGGTGGAGCCGTGGTGGTGGTGGCAATGGTGGTCGTGGTGGCGGGCGCAGTGGTGGTGGTCGTGGGCGGGAGGGTGGAGGTCGTGGTGGAGTTGTCGCCGCCACCCTCCCCATCCCGGCACCACCACCACCGCCAGCGGCACCAATCCCCGTCCTGGTGGTTGAACAAGGGCAGCGAATTCTCAACGGGGGCTGCGTTGGGTGGCGTCGCTGCCGCTGCCACCAGGGGAAGCCAGATCAGTGTCAAGAGGAGTGCCGCCCCCACGATCCCGGACCGACGTGACATCAGGCGCTCAACGAGGCGAGGGACAGGGCTGTGTCGTGGGGGGAGGCCATGGGCAACCGGACGGTGAAGACCGCCTCCTCGTCATCGCTGCTCTGGTAGGTCACCGTCCCCTTCATCGCCTCGGCGAGTTGGCGGACGATGAACAGGCCGAGCCCGACACTCTGACTGGGTGCGCCGCTTCCCCGGTGGGGGAAGGGCTCGAAGAGACGGTCCCGGATGTCATCCGGCACCCCCGGCCCGTCGTCGGCGACCCGGAGCACATACCAGTCTCCCTCCACCGATCCGGTGACCCGCACAGTCGAGCCGCCGTATTTCATGGCATTCGAGATCAGGTTCTTCAGGATCTGGCGGACTCGAAGCTCGTCGGCGAGGGCGAGGCCTGGATCGCAGGAGACCTCGATGCCGTCCCAACGACGATCGAACATGGTCACCGTCCGCGTCGTCGCCTCAGCGATATCGACCGGCTCGAGACGGATCTCGAGATGCCCCGTCTCCAACCCGGCCGAGGTCAGGATGTCATCGGTGAGCTGGGACATGTCCTCGGCCTCGTTGCGGATCATGGTCACCATCTCCCGGCCCTCCGACGACCTGCGCACGGAAGGGACTTCGAGCATGGCCGCCAGGCCGCTGATCCCGGTCAGCGGTGTTCGGAACTCGTGCACCACCATGCGTAGCACCGAGTTGTGCGCATCGCGCAGCTCGGTCTCGTGCTTGAGCCTGAGTGAGAGCTCCCTCACCTCCATGGTCTTGTTGGTGATCGACCTGGTCCACAGGACCAGGACCAACGGGGCAAGCCCGACTGTCGCCACCCCGAGAACGATGCCAAGCAGGTTGTACGAGGAACCGAGGAAGTCGATGTGCTCGATGAGGGCGACCCGCAGCTCGTCCAACTCGGCCATCACCTCCCTGAAGCGGAGATCGACCGCCTCCTGATCGACCGTGCCGCTACCGATGGCGCCCACCACCTCGCCGGAGGTGTCGGCAAAGCTGAAGCCGGCGGCGATGGCGTCCTGTGCCGGCTCGGATCCATGTAGGCCTCCTAGAGATCCTCGAAGCTCACCCAGAGCCGTCGTCGCCTCGGCGGCGGAGAGACGCTGCTGCTCGACGGACCCGATGGCCGCCAGAGCGACATGAGAACGGATCACGGTGGCAGCCCTGGCTGCCTCGTCGGCGAGATGCAGCTCTGCGGAGGTCCTGGCCACTTCCTTGCTCAACTGCACCGCCCCGAACAGCGCTCCGGCGGTCACCGCGACCACCAGGGCGGCGATCAGGGCCGGGCGGATGCCCGCGCCCCTGCCCCGAAGCGTCGCGTCCGGGTCACCTGGATCTTCTCCCGAGACCTCGGTTCTCGGATGCGGGTGGAGAACCATGGTCAATGGATCGGAAATGGCCGGAAAATCCTTGAACCGGTGTGTGGGTCCAGCGACCCCATTTCCCGCTCGGAGCCGATTCAAGCCGGTGTCTCCTCACGCCGATTCAACAACTGGTGACGCAGACCGAACCTCGACAGGGTCGACTCCACGGGCCCAGGAACGCCCCTCGCCGCACCGCCATCGTCATGGTGGCGCTCGTCGGCGTGGCATTGAGCCTTTTTGGGGCCTGGTGGCTGTGGCGTCTCGAGCGCAACGAAGCGCAGCACGACCTCGACACCCGCACCGAGGTAATCGTCCAGTCGATCGAGAGGGCGCTTTCGGACGCCACGATCCGGCTGGCTTCGATCTCCGGCCTGTATCAGGCGAGCGACCTGGTCACCGAGCTCGAGTTCCGCCGATTCGTCAAGAAGCTGGGCCTGCTCCCCGGTATGGATGCACTCGGGTACATGCCCCTCGTGATGCACCGCAACCTCGCGGTCCACGAAGAGGCGATGCAAGCGGTCATGCCCGGCTACTTCGTGTTCGAGATCAGCGAGGACGGCGAACGGGTGCCGCCGGGCGATCGCCGGTTCCACCTCCCCTTGCAGTGGCACGAGCCGATCGAGGCATTCAGCGGGGTCGACGGCTACGACTCGACCTCCGACCCGCAACGAGCCACCGCCCTCGAACTGGCGCGTGTCACCCGTGACCTCGCCGTCTCACCCTTCCTGCAGCTGGTCACCGAGGAGGACGCCGACGGCTTCGTCATGTACTGGCCGGTCACCGACGTCGACACCGACGCCCTGATCGGATACGGGACCGCCGCCATGGACCTGAGCAGGTTGGTGGACGGAGTGATCTCCAGCATGTACGAGCCGGAGATGACCTGGGAGGTCGCGGACGTGACCAACCAGCCTCTCACCACCCAAGAGGGCATCAGTGGGGTCGGGCTTCTCGAAGTCGGAGGCAGGAGCTGGGAGATCCTGGTAAGACCGACCGAGGGTTCTGCGCTGATCCCCAATCCCCGTTCCAGCCTGCTCCTCCTCGTCACAGGTCTCATTGCCACGGCATTCGTGACTGTCGCCATGAATGCGCGACGCAGACACCGCGTTGCCAAAGAGGAGTTCGACAAGCTCAGAGACCTGGCCCAGGCCAAGGATCAGTTCCTCGCCTCGGTGGGCCACGAGCTTCGGACGCCGCTGACCAGCGTCCTCGGCTTTGCCGAGTTGCTTCGCTCCGACCATCCCGAGATCACTGAAGAGGAGCGACTCTCGATGATTGCGAGTGTCGCCGACGAGGCCACCGACCTGGCCTCGATCGTGGACGACCTGCTCGTCGCCGCACGGTCCGAGCTCGACCTCCTGGTGGTGACCGAGGTCCCGGTGTCGGCGCGAGCCCAGGTGGCCCAGGTGCTGGAGGCCGGTAAGGACGTGGGCGAGCCGATCGAGATCATCGCCAGCCCCGACCAGCCCTACCGCGCTCTCGGGGATCCGAGTCGAGTTCGTCAGATCCTGCGCAATCTCGTCACCAATGCCTATCGCTACGGAGGCGACAGCATCCACGTGCGGCTGGCCACCACCGACGACATGGTCACCATCACCGTCGCCGACAATGGAGCCGGCGTCCCCGATGAAGACGCCCCCCACATCTTCGACCCCTATTACCGGGCCCACTCCAGTGCCTCCCAGCCGGCCGCCCTTGGCATCGGTTTGAGTGTCGCCCGCCACCTGGCCAGGTTGATGAGGGGGGACCTCACCTATCGCCGAGAGGGGGGATGGACATTGTTCCAGCTGACTCTCCCCGCAGCCGCCGAGACGAGAACCGGGTCCAACGGCCATACGGGTAACGGGACCGTGGAACGTCGGGAAGCGCAAATAGCCGGCTGACCCGGTCGGGAAGCACGGCGGTCGCCCCCGCCTGCTACACAACCGGTATGAGCCACCCAACGGCCTCTCTGGACATCGAGCGCGTCCGCTCCGACTTCCCCGGCCTGGAACGGACCGAGAACGGCCGCACCGTCGCCTATCTCGACGGGCCCGGAGGGACTCAAACCGCACGACAGGTGATCGAAGCCATGGGAGAGGTACTCGCCTCGGGGGTGAGCAACCTAGGTGGTGGCTTTGCCTCGTCGGCCGTTGCCGAGCAAGTGATGGCACAGGGGAGACAGGCGATGGCCGACTTGTTCAACTGCACGCCGTCCGAGATCTCCTTCGGTCAGAACATGACCAGCATCACCTTCGCCTTGAGCAGGGCACTCTCCCGCGACTGGCGGCCGGGTGAGGCGATCGTGGTGACCAGCCTCGACCACGACGCCAACTACACCCCATGGGTTCGAGCTGCAGCCGACCGTGACGTCGAGATCCGGATCGCCGAGTTCGACCCGGCCACCGGCGAGCTCGACCCAGGGGCGGTGGCCGGCCTCCTCGATGATCGGGTGCGTCTGGTCGCCACCTGCCTCGCCTCCAATGCGCTGGGCACGGTGGTCGACGTCACCACGATCACCGATCTCGCCCATGAGGCCGGCGCCGTGGTCTACCTCGACGCGGTGCACGCCGGGCCCCATCATCTGATCGATGTGGGCTCGATCGGCTGCGACTTCCTTGTCGGCTCGGCCTACAAGTTCTTCGGGCCTCACACCGGGGCCCTCTATGGTCGGCTCGACCGACTTGCCGCGCTCGACTTCTACAAGGTCCGTCCGGCCCCATCCGACCCTCCCGAGAAGCTGGAGACAGGCACACAGAGCTTCGAGTCGATCGCCGGGGTCACCGCTGCCGTCGACTACCTGGCCGGGCTCGCGGGGCACGACGGGTCGAGGAGGGCCCGGCTGGAATCGGCATACGCGCTGATTCGGGAGCACGAGCACGCCCTGGCCGATCGGTTCCTCGACGGCTTGTCGAGGATCCCCGGAGTCGACCTCCACGGAGTGCCCGCAGCCGATGGGAGGCGGGTCGCCACCTTCGCCCTCTCCGTCCAAGGACTGGATGCCGGCGAGGCAGCAAGACGCCTGGTCAATGAGGGGATCTACGTCTGGGCCGGGCACTACTACGCGGTCAATGCGATCGACCGGCTCGGGTTCCTCGACCGGGGCGGCCTGCTCCGAATCGGTTTCGTCCACTACAACACCGCAGAGGAGGTCGACCGGGCGCTCGAGGTGCTGGCCGTCATGTGACGGACCTCCAACGCATTTCCCACCGGCTACGGGGATATCCGTCCCTCCACCGTAGACTGCCCGTTGTGAAGCGCTTCTCCCCACTGATCATCCTCGGCGCCTTGGCCGCCTTCTTCCTCTTCCGGCGTCGCGAGGCCGACCTGGCCGCCCCCGACTCCGCCTGGAGTCCTGTCGACCCCTCGTGAGGATCGGTGTCCTCGTCACCGGGGACATCGCGGTGAGAGCAGCCCACTCCCTCAGCGCACATCCCGGCATCGACGAAGTCGTGGTCATCGGTCCGGCGCGCAGCAAGAGTTTCCCCGTCGTCTCCGACCCCGAGGGCTGCGCCTTCCTGCTGGGAACCGGAAGAGATGCGCCCGAGCGGGCCAGGGCGCTCGGTGTCGACCTGATCTGGGACGGCGACGAGGCCGAGCCCGGAGTGCGAGTATGGGGAGGGTCGCCGGTTGGCCTCGCCCTCGCCCTCGCCGCCCGTGAGCCCGATCCGCGCCTGGTAGCGGTGGCTCACCCCGATCTGGACGAGGGAGACCGAAGCCAGATCAGATTCCCCGACCCGATCGGCCCTGCCAGTGTCGCCGACGTGGTGCTCGATGGCAGACCGGTGGCGGTGGCTCGCTCCTCTACCCCTTTCGCGGCGGCCTTGGTCGAGGGTGCACAGCGAAAGGTGACGATCGTCGACGACGGCGACTTCCTCTCCGGCATCGCCCTCGCCGCCGCTGTCATGGTCGCCGGAGCCGAGCCGGCGCCGGTTTGGGATCGCGCCCTCGACTACCTGCAGGCGGCGACGGCGATGGGACTCGTCATGGCCGAGGTGCGATGACCCATGCTGAGGATTGGATCGGTGGTCTGGAGCGTGAGTGACCTGGACACCGCTCTTCGCTTCTGGTGCCAGGCACTCGACTACGCGCCGGCCCGCCCGCCTTCGGACGACTGGGCGATCCTCATTCCCAGAGAAGGGCCAGGTCAGCAACTGGCAATCAAGTTGGTCACCTCCGAAGCGCCGACCCGGCAGCGGCATCATCTCGACCTTTACGCCTCCGATCAGGGCGAGGAGGTGGAGCGGCTGATCCGGCTGGGAGCGATCAGGGTGGTGGACTGGGACTACGAGCCTGGCGCCGACTACGTGGTGCTGGCCGATCCGGACGGGAACCGATTCTGCGTCATCGACGCCGGGGAGGAAGCAGGCGTCTGAGCGCCCATCGCTTCTGGCGAGCCGATCAGGTACGGACCCGGGGCGATTCCTCGGTTGGTATGTCGGCCTGGTCGGGAAGCGGGGTGACCGACCCGTTGCCCGGCTTGTAATCGGCCGGCGGGTGGAGGACCTGCTGAGGGGCGGCCACAACCGGGTTGAGCGTCTCCTCGAGGACCACCAGCTCGAGACCGCCCACGACGTCGGAGACCAAGTTGTAGACGATCGCTCCGGCCACCGTGGCCCCGGTCATGGTGACCCACCACACCACTGATCCGAAGATCATCACCCTGAAGAACTGCTCGACGTTGGCAAACGGCTGCGTCCCCTCGTCGATCAGGGTGATCTCGACCATGAAGTCGGTGATCTTCTGCGGGATCCCGGCCCGGTCGAGCACCGACCAGAAGATGACACTGCCCAACACCATGGCGAGAGCGAGCACGGCCCACACCACGGCCGAGACCTTGAGGGCGGTCCAGGGGTCGATCTTTCGGATGATGCGACGAACGCGTCGAACGGTTGCCATATGGCTCCTGTGTATCCCGAGAGTCTAAGAGGCTCTCACGCTTGTCCCAACGACAGGGCGAGCGCGGAGGTTCCTTCAGCCCAGTTCTTCCGAAACTATGGCCAATGCCGACAGCTCGTTCCCGGCCCCGACGTCGATCACCCGGACACCGGTCGAGTCCCGCTTCTGACGGCTGATCTTGGCCACGGGAGTCCTGATCCCGATCCCTGCCGACGACACGAGGAACACGTCGTCGTCGTCGGAGACTGCCCTTGCGCCGACCAGACTCCCCCTCACCCGGGTCAGCTTGATCGCCTTGACCCCGAGCCCGGCCCGCTTCTGACGGGGGAACTCGTCGATTCGCGTCCGCTTGCCGTACCCGGCCGAGGTCATCAGGAGCACGTCGTCGCCATCGACGTTGGAAACGGCGCCGACCACGTGGTCTCCCTCTCGGAGACGGATCCCGCGCACACCCTGGGTTCCCCTCCCCATGCTCCTCAGATCGGCTTCCTTGAACCTGATGCCCATGCCCTCCTTGGTGAAGATCAGGACGTCGTTCTCCCCATTGGTGGTGCGCACGGAGACCAGCTCGTCCTCGCCGGAGAGCCTTATCGCCACCAGGGTCTGGTTCCTCGAGTCGTACTCCTTGAACTCGGTCTTCTTGGCCACCCCCGACTTGGTGACCATGACCAGGTAGCGGCCCGTCTCGTAGTCGCGGGTGTCGATGATCGCCTGAACCGTCTCATCGGGGCCGAGGGGGAGGACCGACTGGGCCAGGACTCCCTTGGCAGTCCGTGACTGGCGGGGGATGGCATGCGCCTTGAGCCGGTGGACCAGGCCCCTGTTGGTGAAGAAGAGGAGATAGGCGTGGGCGGTGGTGTGGACCAGGTTCTGGATCACGTCCTCGCCCTGCACCTCGGCCGCCTTGACCCCGCGTCCTCCCCGCGCCTGAGTGCGATAGGTGGACGCCGGAACCGACTTGATGTACCCGGTCTCCGAGACCGTGACGATGAGCTCGTCGTCGGCGATCAGGTCCTCCAACGAGAGGTCGCCCTCGTCCGGGATCACCCGGCTCCGCCGGCTCTCGGCATAGGTGGACCTGATCTCCCCCAGCTCTTCCTTGATGATGTCCCAGCGCAACTTGGCGTCGCCCAGGATCTTCTCCAACTCGGCCATGAGATCGTGCAGCTCGGCCAGCTCGGTGCGCAGCTTCTCCACCTCGAGGGCGGTGAGGCGACGCAGCGGCATGTCGAGAATCGCGTTCGCCTGGATCTCGGTGAGCTCGAAGCGACCGATCAGGTTCGTCCTCGCCTCGGCGGTGTCGGCGGAGCCGCGGATGATGGTGATCACCTCGTCGATGTTGTCGACGGCGACGATGAGGCCCTCGAGGATGTGGGCTCGGGCCGTCGCCTCCTCGAGACGGAAGCGAGTTCGCCTCTCCACCACCTCCATCTGGTGGTCGAGGTAGTACCCGATCATCTGTGACAGGTCCAGGGTTCGGGGCACGCCATCGACCAGGGACACCATGTTGTACCCGAACGAATCCTGGAGCGGAGTGTTCTTGTAGAGCTGGTTCAGCACCACCTGGGGGACAGCGCTCGACTTGAGCTCGATGACCAACCTGGTCCCCACCCGGTCGGACGACTCATTGCGGACGTCGGCGATCCCTTCCAGCCTCTTTCCTTCGATCAGCTCGACGATCTTGGCGGTGATCCTCTCGATGGAGACCTGATAGGGGAGCTCGGTGGCGATGATGGCGGTCCGGCCCTTTCGGATCTCCTGGACGTCGCACACGGCCCGGATCTTGACCGAACCCCTCCCTGTGGTCAGGGCCTCCTTGATCCCGCCCGTGCCCACGAGGAAGCCGCCGGTGGGGAAGTCGGGGCCCTTGACGAACTGCATCAGCTCCTCCGAGCCGGCATCGGGGTTGTCGATGACGTGGACGGCGGCGTCGATGATCTCGCCCAGGTTGTGGGGAGGGATGTTGGTCGCCATCCCTACCGCGATCCCTTGCGACCCGTTGACCAGCAGATTAGGGAAGCGGGAGGGGAGCACGGTGGGCTCCTGCATCTCTCCCGAGTAGTTGTCGTTGAAATCGACCGTGTCCTCCCTGATCCCCTCGAGGAGGTGGTTGGACAGCTTGGTGAGCCGGCACTCGGTGTAGCGGGAGGCACCAGGCGGGTCGTCGATGCTCCCGAAGTTGCCCTGGGGATCGATGAGGAGGTGTCGCATGGAGAAGTCCTGACCCATCCGCACCAGGGCGTCGTAGATGGCGGAGTCACCGTGGGGGTGATAGTTCCCCATCACGTCGCCGACCACCTTGGAGCACTTGCGATGGGCCGAGGCGGCCGTGATGTTGTTCTCGAACATCGAATAGATGATCCGCCGCTGCACCGGCTTCAGACCGTCCCGGACGTCGGGGAGGGCCCGGGAGACGATCACGGACATGGCGTAGTCGACGAAGCTCTGCTCCATCTCCTCGGTGATCTCGATCTGGGGCACGCCCTGTTCCAATGGTGGGTTCTGCTGGGTCATCAGATGTCGAGGAAACGGACGTCGTCTGCGTTCTGCTGGATGAAGGCCTTGCGGGAGGCGACGTCATCTCCCATGAGGGTCACGAACACCTCCTCGGCGCGCGCTGCGTCCTCCATGTCCACACGGAGCAAGGTGCGGGTCTCCGGGTTCATGGTGGTGTCCCACAGCTCTTGCGCGTTCATCTCTGCCAGGCCCTTGAATCGGGTCGGCTTGACCTTGGGGTGCTCCTTCTTGAACTCGGTCAGAGCGACCTCGTCCTTGAGGTAGTGGACCTTGGAGCCCACCTTGACCCGGTAGAGAGGGGGTTGTGCGATGTAGACGTAGCCGTATTCGATCAATGGCTTCATGTGACGGAACAGGAGGGTCAACAGCAAGGTCCGGATGTGGGCACCGTCGACGTCTGCGTCGGCGAGCAGGACGATCTTGTGATAGCGGGCACGCTCGATGTCGAAGTCGTCACCGATACCGGTGCCCATGGCGGTGAAGATGTCCTGCACCTCGGTGTTCTGCAACGCCTTGGCCAGCCGGGCCTTCTCGACATTGAGGATCTTGCCTCGGATGGGGAGGATGGCCTGGGTCACCGAGTCACGCGCCGACTTGGCGGGGCCGGCGGCAGACTTGCCCTCGACGATGAACAGCTCCGACTCTCCCGGGTCTCGACTCGAGCAGTCGGCCAGCTTGTCGGGCAGGCCGCCCGACTCGAGCCCCGACTTCCTCCTGGTCAGCTCCCTCGCCTTACGGGCGGCCTCTCGTGCCTTGGCCGCCCCGACGCATTTGTCGACGATTCGCCTCGCTTCGGGCGAATAGCGCTCGAGCCACTCGGGCAACTTGCGATTGAGCGTCTTCTCGACGTAGGACCGGATCTCGGTGTTGCCCAGCTTGGTCTTCGTCTGCCCCTCGAATTGGGGTTCCCGCACCCGGACCGACACCACCGCGGTCAGTCCCTCGCGCACATCCTCACCGGTCAGGTTCTCGTCCTTCTCCTTGAGGATCCCCTTGGCCCGGGCGAAGTCGTTGATCGCCTTGGTCAATGCCTTGCGGAAGCCCTCTTCATGGGTGCCGCCCTCGTGGGTGTTGATGTTGTTGGCGAAGGACAGCACCGACTCCGTGTAGGCGGTGGTCCATTGCATGGCGACCTCGAGCTCGGCGTCGTCGCTGTCGTCTGAGATGTCGATGACGTGGGGATGGAGCGGGTCGCGCTTCGAGTTGAGGTGCTTGACGAAATCGACCAGACCGCCCTTGTAATGGAACATCTCGGTCCGTGCCGCCTCGTCGCGCTCGTCGACGAGGGTGATCTGGAGACCCCGGTTGAGAAACGCCGTCTCGCGGAGCCGGGAGGCCACCGTGTCATAGTCGAACGTCGTGGTCTCCTGGAAGGTCTCCGGGCTCGGCCAGAAGCGGATCGTCGTCCCTGTCTTCTTGATCGGCTTCAGCTTCTTCGGGTCGCGGGTCTTGGGCTGACCGTCGTGGAATTCCTGAACGTAGAGATGACCGCCGCGCCGCACCTCCGCCTCGAGCCGGGAGGAGAGGGCGTTGACCACGGAGACACCCACTCCATGCAGACCGCCCGACACGGTGTAGGCGCCCTGCTCGAATTTGCCACCCGCGTGAAGGGTGGTGAGGACCGTGGTGAGGGCGGAACGCTTGGTCTTGGCCATGTGCTCGACGGGGATCCCCCGGCCGTCGTCGATGACTTCGACTCCACCGTCACCACGCAAGGTGACCTCGATCCTGGTGCAATGGCCGGCCATCGCCTCGTCTACCGAGTTGTCGACCACCTCCCAGATGAGGTGGTGGAGGCCACGGGGGCCGGTCGACCCGATGTACATCCCGGGGCGGCGTCGCACCGCCTCCAGACCCTCGAGGACGGTGATGTCCTTTGCTTCATAGCTGTCACGGGTGGCCGTCACGATCCCCCTCTCCAACACCGACGATCGCCATGGGGAGCCGATCTGGCCGGGTGGGGAAGCGACTGGCCTGACACCGCCTGAGAGGCAAGTTGCACGAATGTCATTCTACAGTGATTAGCTGACGAAAACGAACTCGGGAAGGGCTCTGATCGGGTTATCTCGGGCTGGGCGGGCGAACCTCGATCTGATCGATCAGGCCCTCCCCCAGATGGGCGCCGACCGCTTTGATCAGGTCGGCAGATGCGTACCTGAGATACGCCACCATCGAAGGTGAGGCGGCCTCCACGATCAGCGTACGATCCTGTATCAGCACCGGGCGGGACCGTCCAGTCCACGGCGCCCCGGCGATGGCGTCCCACTCGTCGGTGAGGCGGCTCATGACGGCCGGGTCGGGAAGCCCGAGCCGGCGGAACATGTCGTCGAGGGAGGAGCCGAAGGAGGAGAGGTCCCCACTCATCGGACCACCACCCCATCCCCCACCGTCCAGACCGAGCCCGCTACCGGGACGTCCTCGGGCCGCGCCGAGCTGATCATGGTCTGGGTGTCGGCGGGGAGCGCCTTGGCCAGGGCGGAGGACCGCTCCGGATCGAGTTCGGAGAAGACGTCGTCGAGGAGAAGCACCGGGGCCTCCCCGATCTGCTCCGCCACAGCACGGTGTGCAGCCAGTTTCACCGCAAGCGCCATGGTCCGCTGCTCACCCTGGCTCCCGTGGGTCCGGCAATCGGCCTCGTCGAGGAGGAAGGTGGGCTCGTCCCGGTGTGGGCCGACGCTGGTCAACCGCCGCTCGTAGTCCATCTTCCTCGTCGCGGCGAGCGCCACCTGCAACGACTCGGTGAGATCGGCGGCGCTGAGCCGGAGCACCTCCTGCTCATCCCAAGAGGTGACGTACCGGATCGACGCCCGCGTCCCCTGTCGTGCCACGTCCTCGTAGGCGGTGTCGAGGAATGGGCCGATGGTCTCGATGACCCGGGCCCTTCTCGCCAGCACCTTCCCACCGGAAAGAGCGAGACGTGAGTCCCACACCCCCAGCGTGGCCTCATCTCGCTCCCCCGCCTTGAGAAAGGCGTTGCGCTGCCTCAATGCCCGTTCGAACTCGCTCTGATCGAGATGCGCGGCCGGCCATAACTGGACCGCGATCTCGTCGAGGAGGTCGCGTCGATAGGCAGGACCTCGTTTGACCAGATCGAGGTCCTCGGGGAGGAAGGCGATGACACGGAGGGCCCCCAGCAGATCCGCCGTTCGCCGCAGTCTCGACTTGTTCATCTGCGCCCGTCGCGGCCCGGTCCGCGGGATCTCGATCTCGATCAACCGCTCGTCTCTCCGGTCGGAGGACACCCCGGCCCTGACCACGGCAGACACCGCATCGTCTCCGATCAGCGCCTGGTCGGCCACAGACCGAAAGGAGCGCAAGGAGGAGAGATAGGCAATCGCCTCGAGCAGATTGGTCTTGCCCGCCCCATTCGGCCCGAGTAGGACGTTCACGCCGGGGGCGGGCCGCCAGTCCAGAGTCTGGTAGGAGCGAAAGTCGGTGAGTGCGATCCAGCCGACCTGCATTCAGACCCGTACGGGCATGAGCAGATAGAGGAAGTCGTCCTCGGCGCCGCTGTCGATCACGCTCGGCTTGAAGGCGTCGATGACCTTGATTCGCACCGAGTCGCCGGTGATTGCGGTGACGCCGTCCTGGAGGTACCTGGGATTGAAGGCGATGGAGACCTGTTCGTCGGCCCCCTCGAACACACCAGGGAGATGCTCGGTCTCGCCACCGACATCCTGACGGCTGACACTGACCTCGACCCCGCCTTCCATGAGGTTGAGCCTGACGGGGATGTGATCCTCGGCCACCAGGGTGACCCTGCCCAGGGCGTCGAGCAGCACGTCCTTCTCGATGATCACCTGATTGGGATAGGTCTCGGGCAGCAGGGACTGGTACTTCGGGAAGTTCCCGTCGATGAGGCGGAGACGAAGCAACCCCTTGTCCGAGGTGAACACCGCCTCCCGGTCACGCAGTTGGGCTGTGACCTTGGCCGCCCCGATCGCCCTGGGGAGCTCACGCAGTCCCCGGGCCGGTACCAGCCCGGTTCCCTCGAGCCCGACGCCTTTGAGATCACGTTTGGCCAGCCGATACGAGTCGGTAGCGACCATCCGGAGACCCGAGTCCGAGCTCTCGAACAGCACACCGGTCAGGATGGGGCGAGCCCCATCGGTCGAGGCCGCCACGGTCACCTGGGCGATCGCCTCCGCCAGCTCCTCTCCGTCGACCTCGACCCCATCGGTCACGACATCGTCCTGCACCGGGAAGTCGTCCACCGCCAGCGGGCGAAGGGTGAAGCGGGGCCCGTTGCCCTGGATCTCGATGTCGGTGTCACTGACTCCGATGGTCACCGAGCCGGCCGGCATCTTGCGCACCGCCTCGGACAAGAGCCGGGCTGGGATGACCGCGCGTCCCTCCTCGATCACTTCCACCTCGGAGGAAGTCTTCACCGTCACGTCCAGGTCGGTGCCTGTGACCCGGAGCGTTGTGCCCGACACCTCACAGAGCAAACCCTGCAAGACAGGCAGGGCGGTGCGGGCCCCGACTGCTCGATTGGCTCTGGCGAAGACGTCGGCGAGCTCGTCTCGCTGGGCTCGGATTCTCACAGGTGGGAGTCCCTTCTCTTTCTTCTATTGAACTTCATTTGAAGAGTATTAGTCGTAGTAGGAGATGTGGATACGGGGATAACCAGGCGTTTTGCCTGCAGTTTGCCGGTGGTTCTCTTGTGTGTTTCCTTGTGCGCCGAGGGTGGACAATCAGGTCGTTGCCGGGGATAACTCAGCTGCTTGGGGAAATCCCTCCACCTTTCCTCAGGTCCTGTGTGAGTTGCGTGACCCGGTCGAACACGGCCCGATCGGAGCGGAGGATCCTCTTGACCTTGTCGACCGAGTGGAGCACGGTGGTGTGATCCCGCTGGAATGCCTCACCGATCTTGGGAAGGGAGAGGTCGGTGAGCTCCCGGCACAGGTACATGGCGATCTGACGACAGAGGACGAGAGGTTGGCGTCGGCTCGGGCTGACCAGGTCGTCGACGGTGAACCCGTAGGCCCCGGCGGTGGTGCGCATGATGATCTCGGTGCCGAGCGGCACGGGCTCGTCGGTTGTGACGATGTCACGCAACACCCGCTCAGCCGTCTCGAGATCGATGTCCCGGCGATTGAGAGCGGACCAGGCGGTGACCCGGGTCAGGGCGCCTTCCAACTCCCGGATGTTGTCGGACACCAGTCCGGCGATGTGCTCGAGCACTTCGATCGGGACCGGCCGCGGGGCGAACTCGGCGTTTCGCTTCAAGATGGCCAGCCTGGTCTCCACATCCGGGGGCTGGATGTCGGTGAGCAGCCCCCACTCGAACCGGCTGCGGAGCCGGTCCTCGAGCGAGGAGAGATTGCGGGGATGGCGGTCGGAGCTGATCACCATCTGCTTCCCCGACTCGTACAGCGAGTTGAAGGTGTGAAAGAACTCTTCGAGGATCTGCTCCTTGCCCTCGAAGAACTGGACGTCGTCGAGGAGCAGGATGTCCACCCCGCGATAGCGGTGCTTGAAATCATCGGGCCGCTTGCGGCGGATCGAGTCGATGAAGTCGTTGAGGAAGTTCTCCGACGAGATGTAGCGGACGACCAGGCTGGGGTACATCTCGAGTGCCTGATGGCCCACGGCATTGAGCAGGTGGGTCTTGCCCAGGCCGGCGCCGCCGTAGATGAAGAGAGGGTTGTAGTGGGTCCCGGGTTGCTCCGCCACCGCCATGGCGGCGGCCCATGCGAATCGATTGGATTGCCCCACGACGAAGCTCTCGAACCTGTAACGCGAGATCAGATTCGTCGCCGAACCACCTGGTTGTGCGATCGTGATCTGCCCGGAATCGTCGTCCCGTTCCTCCTCGACGGCGCCCTGGTGCTCCAAAGACTCAGGTTCGACCACACGGAAGTTGGGTCTCGCGTCGACGCCGAAGGCGTCCCGGTACGAGGTGTCGATCAGGTCGCCGTGTTTGTCCATCACCCAGCGCAGGTGGAACTCACTGGGTGCGACCAGGACAGGGGTGTCGCCGATGAAGTCGGGCTTCAACCGGGAGAGCCAGGTGTCCCAATTCCCCTTGGAAGCTCCCGCCCTGAGGGCGGATTGAAATCTCGCCCAGTTGTCGGGCGCCTCGAACTGTGTAACCAAGACCAACTCCTCCCACAGCAGGTTGTCCACAGACCCTTCCACATCTGTGGAAAGGGACGGTCGACCCCCTCCGGGACGTCTTTCAGCCTGTGACCGAAAGAGCGGTCCGGCCATCCCTCACGGGACGACTGGGGAAGTCGGTCTCGCTCCCAAGGTCGAGGCAGGCGAGTATCGGCATCCTCCGGCGACTCCGTCAAGAACGCGAGAATCGACGGTGTGGATGAGTGGGCCCCCTTCTTTCCACAACAAAAGTCCAGGTGAAATCGGCTTTTTCCAGGGTCTTCCACGGGGTTTGCCCAAACGAGAGGGCTCTGAGCTTTTGTATTTCTTTTCGCGAGTTGGGCCGATTCTTCGCGTACGGGTCACCTCGAGACGAGAGTCGTCATGGGTGCGGCGCCGGGGACTTTGACATAGGTTCGCGATGCTTCGTAACCTGTGGCGACTCACCCCCTCCCTACCTTTCTTCACTCATGAAAAGGACTTACCAGCCGAAGGTTCGAAGACGGAAGCGTCGACACGGTTTTCGTCATCGCATGCAGACCCGTGCCGGGCGCGGCATCATCAAGGCGCGCCGTGACAAGGGTCGGAAGCGTCTCGCTGCCTGACTTCGAGTCGCTCAAGTCCCCTCGTGAGTTTCGCAGGGTCCTGAGAGACGGGACAAGACGTCGCTTCGGGGGCGTCGTGATGGTGAAATGCCCCGGTGGGTCGGGAGAACCGCGGGTCGGGCTCGTCGTGGCGAGGAGTGCCGGCAACGCGGTCACCCGGAACCGGATCAAGCGCCGTTTGCGACACGCCCTCCGGGCGTTGGAATTGAAACCAGGAATCGACTACGTGATCATCGCCTCCAGCCAGGTCGCAGATGCGCCACATCCCAAGCTGATGGGATGGCTGGAGCGCGCCGTCGAGGACGGCGATGGCTGAGTTCTTCCAACCTCGCACCTGGGTGGTCGGTCTGATCCGAATTTACCAGAAATTGGTAAGTCCCAACCTGGGGTCGAACTGCCGGTTCCAGCCCACCTGCTCCTCGTACACCGCCGAGGCAATCACCCGATTCGGGGTGCTCCGCGGTAGCTGGTTGGGGATGAGACGCATCGCCCGTTGTCATCCTCTCCGACCCGGCGGATACGACCCGGTGCCTGATACCTGGAGAGCCCACTGATGGGCAATCTGTTCAATCTCCTCATCGAGGGTCTTGGGTCGATCCTGGGCTTCTTCTACGACCTGCTCGACGGGTTTCTCAGCGAGGGTCTTGCTCTCGGCTTCTCCATCATCCTGCTCACCATCTTCATCAACATCGTGGTGTTCCCCCTCACTCTGAAGCAGACCCGTGCCACCAGGGCATTCACCGCCATCCAGCCCGAGATCAAACGGATCCAGAAGGAATACAAAGACGACCCCCAGGAGATGCAGCGACGACTCATGGAGCTGCAGAAATCGGCCGGCGCCACCCCGGGTGGCTGTCTCCTCCCCCTACTGGTCCAGATGCCGATCTGGTTCGCCCTGTTCCGTCTCCTCCAGGACTCGGTCAAGTATCTCGATCCGGAGAGTGCTCTGGCCATAGCTCTCCAGGACGGGACCCCGGAGAAGTTTCTCGGGATGAATCTGGCGGTCAGCCCCAGTCAGGCCTTCGCCGTCGGATTCGTCACCGCCATCCCCTATCTGATCATGATCGTTGTCATGGTGGCCTCCCAATACGTTCAGCAGTGGCACTCCACCTACGGCCAGGACAAGCCCACCGGACAACCCGGTGCCGGCACCCAGCAGGCGATAACCAAGATCATGCCCCTGTTCATCGGGTTCATCTCCTGGAACTTCCCTGCCGGTCTGGTCCTGTATTGGACCACTTCGAATCTGTTTCGTCTCGGGCAGCAGGCCCTCATCTTCAAGATCGATGGGCGCCCCACCCCGCCGAGCAAGCTCGAGGAGGAGACCAAATCGGTCAAGGACAACGACCAGGGTGAGGTCAGGAAGCCGCAACAGGGCTCGGCCGACAAACGCCGGAGACGCAGGAGGAGGTGACGTGAGCTACGTCGAGATCGAGGTCAGGGCCAAATCGGTCGACCTCGCCATCGAGGCCGCTATGCAGGAGTTGGGTGTCGAGGACCGCAGTCAACTGTCGGTCGAGGTGATCCAGGAGCCGGAGAAGGGCTTTCTCGGTTTTGGTGGCCAGGACGCAGTGGTTCGGGTGAAACGGCAGAAAGGGCGCCGACGTCGCAATGAGCGAAGAAAAGGTGGTCAGCAAACCCATAGCAGCGGGGAAGCCAAGCAACGCACCTCGTCTTCGGGTAAGAATGGGGACCGACAGGCGCGGGAGCAGAAGGGCCCGAGCCGTGACCAGGGTCGCGAGATGAGCCGCCACGAAGAGAAGCGAGAGCCGAAGGTCGACGATCGTCCCGAGATGACCATCGAGGAGCAGGCACGAATCGCGTCAGACTTCCTCGAGGGGCTGGTCGCCGCTTTTGGCCTGGAAGGAACGGTCACCAGCGCGGTCGACGGTGACGTGATCGTGGCCGATGTCAGCGGGGAGCAGACCGAGGCTCTGGTCGGGGTGCGTGGCTCGGTCCGCGCCGCCATCCATGAACTGACCCGCACCGTGATGCAACGTTATGCCCAGGACACTGCTCGGCTACGTCTCGATATCGCCGGTTACGCCGAGCGACGGCGACAGGCCCTCACCATTTACGCCGAGCGACTCATCGACCAGTTGCTCTCCGAGGGTGGGGAGATCATGCTGGAGCCGATGAGCCCGGCCGATCGCAAGGTGATTCACGACGTGGCAGCATCCCGTGAGGGTGTGAACTCGTATTCGGAAGGGGAGGCGCCACGACGATATGTGGTGCTCACCGCCACCGCCCCGGTCTCGGATCAGGACTCCGAGGAGGAATAGGACCACCCTCCTCGGCGGGCCCTCCTACTACCCCGGTTCGCCGAACCGGGGTAGTAGTTTGTTTCACGTGAAACCAGGGCTGTGGGAGTCGTGTTGCCGCTGGTCGGGAACGGGTCTGACTGCCGAGCAAGAGGCCGTGTTGTACCGCTATCGGGATTGGCTACTCGATGAGGCGGTGCAGGCCGGGGGACTGGGGCCAAACGAGAGTGATCGAGTCGACGACCGGCACATCGGTGATTCGTTGCTCTTTGCCGGCGGATTCTCCACACCTCCCTCCCAAGTCTTGGACGTCGGTTCCGGGGTGGGCCTGCCGGGAATCCCCCTCGCCATCGTCATGCCCGACACCGAGTTCCATTTGCTCGATCGATCCGGGCGACGGGCGGATCTGATGCGGAGGGCTTTGCGGGTCTTGGACTTGCCCAACGCCGATGTGGTCCATGCCGACATCTCGGAATGGGGCTCTCCGGTGGATGGGATCGTGTCCCGGGGAAGTCTTTCCCCGGATCAGGCCCTGGTCGGCTTCAAGCGGTTGTTGAACCCGGGAGGATCGGCGGTGGTCGGGGGCTCGTGGGCGCGCCGACCCCAGGTGGATGGTTTCGAGCCACTGGAGGTCCCGGCCTCGATCCTTGACCAGAAGGTATGGCTCCTTATCATGCGGCAACAGTGAGTGCGAAGAAGAAACTCGTCGTTGCCCTGGCCAACCAGAAGGGTGGGGTGGGCAAGTCGACCACCGCCATCAATCTGGCTGCGTCGCTCGCATTTCAGGGGCAACGAACCCTGCTCATCGATCTCGATCCCCAGGGAAACGCCACCAGTGGTCTTGGTATCGATCGTGGCTCGATCGAAACCTCCATCTATGACGTCCTGCTCAAGGAGGCGGCGGTGGACGACGCGGTGGAACCCACCTCGGTCCGGGAACTGTTCGTGATCCCGGCCACCATCGATCTGGCCGGGGCCGAGATCGAGCTCGTCTCCTTGCTTTCACGTGAAACACGTCTCAAGACGGCCATCTCCGAGCTCGATCAGGATTTCAAGGTGATCCTGATCGATTGCCCTCCCTCATTGGGATTGCTCACGGTCAACGCCCTGACCGCAGCCGATCAGGTGTTGATCCCGATCCAGTGCGAGTACTACGCCCTGGAGGGTCTCAGCCAGTTGCTGCGCAATGTGCAGTTGGTCGGAACCAACCTCAACCCGAAGTTGAAGGTTGGCGGGGTGGTCCTCACCATGTATGACGGGAGGACCAAGCTGTCCAAGGACGTCTCGCAACAGGTGAGGGAGCATTTTGGTGACACCACCTACCGCACCGTGATCCCACGGTCGGTTCGACTCTCCGAGGCACCGTCCTACGGGGAGCCGATCGAGGCGTTCGATCCGATGAGCCGGGGCGCCATCGCCTACCGCCAATTGGGTCGCGAGTTCATAGAGCGTCATGGTCTCTGAGCGAGGAGGTGGGTGATGACGACGAGACGATCGGGTCTGGGACGGGGATTGGAGGCGCTGATCCCCATCGATCCCTCTCTCCCCGAGCCGGGCGGTTATCGCCTGATTCCGGTGGACCACATACAGACCAATCCCGACCAGCCCCGGACACGGTTCGATGACGAGACGTTGGAGGAGATGGCCGCCTCTATCAAGGAGGTCGGGGTACTGCAACCGATCGTGGTCACCGGTGACGAGAGCGGTTACGTCCTCATTGCCGGCGAGCGTCGCTGGAGGGCGGCAAAGCGAGCAGGTCTGCACACGATCCCTGCCGTCATACGGGAGGACACCGGGCGATCCACCCTGGTCGAGGCCCTGGTCGAGAACGTCCAGCGGCAGGACCTGACCCCCTTGGAGGAGGCACACGCCTACCAGCATCTCCTGGAAAATTTTGGAATGACACAAGAGCAGGTAGCCGACCGGGTGGGGAAATCGCGACCTGCGGTCTCCAACACCCTCCGTCTCCTCCAGTTGCCCGAGACGGTGCGGGAGATGGTGGACTCGGGCGAGTTGTCGGCCGGCCACGCCCGCGCCCTGGTCGGTCTCGATGATGACAAGTACGCCGCCCATCTGGCCCGAAGGGCCGTGGACGAAGGGTGGAGCGTCCGTCAGATGGAGGAGGCGGTGCGGGCCCGGAAGCCGTCCCGACCGGAGCCCAAGGGGGTGCGTCAGTTGCGGCCGGTGGAGATCATCGAGCTCGAGAAACGGCTCACAGATCAGCTGGGGGCGCCGGTCAAGATCGCCTATCGAAACGAGAAGGGGAAAGTGGAGATCCGATTCGGCTCCCTGGCCGAGCTGGAACGTCTCTACCGCATGTTCAGCGGGTAGACGAGGCCCGGGCAAAGAACTCGGTGAGACCATCGGCGACGGCGTGGCCGACCTTCTCGTCGAGCTTTGCCCGAGACACCACCACGGCCGGCGCCCGAGTTTCCTTGAGCAAGGCGCTGGCCCGCCCTTCGACCCTGCCCCCGGCTACCGACGCAATGGATCGTGCCAGCAACTCGCCGGCCGCCGAGTGGCCGTGCTCAGAGGAGAAGTAGTAGACGCTGTCGTCGCCATCGGGATCGATCTGGAAGGCGATGATCAGATCCGAGCCGAGGACATTGGCGCGCCGGGCGCGAAGCCGCTCGGGCAACGAGCCGTCCTGTGTGCGTGACATCACCGGGAGACCACCTCTCTCCTGGAGACCGAGGGCTGTGGCAGAGGCGGCCTCCCAGGCCACCGAGGCCTCGTGGGGGTCCTTGCACCCTGCGTCGAGGTAGACACGGGCTCCGGCGACGGTGGGGGGCAGTCTGCGTAGCCATTCCCGCTCCCTCACCGCCTGACGTGCCTCCTTCATCTCACCTCTGGTCACCAGATGGATCTCAGTGATCACCTCGGGCCCCGCTTTTCCATCTTCTGCCAGATCTCGATTGTGCTGGAACTCGATCACCGCCGTCTCGGTGACTGGGCCGAAAACGCCGTCGATCTTCCCCGGGTCGAACCCAAGGGAGCTGAGCCGGGACTGGAGCTCGGAAACGTCCTCACCGCGCATCATGGGGCGGCGAAGGAAGAGCATTCGATCACCGAGGCGATAACCGGCCTCGTACAACGATCGCCAGGTGTCGGGGCCCACGATCCCGTCGACAGCGAGGCCTCGCGCTCTCTGAAAGCCCTTGACCGCCTCCGCCGTTCCCGCGGAGAACACCGAGCGCGGGTCGGTCTCGCAAGAGAATCCGAGGGCGTGGAGACGGTCCTGGATGTCCCGAACCGCCACTCCCTCGTCACCGAGGCGGTAGAGGCGCATTGAGTCGGAGGTTATCGGTGGCCGGTGGCGGGTGAACGGGACCAGAGGTCCCGGGACACTGGCGCCGGTCTCACAGGAACTCGGCGAGCTCCTGGAGAAGCCGGTGTTTGGGGGCGGCGCCGACGATGCGCTTCTTCTCGATCCCGTCCTTGAACAGGATCAGGGTCGGGATGCTCATGACATCGTGCTTTGCCGCCGGCATGGGGTTGTGGTCGATGTTGAGCTTGCCGAATGTGATCGACTCGTGCTCCCCGGCCATCTCGTCGAGCACCGGCTCGATCACCCGGCACGGCCCACACCACTCGGCCCAGAAGTCGACCAGGATCGGCTTCTCGCTGCCGATCGCCTCGTCGAACGTGGCGTCGCTCAGGGTGACGATGTTGTCGGCCATCGGGCTCTCTCCTTACCTGTGCTCGTGGACCCGGGGTCGAGTCGAGAGTAGCCAGTGCCCGGGACAAGAACCGGCCGGTGGAGGCCGATCATTCCCGGTTCGCCAGCCATCGCTCGGCGTCGATCGCAGCCATGCACCCGGTGCCGGCGGCTGTCACCGCCTGGCGATAGATGTGATCGGCCACGTCGCCGGCGGCGAACACCCCCTCGACGTTGGTGCGCGTGCTCCCGTCCGCGGGCCTGACGATGTACCCGGTCTCATTGAGGTCGATCTGGCCGGCGAACAAATCGGTGTTGGGCTTGTGCCCGATGGCGACGAACACACCGTTGGCCTTCATCTCGGTCCGCTCGCCGCTCTTGGTGCTCTCCAAGGTGACGCTCTCCACCGTGGTGTCGCCCTGGATCTCGGTGACGACCGTGTCCCAGATCACCTCGATCTTCGGGTTGTCCATCACCCTCTGCGCCATGATCTTCGAGGCGCGGAACTCGTCGCGCCGGTGGACGATGGTGACCTTCGAGGCGAACTTGGTGAGGAACAGCGCCTCTTCCATGGCGGTGTCGCCGCCTCCCACCACCACCAACTCCTGGTCGCGGAAGAAGAACCCGTCACAGGTGGCACAAGCCGACACCCCGCGCCCGGTCAGATTCTCCTCGCCTGGCACGCCGAGCCACTTCGCACTCGCCCCGGTTGCGATGATGACCGCGTCGGCCTCATACCGATCAGCACCGACCTCGAGCTGGAAAGGCGAGGTGTCGAAGTGGACGGAGGTCACGTCCACCTGCTGCAGTCGGGCGTCGAATCTCTGCGCCTGCTTGCGGAAATGGTCGATCAGCTCGGGCCCCATGATCCCGTCGGGAAAGCCGGGGTAGTTCTCGACGTCGGTGGTGATCATCAGTTGCCCGCCGGCGGCGGCGCCCTCGAAGACGAGGGGCTTCAGGTCGGCGCGGGCGGCATAGAGGGCCGCGGTGAGGCCTGCCGGCCCCGATCCGATGATGATGAGTCTCTCGTGCTCCAACTTGGTTCCTCAGGCTCGTTTGGACCAGAGATAGGCCCCTGTCCCGGCGAGCAGCAAGCCAGTCACGGCCAGCGCCCCTGCCGTGGTGAGGGGGATCTCGAGCGCCCCGAACACCGCCAGCAACAGGAACAGCAGTGCAGTAAACCCAAGTGAGGCCACCACGATTCCCAGTCCGGTGAGCCGGATCCCCTCAGAGACCCGGTCGACGGTCAGGGAACGGATCTTGATGGTGATCTGCTCGAGGAGCTCGGCGAATCGGGCGGCGTATTCCTCCATCGCAGCCGAGGTTAGTGAGCGAGGGCGAGTCAGCCTTCGATGTGGGTGATCTCGCAGCTCGCCGATGCCACGAAGGTGACGGTGGCCGAGCCCGGATCGTCGGGCGGCATCAGGACCAGATAGGCCTGGTCGAGGTCCAGCCGGTCGATGATTTGCTGATCCTCCAGTCCCAGGGTCGTGAGACAGGCCCGTTCCCCCTCGTCGGCCACCATCGGCTGAAACCCGGTGCTCGTCCGTCTGACCCGTGCCTCCTCGGCGAGGTCGGCGAACGGATACGAGGCCGACTCCTCCGCCGCGGCCATTGTGGTGGTCGAGCGAGCCTGTTGATCGACGTCTCCTCCAGAGAGGGGAAGAGCGCCTCCATCGTCTGTCGGCTGGTCCATCCCGGACCCGATCTCCGAGAATGAGGCTGCGGTCTCGACGCCTCCCACGTCGAGCCATCCGTTGAGGGCCCCGAACAGACCGACCACCACCAAGATCCCGGCCGCGGCATAGGACAGGCGATACCACCATGGCGTGGCCTTCTTCGGCGTCCTGCTCAACTCGGTCCAGAGGTTGCGATGCAGAGCGGCCCTCTCGATGTCGGTCATCGCCGCCGGCCGCGCGGCACCGAGAAGCCGAAGGACCGCCATCTGGCCCTCGTACTCGGAGCGGCACACGTCGCAGGACTCGACCAGGTCCCGAGCCACTGTGGCGTCGTCGAGCGAGCCTTCGGCGAAGGCTGCGATCAGATCGAGGTCGTGTTCATGCATTCCTTGCCTTTGATGGTCTCATCGGCCTGATTGGTTCCCCAGATACCGGGCCAGCAAGCGCCGGCCGCGGAACACCCGGGACTTGACGGTGCCGACCGGCACCCCGAGGACCTCGGCCACCTCGGGCAGGGGCAGGCCCTCCAGGTCGGCGAGGATCACGGCGTTCCGGAACTCGGGAGCCAGCTGGGCGAGCGCCCGCTCGATCTCGGGCCGCAGAGCGGCAGATTCGATCAGGTCTTCGGCGCCAGGGTCGGAGGGATCGGTGTGATCGGGAATGGGCTCGAGCCGTCTCCGCGCCGCCCGGCGAATCTGGTCGTAACAGGTGTTGACCGCGATCCGGTAGATCCAGGTGCCCACCGCCGATCGGCCCTGAAACTGGCCCGCCTTCCGGAAGACGGTGAGGAAGGTGTCCTGGGTGGCGTCCAGGGCCAACTCCCGGTCACCGAGGATGCGAAGGCAGACGGAGAACACCCTGCTCTCATGCACGCGCATCACCGCGTCGAACGCCTCCCGGTCCCCGGAGACCACCCGAGCCAGAAGCTCGGATTCGTTCCCGGGAGACGTCACGAGTCGAATCGTACTTCTGCCACCTCCACGAAATAGGTGCCATCCGGCTGCAGGGGGAGGTCCGTCATCCACAGGAGCCAATGCCCGTCGGACCGGGGCGGCAGGGTGAACGAGGCAGGCCCGGGTGGGGCCGACGCAGCCAACACCCGGTCCCAACTGGCGATCTCCTCCGTCGGTTCGGCGGCCCACAAGAGCTCGAAATCGGTTCCGGCCGAGAGCCCTATCAGCCGGACCTCGGCGGGGGTGCCCTCCACCTCGAACCTGATCCCCACACCTGGCTTCTGCAGCGACAGCGGATCCCGGTACCGCTCCGATCTCCACGTCGTGGCCGGGTCGCCATCGACGAGGTTGGGTATCTCGGCGTCGTTCTCGCCGCCTTCGCCAAACGGGTCGAACGAGGCCACCTCGACGATGTTTGCGGTGCCGGCCGGGAGGGTGGTCCCGGGGACGGTGGTCGTCGTCGCCTGTTCGATCCCCACCGTCGTCGCCGGTGAGATCGGGATTATCGGTCCCCCGCCGGTGAAGAGACGACCCAAGGCCACCAGGCCTACGGCAAGGAGGACCAGGGCCGCCGCTGCGACGAGGAGTCGACGCGAGGTCGAAAGCGGCTCGGGTTGCGCCGGTCGGGGAGTAGGTGAGGAGAGGAGGGCTTTCTCGAGGTCCTCCGCGGTCATCTTGCCCGCCTGGGCCGACCGGAGCACCCGATCCAGGGCGCGGGGCACGCCGTCGATGCTCTCCGACGGTGGGGGACCTCCAGGTTCGGAGCCGGTCAGCGCCGTCTCCAGAGCCGCAGCCAGGGCCCGGACATCACCGGCCTGGTCCCCGCCTCTCCTCCGGCCGAAAGCACCGAGCTTCGCCGGGTGGGCGACCGAATAGGAGATGGCCGACAGGTCCAGGTTGCCGTGCACTCCGCCCGAGCCGTGCAGGACGGCAAGGGCGCCGGCCAGACCGGATGCATTGGGCAGGAACTCCTCGAGGTCGAGGGTCTGTGATGCGGCGAGGCGATCGGCGGCGGTGGCGCCGCCTGTCCACTCGCAAACCGCGTAGGCCCCGCCCTCGACGACTTCCACCCCGTAGACCCTGGCCAGATGGGGGTGCGATGTCTTGGCCGCCTCGCTGACGGCGACGACGAACTGATCACGACGCTCGGGAGTCGATTCGGGGCCTAGCGACCTGATCAAGACCGGGCGTTCCAGCGAGGTGTCGGTGGCCAGCCATTCCTCGATGTCGTCGTCCTTCCCGAGACGCATCTCCAGGCGGTAGCGGTCCGACACCGGTGGTGGCATGTCGTCAGTTCAGCATCACAGCGTTCTCAATCCTCGAACCGGAGCAACTCGAGCATCACCCCACTCGCTGAGAAGCCTTCTCTCTCGTAGAGACGACGAGCATTGTCGTTCTCGGGCTTCACGTTGAGGATCATGGTCCTTGCTCCGACTGCGGCCGCCCAGTCGAGGGAGGCACGGACCAGAGACGTGCCCAGGCCCTGTCCCCCCCGGGCCGGCGAGACGGCCACCCGTTGCAGATACGCCAGGGCCATGTGAGACCCCACCAGGGCGTACCCGGTCAGCTCGCCCTCGCTGCGCGTCTCGAGGACCGTCGAGCGTGGCGTCGCGGCCATGGCTTCGATCAGTCCGAGCCGGCCCATCCTCCAGAAACCATGGAAGGCCTTGCGGTCGAGGTCGACCACGGCGTCCCAATCCGGGCTCTCGACCGGCCCTGCGGGATGCGTGGGTTCGGCCCGGTCGCGCCCGATCATCCGCTCCATCACCTCGAGCCCGGCGAATGGGCTGAATCCGGCCTTTCGCCAGACCCGGGTGGAAGGGGAGTAGAGAGCGGGGGAGAAGAGATCGCTCTCGACCAGAGATCTGAGCTGAATGGCGGTCTCGTGCAAGAAGTCGCTCGAGCCGCGCTCCAGACGGACTGCCGCCTCCGGCCCGTCATCGTTCCAGGGTCGTGCCGTAGCCTTGGCCCAACCTCGGCGGATGGTCAGCGGTGCCGGCCATTCGCCATCGAGATGAAGTCGGTTGGGCACCAGTGGGAGAGTACGAGCGTGGAAGTTGTCGTGGCCACTCACCCTTCGGGACTGCAACACGACACGGGGCGGTTGCACCCCGAGCGCCCCGATCGGGTCGAGGCCGTGCTTCGCGGCATCCGGGAGACGGTGCTCGACCTGGTTGAGATCACCTCACCAGAGATCGGGCGCTCCGACCTGGCCCTGGTCCACGACCCCGCCTACATCGAGATGATCGAGACCTTCTGTGCGATGGGGGGCGGGGCCCTCGACATGGACACCATCGCCTCGAGAGACACCTGGACGGCCGCCCTCACCGCGGCCGGCGGAGTGAAGGCGACCGTCGAGGCGCTCGAAGGGAGGAAGGACGCCACCGGCTTCGCCGTGGCCCGGCCCCCGGGCCATCATGCTCTGAGACAGCGGGCCATGGGGTTCTGCCTGTTCAACAACGTGGCCGTGGTGGCGGCCTGGCTGCGCGCCAACGGGAAACGAGTGGCGATCCTCGATTGGGACGTCCATCACGGCAACGGCACCCAGGCCATGACCGCGTCCGATCCCGCCATCCTGTACGTCTCGGTCCATCAAGGCGCCTTCTACCCGTTCGAGGGCCATCTGGAGGACATCGACCTCGATGCCAAGGGAACCACGGTGAACGTGCCGTTGCCGGCGGGCACGGCCGGTGACGTCTATCGAACGGCCTGGGCGGAGTTGGTGATCCCTGTGGTGAGGCAGTTCTCCCCGGATTGGGTCCTGGTCAGCGCCGGATACGACGCCCACACCGAGGACCCGCTGGCCGACCTCGATCTCCTCGACTCCGACTATGGATGGATGGCGGCGGCCCTGGCCGAGACGCATCCCCCACATCGAACCGTGTTCGCCCTGGAGGGGGGATACGACCTCGACGGTCTTCGCCACTCGGCCCGTTCGACTCTTCTCGGGATGGCCGGAGAGAAGAGCTTCGGACCACCTCTCCATTCCGTGCCCGGCGCGGAACGGCATCTCGAGGCGGCCCGCGAGGTCATCTCCCGGCACTGGAGCCTGTAGGGCCGAGGAACTTCTCCTTCAATTCCCAACGCCTACCCGCCGATAAGGAGCGCTGGGACCAGATCGGGAAGGAACATGGACACCAAGATCGAAGAGCTTCTCCGTCAGGCTGTCGCGGCCGGCGCATCCGACATCCACCTCAAGGTGGGCTCGGCACCCGTGGTTCGGGTCTCGGGCGAGCTGACCCGGCTCGACGGGCTCGAAGCCCTGACCCCCGGCGACACCCAGGCCTACGCCGAGTCCCTGTTCACCCAGCGAGCGGCCGCCGACTTCAAGGACACCGGCGCCGCCGACTTCGCCTTCGGCCGTCAGGACGTCGGCCGTTTCCGGGTCACCGCCTTCCGCCAGAGGGGCTCGGTGTCAATCGTCCTGCGACGCGTCGTCCCCGGCTCGCGGTCCTTCTCCGACCTAGGACTGCCTCGCATCATCGAGAAGCTGGCCGGATCGGAAAGCGGTCTTCTCCTGGTCACCGGGCCCTCTGGATCGGGCAAAACCGCCACCATCGCCTCGATCCTCGATTGGATCAACGGGAGTCGCACCGCCTCGATCCTGACGATCGAGGACCCGATCGAGATCCTCCACCCCGACAAGAGGAGTGTCGTGGTGCAGAGGGAGGTGGGAGTGGACACGCCCAGTGCCGCCGAGGCGGTGCGGGGGGCGCTGCGCCACGACACCGACGTCATCATGATCTCTGAGATCGACGACCACGAGACAGCCCGCGCCGCCATCGCCGCGGCCGAGACCGGGCACCTGGTCATCTCCTCGATGCGCACCACCGACCCTGCCGACACGGTCGATCGGATCATCTCGTTCTTCCCGGAGCCACAGCAGAGGGTGGCCCGAGGCCAACTCGCCTCCCAACTTCTGGCGATCCTCAGCCAGCGCCTGCTCGATGGCCAGTCCGGCGAGAAGACCCTGGCCTGCGAGCTCGTCACCAACAACGAGCGGGTCCAGGAGTGGGTGATGGCCGGGGCGGAGGCGACGGCGCTGATCGACATCATCAAGGAGAGCGAGTTCTTCGGTATGCAGACCTTCGACCAGGCGCTGCTCAAACTGGTCATCGACAAGTCGGTCGACCTCCCGGTGGCTACGAGCCACGCCCGCAACGTCCACGAGATGCGGGCCAAGGCGATGGCGGCGGGGATTCCCATCTAGCCGGGCCGTCTCGTGTACATCTGGGACACCTGAACTCACCACGATGCGCCGCCGGCCACTTATAACCTCTGGCGGGTGATCCCGAAGCGTCTCGAGTTCCTCGTATCCGAGGACCTCCCTCCCGCCCAGCTGGCCCGGATCTTCTCGGAGAGCGGGCACCAGCTGTTCCTCGTCGGCGGGTCGGTCCGCGACGCCCTGCTCGGAAGGATCGACGGCGAGTTCGACTTCGACTTCGCCACCGACGCCCGGCCCGATTCGATCGCGGGGCTGCTCGAGCGGTGGGCCGACGCCGTGTACACGGTGGGGGCGACCTTCGGCACGGTCGCCGCCATCAAAGACGGGAGGACCGTCGAGGTGACCACTTTCCGCAACGAGGTCTACCGGGACGACTCGCGCAAGCCTCACGTGTCGTTCTCCGACGACATCGAGACCGACCTGGCCAGACGTGACTTCACGATCAATGCGATCGCCTTCTCATTGATGGAGATGGAGCCGGTGGATCCCCACGGAGGGCTGGCCGACTTGGGCAGGGGGATCCTGCGCACTCCACTCGACCCGACCGTGTCCTTCTCCGACGACCCGCTTCGCATGCTTCGTCTCTTCCGGTTCCGGGCAATGCTCGGCTTCACGCCCGACGAGGCCGCGATCACGGCGGTTCGGGAGATGGGTCAGCGACTCGAGATCGTCTCCGCCGAGCGGATCAGGGACGAGTTGTCCAAGCTTCTCATGACTCCCGCTCCCGGGCGTGCCCTGAGCGAGCTGGTCGCGACGGGGCTGGCCGTGCACTTCCTCCCCGAGCTGCCTGAACTGGCCATGGAACAGGACCCCAACCAACGGCACAAGGACGTGCTCGCCCACACCCTGGCCGTCGTGGACAAGACGTCGGCCGACCTGACCCTCCGTCTCGCCGCCCTGTTTCACGACATCGGCAAACCGGACACGCGCCAGTTCGGGCCCGAGGGGGTCTCCTTCCACCACCACGAGGCGGTTGGGGCCAGGATGACCCGGAGGCGGATGAGTGCCCTCCGCTATCCGAAGGAGCTGATCGAGGACGTGGCCAAGCTGGTGTTCCTCCATCTCCGCCCCCACACACTGAAGATGGGATGGACCGACTCGGCGGTCAGACGCTACGTGCGCGACGCCGGCGAACTGCTCCCGTTGCTCAACGAGCTGGTGCGCTGTGACGTCACCACGGCGAATCCACGGCGCGAGCGGGCCATCCAGACCCAGATCGATGAGCTCGAGACCCGCATCGCCGAGCTCGGCGAGCGGGAGGAGCTGGCCCGGCTGCGGGCCCCGATCGACGGGCACCAGGTGATGGGCTATCTCGGGATTGGGCCGGGGCCCAGGGTCGGTGAGATCATGGACCTCATGCTGGAGAAGCGGATCGACGACGGCCCGTACAGCACGGCGGATGCCTACACCATGGTGCGCGAGTGGGCGTTGAGCCAAGGCTTGCCCGACCCCGGCGCGCCACCGGACGAGGAGGAGTGACATTGAGGGTGGTTCTCGCCTACTCGGGCGGATTGGACACGTCGGTGATCCTCGCCTGGTTGCGCGAGCAGCGTGATGCCGAGGTCATCGCCTACACCGCCGACATCGGCCAGGGCGAGGAGGTGGCGGAGGCCAAGGACAAAGCGATTGCCACTGGCGCCGTCGAGGCCGTGGTGGAAGACCTCACCGCTCGATTCGTCACCGGAGCCGTCTTCCCCGCCCTCCGTGCCGCAGCCGTCTACGAGGGCCACTACCTGCTCGGCACATCGCTGGCCCGCCCCATCATCAGCGAAGGCCTGGTCCGCACCGCACGCGCCTTCGGGGCGCAGGCCATCGCTCACGGGGCTACCGGGAAGGGGAACGATCAGGTCAGGTTCGAGCTTTCGGTGGCGGCTCTGGCACCAGAGTTGCGGGTCATCGCCCCTTGGCGGGAATGGGACCTGAGCGGCCGGGCCGACCTCCTCCGCTACGCCGCAGACAGAGGGATCCCGGTGCCCGTGACCAGGGAAGCGCCCTATTCGATCGATGCCAACCTGTTCCACATCTCCTACGAGGGAGGGGTGCTCGAGGACCCGTGGGTCGCTCCGCCCCCGGGCATGTTCCGGCTCACCGTGGACCCGGGCCAGGCCCCCGACCAGCCGGAAGAGGTGATCATCGGGTTCGAGAGCGGGAACCCAGTCTCGCTGAACGGTGTGAGTCTCGGTCCGGTGGCTTTGCTGGTCGAGGCAAACGAGATCGCGGGTCGGAATGGCGTGGGGCGGGTCGACATAGTCGAGAACCGGTTTGTGGGGATCAAGAGCCGTGGCGTCTACGAGACCCCGGGCGGGACGATCCTCCATCTCGCCCATCGAGCCGTCGAGTCGATCACCCTCGATCGGGAGGTCCTTCACATGCGCGACGAGCTGGTCCCCCGTTACGCGGAGATGACCTACAACGGGTTCTGGTTCAGCCCGGAGCGGTCCGCCCTGCAGCGATTCATCGACGAGATCCAGCAGCCGGTGACGGGCGAGGCGCGCCTGAGCCTGTACAAGGGCGCCGCCGCCGTGACCGGCAGAAGGGCACCCGACGGCCTGTACGACCCGGATGCCGCCACCTTCGAGGCGGACGAGACCTACCGCCATGTCGATGCCGAAGGCTTCATCTCACTGAATGCACAGCGGATCAGAGGCTTCGGTGACGGGGAGACGGCGTGACACTGTGGGGTGGCCGCTTCGAGGAGGGCCCCGGTCAGACGCTCTGGGAATACACCCGTGACGACTCCGACCGGCGCCTCCTGGTCGACGACATCCAGGGCTCGATCGCCCATGTGACCATGCTCGGCTCGACCGGGATCCTCGAAGGGGATGAGGCCGCCGAGCTCGTTGGCGGGTTGGAGACGCTCCTCGGTGAGGCCCTTGAGGGCAGGTTCGAGTTCCTCGACACCGACGAGGACGTCCACACCGCAGTGGAGCGACGGCTGGTGGGTCTGGTGGGGGAGGTCGGAGGCAAGCTCCACACCGGCCGCTCCCGCAACGACCAGGTCGCTCTCGATGTGAGGCTCTACACGGTCCGCTCCGGTTGGGAGCGGATCGACCAGCTCCATCGGTTCGCCCTGCACCTCGCCGACCTCGCCGAAAAGCACGCCGAGATGCTGATCCCGTCCTACACCCACCTCCAGCAGGCCCAGCCCACCACGCTGGGCCACCATCTACTCGCCTATGCCTGGATGGCCCTGCGCGACATCGAGAGGCTCAGGGGAGCGTTGCGGCACATCGACGTGTCACCGCTTGGCGCCGGTGCCTCGGCCGGATCGTCGCTCCCGCTCGATCCCGAGGAGAGTGCCCGTCTCCTCGGGATGTCGATGGTGTTCGACAACTCTCTCGATGCCGTCGGCTCACGCGACCATCTGGCCGAGTACGTCTTCTGCTGTTGCCAGGCCATGGTCAACCTGTCGCGACTGGCCGAGGAGATGGTGCTGTGGTCGACCGCCGAGTTCGGGCGGGTGCGCTTTGGCGACGAGGTCACGACCGGCTCCTCGGCCCTGCCCCAGAAGCGCAACCCGGACATCGCCGAGTTGTTGCGAGGCCGGGCTGCCCGCGTGACGGGCAACCTCGTTGCGATGATGACTCTCCAAAAGGGGCTCCCTCTCAGCTACAACCGCGACCTCCAGGAGGACAAGCGCCTCCTCTTCGACTCCGACGACGTCCTGGCTGCGTCGTTGCAGGCGGTGCAGACTCTCCTGGGCAATGCCCGGTTCGCTCCAGGCCGGATCCTCGTCGAGACCGCTGCCCTCGATCTCGCCGAGGCACTGGCCGGCCGGGGAGTCCCGTTCCGCGAGGCCCATCAGGCGGTGGGCAGGCTATTGGTGGGCCTGGAGGCAGATGGCCGTTCGCTGGAGGATGTCACTGCTGCCGACCTCGCCGCGGCCCATCCGGGGCTGGTCGCCGGCGATCTCGAGCTGATCGATCCCGCTGCCTCCGTGGCGAAACGTTCGACCAGGGGAAGTGGGAGCCCGGACTCGGTTCGGTCCCAGGCCGATGATGTCCGTCGGAGACTGGAAGACGCCGTTTCCTGATCGCCCCACCCAGACATTCGGGCCACTTCTAACGTGACGACGTGATCGTCCTGGTGATTCCGGCGCTGTTCCTCTGCGCGGTCAGCCTCGCATCCTTCGCCGGGAGATGGGTGTGGTGGCTGGATGTCCTGGCGAACTTCCGGGCTCAGTACATGGTGGCCCTCGCCCTCCTGGGCTTGGTCATCTCCGTCTCGCGCTGGCGGCGCACCGGATTGGCGATTCTCGGTATCGCCCTGGTCAACGCCTTCTTCGTCGCCCCGCTCTATCTGGGCTCTCCCGGGGAATCGGTGGCCGGTGCTCCCCGTCTTCGGGTGATGAGCTTCAACCTCCTCTCCACCAACGAGAACTACAACGAGGTCATCGAGTACATCGAATCGATCAACCCCGATCTGGTCTTCCTCCACGAGGCCAGCCGGCCCTGGGAGGTGGCGATGGAGTCCTCGGGTCTCGACTACGAGGTGATCAGAGGGCGGTCCGAGAACCTCATCTTCGGGACTCTGGTCCTGACCCGACACGATGTCGAAGCCGTCTCCTATGGGTTCGCCGAAACCCAGCCCCGGGCGATAGCGCTCGAGTTGCAGCCGGAGGGCTGGCCCGCCGTGGTGAAGGTGCTCTCCTCGCACCCGCTTGCTCCGACCACGGCCGAGCGTGCCGCATTGCGCGACGCCCAGCTGGCCTTCGCCGCCGAGTGGGCCGGCCAGCAGGAGGGGGCATTCGTGGTCGTAGGCGATCTGAATGCGTCACCCTGGTCGTGGCAGTTCAGGCGCCTGACCGCAGACGGCGGGATGAAGAACTCACAGATCGGGTTCGGCCTGCAGCCCAGCTTCCCCGCTACCTCGAACGTCCTGCTCCGGGTTCCTATCGATCATCTACTCCACAGCGAGGCCCTCCACACCAGGGACAGACGTCTCGGATCACCGCTCGGATCGGATCACTTTCCCATCGTGGTCGACCTGGAGCCTGCGGGATGAGCCGGGGTAGCGTTGGGCCGATGTCCGACAGATTCGCCGGCCGTCGTGGCCGACTCGCCGAGGAGATCGGTGAGGGAGGCATCGCCATCATCCCGGCCGCGGTGGAGGTCACCAGAAGCAGCGACACCAGCTTCGACTTCCACCAGGACCCTGATTTCCTCTATCTCACCGGGTTCCCGGAGCCTGACGCGGTGGCTGTGTTGACCCCGGGGCACCCGGATGCGGAGTACACCCTGTTCGTTCGCCCACGAGATCCGGAGATGGAGGCGTGGAACGGGTACCGGGCCGGCACCAAGGGCGCGACCGAGCGTTACGGAGCGGACCAGGCATACGAGATCGGCCAGCTGGACGAGATCCTCTCCCGTTACATCATCGGGCGAGAAGTGATCTGGTACCGGTCGGGCAATCCCGGTCATGACGACCGGGTCAGCGAGCTCATCGCCCGGGCCCGTTCGCTCCGGGAGGAGCTCGGGGGCACGGTTCCGGTCTCGATCGGCGACATCTCCATCCTGCTCGGCGAGATGCGCCTCCGTAAGACCGAGGACGAGATAGAGAGCATGCGCAAGGCGTGCCGGCTCTCGGCCCGGGGACACGCCGAGGCGATGCGATTCGCCAGACCCGGCTTGTTCGAGTTCCAGGTCCAGGCGGCCCTCGAGTACCACTGGCGACTGGACGGCTCGAGACACAACGGGTACCCATCGATCGTTGCCTCCGGAGCCAACGCCTGCGTGCTCCACTACGTCGAGAACGACCGGCTCATCGAGGATGGCGACCTGATCCTCATCGACGCCGCGGCGGAGGTCGACGGGTACTCGTCCGACATCACCCGCACCTTCCCCGCCAACGGCAGGTTCACCGGCCCGCAGCGAGCGTTGTACGAGGTGGTGCACGCCGCCTTCCAGAGGGGTCTCGAGATGTCTGGGCCCGGGTCGAGCCTTCGCGCCATCCACGATGCGGCGACACGTGTGCTCACCGAAGGCATGGTGGAGCTCGGGTTGTTGCCTCGTTCGGTGGAAGAGTCGCTGTCGATGCATCACTACAACGAGTTCTTCTTCCACGGCACCGGGCATTGGCTCGGCCTCGACGTGCACGACGCCGGCACCTACCGGGTGGACGGGGTGCCCCGCAAGCTCGAGCCGGGAATGGCGTTCACCGTCGAGCCAGGCCTCTATGTGTCACCGGAGAAGTCCGAGATCACACTCACCCTCCTCGAGTACGACCGGGACGAATGGAGACAGCGCAGGATCCAGGAGGGCCGCGCCTCGGCCCTGGCCAAGGAGCAGGAGGCCAAGGAGAGCGCCGAGAAGATCACCCACACGCTGCCTCCCGAGTTCCTCGGCATCGGGATCCGGGTCGAGGACGACGTGGTGATCACAGACGATGGCCACGAGAACCTGACCGACACCGTCCCGTCCCGGTTGGACGAGGTGGAGGCACTCTGCGCCGAGATCTCGACGTTGCCGCTCGGCTAGACCCCCGTGGCCGGGATGGCGTAGAGCAGGATGGCGAAGAAGTGGAAGCCGCTCCCGGCGATGACCAACACATGGAACAACTCGTGGTACGAGAAGGTCCGGGGGAAGAGGCGGGGACGCTTGGCCGAGAAGATCACGGTGCCGCCGGTGTAGCAAAGCCCGCCGAGGGCGATCAAGGTCACGGCGGCCGGCCCCAGCTCCGACCAGATCCAGGGCATCCAGGCCAGGGCCGACCAGCCCATGATCATCTGCAGGGTCACAGACAGCCCGGTCTTGATCTCGGGGATCAACGTCTTGAGAAGGATGCCGGCGAGTGCGATCCCCCAGGCCAGAGTGAGACTCATGGTCAGAGCGAGACCATCGAGTGAGGCGATGGCTATGGGTGTGAAGGTCCCCGCCACCACCAGGAAGATCATCGAGTGGTCGACCCTCTGCAGCCGGCCCTTCCACCTCTCGTCCCACGGTACGGAGTGGTAGAGGGATGAGATGGTGTACATCACCAGCAGGGCGCCGCCGAAGACGAGGGCCCCGACCACGGCGGTGGCGCGGCCCCGCGATCGCTCCAGCAGGAGGACCAGGCCGACCATGGCCGCGATCGCGGCAGCCCCGTGGAGAAACCCCCTGATCGGGTTCTGCATCTTGCCGAGGGTGGCCCTTTCCACGACAGGAAGGCTATTACCTGCGGTGGTCAACCGGGAAAGGCCTGGCGACCCATCGTGGTGATGATTCGAGGCCGGCTGGGACCGGTACGATGCGGGGGTTCACATGGCGCTTGGTGTCCTCTATCGCCTCTACGAGCGAAACCTCGTCAACGGCCTCGACCGAGACCGTCTCCCCCGTCACATCGGAATCGTCCTCGACGGTCATCGCCGCCACGCCAGGGAGGAGCGGCTGCCCACCTACACCGAGAGCTATCGGGTCGGCATGCGCCGCTTCGAGGACTTCCTCGGCTGGGCGGACGAGCTCGACATCCCGGCAGTCACCGCTTGGGTGCTGTCCCGGGAGAATCTGGCCCGTCCCGCCGACGAGCTCCACCCCTATTTCGAGGTCCTGGTCGAGCTGTTCGAGCGGCTCCCCGCGTTGTGCGCCCGTTATGACATGGGGATCAAGTTCATCGGCAGCCTCGACCTGCTCCCCGACGATCTGGTGGCAGCGGCCAAGGCCGCCGAGGAGTCACAGCCGGCCGGGTCACGAAGACTCAACATCGCCATGGGATACGGGGGCAGACAGGAGATCGTCGACGCCGCCAAGGACTTGGTGGCCAAGCTGGTCGCCGACGGTGTGCCTCCGGACGAGATCGGGTCCCGTATCGACGCAGACTCGCTCGCATCTCACATGTACTCGGCCGACATGCCCGACCCGGATCTCCTGATCCGAACGTCCGGGGAGTCCCGGCTCTCCGGCTTCCTGCTGTGGCAATCGGCCTACGCCGAGTTCGTCTTCGTCGACGTCAACTGGCCTGCCTTTCGTCGGGTGGACTTCCTCCGCGCCTTGCGTGACTTCACCAGCCGCGACCGCAGGTTCGGCAAGTAGGCGCGGAGACACCTTCGGGCTCGCCGAGTCAGCTCGTCACCATCTCCGGCCTCAGATGGGTCACGTCACCCAACGAGCGCATCGAGAAGGCCCAGCCGGTGCTGATCCGGGTCATGATCAGCCGGGAGACCCCGGTGTGGGGCTGGCTGAACCTCTCCCATTCCCACGGAACCGGGTCCAGACCGAGGAGATGACCCAGGATCACTGCGTTCGTGCCGGCATGGGCGACGACGATCACTCGGCGGGCGGGATCGTCCACGTGCCAGAGATGCCTGTGTTCCGTCTGCATCGGTGAGATCCCGTGGGCGGCAAGGGTCTGCTCGAGCCCGGTGACAACCCGCCGATGAAAGGTGCGGAACGTCTCACCTCCAGGCAGGCCGTCCCACATCTCTTCCATTGTCCTGATGTTCGAATCACGCAACGCCTTGTCGATCTCGTCGGCCGGGGAGCCGTCCCATTCAGGTGGGTTGTTGATCTCCTGGAGCCATTCGCAAACCCGTGCAACCGTCTCCAACTCGGTGGCGACCGGGACCGAGGTCTGCCGTGCCCGGTTCATCGGCGATACCCAGAGCTGGTCGACGCGATCGAGCTCCCCAAGCCGCTGCGCCACCCGTTTCGCCTGCTCGTAGCCGAGAGGGGTCAGATCAGGGTCGTTGCGGGCAATGCGATCGGGAGTCCAATCGGGCTGACCGTGCCGGACGAGGAGCAGCTCCATGTCCGAACGCTACCGCCGCACCCGATGGCCCATACCAGGCGGCCGGGCAATACGATTGAGCTGTGTCCCGAAAAGCTCTGATCAAGCACCTGCGCTCCGACGCATTGTTCATGGACGGGCCATACACGCTTCGATCGGGCGTCAGGTCGGACTGGTACCTCGACGCTCGTCTCACCACCCTGAGCAGTGATGGCGCCCCCATCGTCGGTTCGGCGGTCCTCGAGGTGCTCGATGGCGAAGTCGAGGCGATAGGCGGGATGACCATGGGCGCCGACCCGATCGCCATGGCCGTGGTGCTGGTCGCGGGTCAACGCGGCCGACACATCAACGCCTTCTCGGTGCGCAAGACCACCAAGCAGTACGGAACCGGGGGCCGGCTCGTCGGTCCGGTGTCGGCCGGGATGGCGGTGGCCATTGTGGAGGACACCACCACCACGGGCGGGGCCATGATCGAGGCTTCGGAAGCAGCCATGGCAGCCGGGTTGCGGGTGGTCCAGGCCATCTCACTGCTCGACCGCTCGGAGGGTCGCGCCGCCGATGCCTTCGCCGTCCACGCCATCCCCTATCAGGCGCTGCTGTTGCCAAAAGATCTCGGCGTGAAGTGATGAGAGTCGTGGTCCGCCGCTCGGCAGTGAGGATGTGGCTGCTGGCCATGGCGGCGATACCGCTGCTGGTGATTGCCGTCGACGTGCTGACCAACCGCCGCATCACCAACTGGCTCCGTGAGCTGATCTTCAACCCGAACGACACTCAGATCTTCGAGCCACGCGATGTGATCTGGGCCTGGGCACTGCTGTTGTTCTCCGGGTTCCTCGTGATCTGGGGCCTCAAAGAGCTGTTCGTCCCGACCAAGGTCATCGAGGCGCGCGACGACGGGATCGCGATCAGGTTGCGCGGGCCGCTGCGGGGCCCGGACCTGGTCCCCTGGGGGAACGTCGTCGACATCTCGCCAGGCGAGATCATCGATGAGGGGGACGTGCTGCTCCTGCTCGAGATCAGGCTGCTCACCCGGGGCGGGCTCCCCGATCACCCCTGGGGGGCGCGCTGGATCGAGCCGAGGGTGCTGGGTGTCCTCACCTCCGACTGGGCATCACCACCTGCCGAGGTCGCCGCTCAGCTGGCCGAGTACGCGGTCGGTGCCGCCCGGCGGGAAGCAAGGGCGAGGACCGCCCGGATCTGGGAATCATCGTGATCCTGGTCGGGGCTCACGTCCCGTCGATCCACCCCCTGGCGGAGGCAGCCGAGCGCAAGGCGGACGTCGTCCAGATGTTCCTCTCCAACCCGCAGTCCTGGAAGAAGCCGGCCCCTCGCCCCGATGAGGACGAGCTGCGGCACTCGCCGATTCCCATCTACGTCCATGCCCCGTATCTGATCAATGTCTGCGCCGACAACAACCGGGTCAGAGTCCCCTCCCGGCGCATCCTCCAGGAGACCTGCGACGCGGCCAGCGAGATCGCTGCCCGGGCGGTGATCGTCCATGCCGGCCATGTGACCGGCGACGGCCCACAGGAAGAGGGGATCGACCGCTGGCGCAAGGCCTTGGACGTGCTCGACACCGAGATGCCGGTCTACATCGAGAACACGGCGGGTGGCGACAAGGCCGTCGCCCGGCGGGTGGAGTGGATCGGGAAGCTGTTCGACGAGATCGGGGGGTATGGAGTCGGCTTCGTTCTCGACACCTGCCATCTCTGGGCCGGAGGCGAGCCCTTGGAGGAAGCGGTCCCCCGGGTCCTGGAGGCGACCGGGCGCATCGACCTGGTTCAGGTCAACGACTCCAAGGACCCCTTCGACTCGCGCCGTGACCGGCACGAGAATCTGGGCAAGGGCCTAATCCCGCCCCATCTCATCGCCCGGGTGATCCTGGATGCCGCCGCCCCGGTGATCGTGGAGACTCCCGGGGGGCCCGAGGAGCAGACCGCCGACATCGAATGGGTGCGAGCGATCCTCTGAGCTAGTCGAAGATCCGCTTCGGCCCGGTCTGCTGCTTCTGATGCTGACGGCGCTCACCCGGCTTCGACTCCGGTATCGGGCGTGGCCAACGGTCATCCAGGGCAATGGCCAGCGGCGTGGCCGTGAACACCGAGGAGTAGGTGCCGATCAGGATCCCGAGCAGGAGGGCCAGGGCGAAGTCGGCCAGGGTGTCCCCGCCGAGGACGAAGAGGGCGACGAGGATGAGGATCGCCCCCAAACCGGTGTTTATGGTGCGCGGAACCGTCTGGAGGCAAGCCTCATTGGCGATCGGCCCGAGGGGCTCTCCCGGGCGCTCGGCCTCCTTCTCCCGGATGCGGTCGAAGATCACCACCGAGTCGTTGATGGAGTATCCGATGATGGTGAGGAGGGCGGCGAGGAACACCCCGTCCAGTGTCTTGCCCATCCAGGCGAACACCCCGACCACGAAGATCACGTCGTGGAACATCGCCAGCACCGCGGCGAGGGCGATGGTCCAACGGAAGCGAATGGTCAGATAGGCCATTTGGGCGAGCAGGGCCAGGCCGAGTGCAATCAGCGCCCGGTTGCGAATTTCCTCACCCAGTGTCGGGCCAACGAACTGGTCCCTCACCACGGTTGCCCCGCCACCGAGGTCGGCGACGGTGTCCTCCACGGCTTGCTGTTGGGCTTCGTCGAGCTCTTCGGTACGGACTACGACGTTCCCCTGCCCGGTCTCCTGGATCAAAGCCCGGGGCAACCCTTCATCGGCGAGGGCCGCCCGCAGCTCTCCGAGATCGACGGGCACGGTCGTCGAGAACTCCATCAGCTGCCCGCCGAGGAACTCGAGACCGAAGTTGGGCCCGCGCACGACGAGTGCCGTGATCCCAAGGCCCACGACGAGCAGCGACACCACCAGCCAGCGCCGGGTATGGGCGAAGAGATTCGGGCCGGATGTTCTGAGCCACTGCTGCAAACGTCGACCGACGGTCATGCCCATCGCCCCGGGATGCTCCTCGACCTTGGTGAATCGAAGCAACAACTCGAGGAGGACACGAGTCACCACCAGCGCCGAGAACATCGAGACGAGGACACCGATCGTCAGCGTGATGCCGAAGCCTCGCACCGCTCCCGAGGCGAGGAAGAAGAGGAGGATGGCGGCGAGCAGGGTGCTGACGTTGGAATCCGCGATAGCGCTCCAGGCCCGTTGAAAGCCCGCAGGCAAGGCCCGTCCCAATGAGGGATCGAGGGCGAACTCCTCCTTGGCCCGCTCGTAGACCAGGACGTTGGCGTCGACCGCCATGCCGATGGCGAGAACGAAACCGGCAATCCCGGGCAGGGTGAGCGTGGCCCCCAGCCAGACGAGGACGGCGAACGAGAGAAGGCCGTAGACGAGGAGGGAGATCCCGGCCACGATCCCCATCACCCGGTAGAAGGCGATCATGTAGATGATGGTCAGCCCGGCGCCGATGAGGGCGGCCTGGAGGCTGGCCTCGATCGCCTCCTCACCCAGGGACGGCCCGATGGTGCCTCTCTCGATGACCTCGACCGGGACGGGGAGGGCCCCGGCACGCACCAGCAGGGCGAGCTCCTCGGCGCTCGCCTCGTCGAAGTCCCCGGTGATCAACGTGGAACCGCCGGTTATCCCGACGCCGCACTCCACCGAGCTCGACACGCCGGGACTGGAGAGAACCGTTTGGTCGAGGACGATGGCGATCCTGCGGGTGGGATCACCAGGTGGGGAACAGGCCGCCTCGGCGGTCAGCTCGGCCCACTGCTCCTCGCCCGTGGGGAGAAAGTCGATGGTCACCGCCCACAAGCCCGACCCCTGGCTGTCGAATATGGCAGCGGCGCTCTCCACCTGGTCGCCTTGGACCGCCACCGGCCCCAGCACCAGGTCCTCACCCGGATCGCCGGGCAGCACCAGGGTGTCCTCGCCGGCGGGGGCTGTGCCGGCGGTCACCGCGTCGAGGACGGGGTGAAAGGTCAGCTGGGCGGTGCGGCCGATGACATCCAGCGCCTGATCAGGGTCCTCGAGACCCGGAAGCTCGATGATGATGCGCCGATCGCCCGAAACCTGGATCGTGGGCTCGGTAACTCCGAAGGCATCGATGCGCCGGCGCAGCACCTCGAGGGTCCGGTTGGTGACCTCCTCGTCGACGACCACGTCAGGGGTGTCCTGAGCCTCCAGGACGATCTGGGTACCGCCCCTCAGATCCAGACCGAGGTTGACCGGGTTGTTGAGGACGACATAGATGGCAGCGCCGATCGACACCAACGTCAGGAACAGGCGCCACCGGGACACTTTGACCATCGTTCTTCCTTCGCGCCCAGGGCGGCCAGGGCACTCTATCGGCGCTCCGGCGGCATGCCAGATCGCACCGTGAAACCGGATGTCGGGTGGACAGGTATCCTCATCCCATGCGCGAGAAGGTCACCGTACCGGCAATCAGGGCCCGGAAGGGTGGGCCCAAGATCAGCATGGTCACCGCCTACGACTATCCAGCCGCCATGATCGCCGACCGCGCGGGAGTGGACATCATCCTCGTCGGTGACTCGGCCGCCAACGTGGTCCACGGCATGGCCACCACCCTCGAGTTCGGCATGGACGAGACGATCATGCATGCCCGAGCCGTGAAGCGAGCCGACCCCCTCGCCCTGTTCGTGGTCGACATGCCTTGGCTGAGCTTTCACATCTCCCCCGAGGAGACGGTCCGCAATGCGGGTCGGATCGTGCAGGATGGCGGGGCGGAGGCGGTCAAGCTCGAAGGCGGAAGGAAGCGGCTCCCCGCCGTCGAGCGAATCCTCGACGCCGAGATCCCGGTGATGGGCCATATCGGACTGACCCCGCAGTCGGTACATGCCATGGGTGGGTTCCGGGTGCAGGGGAAGATGGTCGATGCAGCCCGGGAGCTGATCGAGGATGCCATCGCACTTGCCGACGCCGGGTGCTTCTCCATCGTCCTCGAAGGGGTGCCCGACATCCTCGGCGAGATCATCACCAAAGAGATCGACGTGCCGACGATCGGGATCGGCGCCGGCCCCGCCACCGACGGGCAGGTGCTGGTCTTCCACGACGTCCTCGGTCTCGGTTCGGGGAACTACCCGAAGTTTGTCCGCCGCTACGCCAACCTCGCCGATGAGGCCGTGGCCGCACTGGAGCGATACGTGGCGGACGTCGGGTCCGGTGACTTTCCCGGCGACGAAGAGAGCTACCACGTCTCAGAGGAGATAGCCGCCGAGATGCTCAAGGGCCGCAAATCCGGCTGATCGCAGCGGCGATCCTGCTCGGCGCCTGTCTCTCCCCGGCCGAGGAGACCGGTCTGCCGGTGGCGGAGGTGACCGTCGGCGACAGCCATCTCAGGGTCTGGGTCGCAGACGAGCCGGCCGAGCGCAGCCAGGGCCTGCGCGGCTTCTCCGAGCTCCCGGACGACATCGACGGCATGCTCTTCGTGTTCCCTGAGCCGGTGGTGCCCACCTTCGTGATGGATGACACGTCTCTGGCGCTCGATCTCTGGCTGTTCGACGAGAGCGGCGAACTGGTCGGCTCCGAGGAGATGCTCCCATGTGCCGGCGAGGGCTGCCCCCGCTACCCGGCTCCAGAATCGGTGAGTTGGGCTCTCGAGACTCCGCTCGACGCAGTCGACCTCCGCTTGGGAGATTTCCTCTCGACTTCGGATTTCCCCTGAACCGCCCTACAATTCGCAGCCCGCACCGGCGTCTCGCGCCGCCGGCCACGGCGAAACCCCTGCTCCACCGTGCTGGTGGGGCCTTCCGAATCGGATGTCCACAGGAGGTCACATGCGCGACTATGAAGTCATGACGATCCATCGGCCCGATCTGGCCGAGGATGACGTCTCAGCCAAGATCGGCGAGCTGGAGTCACACTTGACCGGCCAGGGGGCGAGCGTCGACGGACGCGACCTCTGGGGCAAGCGGCGGTTCGCCTACGAGATCGACCATGTTTCCGAGGGCTACTACTCGGTGGTCACGTTCCAGGCAGAGGCGGCTGCCGTCGACTCACTCGATCGGATGCTGTCTCTGGCAGACGAGGTGATTCGACACAAGATCGTGCGCAAGGGCGGCGCATGACTGGATTTCGGTCCCAGGGCTGCGGCATGATCGCATCCGGGACGTGAGAAGGGAGATTCTCGAATGTCGAACAACGTCACGCTGATCGGAAACCTCGTCGACGACCCCGAGTTGCGCTTCACCCCGTCGGGTGTCGCCATGGCCAAGATCCGGCTGGCGGTGAACCGTCGTTGGCGCGGCCAGGACGGCGAATGGCAGGAAGACACCAGCTTCTTCACCGGCACCGTTTGGCGAGAGCAGGCCGAGAGCGCCGCCGAGTCGCTGCAGAAGGGGGCACGGGTCATAGTGACCGGCCGGCTGGAGCAGCGGAGCTGGGAGACACCGGAAGGGGACAAGAGATCGGTCGTCGAGATCCAGATCGACGAGATCGGCCCCTCCTTGCGCTGGGCGACCGCCACGGTCAACAAGACGCAACGCTCGGGCGGGGATTGGAGCGGTCAGGGCGGCGACGTCCCACCTGCTCCGGTGGCACGTGAGAACTACGGGCCCGACGAGGCACCGTTCTGACCAGGAGTTGGAGATAGATGGCACGGAAGAGCACCAACAATCCGCGTCCCAAGCGGCGGCGCGGGATGGAGTTGAGGCGGGGGAGACCGAAGCCCTGCGCCTTCTGCAAGGAGAAGGTCGACTACGTGGATTGGAAGGATGTCTCCGTCCTCCGCAAGTACATGTCCGACCGCGGCAAGATCCGGGGCCGGAGGGTCAACGGAAATTGCCCGGCCCATCAGCGAGCGGTGGCCAATGCGATCAAGAACGCCCGCGAGATGGCGTTGCTTCCCTATCTGAGCACGCGATGAGGCTGATTCTCATCTCCGACGTTGCCGAGCTGGGCAAGCGGGGTGACGTCGTCGACGTGGCCGAGGGCTACGCCCGCAACTTCCTGCTTCCCCGGAAGAAAGCGGTGAAGGCGAACGAAGGAGCTCTGGCCCAGGCCGAGAAGATCCGCACCGCGCGCATCGAGGCGGAAACCAAGGCGCGGGAGGTTGCGGAGCGGATGGCGACCCAGCTGGTCGGGAGCCGGGTCGTGATCGCGGCTCAGGCCGGCGACGAAGGCCAGCTCTATGGGTCGGTGGGCCCTGCCGACGTGGTCGAAGGGGTGCGGCGCTTCACGGGGGTGGAGCTCGACCGCGCAACCGTGGAGATCACCAAGCCGATCAAGGCAATCGGGCTCCACGAGATCCACATCAAGCTCCATCCCGAGATCGAGTTCCCGCTGACCCTCGACGTCATCCCGGCCTCCTGACCGGGGTCGTCAACCCGGTTCACCGGGGCGTGTCACAGCCGAGCCTGCGCGAATAGCGAACGTTTTCGCGGCCTGCGCGAAGCTTTCGCGGCCTTTTGGAGTGACCCGGCCGGGCGGTCTATCTTCTGCTCGCTTCCCCCGAAGCTGGTCGATCTTCCCCCATCCCAACCGGGTCTGACGCGTCCACTTCGCGAAAACTGTCACACCCGAGCTGTTGGATGGAGTCGATGAGCGGCATTGGCGAGCAGACCCAGATGCGACCCGGCTACCGAAACCCGCCTCATTCTCGCGAGGCAGAGGAGTCGGTCATCGGGGCGGTTCTCCTCTCGGAGGACGCGGTCAACGAGGTCATGGATCGCATCCACCCCGAGGACTTCTATGTCCCCGCCCATCAGGCCGTCTTCGAGTCGATCCGCGAGCTGTTCGACGGGAATCAGGCGATCGATGCCGTCACCGTCTCGGAGTCGTTGCGACGCAAAGGGGAGTTGGACAAGGTCGGCGGGGTCGCCTATCTCGCCCGTCTCGTCGACATCGTCCCGTCCACCTCCAACGTCCTCTACTACGCAGGGATCGTCGAAGAGCACGCCAAGCGACGCGAGCTGATCCGGGCTGGGGCCTCGGTCACCGAGGTGGCCTTTGACATCGACGAGGAGATCGCCCAGGTCCTCGATCGGGCCGAGCAGGCGGTGCTGTCGGTGGCGGAGCGCCGAAGCGCCCAGACCCTGCTCGAGATCGGCCCTCTCTTCAGCGACGTCCTCGAGCACATCGAGCTGCTCGAGCAGAAAGGCTCGGAGCTGAATGGCCTGGCCACCGGATTCGTGGACCTCGACCGGCTCCTTGCCGGCATACAGCCGGCCAACCTCGTCGTGATCGCAGGTCGCCCGGGGATGGGCAAGAGCGCTGTCTCGCTCAACATCGCCACCAATGTGGCCACCGCCGGAGACCCGGTCGCCATCTTCTCGCTCGAGATGTCAAAGGAGGAGATCGTGCAGCGGATCCTGTCCTCGGTCGGGAAGGTCGACTCGAAGAAGCTGCGCAACGGCCAGCTAGGGCCGCTTTGGCAACGCGTGGTGGACGCGGCCGGCAAGATGTACCGGGCCCCGATCTACATCGACGACTCCCCAATCGTGACCGTCACCGACATCAGGGCCAAGTGTCGGCGATTGAAGCGAAAGCAGGGGCTGTCCCTGATCGTGGTGGACTACCTCCAGCTGATCAACGCGACGACCCGTGAGAACCGGCAGCAGGAGATCTCGGAGGTCACCCGCAATCTGAAGAACCTGGCGAGGGAGCTGGAGGTGCCCATCATCGCCGTTTCCCAGCTCAACCGTTCGCTCGAGGCGAGAGAGGACAAGCGCCCCCGGCTGTCAGACCTCCGCGAGAGCGGGGCCATCGAGCAGGACGCCGACGTGGTGATGTTCGTCTACCGACACGAGTACTACCACCCCGAGGACCAGGAGAAGAAGGGGATCGCCGAGGTCATCGTGGCCAAGCACCGGGCCGGCGGCACCGGTTGGGTCGAGATGACGTTCCAGCCCGAGTTCACCAGGTTCGCCAACCTGGGCCGTGACGTGACCTAACCGCCCTTCCGGGCGGCGGCCCAGGCCCGCTCGATGGTCTCCAGGGCCTCGGCGGCCGGTCGCCATCCCAGGGTCGCCGTCTTCTTCTGCTCCAGTTCCTTGTAGACGGTGAAGAAGTGCTCCAACTCGCGGAGCAGGTGGTCGGGGACGTCGTCGAGGTCCGAGGCGTCGGCCCACAACGGGTCACCGTCGGGCACGGCGAGGACCTTGTGGTCGGCATGGCCCTGATCTTCCATCAGGAACAGACCGATGGGACGCACCCTGATCCGACAACCCGGGAAGGTCGGCTCGGTGACCAGCGCCATGATGTCGAGCGGGTCGCCGTCGTCGGCGTGCGTGTCGGGGATGAAGCCGTAGTCGGCCGGGTACCGGGTCGCGGTGAACAGCGTCCGGTCCAGCCGGATGCGCCCGCTCTCGTGGTCGACCTCGTACTTGTTCCGCTGGCCCTTCGGGATCTCGATGGTGACGTCGAACTCCACGGCTGCTCCCGGTGGTCGGTGGTGGCCCCGAGGGGCGGGTCGGCTGGGCGCTAGTGTCCCGTAGGGACGCGCCCGGCCGGGGGGCGGGGCCGCATCGTGGGAGCTCAGGATGGGATCGGCGCAGCGCGGGCGGCGCTCGTGGGCCGCCGTCGCCGTCGTCGCGGTGCTCGCCGGCGGCCTCGGCTACGCGGGCGCGGACGCCGCGGACCTCGTTCCCGGCGTGCTGACGACGCGCCCCCGGCCCACCCCCGCACCGCCCTTCCCGGTGGCACCCGGGGCGTCGGCCGCCCCGGTGACCGGCGACGTGCTCGCCCCGGTCTCCACCGACGCTCCGGTCCCGGACGCCGAGGCGCTGGGCGCCGTCCTCGCGCCGCTGCTCGCCGACCCGGCCCTCGGCGCCTCGGTCGGCGCGTCGGTGGTGGACGGGCTCACCGGCGAGCCGCTGTTCCGCTCGGACGCCGAGACGCCGCGCGAGCCGGCGTCGGTGGCCAAGCTGCTGACCACCTCCGCGGCGCTGTCGC
>DATBIX010000031.1:0-47613 GCA_036556665.1 Acidimicrobiia bacterium
TCCCAAGGCCACAAGACCCAGATCCCGACTGCCAGACCCACCACGATGAGACCGGCGACCAGCCGTCGAATCACTTCAGCCTCGAACCTACGCAGCCCCACGCTGTCGGTGAAGGGTCCAGTCGCAGAGCGCGAAAAGTCATGGGCGTGGGTCCGGTATGGTTGAGGATGGAGGTGCATGCAATGGAAGAGACCGCAACCGAGCGTCACCCGATCCGTTCGTTGTTCAAGTTCCTGGTGGTGATCGGCGCCGTGGCCGCGGTCGCCAAGATCGTGGCGACCAAGAAGGAGGAGTACTACGGCCTCACCGAATCCGAGGCGAGGGAGAAGTTCGAGTCTCAGCTCGGTCCCCGCATCGGCGACGACAAGGCCCACGATCTCGCCGATCAGGTCATCCCCCGTCTCAAGGACTCCGGCATCGTCAAGCCCGATGCGGCCGAGGCCACAGTCGAAGCCGTCAAGGACGTTGCCTCGGATGCCAAGGCCAAGGTCAGCGGCGTAGCTGCCGACACCAAGGACATGGTCGAGGACAAGGCGAAAGAGGCAGGCGACGCCATCAAAGGCGCGGTAGAAGAAGTCAAGAAAAAAGTCGACTGAACCCGTCTTCGGGCCCGAAAAATGTCACACCCCCCTCGTACCTTGGGGGCATGAGGGGAACGACACCGGATCAGGTCGAGCAGATCCTGCTGGCCGAAGAATCAATCATCGCCGCCGCCCGGGGACGACAGATGGCTGCCCTTGCTCTGGCGGCACAGATGCAATTGCCCACCGCCGATGGATGCAAGAGCATGCGGGAGTGGGTCGCAGGAAGACTCGACCTGTCCTCCGAGACCGCCTACCGGCTCACCTCGACCGCGACTCGTCTCAGCGACGAGCCCGAGCTCGCCCGACGATTGGTCGACGGCGAGCTCAGCTTCGATCGGGCCGAAGCGTTGGCTCGCATCCCCAGGGAAGCCCGAGGCCCGTGGCTCGAGGGTCTCGACATCCACGGTCTCCGACGAGTAGCCGCCCGTCACCGACGGATGACACGAGCCGATGACCGTGCCTCCCACGCGGCGTCTCATCTGACCTTGCAGCCCAATCTCGACGATTCACGATGGGCCATGTGGGGCGATCTCGATGGGTATTCCGGCTCCGTGATAGACAAGGTGCTCACCGAGATCGCCGACGAGCTTCCCGCCCTCCCCGACGAGACTCGTCCCGGCCTGGCCTACCGCAAGGCCACCGCCCTGACCGCCCTATGCGAGGAGAGCCGGCCCACTGGACTGTCGACGCCGCTTATCACCGTGTTCGTCGACGACAAAGGAGTGGAGGTTGCCGGTGGGACCACGGTGGGGCCGGAGATCCTGGACAAGATCGCCTGCTCGGGCAGTCTCGAGGTGATCCGGACCGAGTCCGGCAGACCACTGGGCATGGGACGGAGATCGCGCATCATCCCCAACCGTCTGCGACGCTTCGTCCTCCACCGGGACGGAGATTGCACCGCCGACGGCTGCTCGAGCCGATACCGCCTCGAGGCGCATCACATCGTCCCCTGGTCGGAGGGAGGGCCGACCGACCCGGAAAACCTCGCCACGCTGTGTTGGTTCCATCATCACGTCGTGGTCCACGGCTGGGGATTCCGAATCGACCCGAGTCTCGGCCCGGGGCGTATTCGCTTCCTCAAACCGGGGTCCGACCCGCCCTGACGTTTCCCCATTGCGGGGTCGGGCCTACCCTGCCGGCATGGCGAACGGGCCCACGCTTGAAACCGAACGCCTCCTGCTTCGACGATGGAAACCCAAGGACCGGGTGCAATTCGCCGCGATCAATGCCGATCCCGAGGTCATGGAGCATTTTCCGTCAACTCTGACTGCCGAGGAGTCGGACCAGTTCGTCCGACGCATCGACCGCCAGTTCGAGCAGCTCGGCTTCGGCCTATGGGCGGTGGAGATCAAATGGGCACGGAGGTTCATCGGTTTCTGCGGATTGGCTGTGCCCACCTTCACGACTCATTTCACCCCTGCCGTCGAGATCGGCTGGCGATTCGCCAAAGACCAATGGGGCAATGGATACGCCACCGAGGCTGCCAACGCTGTGCTCGACTTCGGGTTCGAGAAGGCAGGCCTCGAGCAGATCCTGAGTTGGGCCATCCCGGCCAACACCAGGTCTACCCAGGTGATGGAGAGACTCGGGATGCAGCGAGCACCGGATCTCGACTTCGACCACCCCCGCTTCCTGCACGACGATCGACTCCGCAGACACGTCGTCTATCGCATGACCCGTCCCGAATGGGAGCAAATCCGGGCCTGACCCTTCCCCCTGTCGTAGCCTGCCGCCACCGTCTTGGAAGGATGGCCGGGTGTGACATTCGAGACCGAGACCACGCGCGGATCGACCGTTGCCTTGAGGCTCCTGGTCGTTGTCTTCATCATCGTCGTTGCCGTCTGGGCGTCGTTGGGCGGCCTCGATCAGCTACTCGCCGCCGAGTCGGAGCCCGCTCCGATTTCGGCGTCGGACTGATTGGGGCTTTCGCCGCCCCGATGAGGGCAGATAGGCCCTGGCCGGCGCTCCCAGACCGCTCTACATCTGTGATGACCAGTCAAAGGAGTAGTCGTGGACGTATCCGACGTCATGACTCGGGACGTGCTGGCGGTCTCGCCGGACACGTCCGTTCGTGATGCGGCGAGGATGATGATCGACAATCGCATCAGCGGCTTGCCGGTCGTGCAAGACGGAAGGGTGGTAGGGATCCTGTCTGAAGCCGACTATGTCGCCAAGGACAGCTCCGCCACGTGGGTGACACGCGTTCTGTTCCGGGGCGAAGACTCCCCGCTCTCGGGGGTCGAGCAGGTCCGGGAGCTCATGAGCAGCAGCCCGGTCACCATCGCATCGACCGCCACCATCCAGGAGGCGGCCAGGGTGATGACCCGGCGAGGCTTCAAGCGCCTCCCCGTCGAGGATTCGGGCCGGCTGGTCGGCATCATCACACGTTCAGATCTGGTCAAGGCCTATGTGCGCACCGATGAGGAGATCGCCGACGACGCTCGTGATGTGGTCGCGGTGTTGCCTGGCCCGATGTCAGAGGTGAAGGTCGAGGTCGAGGATGGCGTTGCCACCATCACAGGGGTCGTGGACAACAGCTATGAGTCCCGTCTCGTGGCGGCGATGGTTCGGTCGGTGGAAGGCATCCAGCGGGTGGACAACCGGATCGAGTGGGAAGTGGACGCCGAGCTCGGCGACAGTCCCTGGTCTGCGTTCCCGCCCGAGGGCGCGTCCCGCTGACCTGTGGTAATTCGACCGCATCGGATCGCAGCCCAGCCATAGCCTCGGCGGGTCATGTCGACCCGGATCGAGCTCATCGACACCCGCACCGCTGCCGAGCGGGATCTCGTCGCGCTGCATGACTTGTACCTGGTCCGCGACGAAGAGCTAGGGCCCGCCGGCGATCCTCCGATGCCGGTGGAGGCGCGTCTGGTCGATTGGCAGAATCTTCTCGAGAGCGAGGCCATCCCTCGTTACGCCCTGTGGGAGGGCCGACGCATCCTCGCAACCTCAGGGGCCTGGCTCGACCTCGAGCAGAACCTGGAGAACGCATTCGGGTGGGTCTACGTCCATCCGGACCACCGGGGCAACGGCCTGGGCAGGCTGATCGGGGCGCCGATGCTGGATGGGCTCCACGGCGATCGACGGGCCCGACTCGCCATCGAGATCAACCAGGGTCGCTCCGAGGAGGGGATCGCACGACGGGCAGGCCTGAAGCCGGCATTCACGGAGAGGCGCAGTCGGCTGAGATTCTCCGGTGTCGACTGGTCGCTCATGGAGCTGTGGGTCGAGCGGGCCCAGGAGCGTGCCCACGACTACGAAGTCCTCTTCTTCTCCAGCCCCATCCCGGACGAGTATCTCCAGCCCTTCTGTGACCTGTGGCAGGTCATGAACACGGCGCCACGCGAGGACTACGTGGAGGACGATGAGGTTCTCACCCCGGAGAACCTGAGAGACATGGAGGCCAAGGACGAGGCCAAAGCCAAGGAAGTCCTCACCTATGTTGCCCGGCACAAGCCGACCGGAGCGCTGGTCGGGTTCACCGAGGTGACCTGCCATCGGCTGCAGCCGGATCTCGTCTGGCAGGGCGACACCGGTGTCGATCCTGCCCATCGAAACAAGGGGCTGGGACGTTGGCTCAAGGCCGAGATGGCACTGAGGCTGCGTGACGAGCACCCGGAGGTGCGGCGGATCGACACCTACAACGCCGGCTCCAACGCTCCAATGCTCTCCATCAACATCGAGATGGGGTTCGAGCCGATCATGACCGACACCGTCTGGCAAGGGGATCTGGCCACCTTGAGGGAGCGGCTGAGGGTCTAGGCCGCCGGGCCAACAGCCTTCCGCATGGGGGTCTTTGTGCCCTGGTTACCCGGGCCGCTTCAACTCACACTTGGCCAGGTGACCAGCATCACGATCGACGGCAATGAGGCTGCTGCCCGCATCGCCTACCGGCTCAGCGAGGTGATCGCCATCTACCCGATCACTCCGGCGTCGCCGATGGGTGAGTCGGCCGACGCCTGGGCGCTGGAGGGTCGCCCCAACCTGTGGGGGGTGGTCCCCGACGTCGTCGAGATGCAAAGCGAGGCAGGTGCCGCCGGGGCGGTGCACGGCGCCCTCCAGACAGGAGCGTTGGCCACGACCTTCACGGCATCCCAGGGGCTGTTGCTGATGCTCCCCAACATGTTCAAGATCGCAGGAGAGCTGACGCCGACGGTCATCCACGTGGCTGCCCGAACCATCGCCACCCATGCCCTCTCGATCTTCGGTGACCACTCGGATGTGATGGCCGCCCGGCAGACCGGGTTCGCCATGCTCGCATCGGGGTCGGTCCAGGAGGCGCATGATCTGGCTCTCGTCTCCCACCTGGCCACGCTCGAGTCCCGGGTCCCGTTCCTCCACTTCTTCGACGGGTTTCGCACCTCGCATGAGGTCAACAAGATCGAGTTGATCGACGACGACGCTCTGAGACGTCTTGTCGACGAGGATCTCATCTCGGCCCATCGCCTCCGTGCCCTCAACCCCAATCGCCCGGTCCTGCGCGGGTCGGCGCAGAATCCCGACGTCTTCTTCCAGGCTCGGGAGGCCGCCAACCCGTTCTACGACCTGGTCCCTCGCATCGTCGAGACGGCGATGGAGCGAGTCGCCGACGAGACCGGCCGGGAATACGAGCTGTTCGAGTACCACGGGGCTCCCGACGCCGAGCGGGTCATCGTGATCATGGGCTCGGGAGTGGGGGCGGTGCGAGAGACGGTGGACAGGATGGTGGAGTCCGGTGAGAAGGTAGGCATGGTCGTCGTGCGGCTCTACCGGCCCTTCGATGTCAGGTCGTTCCTCGAAGTGCTGCCCCGAACGGCAACCAGGTTGGTGGCGATGGACAGGACGAAGGAACCGGGAGCGGTGGGTGACCCGCTCTATCTCGACGTGGTCACCGCCCTGGCCGAGGGAGGTCGGGCCGCCGACGTGCTCGCAGGGCGATACGGGTTGTCATCCAAGGAATTCACCCCGGGGATGGTCCACGGCATCTTCGAGGAGATGCTGGGCGAGAGCCCTCGGCGGCACTTCACCGTGGGAATCGTCGACGACGTCACAGGCACCTCGATCGATTACGACCGCGAGTGGTGGCACGAACCGGAAGACGTGACCCGGGCGGTGTTCTTCGGGCTCGGCTCGGATGGGACGGTCGGGGCCAACAAGAACTCGGTGAAGATCATCGGGGAAGAGACACCCCTCCATGCCCAGGGATACTTCGTCTACGACTCGAAGAAGTCCGGCTCGCGCACCGTCTCACACCTGCGGGTGTCCCCGAGGCGGATCGACTCCACCTATCTGATCGAGGAAGCCGACTTCGTGGCGGTGCACCAGTTCGATTTCCTGGAGGACGAGAGCCTGCTCGAAGTGGCCGGGCCCGGCGCCCGGCTCCTGATCAACAGCCCCTACCCGTCCGAATCGGTCTGGTCGAGGATCCCGCCACATGCGCAGGGCCATATCGTCGACAAGAAGCTCGATGTCTGGGCGATCGATGCCCAGACCATCGCCCACGAGCTCGGCCTCGGCGGCCGGGTCAACACCGTCCTGCAGACTTGCTTCTTCCACCTGACCGATTTTCTCGAAACCGAGTCGGCTGTCGCCGCCGTCAAGCGCTACATCGCCAAGACCTACGGGAGACAGGGCGAGGCAGTGGTCCGTCGCAACGAGGAGGCGGTCGACACGGCCCTGGACAGGTTGTTCCAGGTCGAGGTCGGCGACGTCTCCCCGCCACGCGTCCATGTGCCGCCGATCCCGGAAGTGGCTCCGGACTTCGTCAAGAGGGTGACCGGGATGTTGATGTCCGGCCGGGGTGACCTGCTACCGGTGTCGGCACTCCCGGTCGATGGCACATTCCCCACCAACACCGCCCAATACGAGAAGCGCTCCATCGCCGAGGAGATCCCGATCTGGGACCCGTCGATATGCATCGACTGCGCTCGTTGTGCCCTTGTCTGCCCTCACGCCGCTATCAGGATCGTGGCGTTCGATGCCACCACCTCACCACCGGATGGGTTCCCCAGCAAGGACTCGGCCGCCTCCGACCTGGAAGGGTGGCGGATCACGGTCCAGGTGGCGCCCGACGACTGCACAGGTTGTGGGGTCTGCGTCGACGTCTGTCCGGCCAAGTCGAAGGAGATGGTCAAGCACAAGGCGATCAACATGAGGCCCAAGGCGGAGCATCTCGAGCGGGAACGGAAGAACTGGAGCTATTTCCTCGAGATCCCGGAGATCCCCAAGGCGGAGCTCAACCCGGTGTCGGTCAAGGGCTCGCAATTCGCCCGTCCTCTGTTCGAGTTCTCGGGAGCGTGCGCCGGATGTGGCGAGACCCCCTATCTGAAGCTGATGACCCAGATGGTCGGTGACAGGGTGGTGATCGCCAACGCAACCGGGTGCTCCTCGATCTATGGCGGGAACCTCCCGACAACGCCCTGGGCGACCGATGCCGCCGGGCGGGGCCCGGCGTGGTCGAACAGCCTGTTCGAGGACAACGCCGAGTTCGGGATGGGGATGAGGATGGCGCTCGAAGCGCAGCGCAAGGATGCCGTGCTCCTCGTGGCCGCCCTGGCCCCGGAACTGGGCGTGCTGGCCCAGGAGATCCTCGATGTGGTGGATGGACCGGATAGGTCCGACCTCGATCGGCTGGTGATGACGCAACGTGACCTGGTTGGGCGTCTCCGTCAGCGGCTCGCCGGGCTCGATGGGCCACTGCCCAGACGTCTCGAGGCGGTGGCCGATTCGCTGATAGAGACGAGCGTCTGGATCGTCGGTGGCGACGGCTGGGCCTACGACATCGGATTCGGGGGGCTCGACCACGTCCTGGCGTCGGGGCGCAACCTGAACATCCTGGTGCTCGACACCGAGGTCTACTCCAACACTGGTGGCCAGGCTTCGAAGTCCACCCCGCGGTCTGCCGTCGCCAAGTTCGCCGCCGGCGGGAAGGCAACGGGGAAGAAGGACCTGGGGCAGATCGCAATGTCATACGGCAACGTCTACGTGGCACAGATCGCGATGGGAGCCAACCCGACCCAAACGGTCAAGGCAATGGCCGAGGCCGAGCGGCACGAAGGTGTCTCCCTCATCATCGCCTACAGCCCGTGCATCGCCCACGGGATCGAGATGGCCACCCAGATGAGCCATCAGAAGGAAGCGGCCGACTCTGGGTACTGGCCCCTCTACCGCTACGACCCGGCCCGTGAGGCGGCCGGTGAGCCCGGGCTGCGTCTCGACAGCCGCAAGCCCACGTTGCGCTTCACCGATTTCGCCAAGAAAGAGGCCCGATTCGCCTTGCTCGGTCGGGCCAACCCAGAGCGCGCTGAGGAGCTGGCCGCCGCCGCCCAGCGTGACATCGACGATCGGTGGCAGCTCTACGAGCAGATGGTCGAGATCCACCGGACAGCTGTCTACGAGGAGGAGGAGCGATGACGGCCGACATGATGACGAGGTATCTCGGCTTCGACCTGGCCTCGCCCGTGCTGCCATCGGCGTCTCCGCTCACCGGCGACATCGATCACATCCTGGCGTTGGTGGAGGCCGGCGCCCCCGCCATCGTGCTCCCCAGTCTCTTCGAGGAGCAGATCGAGCATGACGCCATGGCAGTCCATTTCGGTCTCGAGCTGGGAGCTGAAGGGTTTGGGGAGGCTCCGAGCGGCTATCTGCCCAGGTTGAACGCCTACAACACCGGTCCCGAGGACTATCTGGAACTCGTGCGCCGCGCCCGAGCCGAGGCAGGGGTGCCGGTCATCGCCAGCCTCAACGGGGTCTCGTCCGGTGGATGGACCCTCTACGCCAGGGTGCTCCAGGACAACGGGGTCGACGCCCTCGAGCTCAACATCTACCGGATCGCCGCCGACCCGGAGGTCACCTCGGCCGACGTGGAGAGCTCCTATTTGCACCTCGTCGAGACGGTGCGCGCCGCAGTGGACATCCCCCTTGCGGTCAAGATCGGCCCTTACTTCTCGGCCCTGGCTTCGATGGCGAGACGTCTCGGCGACGCCGGTGCCGACGGTCTGGTGCTGTTCAACCGCTTCTATCAGCCCGACATCGATCTCGCCTCGCTCGGGGTGGTCCCCAACCTGAAGCTGTCCACCCCGGATGAGTTGAGGCTGGTGCTTCGTTGGATGGCGATACTCCACGGGCGGGTCACTCCGGCTCTTGCCGCGAGCACAGGGATCCACGAGGGCGAGGATGCGGCCAAGGTGATCCTGGCGGGTGCCGACGTCGTCATGATGGCGTCCGGCCTGCTCAGACACGGACCGAAGCGTCTCACCGAAGTGCAGGGGTGGTTGCGAGACTGGCTCACCGAGAACGGCTACGACTCGGTCACCCAGGCGAGAGGCAGTCTCAGCCAGCTGTCCGTGCCCGACCCGTCCGCCTTCGAGCGTTCCAACTACATGAAGACGCTCACCTCTTATGTGCCGACCTGGTGATCAGACGGCTGTCACCTCAGGCTCGAGATGAACCTTGGCCTCTATCGATCTGCTGATCAGGCAAACCGACTCGGCCTTGTCGAGAAGTCGTAGGGCTCGATCGACCTTGCGGGGATCAGAGACCACCACCTTCGGTCGCAATGTGACCTCGCTCATTCGATAGAGCCGATCCTCGTCTCGGATGAGAGTCCCGGAGGACGCGTCGGTGTACTCGATGATCTCGACGCCGGACATCCGGGCTATGGCGAAGAAGGTGGTCATGAGACACGAGGCCACCGATGCGACGAAGAGGTGCTCCGGGCTCCAGTGACCTGCTTGCCCTCCGAACTGGGGCGGCGGGCCCACTCCCATTGGGGGAAGCCCGTCGGGAGAGGAGAGGGAGGCGGTGTCCGGCCCCGTGCTGGTGACGTCGACTCGATAGATGTGGCTCTCGTCCATGACCGCTGAATACCTCACAACCGATCGTCGTCACACGGTCGTTGGTTTGAGTCGAACAGGGCTTTCGGCCTGTTCCGGCCCCGAAATCAGCCTTCCCCCCAGCCCTGAGGGGCATCCGCGCCCTCCTGCTCGCCCTCGAGCCTGGCAACGTAGGCCGCCGCCTCGCTCCTCCGGCTCATCCCCATCTTGGCCAGGAGGTTCGAGACGTAGTTCTTGACTGTCTTCTCGGCGAGGAACATCTCCTCTGCGATCTGCTTGTTGGTGAGCCCGTCGGCGATGTGGGCCACGATGGTCCGCTCTTGCTTGGAGAGACGCGACAGGAGAGGATCTTCCTGAGGGCCGGTGCGGAGACGCTCGAAGAGACGCTCGGTCATGTCCGAGTCGAGCAGGGAGTCTCCGGCTCCTACCTTTCGAATGTCGTCGATGAGGTCGTTGCCCTTCACCCGTTTCAGGACGTAGCCGGAGGCGCCGGCCAGGATGGCCGCCATCAGGGCCTCCTCGTCGGCGAACGACGTGAGCATCAGCACCTTCACCTCCGGGAAGCGGGACCTGATGTCCCGGCAAGCCTCTACCCCGCTCATGTCGGGAAGACGCACGTCGAGCACCACGACATCGGGATCGTCGTATCCGACCCGGCGAACGCCCTCCTCGGCGGTCCCGGCCTCCCCGACCACTGTGATGTCGGGCTGGGCGTCCAGCATCGCCTTGATGCCCGCCCTGACCACCTCATGGTCGTCCACCAGGAGGACGCGGAGCTTCTTCATCTGCCAAGACGGTAGCGGGGTATCGTTGCCGTTCGATGACCCAGGTGATGACGGTCCCGCGCCTGTCCGAACTGGTCGGGGCGGCGGCGGCCGTGGTGGGTGCCGGCGACCTCGAGAACGTGTTGAGGCAACTGGTCTCCGAGGCGAGGGCCGCCACCGGGGCCCGATATGCCGCGCTCGGGGTGATCGGCGAGCACGGCGTCCTCAAACAGTTCATCCACGAGGGGATCGGGCCCGAACAGGTGAAGCGGATCGGGAAGCTCCCGGTGGGCCATGGCGTCCTGGGGACGCTGGTCCGGGACCGGGCCACCATCCGTCTCGACTCTATCGCGGACCATCCCGACTCGTACGGGTTCCCTCCCGACCATCCGCCGATGAAGACCTTTCTCGGTGTCCCCGTGGCGGTTGGAGCTCACGCATTCGGGAGCTTGTATCTCACCGAGAAGGATGGCGGGTTCACCGACGACGACGTGATGATCGTCGAGGCGCTGAGCCGGATCGCCGGATCGGCCGTTTCGCGTGCCCGCCTCCAGGAGCGTCTGAGCACGATTGCGGTCGGCGAGGACCGCGAGCGGATCGCCCGCGACCTCCATGATTCGGTCATCCAGGACCTGTACGCGGTCGGCATCGGGCTCCAGGGCATCGCCGAGAGGGTCCAGGACACCTCTGCGGCCGCAACCCTCGAGGATGCAGTCGACCGGCTCGACCGAGCGGTGGAGTCGCTTCGCGCCTACATCTTCGAGCTTCGCTCCAATCGTGGGCGGCGTCAGCTCGACGAGAGGCTGCAGGAGCTGGTGTCCAGGATGGGCTCCGCCTATCCCGCCGCAGTCACCCTCGAGATCGGGTTCGCCGGTCTCGAGGATCAGCGGTTGGAGGAGGAGGTGTACAAGATCGTGACCGAGGCCTTGAGCAATGCATTCCGCCATTCAGGCGCATCGAACATCGAGGTTGCGGTGCAGAGCGACGACGACTTTTGCTCGGTGATCGTCCGAGACGACGGTGAGGGCTTCGATCCCGCTGAGGTGTCGGGTGGCATGGGTCTGACCAACCTCACCACCCGAGCCCAGGGGCGAGGTGGCACGGTCGGCATCACCAGCGATTCGAGCACGGGGACGACGGTCGAGGTGAAGCTGCCGATCAGGTGACGGCGTGGCTGGAGATGGCGTCGGCGAGACGGTCGACCCAAGCCTTGACCGTGGACTCGGCAACGCGGCGCAACAGGACCCGGTCGACCATCCGGCCCAGCGAGCCGAGCGGGGGCTCGTAGGTGCCCTCGAGGCTGATCGAGGTCTGGCCGGCGCCAACCGGGGAAAGGGTGAGATCGGCCTCGAGCTTGGGGAAGAGGACGCCGGCACCGGTGGCCGACCAGCTCATCGGGAAGACCACACCGGCTCGATGCACTTCGCTCGTTCCCAGCTGGAGGGCAACCTCCTTGGCGAGACTCCCCGAACCAGGGCCCACCCGGGAACGCAGCTCCTCACCGTTGCGGTAGGCGATGCCGGCCCAAGAGTCGAGCTCCGACCGGAGGTCGTCGAGACGCTTCTCCACCTCCCCGACCGGCAGTGGGACATAGGTGAAATAGCTGACGAACATCAGAGTCGACCCGGCCTGGTTCGCATCGAGAACCCCGAGCCGGAGGTCATCCCGGTGATCTCTTCGATCGGCACCTCGATCACGTGCGGGAAGCTGGCCATCGGTTGGAGACCGCCATGGCCGAGTGGGGATCCGAGCACCGACTCGTATTTCTCGAGTAGCAGTTCGATCGCCCTGGCCGTGGTCTCGTCGTCCGATCGCTCGGTGGCGTGCCCACGCACGATGACACTCGTCCAGTCGCCGGTCTCCTCGTCGAATCGCGACGCCTCGATGCAGACCATCGGGCTCGATTCGATTGCCTCGAAACGCCTACCCGGCTTGGTGCGGAACAGGATCCGGTCGCTATCGACCACGAACGACATCGGCGTCACATAGGGCTCGCCATCGGCGACCACTCCGATATGGGCCACCGCCTGGCCCACCAGGAAGTCGAGCGCCTCGGTCTCGGACATCGGCTCCATTGCCTCATCCTCCCGGTTCGGTCAGGGCCCAGAGCACGTCCTTGATCGAGATCACACCGAGGACACTCTTGCCCTCGACCACCGGCAGATGGCGGTAGCCGGTGGCGAGCATCCAGTCGGCTGCCTCGTTCACCTCCATCTCAGGCGTGAAGGAGTCGGGGTATTCGGTCATCCAACTGCTGACGGGGTCACGGTCGAAGTCGGCGTCGTCGGCGACGGCGCGGAGGATGTCCCGCTCGGTGAGGATGCCCTCCAGGGCCCCATCCACCTCGACGGCCACAGAGCCCACGTCAGTCGAGGTCATAACCTCGGCCGCTTCGCGCAGAGTCGCGGACGGGCTTATCCAGACGACATTCCCCCCAACCAGTTCGCGGACTCTCATCGCTTTCCTTTCCTAGCTCTTGTCATGATCACACAACGGCACCTGGCCTGGTCACGGGCTTTAGTCCCTACCTGTCCGGGACCGGGTTACGCAGACTGTGCCCTGAGGCACCCGCCACGTTTAGGGGCTTTTGTCCCTACTAACGCTCCTCACTCCACCGATACGGTGCCGACCCATGACACCGAAACGTGACGAGTCGAACGACATCTCTCCGGCGGGCGCCTTCGACAAGTTCATCGTCGTCCTGACCTTCGTGGCGGGCGTGGTCGCCGTCCTGGCCGCGATATCTGCGATACGGGGAGGAACTGCCGGTGCGGAGGTGGAAGCGGGCGCCGGCGATCAGGTCGTCGAGTTCTCGCTCAGTGAGTTCACCATCGACGGCCCGAGCGAGATCGGATCGGGTCCCACGATCTTCGAGGTGGCCAACGAAGGGACTGTGGCCCACAACCTCACAGTCGAGGGAGGCTCGGCAACACCGGACCTGAGCCCGGGCGACACGGCGACCCTCGAGTTGGGTGATCTGGCCCCAGGGTCCTACGTGATCTTCTGCTCCATCGCCGGGCATCGTGAGGCGGGCATGGAGAAGACCCTCACCGTCACAGGGGGTGCATCTGCCCACGAAGGAGGTCACGACGGGGAGGAAACCGACTGGGCTGCACTCGACCAAGCGATGACCGATTCCATCCTCGCCTTCCCCGCCGAGACCGAGGGTGTGGGCAACCAGACCCTGGAGCCGACCGTCCTGGCCGACGGGACAAAGGAGTTCCATCTGACCGCAGCCATCACCGATTGGGAGGTGGAGCCGGGCAAGGTCGTGGAGGCGTGGACCTACAACGGGATGGTGCCGGCGCCCTCGATCGCAGTCGAGGTGGGCGACAAAGTCAGGGTTGTGATCGACAACCAGCTTCCCATGGGCACCGACATCCACTTCCACGGTGTGAAGGTCCCCAACAGCATGGACGGTGTTGCTCCCCTCACCCAGCCCCTGATCGAGTCGGGGGAGAGCTTCGTCTACGAGTTCACGACGAGAGAGCCTGCGGTGGCGATGTATCACGCCCACCATCACGGGCAGATGCAGGTGCCCAACGGGCTGTTCGGGACGTTCATGGTGGGTGAGGTGGAAAAGCCCCTTGGTCGGACGATCTCGGGAGTGGAGATACCCGCCGAGATCGACATCTCACAGGAGATCCCGATGGTGTTGAACGACGCCGGAGTCATCGGGCTGAGCCTCAACGGGAAGTCGTTCCCGGCGACACAGCCCTACTCCGGCAAGGTGGGAGACTGGGTCGTCGTCCACTATTTCAACGAAGGGATGCAGATCCACCCGATGCACCTGCATCAGTTCCCGCAACTGGTCTATGCCAAGGACGGGATCGCGTTGGAGAGCCCCTATTGGGTCGACACCCTCAACGTGGCCCCCGGTGAGCGCTACTCGGTCCTCATGCGGCTCGATGACCCAGGCGTCTGGGTCTGGCACTGCCACATCCTCAACCACGTCGAGCGGGACGAGGGCATGTACGGGATGGTGACCGCCTTCATCGTGGAGGAATGAACCGGTAGGTTCGCCCGATGCTGCGCCGGATCGATCTCTCCGGCCCACCGGTCGACGACCCGGTCGGCCTCTATTTGAGTGACCAGCGGGTGGCCGAGGGCCGGCCCTGGGTCCTCCTCGACTTCGTCAGCTCGGCCGATGGCGGCACCGCAATCGAGGGAAGGTCGAGTGGTCTCGGAGACGATGACGATCTGGCTGTCTTTCAGGCCTTGCGCGCCGTCCCCGACATCATCCTGGTCGGGGCCAGGACGGTCGAGGTGGAGAACTACCACCCGGTGCGACTCGACCAGGCACGACGGGAGGCGCGGGTGGCCGCCGGCCTCACAGAGGTGCCGGTTCTTGCCATCGTCTCGGGACGCCTCAGCTTCGACACCGAGCTCCGGGTGTTCTCGGATCCGGAACATCGCCCGATGGTCATCACGGGCCCGGAGGCGGACCCGGTGAAACTGGCTCTGTTGGGAGATGCGGCCGACGTCGTCATCATCGAGGAGGTCACCCCATCAGCCATACTGGAGCGGCTGAGCGCGGCCCGCGTCATCCTCTGCGAGGGAGGTCCCGGCCTGGTCGGCCAGTTCGTGGCCGACGGCCTGGTCGACGAGCTCGATCTCACCATCTCGCCCAAGCTGATCGGCGGCACCTCCTCGCGCATCGCCCGGGGCGCACCGGCGGACCCACCGCTGGACCTGCGTCTCGATCGCGCTCTCGTGGGCGATCGATCGCTGTTTCTGCGATATTTGAGGGTCTGAACGGCAAGGAGTGACAGATGGGTAAGCATGCCGAGCTATTCGAGCGCCACAAGTCGGTCCTGCCGGGCTGGGCGCCGCTCTACTACGAGCAGCCGATCTCGCTGGTCGACGGCGACGGGCGATGGGTCACAGACGCCGAGGGCAATCGCTATCTGGACTTCTTCGGCGGGATCCTGGTCACCATCTCCGGGTACAAGGTCCCCGAGGTCATCGAGGCGATCAAGTCGCAGGCCGATCGCATGCTCCACACCTCAACGCTCTATCTGATCGAATCCCAGATCGAGCTGGCCGAGAAGGTGGCCGAGCTGTCCGGGATCCCGGACGCCAAGGTCTTCTTCACCAATTCCGGGACCGAGGCGAATGACGCAGCCCTGATGCTTGCCACCACCTACCGCAAGTCGAACCAGGTCCTGGCGATCAGGGGGAGCTATCACGGCAAGTCCCACTCCGCCATCGCTGTCACCGGTCAGAAGGCGTGGTCGGGGACCAGTCTGTCCCCGTTCCAGGTCACCTACGTCCACGGTGGCTACAAGCTGCGCAGCCCGTTCGGGCATCTCCCCGACGCCGAGTTCATCGCCGCCTGCGTGGCCGACCTCGAGGACCTCCTCTCCGTGGCCACCACGGGCGACGCCGCCGCCATGATCGCCGAGCCGATCCAGGGAGTCGGGGGCTTCGTCACCCCGCCCGACGGGTTCTTCAAGGCGATCGTGGAGGTGCTCGACCGGAATGGGATCCTGTTCATCTCCGACGAGGTACAGACGGGATGGGGCCGAACCGGAGAGCACTTCTGGGGTTATCAGGCGCACGGGATCACGCCCGATCTGATCACATTCGCCAAGGGCCTCGGCAACGGTCTCAGCATCGGGGGGGTGGTCGCCCCTGCCGAGATCATGGACTCCTATCCAGCTCTCGGGATCTCCACCTTCGGGGGCAACCCGCTTGCCACAGCAGGCGCCCTGGCCAATCTCGAGTACCTCCTGGAGCACGACCTGCAGACCAACGCCCTCAAGGTGGGCAACCGGCTCATGCAGAACCTGGTGCCGCTGAGCGAGGAGCTCGAGGTGGTGGGGGAGGTGCGGGGCAAGGGCCTGATGATCGGCGTGGAGCTGGTCCGCTCCGACGGGTCCCCCGCCCCGGAGAAGGCGGCCGAGGTCCTGGAAGCGGCCCGCGAGGAGGGGCTGCTGATCGGCAAGGGCGGGCTGTACGGGAACTCGTTGCGTCTCGCTCCGCCTCTGTCGATCACCGAGGAGGAGGCAGACGAGGGATTTGCCCGTCTGGAGAAGGCCCTGAGGCGGGTCTGACCGCGATCAGAGCAGAGCTTGCAGGTCGATGTCGCAGCTGGGGTGACGCAGCTTGGCCAGCCCTCGAGCCTCGATCTGGCGAACCCGCTCGCGCGTGGAGTTGATCACCTTGCCGACGTCTGAGAGGGTCCAAGGCTCGTCACCGTCCAGACCGAAGCGGAGCCAGAGCACCTGTTGCTCCTCTTGGTCGAGGATCTGAAGTGCCTTGATCAGGCGGTCACGGCGCCAGGCCGCCGCCGCCCTGGCCTCCGGGTCCACCGCGGTGGCATCTTCAACGAAGTCCTGCAGCGAGGCATCGCCGTCCTCCCCGACCGGACGGTCGAGTGACACGGTCTCCGCCGGCGCCTCGAGGGCCGCCAGCACCCTCTCGGTGTCGAGGCCCGACGCCTCCGAGATCTCCTCCAGGGTCGGGGCGCGGTGATATTTGTCGTGCAGGCTCTGACGGGTGTCCTGAACGGTTCGGACCACGTCGACCATGTGAACCGGCAGACGGATGGTCTTGCCGTTGTTGCCGAGGCCCCTGGTGATGGCCTGGCGGATCCACCAGGTGGCGTATGTGGAGAACTTGAAGCCCTTGCGCCAGTCGAACTTCTCCACAGCCCGGATCAGCCCCAGGTTGCCCTCCTGGATGAGGTCGAGGAGGTCGAGCCCGCGACCCGTGTAGCGCTTGGCGATCGATATGACCAGACGCAGGTTGGAGCGGATGAAGGTCATCTTCGCCTCGTCACCCTCTGCGACGAGACGCATCAGCTTGGCCCGATCGGATTTCTCGAAATCGCCTGATTCGAGGGCGGCTTTCGCCTTCTTGCCGAGCTCCATGGCCCGGGAGAGATGAACCTCGTCTTCGGCGGTGAGTAGCAGGTGGGCGGATACTTCGTCGAGATAGAGGCCGACGGTGTCGGCGGGGCTCGATCCCCTCTCGGGTCTGGCGTCCCTGGCCCGTATGGCCTTGCCCAATCTGCTCTCCTATCCGGCCCCTGTGGAAAACTAACGCTCCTGGCTGAATCTGGCAAACGGTTTTGTCGCCTTGAGCGGTGTCAGAGGTATCGTTCGCCCCTCAGTGGCGCGCCGAACCCAGTTTCGCTTGCTGGTTGCGCTCACCATCGTCTGGGCCCTCTGGGCCGGATGGTCCCTGATTGGCCGCGAGACGCCCTACACGGTGCGGGTCCTCGACGATCAAGGTGCACCCGTGGCGCAGGCCTCGATCGACGTCGAAGGCAAGCAGATCGGGACGAGCACCGGGGACGGGACCATCGACGTGGAGTGGAACCGCTCCACGACGGTCCTCGAGGTGAGCGCACCGGGACACATCTCGCAGATGGTGACCGTCACGGAGAGACCGGGCTCCGTCATGGACATAGTGCTCAAGGCGAGAGTGCTGCGTGGCCGCGTCACCGACGCCTCGGGCAAGCCCGTGGAGTCCGCAATCGTCGTTGCCGGGCCCGCCACCGGTGCGACCGACGAAGAGGGGCGCTTCAGCCTGAGGGGCGCCGAGCCGGGACCGGTGCAGGTGTCACGCCCGGCATGGATCGAGACCGGATTCACCTGGGATGGGGGAGTGGGCGAGTCGGTCGTCGAGATGGAGCCGTTCGTCGCACGGGCCGTTCACATCTCCGGTGAGGCCGCCGGGCAGAACATCGAATACTTCTTCGACATGGCGGAGAGCACCGAGCTCAACGCCCTCATGCTCGACCTCAAGGACGAGTCGGGACTGGTCTGGTATGACAGCGCCGACCCGGTTGCCACCGAGGTAGGTGCTGTGGAGGGCGTCTACGACCTCGGTGAGATCGCTGCCCGCGCCGAGGAAGCCGACCTCTATGTGATCGGCCGGCTCGTGGTCTTCAACGACCCGACCGCCGCGATCCGCAAGCCCTCGATGGCGGTATGGAACTCGGCGTCGAACCAGCCCTACCAGGCGAACGGACAGTACTTCCTCGATCCCACCGACCCGGAGGCTCGCGCCTATGGGCTCTCGCTCGCAGTGGAGGCCTGTGAGATGGGGGTCGACGAGGTGCAATTCGACTACGTGCGATTCCCCGACCAGCGATCCGAGGAGACAGTCTTCGACTCCGGTGTCGGCGTCGAGGTGAGGACGGCCACCATCACCGACTTCCTGCGCGAGGCCGTTGGGCTGCTGCACCCGATGGGCTGCGCCGTCGCCGCCGACGTGTTCGGGTTCACCACGGCTCCGGGGACCGACGATGGCGGCATCGGTCAGCGTTGGGAAGACGTCACCGAGGTAGTCGACGTCGCCTCGCCCATGGTCTATCCGTCCCACTACGGGCCCGATTGGTACGGCTACGAGAACCCGAACGACCACCCCGGCCCCATGGTGACACGTGCCATCGAGGACGGGTTGGAGCGGCTTCCCCGCAACGTTGTGATCCGTCCCTGGCTCCAGGACTTCGGCTACACACCCGAGCAGGTGCGACAGCAGATCGAGTCGGTCGAGCGGTTCGGTCTGGGATGGATGCTGTGGAACGCGCGGTCGACGGTCAGCGTCGACGCCCTCAGTCGGGTCGAATAGGCCCGGTTTGCATCGGCGGGAGAGAGATTCGCACTATCCAGGTAGGTGAAATACGATTCTCCAGGTCCCTCCGGAGCACCCTTTGACCGCGTTCGACTCAAACACACTCGGCCAGATCAAGGCTTCGGTGCCTCGATGGCGGTCCGAACAAATGGATGCCGCCTACCAGGTATTCGCCAATCTCGGCGAGCCCTCCGGAGTCGAGGAGGACTGGCGTTACGTCGACTTCGACCTCAGATTCGACGACCTGGCCCTGGCGACCGAGCCGGGCTCCCCGCTGGAGTCTGGCCCGTTCGTCTCGTCGCTTCCCGACCGGTCAGGTCACATCGGCGTCGTAGACGGATCGATCCTCGACATGCAGTCGGACATCGCCACCGTCACCAGGCTCTCAGATCTGGAGTCCGATCCTGGGATACCGTCCTCGCTCCCCTCTGATCACAACAAGATCGCCGCGGCCCACGTCGCTTTCTCGAGCGACGGCGTCGTCGTCGAGTTGGAATCTGGCGCGGTGATGGAGGCCCCACTGGTGGTGGAGATCCAGGCCACCACGGCCGACTCCGCATCGTTCCCTCATCTGGTGGTGAAGGTCGGCGCCGACTCCGAGGCGAGGGTCGTGGTGGTATACAGGTCCTCGCCGGGTGCCCGGCTCCTGCTCGCCCCCCGGGTCGACCTGATCGTCGGAGACGGCGGGAGACTCCGCTTCCAGTCGGTCCAGGGGCTCGACCAGGCCGCGACCGCCGTGGTCCACCAGCGGGTGACCCTTGGTCGGGATGCCACCTCGCGCATCGGTGAGGTGGGTCTCGGCGCCCGATTGGCACGACTCGATCTGGGTGTCGACCTGGTCGGTGACGGATCCTCCTCCGAGGTGGTCGGGCTCTACTTCGGAGAGGGCAGCCAGACCCTCGACTACAGGATGGTGATCGACCATCACGGGCGTAACACCACCTCGGACGTGTTCCTCAAGGGCGCGGTCGAGGACGACGCCCAGAGTGTGTTCACCGGTCTTCTCCGCATCGAGAAGGAGGCAACCCGGACCTCCACCTTCGAGACCAATCGGAACCTGGTCCTCTCCGAGAACGCCAAGGCGCAGTCGGTCCCCAACCTCGAGATCCTGTGCAACGACGTGATGTGCGGTCACGCCTCCTCGGTGGGACCGTTGGAGCAAGAGCACCTGTACTACTTGCAGAGCCGCGGCCTTTCGCGCGAGCGCGCCGAGCGGCTGCTCATCAGGGGCTTCTTCACAGAGGTGATCGACCGTCTCCCCGTCGAGGGCCTCGCCGAGCCCGTGTCGGATGAGGTGTTCCGGCGTTTCGTCACCGCACAAGTCGAGGGCAGGGTCACGTGAAGGTCGAAATCGGCCCGATCGACACCCTTCCCCGCGATCGTGGCATCCGGGTGACGGTCGGAGACGAGCGCGTCGCAATGTTCCGGATCGGGGAGGAGGTCTTCGCTGTGAGCGATCGCTGCTCCCACGCCGAGGCTTCGCTGGCAGAGGGCGAGGTGTTCGGATACGAGGTGGAATGCCCCCGACATGGTTCCGAGTTCGACCTCAGGACCGGTGTGGCGTTGTCGCTTCCGGCCACCCGTCCCGTGCCGACGTTCCCGGTGTCCATCGAAGACGGGACCGTCTATCTGCTCCTGGGGGACACATGAGCGCGGCATTGCGAGTCCAGGGCCTGTCGGCGGGCGTCGACGGCAAGCAGATCCTGGAGGGCCTCGATCTCGAGATCCCCTTTGGCCAGGTGCACGCCATCATGGGCCCCAACGGGTCGGGCAAATCCACCCTATGCCACGTTCTCACCGGAAAGCCCGGATACACAGTCGCCGGGCGGGCGTCGCTCGAGGGCAGGGACTTGCTCTCGCTCGATGTCGACGAGCGGGCCAGGCTCGGGTTGCTGCTCAGCTTCCAATACCCCACCGAGGTGCCCGGTGTGAGACTGCGCGAGTTCATGCTCGAGGCGGCAGAGGAGCGGGGCATGGACGAGGAGACGGCTGCGCGGCGGATCGAGGAGGAAGCGGAGCGATTCGACACGACCCGTTTTCTAGACAGGTCGCTCAACGATGATCTCTCCGGTGGCGAGAAGAAGCGGTCGGAGATATTCCAGATGGCGGTGCTCCAGCCCAAGGTCGCCCTCCTCGACGAGATCGACTCGGGTCTCGACATCGATGCAGTGAGACAGGTGGCCGCCGCGGTCGAGGAGATGCGGTCGCCCGAGCTCGGGGTGGTGATGATCACCCACTACAACCGCATTCTCAAGTACGTGGCCCCGGACGTGATCCACGTGATGATCGACGGGAGGATCGTCGATTCGGGCGGCGCCGAACTGGCCGAAGAGCTCGAATCGGGAGGCTATGAGCACGTGCGGGCACGGCTCGGCCTGGAGAAGGCGGTGAGCGAGCCGGCCCGTCGACCGGCGGACTTCTTCACCGACACCCCCTTCGACGTGTGATCACCCGGACCGGGTGATCGCCGGCGAGGATCCGCCGGACCAGGATCTGACCGACCACGGAGTGAGGTGTTGAAAGATGGCGGACAGGCTCACTGAGGAGAAGTGGCTGCGCCGGCTCACCTTCCTGCCCACGGCGCCGGGCATCGAGGACGCGGTGATCTCGTGGGTCGGGACCTGGGTGGCGCGCCGGCCGGACCTGACCCTGGCGCGGGACACCGGGGGCAACCTGCTCATCGCCATGAAAGGGCGAAGAGCGAAGCGGCCGGTGCTCGCGGTCGCCCACATGGACCATCCCGCATTCGTCATCACCGCATCGTCACAGGGGGAGGCCCTCTTCGAGTTCAGGGGAGGGGTCAGGGCGGAGTATTTCGAGGGAGCGCGGGTCGAGATCGGCGAACGGAAAGTCGTTGGCCGGGTGGTCTCCTACGCGCCCGAGACGGGGCGAGGAACGATCCGCCACCGCGGGGCCGACCCGCCGGCGGGGACCATCGCCCGCTGGGCTATCGCCGAACAGCCCGAGCCACCCGGCCGCCTCCTCGCCCCCGCCTGCGATGACCTGGCCGGCGTCGTCGCGGCCCTGGCCGCCTTGGACCGGGCACGCGGCGTGACCGGTCTGAGTCACTTCGGTGTCCTGCTCACCCGGGCCGAGGAGCTGGGCTTCGTCGGGGCGATCCACGCCGCCAAGACCGGGGTCATTGCCGACGGGTCGCGGCTGCTCTCGATCGAGGCGTCGCGCACGTCGACCGACGCACCCATCGGGCACGGCCCTGTGATCCGGGTCGGTGACGCCTCGTCCGTGTTCGATCACGAGCTGACCAACTCTGTATCGGCGGCGGCGATGCGATCAGGGATCCGGCATCAACGCAAGCTGATGGCGGGAGGTTCGTGCGAGGCGACTGCCTTCGGGGCGTACGGGCTTCGAGCAACCGGGCTGTGCCTGCCGCTCGGCAACTATCACAACCAGGGGCGACTGGACGCAGTGGAGGCCGGGAGATCCAGGGGCAGGGCGATGATGGAGGAGATCTCGCTCGAGGACTTCCATGGGCTGGTCGACCTGCTCCTCGTGGCGGCGGAGGGGGTCGACCGACCTCTCGATCTCCGCGGCCGGCTCGATGACTTCCACTCCGCGCGGCTCCACCTCATCTCCCCGCCCGAAGACAGGGGTCTCGGGACGTAACGGCGGGTGGGCCGGATCGGGCCCGGGCCACTACCGTCAGCCCCAAAGGAGCTTGATCGTGGAGTTCAGGGTCGAGAAGGACTCGATGGGCGAGGTGCGGGTCCCTGCCGACGCCTACTACGGCGCCTCGACTCAACGTGCCGTCGAGAACTTCCCCATCTCCGGCCTCCGCTTCGGCCGGAGGCTCATTGCGGCGTTGGGGCTGATCAAGGGCTCGGCCGCCGAGGTGGCCGGGCTGACCGGTCATCTCGAGGCCGACAGGGCGGAAGCGATTCGAAGAGCCGCAGACGAGGTGCTGGAGGGCGCGCTCGACGGCCAATTCGTGCTCGACATCTTCCAGACCGGCTCGGGAACCTCCACCAACACCAACGCCAACGAGGTCATCGCCGCCCGGGCCACCGAGTTGCTCGGCGGTGCCTTGGGATCCGGTCTGGTCCATCCCAACGATCACGTCAACTTCGGGCAATCGTCCAATGACGTGATCCCTACCGCCATTCACGTGGCCGCGGTGGCCGCTATTCGGGAGGATCTGATCCCGGCGTTGGAGACCCTGGCGGGCTCACTGGAGGCCAAGGCCGCCGAGTTCGCAGATGTGGTCAAGTCCGGCCGCACCCATCTGATGGATGCCACCCCCGTGACGCTGGGCCAGGAGTTCGGCGGTTGGGCCACCCAGGTGCGCAGGGGCATCGAGCGTCTCGCTGCGGTGCTCCCCGGGCTGGAGGAGCTGGCACTGGGGGGGACTGCGGTGGGGACCGGGATCAACGCACCTCCGGGCTTCGCCGCCGCGGTGATAGCCCTCATGGCGGAGCGAACCGGTCATCCCTTCCGTGAAGCGGAGGACCATTTCGAGGCGCAGGGCGCCAAGGACGCCGTCGTAATGGCTTCCGGTGCCCTGAAGACCGTTGCCGTGTCTCTTCACAAGGTCGCCAACGACGTCCGGTTTCTCGGGTCGGGGCCCACCTCCGGCATCGCAGAGATCAGGATTCCCGACCTCCAACCCGGGTCATCGATCATGCCGGGGAAGGTCAACCCGGTCATGTCGGAGATGGTGATGCAGGTGGCCGCCCAGGTGGTCGGGAACGACGGCACGGTCACTTGGTCCGGCGCCAACGGCAACTTCGAGCTCAACGTGATGATGCCGGTCATGGCCCACAACCTGCTCGAGTCGATCGAGCTCCTGGCCAGGGCCGGCGAGGTGTTCGCAGCACGCTGCGTCGACGGGATCGAGGTCAACGACGACCGCCCCCGCCAGCTGCTGGAGAGAAACGCCATCATCGTCACCGCGCTCAACCCGCATATCGGCTACGACAACGGAGCCAGGATCGCCAAGGAGGCGCTGGCCACGGGCCGATCGGTGAGGGAACTGGTGCTCGAGGCCGGGCTGATGACCGAGGATGAGCTCAATGCCGCTCTCGACCTCAAGCGGATGACGGAAGGCGGGATCCTCTGAATGAGTGCCCCCACCCTCACCGTCTCCGAGCTCCTGAACCGGCTCGCCGCGGCCGTGGCCGATGCGGCTCCGCTGCCGTTGTGGGTCCAGGGTGAGGTGTCGGAGTACCGCCGCACCAGCCGCGGGGCGGTGTTCTTTCGGATGGTCGACCCGGACTCGCCGGACCACTCGATCGAGGTGGCAGGCAGCGGACGCCTGATGATGGACGTCGAGCGGCAGCTCGACGCTGCCGGCGTCGGCACGCTGAGAGCCGGCATTCAGGTGAGGGTGAAGGCCTCGGTCGGTCTCCGACCGGGCCGGTCCCTCATCCAGCTGTCCCTACTCGAGGTCGATCCGGCTTTCACTGCGGGCCGGCTCGCCCTCGATCGGGACGAGGTCCTGCGTCGTCTCGCTGCGGACGGTTCACTGGCGGCCAACGCTCGTATAGAGCTCCCCCCGGTGCCCCTCCGAATCGGGCTCGTGACCAGCCGCGGCTCAGCCGCGCATGCGGACTTCATCGAGCATCTGCGCCGGCCCGGTTACCGCTTCACGGTGCGCACCGTTCAGGCCAGCATGCAGGGAGAGGCGGCCCTCGCCGATGTCACCCGGGCCCTGGCGAGACTGAGCTCCGAGCCGCTCGATTTGGTGGCGCTGGTCCGGGGCGGGGGATCCAAGATCGACCTCGCCCCCTTCGATACCGAGGAGGTCGGTCGCGCCATAGCCACCATGCCCCTCCCCGTCATCACGGGAATCGGTCATGAGACCGATCGCAGCGTGGCCGACGAGGCCGCCGCCATCGCCATGAAGACCCCTACCGCCGCCGCCGAGTGGATCGTGGCCCGGGTGGCGGACTTCGAGCGCCGGGTGGAAACGGCGCGTCGCACCATCGCCGACGCCGCCGGGCTCGCCCTGGCCAGATCAGAGGCAAGGCTCGACCAGGCCGCAGCACAGCTCGCCGAAGTGCGCTCGGCCCTGGCCCGGCAGGGAGACCTTCTAGATCACACGGCGAGCTCGATCGTCGTTGCGGCGGGCGCCGCCCTCGAGCGTCACCGCACGATGGTCTCGTCACTGGCCGAGACGATTGCGGCGATCGGGGTCGAGCCGACCCTCAGGCGCGGCTTCGCCATCCTCACGAGCCGCGACGGCGCTGTGATCCGGAGTGTCGGGGCAGTCGTCCCGGGCGACCGGGTGCAAGCACGGCTGTCGGACGGGACGCTCCACATGACGGTCGACTCGAGGTGACCGGGGAACAACAGACCTATCGGGAGGCGCTCGAGGAGTTGAGGGCCATCCACGCCCGTCTCAGGGCCGACGACGTCGACATCGATGCCCTCCTCGACGACGTCAAGCGGGCGGCCGACCTGCTCGCCTTCTGTCGCAGCCGGCTCCGATCGGTGGGCGAGCGTCTCGAGGAGGTCCTCACCGACTTCGACGGCGACTGACCCGACGAGGGGCATGAGTGCGGAGGATCAGTCCTCGCTCAGGGCATCTTGAAGCACATTCCAGCCGAGACTGGCGCACTTGATCCGGACCGGGTACTTGCGCACCCCTTGGAGGGCCTCCAGGTCGCCGAGGACCGAACCGGGACGCTCTGGGTCGAGGCCGACGTCCACCTCACCATCGAGCGTCATCATGTCACGGAACCGCCGGGTCATCGTCTCGATCTCGGACCTGCTCTTCCCCTTGACCGCCTCCGACATCATCGACGCCGAAGACTGGCTTATCGAGCAGCCCTGCCCGGCGATGGCGATCTCCGATACCGTGTCGCCGTCGAACTTGAGCTCTACGGTGATCTCGTCGCCGCAGAGCGGGTTCACCCCTTCGGCGACGCTCTCCGGGTGGTCGAGATGACCCTGGTTACGGGGGTTCCGGTAGTGATCCAGGATCACTTCGCGGTAGAGGTCCTCGAGGCTCACGATCCCACCCCGAACAGCTCCCCGGCGCGGCGCAGCCCGAGCACCAGCGCGTCGATGTCATCCTCTGTGTTGTAGACATAGAAGCTGGCCCGGGCGGTCGCGTTCACGCCCAGACGCCGCATCAGGGGCTTGGCGCAGTGATGGCCGGCGCGCACTGCCACCCCCTCCTCGTCGAGGATGGTGGCCAGGTCGTGGGCGTGCACCCCGTCCATCGACATCGACACGACTCCTCCCCGGTCCTCCAGGTCTGGCGGCCCCTGTATGTGGATACCGGGGACGTCCCCGAGCCGGTTCAATGCGATCTCGGTCAGCTCGCGGTCGTGTTGCAGCACCTGCTCCATCCCGATCGAGTCGAGATAGTCGATCGCCGCATGGAGGCCCACCGCCTCGATGATCGGTGGCGTGCCGGCCTCGAAGCGGTGCGGGATGTCGGCCCAGGTCGCCTCGAAGAGGGTGACGTCCGAGATCATCTCGCCGCCCCCCTCGAAGGGCTCTGTCTCCTCGAGGGCATCCATCGACCCCCAGAGAACCCCGATCCCGGTGGGGCCGAGCATCTTGTGCGACGAGAAGGCGACGAAGTCGGCGCCCAAATCGACCACGCTCACGGCCGAGTGGGGGACGAGTTGGGCGGCATCGACCACGACCCTGGCGCCGTGCTCGTGAGCCAGATCGGCGATGAGGCGGACCGGTGGCATGGTGCCCAGCACGTTGGACATGCCGGTCACCGCGACCACCTTCACGTCCGGGCCCAGCTTCCGCCGGTATGCCTCCAGGTCGAGTCGGAAGTCGTCGGTCATCGGGATGTGGTCGAGCACGGCCCCCGTGCGCTTTGCCACCATCTGCCAGGGGACGAGGTTGGCGTGGTGCTCGATCTCGGTGGACATGATGCGGTCTCCGGGGCGGAGATGCTCCAGGCCCCATCCGAACGCCACTGTGTTGAGCGACGTGGTGGCGCCACGAGTGAACACCACCTCCCGTTCGTCCCTCGCTCCGATGAAGCGCGCCACCCTCTGCCGGGCCGCCTCGTAGGCGTCGGTGGCGGCCACCGACAGCTTGTAGGCGCCCCGGTGGACGTTGGCGTACGAGGTGCGGGCGAAGCGGTCCATCGCCTCGAGGACGGGGACCGGCTTTTGGGAGGAGGCACCCGAGTCGAGGAAGTGGACCCCGTTGGAGAGCACGGGGAAATCCGCTTTCAGGTGCGCGAGATCGATCACGTCTGGGTCAACACCGTCCGGAACGAATCGTATCCCCCTTCTTCGAGTCGGGCAGCCAGGTCGGGGCCGCCGCTCTCCAGCACCCGTCCGTCCATGAAGATGTGGACGCGGTCGGGGGTGACGTAGTCGAGGAGCCGCTGATAGTGGGTGATGATGAGGAACCCGCGGTCGGGGCCGGTCAGCTGGTTGATCCCGTCGGCGACGGTGCGCAAGGCATCGATGTCGAGCCCGGAGTCGGTCTCGTCCATGATCGCCAGCTCGGGGCGCAACACAGCCATCTGGAGCACTTCGTTCCGTTTGCGCTCACCACCGGAGAAACCCTCGTTGAGATAACGGTCGGCAAACGACGACTCCATCCCCAGCTCTTTCATGGCGTCCATGACCTTGAGCCTCAGCTCGAGCACGGTCAGGTCGACACCGGTCTGGTTGGACAGGGCCTGGCGGAGGAATTGGATCACCGAGACACCTGGTATCGCCTCGGGATGCTGGAAGGCGAGGAACATACCGGCTGCGCCCCGGTGGCTCGGTGAGGCGGCGGTGACGTCCTCTCCCTTGTAGAGGATTCGGCCGGAGGTGACCCGATAGGCGGGGTGACCCATGAGCACCGCCGCCAGCGTCGACTTGCCCGAACCGTTGGGGCCCATCAGTGCGTGGATCTCGCCCCGGTCGACGGTCAGGTCGACACCCTTGAGGATGGCGACGTCGCCCGCCGAGGCATGGAGATTCTCGATCTGGAGGAGGGGGGTGGCATCGCTCACGTCCTCAATGGTATTTGCACTATTCCCATAGGGGAAACGCCTCCCTCCCGTTCTGGCGCGGAGAGGCCCGCACTCTGGTTTCATATCTCCGCCCCTGAAAGGGGTGGTCAGCCGCTGAGGCTGCCCCACAGCGGGCGTGCCAGCCTGTCGAGGTCGGCGATCGTGATGGGGAATACCGTGGTCGGAGTCCCAGCTGCCGCCCACAACGGGTCGTTGCGCCGCAGCCGATCGTCGGCGAACACGCGGACAGGGGTGGGATGGCCGAAAGGTGGCGTCCCCCCGGCCGAGTAGCCGGTGGCCTCGCGCACCTCGTCGAGCCCGGCCCGCCGCGAACCGGTACCCCCGGCCAGGGCCGCCAGCGCCGCTGTGTCGAGTCTCAGGTCACCCGGCACCAGCGCAACCACCGGCTCCTCGGTTTGCTCGCCTTCGACGACGAACACGAGGGACTTGATGATGGCGGCCACCGGGCAGCCGATGGCCCGTGCCGCGTCCTCGGCCGTCTTCGTCCCTTCCGGGAAGACCCTGATGGCGAACTCGAAGTCGGGCACGGCGGAGACGAGCCGGCGGCTCGCCTCGGGCAGATCGTTCAATCCCGAACCAGCTCGAGCATCCGCCCGAGGCCCTCGCGATCCGAGAGATCGAGCCACTGCAGATAGAGCCGCTCCACACCCGCCTCCTGGAAGGCAGCGATCTTCTCCTTGACCTGTGACCGGGTGCCGTAGATGACACCCGCTTTCTCCCAACGGGCGATGAGGGCGTCGCTGGTGATGTCGCGACGCCTTGCCGCCTCCATCAGCCGGTCGGCCAGCTCGCCGTCCGACCCGGCCACTGTGACCGGGCCCATCATGGTTGCCTCCACCTCGCGGCCCGCCGCCGCCTGGCGCATGGTGGCGATCCGGGCTCGTGCCTCATCGGGGGGACAGACGAAGATGTTGTACTCGTCCGCCCTTGTCCCGGCGAGGCGTGGAGTGCGTCGCGGGCCACTGCCACCCACGATGAGTCGGATCCCGCTCGGCTTGGGGTGCACGTCGAGATCGAGTTGGTAGAGCTCCCCGGAGAACCCGGCCCCGGCAGGGTCGAACGCCGCCTCCAGGTACCCCAACGCCTCCTCGAGGCGCCTCCATCGCTCCGCGTCCTCGGGAAACGGGATGCCCAATGCCGAATGCTCGAACTCGTTCCAGCCTGTGCCAACGCCGAGGTCGAGCCGTCCGCCCGACATCTGATCGACGGTGGCGGCGCCCTTGGCGATGATGGCGGGATGCCGGAATGTGATGGGGGTCACCAGGATGCAGAGCCGTATGGTCGAGGTGTCGCGGGACAGGCCGGCCAACGTGGTGAAAGCCTCGGTTGCGTCAGGTGAACGGTCCTCGTCCCAGGCGAGATGGTCGCTTCGAGCGAATGAGACGAGACCCTCAGACTCGGCCAACCGGGCCGCGGCGAGGATCTGTTCGTAGGTGCCACCCATCTGGGGCTCGGTCATGAGTGAGAACTTCAATCACTGTCTCCTACCGGGGCCGGCGCAGGCTAATCGTCGTCCTCGATCTCGAACCCTTCGCCGGTGAGGGCCGCCTTCAGTGTCTCGGCCTCTCCCGGGCGCACCGAGAGGGTGAGGATGCCGCCGCCGCCATGGACCGCGTGCCGGAGCTGCAGGTCACGCACATCGACCTTGCTTGTCTGCAGGGCATGGCCGACCGCGGCGATCTCGCCGGGCTTGTCCTGGAGGACCACGCGCACCCTGGCCACTGGTGGTGCCATTGCGATCCGCCTCGCACGCGCCTGATCGAGGACGAAGCCCAGGCGGTCGCGGTCGTCGGAAACCACCAGGCGCCGAAGCTCTTCGAGATGGTGGATCAGGTCGTCGAGGGCCATGCCCACGGCTTCCGAGTTCGAGGTGAGCACCTCGGGCCACCAGTCCGACTCCGCCGAAGCGACGCGGGTCAAGTCGCGAAAGCTCCCGGAGACGAGTTCCTCGGCATCGCGATTGCCGGCCATCGTGTTGATCAGGGCCACTGCGAGCAGATGGGGAAGATGGGAGATGGCGGCGACCACCCGGTCGTGCCGCGCCGCCGACATGATCACAGGGTTGGCGCCGACGGAGCGGACGATGGCGGCGAGTTGGTCCACGTCGTCGGTCGAGGCACCGTCGTCGCAGATCACCCAGGGCGCCCCTCGAAAGAGGGCATGGGAGGCGGCTTGGGCGCCGGCATGCTCCCGACCCGCCATCGGGTGGCCGCCCACGAACCGCAGTCCCTGTGGCACGTCACTCAACATCGGCGTCTTGACGCTGGTGACGTCGGTGACGAGAGCCCTGGTGTCCAGGGCGCGCAGGCTGGCGACGTTGGCCTCGAGTGGCCCGGCCAGCACAACCAGATCGGCCGTCTCCACGGCCTCCTCGACCGAACCAGCTGCCACGTCGGTGGCGTGACGATCGACGGCTAGCTCGAGAGCGGTTGGGGAGGGGTCCCAGCCAACCGTCTTCCAGCCCTGGTCCTTGAGGGCGAGGGCGACCGAAGCTCCGATGAGCCCGGTTCCGATGATGGCGACGGTAGGCATGGGTCAGTAGGTGTAGGCGTCGAGTATCAGGTCGAAGTCGGTGGGATTACCCAGGAACATCTGAGGATAGAACCGCCGGCAACCCACCTCTTCGAGAGCGGCCAGCATCTCGGCCGGCTTGGCTCCCGAGCCGTGGGGCAGCCCTCGCTCGTCGTACAGCGTCTCGATCCGCTCAGGGCTCGACCCGGTTCGGTCGGCCAGCAGTCCGAGCAGACGCCGGTAGTCGCTCTCGCTCTTGGCCGCGATGGCCGGGGCGGCGGTCGACATGAGGATGGCGCCAGGATCCCGCCCTGCTTCCCGGGCCGACTCCATGGCGAGAGCGCGTTTGGCGGCGTAGTCGGCCGGAGGGCACGCATAGATGTTGAACTCATCGGCGAATCTGCCCGCCAGCACGGGGGTCTTCCTTTTCCCACCGCCCCCGACGAGAAGCCGAAGGTTCCGGGGATGGGGACGGCTGTCGAAATCGGCGAGCCGGTAATGCCTGCCATCGAAACCGCGCGGCTCCGGGGCGATGGCTGCGTACAGATACGCCATGGCCTCGCCGAGGAGCTCGAATCTCGTCGCCAGATCGGGAAAGGGGATGCCGAACAGCTCGAACTCCTCGTCGAGCCACCCGGTCCCGAGTCCCATCGTGAATCTCCCGTCGGAGACCTCGTCGAGGGTCACCCCCATCTTGTAGTAGACCGCCGGATGCCGGAAGGTGACCGGTGAGAGCAGCGAGACCAGCTCGAGGCTGGTCGTCTCGCGGGCGAGCGCAGCGAGATGGACCAGGTGATCGAAGGCGGGGCGATCGGTCGCATCGCCTCGCTCCAGGTAGTGGTCGGGGAGTGCCAGCGCGGCCAGCCCCCGGTCCTCGGCCCACCGGGCCGTGGTGAGGGCCAGCTCCCAATCACCCCTGGTCTGGACTGCGAGCTCCATCGGTCGACCCTAACGATGAGGGCGAAAGTCAGGACACCGCTGCGGCGTCGTCGAGGAGGGCGCGAGCATGCCATCCCACGTCGAAAGCGGGATCGATCACCTTGTGGAGGGCTATCCCGTTGAGCGCCAGCACCAGCGTCTCCCCGCGACGAGCCGCCAGCGTCTCGGAGATCTCGGGGTTCTGCCGTCGCAAGGCCGCGGCGAACCGCTCGACCCGCTCCCGGTGATGGCGGATCATCCGCCCCGTCAGCTCGGGGCTCGACCCGGCTCCGGAGACGCCGATGCGGATGTAGACACGGGAGAGGTCGGGCTGTTCTTCCAGGAATCGGACATATGCGACGACCAACTCGTCGAGAGTGTCCGTCCCGTGGTGCTCGGGATCGGGGTCGACTGCGTCGATCGCCTCGCGCACCACGGTGAGGATCGCCTGCTCTTTCGACGTGAACAGGTTGTAGAACGAGCCGGGGAGCACCCCCGCTTGATGGCAGATGGCCTTGATCGTGGTCCCCTCGAGGCCCTTCTCGGCGATGAGAGAGCGCGTTGCCTCGAGGATTCGGTCGCGGGTCTCGAGACCGGCCTTGTAGCGCATCAGGCAACGGTAGACCGTCACGCAGACGAAGCCCTTTCTTTGAGCGTTGATTCAAATTAGAGTGTTCACTCAAAGACCAGGAGATGATGCGTTGAGTCACTACAAGTCGAATCTGCGTGATCTCGAGTTCAATCTCTTCGAGGTCAACCGGATCCAGGACTACCCCGGCACGGGTGAGTGGGCCGATGTCGACGAGGCCACCGCCCGGGACATCTTGGCCGAGGTCGAGCGCCTGGCTCGCGAGGATTTTGCCGCTTCATACATCGACCAGGACCGCATCCCCCTGGTGCTGGAGGACGGCGAGGTCCATCTGCCCGACTCGGTCAAGGCCGGGGTCCGGGTCTACAGGGACGGTGGCTGGGACCGGCTGACCGTGCCGGCCGAGATGAACGGCAACCCCGTCCCCCCCAGCCTGGCGTGGGCGACCCAGGAGCTCCAGCTGGCCGCCAACACCACCGTCGCCTGGTACTCGGGAGGCGGCCTCTTCGCCCGCGTCCTGTTCGAGGAGGGCACCGAGGCGCAGAAGGCGCTCGCTCGGCTGTGGCTGGACAAGCAGTGGGCGGGGTCGATGATCCTCACCGAGCCGGATGCAGGCTCCGACGTTGGCGCCGCCACCACCAAGGCGATCGACATGGGTGACGGTACCTGGCACATCGAAGGGGTGAAGCGGTTCATCACCGGCGGTGAGCACGACGCGGCCGAGAACATCGTCCATTTGGTGCTGGCCCGGCCCGACGGTGCGATCGCGGGCACGAAGGGCCTCTCCCTGTTCGTCGTCCCCAAGTATCTGGTCAACGAGGATGGGAGCCTGGGGGAGCGCAACGGGGTCTTCGCCACCAACATCGAGAAGAAGATGGGTTTGAAGGGCTCGACTACCTGTGAGATGACGTTTGGCGCCGATCGGCCGGCCATCGGATACCTGGTCGGCGACCGGCACGATGGGATAAGGCAGATGTTCCGTGTGATCGAGGGAGCACGGATGATGATCGGGACCAAGTCCATGGGGACCCTGAGCACCGGCTATCTCAATGCCCTCGAATATGCCAAGGTGCGACTCCAGGGAGCCGACCTGGCCAGGGCGACCGACAAGAGCGCCCCCAAGGTGGCGATCATCGAGCATCCCGACGTGCGTCGGATGTTGATGAACCTGAAGTCGTACGCGGAGGGGCTGCGCGCCCTGGTGATGTACACGGCGTGGGTTCAGGACCAGTCGGCCCTGCATCCGGACGATGAGCGCTGGTCGCGGCGATCTGACCTCCTCCTCCCCCTGGTGAAGGGGTATTCGTCCGAGCGGGCCTACGAGCAGCTGGCCGATGCGCTCCAGGTGTTCGGCGGTTCCGGCTTCACCCAGGACTACCCGATCGAGCAGTACATACGGGACACCAAGATCGACACCATCTACGAGGGGACCACCGGCATCCAAGCTCTCGACTTCTTTTTCAGGAAGATCGCCAGAGACCAGGGGGAGACACTCGCCGCCCTCGTTGCCGAGATAACCGAGTTCGTCAAGGGCGGGGGCGACGACGACCCGGTGGCGAACGAGCGCGAGCTGCTCGGTGGCATGGTCGACGACGTCCAGGGGCATCTGGGGGTGATGGTGGAGAGGCTGATGGCGTCTCTGGCCGGTGAGAAGGAGAGGATCTACGAGGTGGGCCTGCACGCCAACTCCCTGCTCGAGTCGGCTGCCGAGGTCGTCATCGCCTGGCAGCTGCTGCGCCATGCCGAGATCGCTTTTCCGAAGATGTCGGAAGACCCTTTCTACGTGGGCAAGGTCGCCTCGGCGCGGTGGTTCCTGAGACTCTCGGCGCCGCAGGTCGAGAACCGTCGGGCCGCGGCCGAGGCCGAGGATGGCTCGATCATGAACCTGCCCATCGAAGCCTTCTGAGGCGACCGGCGACGAGGCCCGGCTTCGGCCCACCCGGGCCCGGTTGATACCTTCTGATCCGTGCCCGGATCTGTCTTCGCCCTGATCGTGGTCCTGATCGGCGTCTTCCTCCTCATCGTCGCATTGGTCGTCTGGCAGGAGGCGAGGCGCCGACCAAGCTACGAGCCGCTCGAGTACGTCATCGACGACGCGGTGAAACACGTCGAGCTGGGACTGATGAGAGAGGGCAACGACCACCTGGAGCGGGCGGACATCCGGCGCATCCTCGAGTGGGAGGTCTTCTACCTACAAGGTCTCGCTCAGGACGACCGTCACCAAGCCGTGGAGACGGTGGCCGGGGGCCATCAGGCATCGATCGAATACATCATCGACCAGATCGCCTCCGCGCACGGGGTGTCCTACGCTCAGAAGGACGTCGAAGCGGTGCTTCGCCACGAGGCCGACTACCTCTTTCGGATCGGAGCGGTGGGCGAGCCCGTCGGAGTGGTTGGAGGTGAAGAGGAATGATGGTGCGCTGCGGCGCCTGCCGGACGCAATTCGAGGTCCCCGGCCCCGGGCGATTCGCCTGCCCTGTGTGCGGGTCCGTCAACGTCGTACGTGAGCCCGCCGGCAGCGCTCCGGCATCGGTGGGCGGGTACCCCGCCGCTCCAGGGGTGGCCGGGGCTCCGCCGCCCCCACCACCGCCTCAGCCCCCGGCCAACGTCCCGTCGCCTCGAATCAACTGCCCCGAATGCGACTTCAGCTTCATCGTCGGTGACATCGCCGTCGCCACCTGCCCGAACTGTGGGGCAGAGGTGAGGACGGGCCGGGGCTCGCAGGAGGAAGAGTGAGCCGGTTGACCCGTTTCGACGACTATCGGTTCATCGGGGCTCGCGACACGATGCAGGTCTACGACTGCGACGACGAGGCCCAGTTCGAGTCGCTCAGGGAGCGGGTCGAGACGGAGGACATGGTCGCCGCCAACCTGCTCCAGGTCGTTGCCCCGGACACCGAGGTTGAGGCGCGCAATCGGGGATTCCGCCCGGTGGCCTGACCTCCTCACCTCTTCTCGGTCTCCGGCCTTTCGCCTCTATCCTCGCCCAGCCCGCCCGACCGACACTGGTCGAGGAGGTGATGCTCATGACGAACGAGATCGAGGTGGTCGAGACCTCGAGTGAGCACGTGACGGAGAGTGACATGGCTCGCCGGCGTGCGCGGGAGCGGGCCGAGATGATCCAGGGCCTCTACATCCACTTGCTGGTGTTCGCGGTCATCAACGCCGGGCTCTTTCTGACCAACTGGCTGACTCGCGGCGAGGACGGGACCTGGTGGTTCGTGTGGCCGCTGCTGATCTGGGGGATAGGACTCATGATCCACGTGTTGGTGGTGGTGGCTCCGGTCTTCTCGCCTCAGTGGGTCGACCGCAAGGTCGACGAGATGACCAGGAAGACCTGAGAGCCTCCGGCAAGTCTCATTCAAAGCCCTGAGCCACCAGGTCGCCGATCCGCTTCCCGCGCCCGTGGAAGAAATGGTCGCCCGGGACCATGAGCAGATCGATGTGTTGCCGCTCGGCGTATCGCCGCAGCTCGTCGAGGTTGACGACCTGGTCACGGTACCCGACCACGATTCTCTTCGGCCCCGCAGGCAGCTCCTCAGGGAGCCCAACGGCGGCGGGGGCGATGCCCACGTACCCGACGGGCCCGGCCTGCCGGCTGAGCCAGTTGAGGGCGACCCCGGCCCCGAACGACCAACCGGCCATGTTGAGTTTGACGCCGGACGACGACGCGGCCGCGACCGCGGCGGTCAGGTCGAGGAGCTCTCCTTCTCCACCCTCGTGGCTCCCACTGCTTGCGCCGGTGCCGCGGAAGTTGAATCGAAGGACGGAGAAACCCCTCTCCACCAGGCGGGTGGTCACGGCGATCATCAGCGGGGCCATCATCGAGCCACCCTGCAGAGGATGAGGATGACAGAAGACCACCACTCCATCCGGGGTCGGGGCCAGGTCCCACCTTGCCTCCAGGCTCTCCCCGTCAGAGGTGGTCAGCGTGAAGCGCTCGGTCACGCGAACTTGACCAGAAACCAGATCGCGGCGGCGCCGATGATGACGAAGGCAAGCACGGCAGAGGCGATGAGGAGCCACCGGGTCTGCATGGGTTGAGAGGGTAACCCCGGGCACAACTAGGCTCGGAGCAGCAGATCCACCGAAAGGCACAGGTTGCACGACATCGTCATCGTTGGGGGCGGGCCGGGCGGCTATGCCTCCGCCTTGTTCGCCAACAACTACGGCCTTTCGGTCGCAATGATCGTCGACGAGCGCCCGGGTGGCACCTGCCTGATCAGAGGATGCATACCGGCCAAGCAGTGGCTCCACGTGGCCGAGGTATTCAGCACGGTGACGCACGCCGCCGAATTCGGTGTCATCGCCGACCAGCCGAGTCTGGATTGGGCCACCGCACTCGCCCGCAAGAACCAGACGGTCGATGGCCTGGTGAGAGGCCTGGGCGGGCTCCTCGGCAAGAAGGGTGTCGAGGTGATCACCGGCTTCGGCCGGCTCACCGGGCCGGGAAAGGTCAGTGTCGACACCGGAGAGGGGGTGCAGTCGGTCGAAGGGGGAGCTGTGATCCTCGCGACAGGCTCCTTCTCGCGCACCATCCCCGGGTACGAGCTGGACGGTGAGCGGATCGTCAGCTCAGATCATGCGCTCGACTGGGCCGAGCAGCCGAGACGGGTTGCGATCATCGGAGGGGGAGTGATCGGCTGTGAGTTCGCCTCCTTCCTCGTCGACGTCGGCACCGAAGTGCACGTTTTCGAGGTGATGGATCAGATCATCCCGGGCTCCGATCCCGAGGCGGCCAGGTTCCTCCAACGCCAGCTCCAGAAGAGAGGGGTCAAGTTTCACATCGGTGTCGCCGTCGAAGCCCCCAAGGTCGGTGACAGCATCGTGGTGCCCTTCGGCGATGAGAGCGTCGAGGTCGACGTGGTGCTCGTCTCCGTCGGGCGAGGGCCGAGGACCGACGACATCGGGCTCGACACGGTGTCGCTTGGGTTGGACGGTGGCTTCATCCAGGTCGACCCGGCCACGATGCAGACGTCCCGGCCCGGGCTGTACGCGGTGGGCGACATCGTCGCCGGAACGCCCCAGCTGGCACACGTCGGGTTCGCCGAGGCGATCGCCGCGGTGACACACATCGCGACCGGGGAGTCACGCCCGGTCAACTACCAGGCCATCCCACGTGTCACTTACACCCACCCCGAAGTCGCCGAGGTGGGGATGACCGAGGAACAGGCGACCGAGCGGGGGCTAGACGTTGAGGTGGGGAAGCATGCCTTCAACGGCATCGGGCGGGCCATGATCATCGGCGACAATCAGGGTTTCGTGAAGGTCGTCTCCGAGAAAGATGGGCCCATCGTCGGGGCGACAATCGTCGGCCCACAGGCGGGTGAGTTGATCCACGAGCTGATGTTCTCGGTTGGTTGGGAGGCTCTCCCCGACGAGGCGGCCAGCTTCATCCATGCCCACCCGACCCTGTCCGAGGCCGTCGGCGAGACTCTCCTGTCCGCTGCCGGCCGGAGTCTTCACTGAGAGGAGCGAGATTGGCCACGACGGTTTCGATGCCACAGCTTGGGGAGACGGTCACCGAAGGCACCATCCTGCGCTGGGCGAAGCAGGTCGGAGACCCGATCGTCGAGGACGAGGTCCTGGTCGAGATCTCGACGGACAAGGTGGACACCGAGGTCCCGTCACCGGCCTCGGGAACGGTTCTCCAGATCCTGGTCAACGAGGGCGACACCGTCTCGGTGGGAACCCCGATGGTCGTGATCGGGGATCAAGGAGAAGCGGCTGGGGAGCAGACCGCCCCCGAGACGGCCGCCCCCGAGCAGCCGGTCGCAGTATCGGCGCCCGACGCTTCTCCGGCGCCGCAGTCCGACCCGGCTGCTGCCACGACATCGCCGTCGGCTCCAGCGGTAACGGCCGAGGCGGCTGAGGCCCCAAAGGAGAAGGAGGCGGAGAAGGACGTGGAGGCCTTCTTCGCCGAGCCGGACGAGACGGAGAAGAAGCCACATCTGCTCTCCCCGGTCGTTCGCAAGCTGATCCGGGAGAACGAGATCGATGTCTCCCGGTTGAGCGGCACCGGTGAGGGTGGACGGATCACGCGCAAGGACGTCGAGGCGTTCCTCCAATCAGGGGAGGCCGGAGCCGGGACGGCCGCTCCACCCGCTCCGGAGGAAGCTGCTTCGGAGGCGCCGGCCGCGCCCCCCGCACCTGCCCCGGCTCCCGCCGCTCCGGCACCGATCCCGGCCTCGCCTGCACCGGCCCTGGAGGGCGATGAGGTCGACTTGTCCCGGCTCAGGGTCCGAACCGCGGAGAACATGATCAAGGCCAAGCAGACCGCGGCCCACGTCTGGACCTCGGTTGAGGTCGACTACGAGCCGGTGGAACGGGTGCGTCAGGCCCATCGCGATGCTTTCAAGGCGGAGGAGGGCTTCTCCCTCACCTATCTGCCTTTCATCGCGCGGGCGACCATCGACGCCTTGCGCGAGTTCCCGGTGGTGAACAGCTCCTTCGACCTCGAGGCGAAGAAGGCCACGTTCCACAAGCGCATCGACTTGGGCATCGCCGTCGACCTCGACCAGGGTGGCCTGGTCGTGGCCAGGATCCGCAACGCCGATGGTCTCCGCCTCGTCGGGATCGCCAGGAACATCAAGGAACTGGCCGACGGGGCACGTAGCGGGTCACTCGGCGTCGACGAGCTCACCGGCTCGACGTTCACCATCACCAACCCGGGCCCGTTCGGGTCCTTCATGTCCGCACCGATCATCAACGTCCCCAATGTGGCCATCCTCTCGACGGACACGGTGGCCAAGAGGGCAACGGTGATCACCACCCCCGACGGCCAGGACATGATCGCCATCCGTCACATCGGCTATCTCAGCCTGACCTGGGATCATCGCGCCTTCGACGGCTCGACCGCGGTGCTCTTCCTGCAGCGGATAAAGCAAAACCTGGAGACCTGGGACTGGGAGCAGGAGCTCGCTTGAACGCCGGGAGGCTGCTTCGCACCCGGTGGCTCGGCCGTCTTCCCTACACCGAGGCATGGGACCTGCAACGGGCCGTCCACGAGGGCAGATCGACCGGGCGGACCGACGACGACTACCTGCTCTTGCTGGAGCACCCGCCGGTCTTCACCATCGGGAGGAGCGGCGACCAGTCCAACCTCCTCGTCGACAGGACCACGATCGACGCAGAGGTGCACCATGTCGATCGCGGCGGCGACATCACGTTCCACGGGCCGGGCCAGCTGGTGGGCTACCCGATCTTGGGTCTCGACGACCCCAAGCTGATCGTCCCCTACGTGCGCAAGCTGGAGAAGGCGCTGATCCTCACCCTGGCCGACTTCGGCGTTCATGGCTGGGCCGAGCCCGGATACACCGGCGTCTGGACCGAGCGAGGCAAGGTGGCCGCCATCGGGGTCAGGGTGGCCCGGAGAGTGACCATGCACGGATTCGCCCTCAACCTGCATCCCGACATGTCCTACTTCGGGATGATGAACCCCTGCGGGATCACCGATCGGCCAGTGACCGACCTGTCCGCCCTGGTGGGACGCAGAGTCTCGCTGGAGGAGGCGGTGACCGCGCTGGTGCCCAACTTCGAAGTCGTCTTCGGCTACGAGGGGGGCGAGACCCAGCTCGCCGCCTTCGTCCGTGGCCAGGGACGGCGCTCCGAGTTCGAAGTTGATCGGATGCTCGAGTCGGGGACCTTCAGCCCCGATCGGCGGTCGCTGGAGCCCGTTCCGATCAACGGGCGGCTCCCCGGCGAGCCGCCTCGCCCCGACTGGATGAAGGTCACCGCACGTCTGGACGGGGACTACCTCGAGCTGAAGAAGATGATGCGCGGCCTCGAGCTCAACACCGTGTGCGAGGAGGCCGGCTGCCCCAACATCTACGAGTGCTGGGGGATGGGCACCGCCACCTTGATGATCCTCGGCGACAAATGCACCAGGGCATGCTCGTTCTGCAACGTGACGACCGGCAAGCCCACCGAGTACGACATCTTCGAGCCGTTCCGCGCCGCCGAGGCGATCGCAAGGATGAAGCTGCAACATGCCGTGATCACCTCGGTGAATCGGGACGATCTCGATGATGGCGGGGCGGAGATCTTCGCCCGGACCATCGAGGAGAGCCGACGCCGCTCACCTGGCACCGAGATCGAGGTTCTCATCCCCGACTTCAAAGGGGATCGGGAGGCACTGCAGACCGTGATGGATGCCCGACCGGAGGTGCTCAACCACAACACAGAGACGGTTCTGCGTCTCCAGCGCGAGATCAGGACCTCGGCCAGCTACGGGCGGTCACTGGCCCTCCTGTGGCGTGCCAGGCAGATGAGGCCCGATGGCCTGACCAAGTCCGGGCTGATCGTGGGGATGGGTGAGACCAGGGAGGAGGTGCTCGGCACCCTGGCCGACATGCGTGCGATCGGAGTCGACATCGTCACCATCGGTCAATACCTACGACCGACGGCCCGGCACCGCCCCATCCACCGCTACGTCCATCCCGACGAGTTCGCCGACTACAAGGAGTTCGGCGAAGGTCGGGGGATACCCCACGTCGAGTCGGGGCCTCTGGTCAGGTCCAGCTACCACGCCAAGGAGAGCCGTCGGGCGGTGCCAGTCGCCATCGGGCCCGGCCGCAGATAGCGTCAGTCCTGCTCTTCCGGCGGGATCGGAGGCGGGTCACCAGGAGGTGGCCACTCCGGCAAGGGCTCGACCGAGGCCTGGCCCAGAGGCTGGAACCTCTCGACGACCCGCAGGAAGAATGTGGCCGCCTCCTCCCGGGTCAGGGTGCGCTCGGGGCAGAAGCGATCGTCGCCGCAACCTGAGGTGAGACCTGCGTCGGCGAAAGTGTCGATGGCCGATTCGGCCCAATGCCCGTCGTCGTCACCGAAGGCGTCGTCACCGGCGGCGGGGAGGCCCAGGGCGCGGATCGTCATCACGGCGAACTCGGCTCGGGTCAGGTTACGGTCGGGGCAATAGGCGCCGGGGCGGCACCCGACGCTCAGCCCGGCCGAGGCGAGCTTGTTGATCGCATTCTCGAACAGATGGCCCTCGTCATCGGAGAACCAGTCCCGTGAGGAGACGGGGAGGCCGAGGACACGGCTGAACATGGCGGCGATCTCCCCCCGGGTGATCCGGTTGGTCGGGCAGGCGATCCGATAGCCGCACCCGTACAGGAGCCCGCGAGCATGGAGCTCGGTCAAAGCCCTCACGTGGATCGAGGCGTTGTCGTCGGTGAAGGGGTCGAGACAACCCACCCGGCCCGAGGTCGAGACCACCACCTGGTCGAGGACGAGGTCGAGCCGGTTGGGGGTGGGCCAGCTGCCGCCGAAGTACACGTTGTGCCACATCTCCCTGATCCCCACCTGGGGCTCGTCGGCTCGCCGGAAGGCCAGACCCGTCCGGTTGAATCTCCTCGTCCCGTCGAGCCAACCCTCGAAGACGCCGTTGTTGGAGCCCGGAGTGTTCAGCTTCACATGGCCTTCGATGCACTGCCATCTCCCCGGCTCGAGGCTGGCGTTGGGCCAGAACAGCTCCTCGCCGCAGTCGGCGGGTTGATCGACGTGATACAGGTAGACCCCGATGGGAACGTGCCCGGGTGGAGCACCTTCGGCGCCCGCCACGCCGAACATGCCTCGTGCCGACCAGCCGGGCCTGCCCGGCTCCGATCGGATGCAGCCGCGGCCGGCCGAGGAGTAGAGCCCGGAGAGGCCGGGGAGCTTGCCTTCGTCGACCGAGTTCCAGGAGAGAAGCCGGATGTGGTAGCGGTACCAGGCTTCCTGCGGCTCCGGCGTGCCGAGGCGATCGAACGGTCCGAATCCCCGAAACGCACCCTCGGGGACCGTCACGGAGAGGCCGTTCCCGGCGAAACCCGGGCTGGTGAGCCCGGCCCTGACCGTGTCGGTGGATCGTAGGTCGACCCATCCCTCGGTCCAGGTCTCGTCTTCGAAGTCGCGCTGTGCGACCACATCGGCCGTCGCCGGCACGACGCCCGCTGCTACGACCAACACGGTGACGAGGGCCACGATTCTGGCCCATTTGACCGTCATCGGATGAGACCGTAGCCCGAGGTGCCGGCTGTGTACAGACACGGGCAGACCAGTTTCTCGGCGTTTCCGGCGATATCCGATAGTGTGTCGCCCCATGTTGCGGAGGCTCGTCTTAGCGATCGTTTTCGCGGGATTGATCGCTCCGACGATCCCCAACGAGCCCGCGTTGGCCGATGAGCCCTACGCCCCGCAGTCGGCGGCCACGGCCCGGTTGCAGCGGGCGCTCAAGGACAAGGGCCTCTATCGAGGCCCCATCGACGGATCGTTCGGGGCCAAGACGCAACAGGCGGTGATGGCATTCCGCAAGGAGATCGGGGTGAGGCGCTCGTTCTCATGGAGCAACTCGTTGTGGGACGAGCTCGAGATCTACCAGGCGCCCTACACCCGCTTCGACGAGCCGGACAGGGTGGAGGTCAACTTGACCAAGCAGACTGCCCACCTCTTTCGCGACGGCAACCTGGTGGCCACCTTCCCGATCTCGACGGGCAACGGGGAGCTGTTCACCAACTCGTTCGGGAACCTGTCCAAGGCGGTGACCCCCACCGGCAACTACAAGGTCTACCGGAGGGCCAAGGGTTGGTACACCTCGTATCTGGGCCAGATGCTCTCCCCCTGGTTCTTCAACGGGGGCATCGCACTCCATGGCTCGACCTCGGTGCCACCGGGGCCGGCGTCGCACGGGTGCGTGCGACTCACCACCTGGGACAGCGACTTCATCAACAAGCACATGTTCATCGGGATGCCTGTGCACGTGTATCGCTCCAGCGAGGGCCCGGTGTGGGGGAGTGACGGGCCGTTCGCCGATGTGCCCGCCGATCATCCCTTTGTCAACGCCATCTCCTGGATGGTGGACAACGGCTACACCAATGGATGCCGGGACTACTTCTATTGCCCACGCCAGCCGACCACCCGCGGCGAGATCGCGGTGTTCATGAAGCGGTCTCTCGCGTCGCACCTCGGCACCGGTCCTCCGGCTTCGTTCACCGACACCGATGGGCACGTTTTCGAGAGCGCCATCTCATGGATGGCCGGCCTCGGGATCACACAGGGGTGCAATCCGCCCGACAACGACCGGTTCTGCCCTGAGCGCCGGGTGACGCGTGGGGAGATGTCGGCCCTGTTCAAGCGGGCGTTGGAGCACTTGATCGTGGTCGACCCGGCCTCGGTCGATCCGGGCCGCTTCACCGACACCCAGAGCTCGGTCTTCGTCAACTCCACTGCCTGGCTGGCCGCCAGTGGGATCACAGTCGGCTGCAACCCACCGGACAACACCAGGTTCTGCCCGGATGCACCGGTGACCCGGGGCGAGCTGGCCGTCTTCCTCAAGCGCATCCTCGATCGGCTCTAGCCGGCCGTGACCGGTTTCGATCACGCCGGTCGCGTCGCCCGGTTGAAGGAGATCATCTCAGCCGAAGGCTTCGGGGCGGTGTTCCTCTCGGTCGGCGCCGACCTCCCCTATTTCACCGGCTACGAGGCGGAGCCATCCGAACGCCCCACCATGCTGCTGGTTCCGGCACGAGGCGAGCCGGTCCTCTTCGTGCCCCGGCTCGAGGCCCCGCGCCTGGCGCCGGGCCCGTTCGAGATCGTCGCCTGGGAGGAGACCGACGATCCCGTCGCAATGGTGGCCAGGGCCTCGGGGAGCCCGATCCGAGCTTTGGTTGGCGACCACACCTGGTCGGTCTTCCTGATCCGGCTCCAGGAAGAGCTGCCGGGCGCGTCGTGGGCGCCGGCGTCCTCCATCACCAGCCGTCTGCGGGTGCGCAAGGACCAGGCCGAGATCGAGGCGCTGCGAGGTGCGGCGCAGGCGGTGGACCGGGTCCTGGCTCGGGTGCCCGCCGAAGTGGGCTTCACGGGCAGATCCGAGATCGAGGTGTCACGTGATCTGCAGAGGATGACCATCGAGGAGGGTCATGACACAGCCGCCTTCGCCATCGTCGGATCGGGGCCGAATGGGGCTTCACCGCATCATGAGCCGGGAAACCGGGTCATCGTCGCAGGCGACCTGGTGGTCTGCGACTTCGGGGGGAGGCTCCACAGATACTTCTCAGACGTGACCAGGACCTTCGTCGCCGGTGAGCCATCCGGCGAGCAAGCCGAGGTGCACGCGGTGGTCGAGGCGGCGAATCGAGCGGGTCGCAACGCCGTAGCACCGGGCATCCCCTGCGCCGGAGTGGACCGGGCGGCGCGGGCGGTCATCGAGGAGGCGGGATACGGGGAGTTCTTCGTCCATCGCACGGGCCACGGGATCGGTCTCGAGGTCCATGAGCATCCCTATATCGTCGAGGGCAACGACCAGGTCCTGGAGCCAGGCATGGCTTTCTCCATCGAGCCCGGGATCTATCTCCCGGGCCGGCTCGGGGTGAGAATCGAAGACATCGTTGTCTGCTCCGACCAGGGGATCGACGTGCTCAACCAGGCGGATCGAGCGCTGGTCAGCGTTGCTTAGACCAGCTTGAGTCGACGGATGGCGAAGGCGGCCATCCGGAGCAGGACCATCCCATGGCGCCAGCGATCGATGTTGGTGCTGCCGTATTCCCGCTCCCGGTAGCGGATGGGGAGGTCGAGGATCTTCAAGTTGCTCTTGGCGGCCCCGAAGAGGAGGTCGAAGTCGCCAAACGGGTCGAAGTCCCCGAAGTAGGAGCGGTTGGCGGCGATCACGTCGTAGGACGAACGCGTCAGCACCTTGGTGCCGCACAGTGTGTCCTTCACCGGCTGTCGGAGCAGCCAAGAGAAGACCATTCCGAAGAACTTGTTGCCCAGGTAGTTGAGGAATTGCATCGCCTCGTCCTCCATCGGGTAGACGAGGCGGACACCATTGATGAATTCGCCCTTCCGTTCGTGGATGGCCTGGTAGAAGCGGGGCAGGTCCTCCGGAGCGACGGTCATGTCGGCGTCGAGGATCATCAGGACCTCGCCTGTCGCCTGTTGGTATCCGAATCGGACCGCATCACCCTTGCCCTTCCCTGGTTGGCGGTAGAGCCGGATATCGGGATCGGCCCGTTCGGTGACAGCCCTCTCGATCACCTGGTAGGTGTCATCGGTCGAGTTCCCCTCGACGAATATGAGCTCGGTTCGTTCCCCCATCTTCGGGGTGCGCTCCAGGATCGCCTCGATGTGGCCCGCCTCGTTCCGAGCGGGAACGATCACCGAGACGGTCATCTCCCGGGGTGAGGTCTGCGCGGCGGTGGGCGAAGGCCGGGCCACGATGAAGGTGGTGAGGGCGAGAAGGCTGAAGGGCCACAGCTTGACCAGGAACTTGTTGAAGAGGGTGTCGATCAACGGAGTGCGCACCGGCCAGAGGATCTCGCCGAACGTGGAGATCGGCTCCAGATCGGCGATCCGCATCAGGTTGTGCAGATCCTGACGGGACAGCCAGTTCTGTTTCAGCACCGGGGCGGTCAGGCCGAGGAGCCGTGACAACGCGATGGGCGCCTGCCAGAGCCGGTTGAACGAGTTGACGATGATCCGGGTCTCGGGCGTGCACAACTGCTTCAGGTTCTCGAGGGTGGTTTCGACGTCCCACACGTCGTTGACCAGGTCGGAGAGGATGATCACGTCGAACTGCTCGTCGAGCTCCAGCTCATGGACGTCCGCATCGAGGAACTCCAACTCCGGGTGGTTGTCGGCGGCCTGGCTGACCGCCTCCCCGGCGAAGTCGACCCCGAGCCCGCGTTTGGGGGAGACTGCGGCGAGGAGGTCGCCGCTCCCGCTCCCCAACTCGATGACATGGGATCCGGGAGGCACCAGGAACCGGTAGATCTCGGCAAGCCTCTGGTGGTAATACCGTGAAGAGGGAGGCCTCATCTGGCGCGAGGCGAGGCGATTCCAGAAGGCGCGACGTTTGCTCTGGTACCTGCGATAAGCCCGGTCGGTGGTCGTTTCAGCCCGTGGTGCCGACATGCTCACCCAGGAAGCTCTGATAGGTGCTGGCGATCCCGTCATCGAGTTCGATCGACGGCTCCCAGCCGAGGGCACGCAGACGCGAGATGTCGAGGAGCTTGCGCGGCGTCCCGTCCGGCATGGTGGGGTCGAAGACGTACTCCCCGTCCCAGCCGACGATCCTTCCGATCAATCGGGCGAGCTCCAGGATCGAGATGTCCTCACCGGTGCCGACGTTGAGATGGTCCTCTCCCGAGTACCACTTGGTGACATGGATCGTGGCGTCGGCGAGATCGTCGACGTGGAGGAACTCTCGGCGGGGCCTGCCCGAGCCCCAGATCGTAATCGTGTCGCCTCCGCTCGTCTTGGCGTCGTGGGTCTTGCGCAGGAGCGCGGGGAGGACGTGGGATCCGGCCAGGTCGTAGTTGTCTCCCGGCCCGTACAGATTGGTGGGCATGAGGGAGACGACGTCGACCCCGTATTGCCGGCGCTGCATCTTGCCCAGCTCGAGGGCGGCGATCTTGGCGACGGCATAGCCCTCGTTGGTCTCTTCGAGAGGCCCGGTGAGCAGGTACTCCTCCTTGATCGGTTGCGGGGATTCACGCGGGTAGATGCACGACGACCCCAGCACCACCACTTTGCTCACCGCGGCCCGACGGCAGGCGTCGAGGCAGTTGGCGGCGATCATCAGGTTGTCGTAGAGGAAGTCGGCCTGGGCGGTCCGGTTGGCCTGGATCCCGCCGACCCGGGCCGCGGCGATGATGGCAAGGTCGGGCCTGACGTCCGCCACGAACCGCTCGGTCTGGTCCTGTCTGGTCAGGTCGACCTCACCGGAGCTCGCGGTGAGGAGCTCGGCGATGCCCTCGTCGGCCAGACATCTCACCACGGCGCTCCCGACCATGCCCCGGTGCCCGGCCACCCAGACCCGTCTTCCCTCCAGCTCGAACAACGGCGAGGTCATTCCTTGGACCGTTGGCTCTCGTCGAAGCTGGCGGCGCGCTCGCGGGCGGAGTCGAGGTCGAGCCCTGTTGCGGCGAGGTCGTGTCTCACCATCAGGGTCACCAGATCCTCGAAGCTGGTCTCCGCTTTCCAGCCGAGCTTGGCAAGGGCCTTGCTCGGGTCGGCGCGGAGGGACTCCACGTCGGTCGGCCGGAAGTAGGCAGGGTCGACCCTGGTGAATGCCTCCCAATCGAGCCCGACCAGCCCGAATGCCATCTGGCAGAACTCGCGCACTGTGTGTGACTGGCCCGTTCCGATCACGTAGTCGTCCGGCTCGTCCTGCTGCAGCATCAGCCAGATCGCCTTGACGAAGTCCTTGGCGTATCCCCAGTCGCGCTCCGCGTCGAGATTGCCCAGGTAGACCAGGTCCTGTTTGCCGGCCACGATGCGAGCGACCGCACGCGTGATCTTGCGGGTCACGAAGGTCTCACCCCGCCGCTCTCCTTCATGGTTGAACAGGATGCCGTTGGCGGCGAACAGACCGTATGCCTCCCGATAGTTGGCCACCATCCAGTGGGCGTAGACCTTGGCGGCCGCATAGGGCGACCTGGGCCGGAAGGGGCTGGTCTCCCCCTGTGGTGGCGGTGAGTCGCCGAACATCTCCGAGGTGCCCGCCTGATAGAGCCTCACCTCGAGGTCGGCATCCCGGATCGCCTCGAGAAGACGGACCGTTCCGAGCGCGTCGACGTCCCCCGTGTACTCCGGCTGGTGGAACGAGACCGCTACATGCGACTGGGCACCGAGGTTGTAGATCTCGGCGGGGCGGACGGTGCGGATCACCCGTGCGATCTGGGAGCCGTCGGTGAGATCCCCATAGTGGAGGAGCATCCTCGCCTCGGGATCGTGTGGATCGCGATAGAGATGGTCGATCCGGCCGGTGTTGAAGCTCGACGCTCTACGGATGAGGCCGTGCACCTCGTAGCCCTGCTCGATGAGGAGGTCGGCGAGATGCGACCCGTCCTGCCCGGTGATCCCGGTGATGAGGGCTTTCTTCACAGACAACTCCGGATGGGGGGATTGGG
>DATBIX010000032.1:0-20406 GCA_036556665.1 Acidimicrobiia bacterium
ACGAGGCGCCCGGGTCGACATCGGAGGGCATTGTCCGCGAGATGGAGCGAATCCTCGGGTTCGCCACCGGCGTGGACTCGATACCGTTCGACGATTGGCTCGCCAGCGAGTTCTTCGGGCTGCACCTCCGCCGCACCAATGGTGAGCCGTTCGTCTGGCATCTGACCAGCGAGCAAGGGACGGTCCAGCTGCTGGCCCACGCCCCCAGATTCGACCAGAAGAGCATCGAGATCGTCCTCTCCGAAGTCGTGGCGAGGATGGTCGACCGCTTCGAGCGTGACCTCAAGGCGGCCAAGGCCACAGGGCACTCCGACCGGGCCGGGGGAATCGAAGACCATCTCTCCGATGTGCGCCAGTTCGAGGTCGCGCTGAGTTGGCTGATCGGGGTCGACGCGGCAGGGACCGATCATCATGTCGGCCGCAGGGCTCGCGGCTCGGTCTGGAACCCGGACTGGAACCTCGGCTTCAGAGAGAACCTGGCCCCGCTGCAGCGAGCCGGCTTGCTGCCCTACCCGGTGTTGAGCGACGAGGAGATGGACAGCTTCGTGGCCGTCGGCTGACGGATGTCGCTCGCCCGCACCGCCGGCAAGCTCTTGTTCGTCGGCCTCGACAGGATGGCCCCCGTCCCAGGTGCGCCGAGAGTCCTGATCTACCACCAGGTTGGGTCTGGTCTCGGACGGCAGATGGAGGTCACCATCGCCGACTTCGCCGGCCAGCTCGACTGGATCGAGCAGAATCGTGAGGTGGTCTCATTCGACGAAGCTGTGGCCCGGTGGGACGAGCCCGGGGCGGATCGGTTGGTGGCGCTCACCTTCGATGATGGTTACGCCGACACCTTCACGACGGCATTCCCCATGCTCGTGGACAAGGGGTTCCCGTTCCTGGTCTATCTGGCAACAGAGCCCATCGAGACCGGCAGGCCTCTCGGTCCTCAGGTTGGGGCGGACCCACTCACCTGGGACCAGATCGTGGGCATGCTCGGTTCGGGGCTGGCGACGATCGGGGCACATACCCATCGTCACACCGACCTACGCGACCTCCCGCTCGACGCCGTCGAAGAGGAGCTCGGTCTCTGTGACGAGCTGATCGAGCGGCGGCTCGGAATCCACGCCCGTCATTTCGCCTACCCCTGGGGCTACTGGTCGGAGTCGGCGGCCCGGCTGGTCGATGCCCGGTATGAGACGGCCGTGATTGCGGCGACACCGACGCCGGGCAAGAGGCTCGACAGGTTCAAGATCCACCGCTACCCGGTTCAGCTCTCGGACGGGCTTCGGTTCTTCCCGGCCAGACTGAGGGGAGGGCTCAGATTCGAGGAGAGGGCGCGGCGTCGGCTCAAGGGCTATTCCGGGCCGTGATCGCTGCCTTGGGTCGATGCATGTCGTCTGGTGAGCAGCCCTATCGCCACGAACGCCACGATCGAGGCGATGAGCACGCCAATGGTCGCGGTGACCGCAGACTCCCACAGGCCGATCACCCTGGAGGCGACAATCACGAACGCCGTGTGAATCCCGATCACGATGAGAGGACGATCCTGAATCAGAGACGCCGCGTTCGGCTGGACGAAGGGAAAGAGCGCCAGGGCGCCAAGGCAAGCCCAACCACCGATGATCGACCCCGGCCGGGCCTGGCCGTCGACGGCGACGATCCAGACCACCGCTCCGGCCAGGGCGAAGGCGCCGCCAACGGAGAGACGAGCCAGGGCCGGACGGAGCGTCGCCACGGCGAGGGGAAGCGAGACACCGAGAAGCATGCGGGCGTGCTCCGTCTCGGGAACGGTCACCCAGATGCCAAACGCAGTTATCGCCATCATGGGCCCGAGGAGCCCGTGGGGCAGACGCAGCGACCAGGTTGCCAGGGCCGTCCCGCCGATCAGGATCGCCGCGGCCGTGAGCAGCGGGAGCCAGCCGCTCTCACCGAGACCGCCCCGCCATGCGACCAGTGCGGCCCCGCCGGCCACGAGGCCCCCGCCCACCGCTCGCATCCAGATGGCTCGTTGCGGGGTCAGGAGCCAGCCGCCTGCAGCCAGAACCGCGAGACCGAGACCAACGCCGAGCCTTCGGCCGGCGACGAAGCCGACAACGACCACGACGGCGAGTGCGAACGCCTCACCCCATTGCGTGGCCGGGCTCTCCTCGTTCGAGATCAAGAGGAGGACGGCGAGCCCGAGGGCACCAGCGATGAGGCCGGCCTGGAAGTCCCCGCGCGTGAAGAGGTCGAGCAAGGTGGACAGGGACTCCGGCATGGCCGCGACTCTATGAAGCTGCTCCTGCCAATCCGGGCCATTGCATGAACGTCCTCCACGTCATCGACAGCCTGGCCGCGTCGGGCGGCGCAGAGAACGGCCTGGTCAGGGAGGTGACCAGGTTTGGCAACGACATCAGGCAGGAGATCGTCCTGCTCTACCACCGGAGAGACCTCGCTCCTGAGCTCGAGGCCGCCGGAATAGGCATCGAATCGGTCGGCCTGGCCGAAGGAGCCGGGTCGCGAGCCTGGCCGAGGGCACTGCAACCGGTGTCTCGCGTCGCCAGGGCGTTTCGGCCGGACGTAATCCAAACCAGCTTGTTTCTCGGCAACATGGTCGGTCAGATGGTCGGGCGGAGGCTGGGGGTGCCGGTGGTCTCGAACCTGGTCCTGTCCGGGGACCTCGACTCGCTGCGCAGCTATCAGCCAGGCGCCGGCACCCGCAGGGCCGCATTGCTCCGCTCGATCGCAGGTTGGGCAGCGCGCAGCCCTCTGATCCGGTTTCGTGCCCTCACCGAAGAGGTGAGGCAGACCAACGCCCGGTTGCTCGGGGTCGATCCGGCCCGCATAGAGGTCATACCGCGCGGCGTGCCTGAGCCGACCTTGCTGTCGTCGGCCACCAGGGAAGATCTCGGACTGCCCCAGGGGCCGCTGGTGGTCAACGTGGGGAGGCTGGTGCCCCAGAAGGGCCAGGTCCAACTGGTCGAGGCGTTTGCGAAGGTGAGGGATCGGGTGCCGTCGGCTCACCTCGTCATCGTGGGACAGGACGGCGTTGCCAAGGGCGGGGTGAGCGACGCAATCGAACGGCTTGGCCTGACCGGGGCGGTCACCCTGGCGGGACAGTCCAGCCGGGTGACCGAGTATTTGGCACAGGCCAATGTGTTTGCCTTCACCTCGGTGATGGAAGGGCTGGGAACCGCCGTCCTCGAGGCGATGGCCCAGGGTGTCCCGGTGGTCGCCTTCGACATTCCGCCGGTCCGGGAGGCCACCGTCGACGGAGCCTACGGGACGTTGGTTCCTGTCGGCGACGTCGACTCATTCGCCTCGGCTCTCCTCCCTCATCTGAGCGGGGAGCGGCGAGTCGACGTGCGGGCGCGCGACTGGGTTCGGTCGCATCATGATCTGGGCAGGATCGCCGCCGAAGTGGAGCGGTTGCTCCGGGAGGCGGCGAGGGCTGGTGATGGGAGCGGGGGGCGTTAGCCTCGTCGAGTCATGGCGCGCGTCTACCTCTCGCCTCCTGACGTCCGCGATGACGATCGGGCCGCGTTGAACCGGGCCTTCGAGGGCGGCTGGATCGCGCCTTTGGGACCCGAGGTGGATGCGTTCGAAGCCGAACTCGCCGCAGCGGCCGGACGGGCCCACTGCGCTGCGCTGTCCAGCGGGACGGCGGCGCTCCATCTCGCCCTGGAGGTTCTCGGCGTCGGTCGGGGCGACCGGGTCCTCGTCTCATCGCTCACCTTCGCGGCGACGGCCAATGCGGTCCGCTACACCGGGGCCGAGCCGGTGTTCGTCGACAGCGACGAGGCGACCTGGAACATGGACCCCGATCTGCTCGCTGAGGCCCTGGACCACGGGTCTTTCGCAGCCTGCATCCCCGTCGACATCTACGGCCAGATCGCCGAGTATCGCCGTATCGCCCCTCTTTGCGCAGAGGCCGGGGTGCCTTTGGTCGAGGACGCCGCCGAGGCGTTGGGTGCCACTCTGGGAGGTCGTCGCGCCGGGTCGTTTGGGGAGCTGGCCACCCTCTCGTTCAACGGAAACAAGGTCATCACGACGAGCGGCGGCGGTGCCCTGGTCACCGACGACGAGGAGTGGGCCAGACGCGCCCGGTGGCTGTCGACCCAGGCGCGGGAGCCTGCGCCGCACTACGAGCACCGGGAGGTGGGTTACAACTACCGGCTGTCCAATCTGCTCGCCGCTCTGGGGCGGTCACAGCTGGCCGACCTCGAGCGGAGGGTGGCGATCCGGCGTGATCACAATCGCTTCTACCGGGAGGCGCTGCACGACCTGCCTGGTGTTTCCTTCATGCCGGAGATCGATGGTGGGCGGTCGACCTTCTGGCTGACCTGCGTCCTGGTCGATCCCGGCGAGGCGGGAACCGATCGGGAGGCCATTCGCCAGCACCTCGAGTCACTCGACATCGAGGCTCGTCCGGTGTGGAAGCCCATGCACCTGCAGCCTGTATTCGCCGAGTGCGACAGCTTCGGTGGTGCCGTGTCGGCGCGGTTCTTCGAGAATGGCCTGTGTCTTCCAAGTGGCTCGAATCTGAGTGTCGACGACCGCGACCGGGTCGTGAGCGGGTTTCGGGAGACGTTCCCCGATCGCTGAGTCGCCACCACCCCGCCGGAACGAGGCCTGTCGCCAGGTAGCCTCAGCCGGGTGAAACCGGTCCTCACCGTCGAGGAGTATCAGCGAGTCGACCGGTCATATCAGGGAGACCTCTACCAGGCGATGGAGCGAGCCGGGCTGGCGGTCGCCCTGGCTGCAGTGCGCCACGGGGCGGGGTACGGATCGCGGGTGGTCGTCCTTTGTGGCCCGGGAAACAACGGAGGCGACGGATATGTGGCCGCCCGACACTTGCACCGTCGGGGTGCCCATGTCCAGATCCAGGCTCTGGGGGTCCCCCGCACAGCCGAGGCGTCCAGGGGGGCGGAGTCGGCTGTCGCGCAGGGCATCCGGATCGCCGGCCTGGCACCACCGGAGTCGCACGACCTCGTGATCGATGCCCTCTTCGGAGGCGGGGCCCGAGGCGGCCTGCCCGCCTCGGTGGTGGCCTGGATGGACGCCGGCCTCCCGGTAGTCGCCGTCGACTTCCCAACCGGGCTCGATCCGAGCACCGGGGAGGTCGAGGATCGCGCCTTCGTCGCCCTCGAGACGGTGACTTTCCAGACATTGAAGACCGGCCATGTCCTCGGAGTGGGCCCAGATCGTTGCGGCAAGGTCACCGTGGCCGATATCGGAATGGAGGGTGGCGAGCCGGCGATGGGTGTGGCCGAGGAAGCGGATGCCATCAGACCGGCCCGGGCGAGGAATGCCCACAAGTGGAACGCCGGTGCGGTGCTGGTGGTGGGTGGGTCGACCGGGATGGTGGGAGCGTCGGTCATGGCGGGGAGATCTGCGCTTCGATTCGGGGCAGGCGCAGTCGTCGTGGCATCGCCGCGCTCTGATCTGGTCACCGCGGCGGCCCCGGAGCTTCTGGCGAGGCCGATCGATGGCATCGAGTCCGACCTCGACCGCTTCGACGTGGTGATCGCCGGGCCCGGCCTGGCCGAACCGGATCGTGAGGCAGCGTTGCCCATCCTGCGAAAGGCGACTCGTGTGGTGCTGGATGCTGGTGCCTTGGATGGGGCTTCGATCGAGGCGGCCCGCGATGGCGGGGGTGATGTGGTGGCCACGCCGCACGCCGGGGAGTTCCAGCGACTCGCCGGAGTCGCGGCCGGCGTCGAATCCGCCCGCTCCTTTGCCGCGGAGACGGGTTCGACTGTCCTGCTGAAGGGAAGCCCAACCGTTGTCACCGACGGCGCCATGCCGATCTTGGTGCGCACCGGTGGCCCCGAGCTGGCCAGCATCGGCACCGGAGACGTCCTCGCCGGGATGATCGGGGCTCTCTGGGCGAGGGGGTCGACGGCCCAACAGGCGGCGGTGTCGGCGGCTTACTGGCACGGCGTGGCCGGGGCGGATCTCGCCGTCTCCTCGACGGTCACCGCCGACGCCCTCGCCATGCACGTGGCCAGGTTTGCCTTCACCGATGGAGGCAGAGGGAGGTGAGGCCTACCTTCGCCGAGATCGACCTCGGTGCGATCGCTCACAACGTGTCCGCCCTGGCCACGCTGGTGGCCCCTGCCGACGTCTGCGTGGTCGTGAAGGCGGATGCCTACGGTCACGGGGATGCTCCGGTCGGTGAGGCCGCCCTCGACGCAGGCGCCACATGGCTGGCGGTGGCGCTGGTGGAGGAGGGGATCCGACTACGCGAATCGGGGATCGAGGCCCCGATCCTGCTCCTGTCCGAGCCCGAGCCGCGCTCCGCCCCCGACATCCCCGCTTGGGGGCTGACCCCGACCGTCTATTCGATCGCGTTCGTCGAGGCCCTGGCTGCCACGGCCTCTTCCCTCGATGTCCACGTCAAGATCGACACCGGGATGCACCGGGTCGGGGCGGCTCCGAGGATGCTCCACGACCTGGTCGAGGCGATACGGGGCACCGGCTCCCTGGAGATCGAGGGGCTGTGGACCCACTTCCCGGTGGCGGACGAGGATCCCGTGTACACCCGCCATCAGATCGAGGTGTTCGAGCAGGCGGTATCGGGCTACGAAGTGCCGATGATCCACATGGCCAACACCGCCGGCGCCGTCCTCTTTCCCGAGTCCCGCGGCTCGCTGTGCCGGATCGGGCTCGGGACCTACGGGCTCCACCCCTGTGAGCAGACGAGAGGAGTGGTCGAGCTGAGCCCGGCGATGAGGGTCGTCAGCCATGTCTCCCACGTGCAGCGGCTCGAGGCGGGGGCCAGGCCGAGCTACGGGAGGATCAAGGCCCTGCCGGAGGATGCGGTGGTGGCGACGGTCCCGATCGGGTATGCGGACGGATACCCGAGAAGCCTGAGCACCGACGGTGAGGTGCTGATCGGTGGGGAGCGTCGCCGGCTGGCCGGGACGGTGACCATGGACCAGATCGTGGTCGACGTCGGGGACGGCGACGTGGGGGTAGGTGACGAGGTGGTGCTGATGGGCAGGCAGGGTGAGGAGGAGGTCACTGCGGACGAATGGGCGGCGATCATCGGCACCATCTCCTACGAGGTCGTTTGCGGGATCGGCCCCAGGGTCCCGAGGAGATACGTGGAGTGAACGACACGATCACGGCCGTCGAAGGTGTCGAGGTGGGTCATTGGTCCGACCCCGATGCCCGCACCGGGTGCACGGTGGTGGTCTTCCCGGAGCCGAACGTGGCCGCGGCCGAGGTGAGAGGGGCGGCTCCCGGCTCGCGCGAGACGGCGTTGCTCGAGCACGGGATGCGGGTGGAGCAGATCCAGGCGATCCTGCTCACGGGGGGGAGTGCCTTCGGCCTCGCCGCCGCCGACGGCGTCGTGCGCGGCCTCGAGGCCGATGGGCGAGGTCACGTCACACCGGTGGCGAGGGTGCCCATCGTCCCCGCCGCCGTGATATTCGATCTGCGGCCCGATTCTCTGGAGGTGAGACCGGGACCCGATCACGGAGAGCTCGCCTATCGGGCCGCCGGCCCGGGCCCGGTGGCGGCGGGTCTGCTCGGGGCCGGGACCGGGGCCACGGTGTCCAAATGGAGGGGGCTCGAGCACATGCGACCGGGTGGCCTGGGATCGGCGCTGCGCCCCGCCGGGACGGCCACGGTGGGCGCCCTGGTTGTCGTCAATGCCGTCGGCGACGTCTTCACCATCTCCGGAGACTCGTTGACCGGAGGGGATCACGAGCCCGGGCCGCCACGACTCCCACTCACAGACTCGGTCAATACCACGCTGGTGGTCATCGCCACCGACGCCGCGTTGACCCGTGCCGAGTTGAGCCGGCTTGCGGTCAGGGCCCACGACGCGTTGGCCGCCTGCATCCGGCCCGTCCACACTCGCTTCGACGGCGACATCGTCTTTGCCGTCTCATGCGGGCCGCACACCGGCGACGTGGAGTCCCTGGCCGAGGCCGCCTTCGGCGCCACCGCCAGCTCAGTGGAAAGGGCGATTCGCGCCTCGACACCCTGACCTCTTTGCCACAATGGTCCCGGTGACGGACAGCATCCAACTGCTGGAGGCTCTGAAGGCGCGCGCACTGGTATGCACGAGATGCGCTCTTTCCGAGACGAGGACCCAGGTGGTCTTCGGTGTGGGCGACCCTCAGGCACGGCTCATGCTGGTCGGTGAGGCGCCAGGGAAGAACGAGGATCTCCAGGGGGAGCCGTTCGTCGGTGCCGCCGGCCAACTGCTCGATTCGTTGCTGGGGGAGATCGGGATACGTCGCGATCAGGTCTACATCGCAAACGTCCTGAAGTGCAGGCCACCGGGGAATCGTGATCCTCGTCAGGATGAGATCGACTCTTGCAAGGGCTACCTGCGCGAGCAGATCAGACTCATCTCGCCGGAGGTGGTGGTGACCCTGGGCAACTTTGCCACCAAGCTGATGCTCAACACGGAGACCGGCATCACCAGGCTTCGGGGTCGTGCCCATCACTGGTGGCTGGGCGCTCTCCTCGTCCCTACCTTCCACCCGGCCGCCGCCTTGCGCGGCGGAGACCGGGTCACCGACCAGATGAGGCAGGACTTCGCCCTGGCCCGGTCCCTTCTCGACACCCCGCCGGTCGCCGACCTCACTCCTGCGGAGGGCAACGCCGAGCCGGCACAGATGGAGCTCTTCGGATGATCGAAGCCCGCTGTCCCACCGAGGCGGACACGCGCGCCTTGGCCAGCAAGCTGGCCGCGAGCCTGCGCCCGGGCGACGTCATCGTCCTCGCCGGCGGGCTGGGGTCCGGCAAGACCCTTTTCACCGCCGGCCTGGCCGCCGGTCTGGGGGTCGAAGAGCCCGTCGTCAGTCCCTCCTTCGTGCTCGTGCGCCAGTACCGCTCCGGTTTCCTCCCGATGGTCCACGTCGACGTCTATCGGCTCGGCTCGATCAACGAGTTCGAAGACCTCGAGGTCTTCGCCCTGGCCCCTGACGGTGTGGTCGTCATCGAATGGGGCGACGCCATCGAGGGCGCCATTCCCGAGGACCACCTCCGGGTCGAGTTCACCGTGGAGCCCGACGCCACCAGGGTCCTGCGTCTCCTCCCCGGCGGCACCTGGCTCGAGCGCGATCTGGAATTGGTGGCGTGAAGCTGCTCGCCATCGAGTCGTCGACTCCGGGTGCGTCGGTCGCCCTGGTCGAGGACGCCACCACTCTCGCCGCGGCTTCGCGAATCGACCCGCGGGGCCATGCCACGTTCCTCGTGCCCGCCATCGACTTCTGCTTCGATCAGGTCGGGTGGTCCCCCTCCGACCTCGACGCCATAGCCGTCGACATCGGGCCCGGCCTCTACACCGGCATCCGTGTCGGAGTGGCCACCGCCCAGGGCCTGGCCGCCGCTTTTGGCATCCCGGTAATCCCCGGTGTCTCGCTGGATGCGATCGCCCTCGAGGCACGGACCGGCCACCGTCTCATCTGGGCACTGGTCGACGTGAGGAGGGGGGAGTTCGCCGTCGCCCGCTACCACCCCGTCCCGGGTGGGGTGGTGCGCGAGTCGGACCCGGAGTTGGTCACTCCCGAGGTGTTGAGAGCGCAACTCGACTCCGCACCAGAGGAAAGCCTCGTCGTGGGTGACACTGGTGGCCTACCCGAGGGGTTGACGATGGGTCTGCATCGTGTGAAGTTGGGACGACCCAGATACCCCTACGCGGTGGCGCTGGCGGAGGCGGCACGCGGGAAGTACGAGAAGGACGAGTTTCCTCCACCTACCGAGATCAGGCCCATCTACCTGCGTGAGGCGGACGTCACCATCAATTGGGCCAAGCTGCGACAGGAGGGCCCATGGGGGTCGGCGTGATGGAAACCGTGATCCGGCCCCTGGTCGAGGGCGATCTTGGCGACGTAGTGGCCATGGAGCGAGCCAACCAGCCGGCGCCGTGGTCGGAAGGGATGTTCCGCGACGAGATGACCGCTGCCAACCGGGTCTACCTGGTGGCGGAGGACGAAAGGATCGTCGCATTCGGTGGGATCATGGTCGTCGGCGACGAGGCGCACGTCACCAATCTCCTGGTCGACGCCGCCGTGCGCCGTCGCGGCCTGGGCCTGCGGCTGATGATCGCTCTCATCGAGGCGGCGATCACGATCGGGGCCCGTCACCTCACCCTGGAGGTGAGGACCGGGAACGAGGCGGCTCGATCGCTGTATGCGACCTTGGGGCTGGCTCCCGTCGGGATCCGGGAGGGCTACTACGGAGATGACGACGCTCTGATCATGTGGGCACACGACATCGATGCCGCCCCGTATCGGAGTCGTCTCGAGGCTCTCCGATGAATCCGCTCATCCTCGCATTCGAGACATCGTGCGACGAGACGGCCGTGGCCGTCGTCCAAGGGACCAGGGCGCTCTCCAACGTGCTGGCGTCGCAGGTCGATCTGCATGCGCGATTCGGTGGCGTTGTCCCCGAGATGGCGGCGCGAGCTCATGTCGAGTCGATCCGATCCCTCACCCACCAGTCTCTCAACGACGCCGGAGTCCACCCCGCCGACCTCGACGGTGTCGCGGCCACCGCGGGGCCGGGTCTCGTCGGGGCGCTTCTGGTGGGCCATTCGTTCGCCAAGGCGACGGCCTGGGCGCGACAGCTCCCCTTCGTCGGGATCGACCACATGGAGGGCCACCTGATGGCCCCCAGGCTCCAATTCGATGATTTCGAGCCCCCGGTGGTCGGGCTGCTCGCATCAGGCGGTCATTCCCAGATAGTGCACGTACGGGCCTGGGGTGACTACGAGACCATGGGCACGACCATCGACGACGCTGCGGGCGAGGCCTTCGACAAGCTGGCTCGGGTCATGGGGCTCGGCTTTCCCGGCGGTCCCGCCATCGATGCCGCCTCGGACGGAGGGGACCCTACGGCGGTGCCCTTCCCCCGAGCCCTCCCGGAGCGGCCGTTCGACTTCTCCTTCTCGGGTCTGAAGACATCGGTGGTCACCTTCATCGACAAGGCGGCGGCCGCCGGGGACCTTCCCTCTCTGGCCGATGTCGCCGCCTCGGTACAGGAGGCGATCGTCGACGTCCTGGTCGACAAGACGTTCAACGCGGTGGACCGGACCGGGGCCAGGGTCGTCGGGGGCGGAGGCGGTGTGCTGGCCAACCGACGCCTCCGCCAGCGCCTGGCCGATGAGGCAGACAAGCGAGGGGTCACTCTCGCCCTCCCCGACCCAGTCCTCTGCACCGACAACGCGGCGATGATCGGGGTGGCAGGGGCACACTGGCTCGCGGAGGGCCGCATCACCGACTGGGCCGAGAACGTCGATCCGGGGCTTCTTCTCGGTGCCCCGCCAATCTGAGTCGATCCGACTCAGATCTGTGATTTAGCACTCCCTCGGGACGAGTGCTAATCTCCCATTAGCACTCGTTTGATACGAGTGCTAATGGGCGGGAAGCCGATCCGGGCTTGGCCGCAAGACAAGGCAACGAGGTTCAAGGAGGAGCCACAGAATGAAGCTTCAACCGCTCGGTGACCGGGTGGTGGTACGGCCCACGGAGGATGCGGAGGCCCGCACCCCGTCAGGGCTCGTTATCCCCGACACCGCCAAGGAGAAGCCGCAGATCGGCGAGGTGATCGCCGTCGGCCCCGGCGCCCGTGACGATGACGGCGACCGGATCGCGATGGATGTCTCCGTCGGCGACAAGGTCCTCTACTCGAAGTTCGCCGGCACAGAAGTCAAGCTCGACGGCGAGGAGTACCTCGTCCTCTCCGAGCGCGACCTGCTGGCCATCGTCAACTGAGGAGCTGATAGAAAATGGCAGCGAAGGATCTTCGCTTCAACGAGGAGGCCCGACGCGGCCTCGAGGCCGGCGTCAACAAGCTGGCGGACACGGTAAAGGTCACGCTGGGCCCCAAGGGGCGCAACGTCGTCTTGGAGAAGAAGTGGGGAGCCCCCACCATCACCAACGACGGCGTGACCATCGCCAAGGAGATCGAGCTCGACGACCCGTACGAGAACATGGGGGCTCAGCTCGCCAAAGAGGTAGCCACCAAGACCAACGACGTTGCCGGTGACGGCACCACGACCGCGACGGTCCTCGCCCAGGCGATGGTCCGCGAGGGTCTGCGCAACGTCGCCGCCGGCGCCAACCCGATGGACCTGAAGAGGGGCATCGAAGGCGCGGTGGAGAAGGTGGTGGAGGCTCTCGGCGAGATGGCTCGTGACATCGAGACGAGCGATGAGATCGCCAACGTGGCCTCGATCTCGGCCAACAACGATCCCACCATCGGCAAGGTCATCGCCGAGGCGATGGACAAGGTTGGCAAGGACGGGGTCATCACCGTCGAGGAGGGCCAGACGTTCGGTCTGGAGCTCGAGTTCACCGAGGGGATGCAGTTCGACAAGGGCTTCATCAACTTCTACTTCATCACCGACCCCGATCGGCAGGAGGCGGTGCTCGAAGACCCGTACATCCTCATCGCCAACCAGAAGATCAGCTCGGTCAACGACCTGGTCCCGGTGTTGGAGAAGGTGATGCAGTCGGGCAAGAGCGTCCTCGTCATCGCCGAGGACGTCGAGGGCGAGGCCCTCGCCACCCTGGTGGTCAACAAGATCCGCGGCACCTTCTCGTCCGTCGCGGTCAAGGCGCCCGGCTTTGGCGAGCGCCGCAAGGCCATGCTCCAGGACATCGCCATCCTCACCGGTGGCACCGTCATCGCGGAGGAGGTCGGTCTCAAGCTCGAGAACGTCACCCTCGACATGCTGGGACGGGCGCGCAAGGTCGTCGTCTCCAAGGACAACACCACGATCATCGACGGCGCCGGCTCGGAGACGGACGTCAAGGCTCGGATCAAGCAGATCGAGCGTGAGATCGAGAACACCGACTCGGACTGGGACCGCGAGAAGCTCCAGGAGCGTCTCGCCAAGCTGTCCGGAGGCGTGGTCGTGATCAAGGTCGGTGCCGCCACCGAGGTCGAGCTCAAGGAGAAGAAGCACCGCATCGAGGATGCGGTCTCGGCTACCCGGGCTGCGGTCGAAGAGGGCATCGTCCCCGGCGGCGGTGTCGCCCTGCTCCGCGCCCAGACCGCGATCGACAAGGTGCGCGGGGGGAGCGAGGACGAGAAGACGGGTCGGGCCATCGTTCGCAAGGCGATCGAGGAGCCAATCCGTCAGATCGCGGTCAACGCCGGTTTCGAGGGCGGCGTGGTCGTCGAGCACGTCCGCAACGCCGAGGGAAGCACCGGCTTCAATGCAGCTACTGGCGAGTACGGTGACCTGGTGGCCGCCGGTGTGATCGACCCGGCCAAGGTGACCCGTTCCACTCTGCAGAACGCAGCGTCGATCGCAGCTCTGCTTCTCACCACCGAGGCCCTCGTGGCCGAGGAGAAGGAGCCCGCACCGGCCATGCCGGGCGGAGGCCACGATCACGGTGGTGGGATGGACTTCTGAGTCGACCCGACCCGAAGAAGTAGAAAGGGCCCCCAACGGGGCCCTTTCTCATGTCAGACCGACTTCGGATGCCAGCCGATCGAGATATGGGATCGTCTCGTCGACCCCTTGGGAGCGGAGGTTGAACACGACCCGGTCAACACCGGCTGCGGCCAGCCCGTCGAGATCTCCTGGTCTCGACCCGTAGGCGGTGATCTCGAACGCCGCCGGATCTCTGCCGGCATCGGCGACCGCCTCTCGCACCCTCGCCACTTCGCCGGTGATGTCCATGCGGGTGGCGAGTGGCATCCACCCGTCGCAGAACTCGACCATATCGGCGATGGTTCGGGGCCCGGCGGCCGCACCCATGATCAGAGGAGGATGGGGCCTCTGCGCCGGCTTCGGCCAGGCCCATGACGGCTCGAGGGTCAGCATCTCGCCCCGGAACGACGCTTCCTCCTCCGTCCAAAGCGCCTTCATGAGGAGCACCTTTTCCCGGAGCAGTGCTCTGCGTCGGGAGAAGTCGACACCATGCTGGGCCATCTCCTCCCTGTTCCACCCGTATCCGATCCCCACGATCAAGCGCCCGCCCGAGAGGAAGTCGAGGGAGGCCACCTCCTTGGCGGTCCAGATGGCGTCGCGTTGTGCCACCAGGGTCACGCCGGTGCCCAGTCGCAGCGTTGTGGTGGCGGAGGCGGCGAAGGCGAGGGCGGCGAAAGCATCGTGCGAGCGCCAGTAGTGCTCGGGAAGCTGGGGCGCTCCGGCTCGCCCTCCCCACGGGCTCGCCCGTGACACCGGGATGTGGGAGTGCTCGGGGAACCAGAGCGACTCGAACCCGCGGCCCTCGACCTCCTCAGCGAGGTGATCGGGGCGAATTGCCGTATCCGTCGGGAACATGAACACTCCGAGTCTCATCGGCAGTGACGGTAGGCGATGACCCTCAAGGAGACCATCACCCAGATCATCGCGGACGGTGGCCCGATCCCGTTCGACGAGTTCATGCGTCTGGCCCTCTATCACCCTGACGGCGGGTTCTTCGCCACGGGCCAGCTCCGCTCAGAGAAAGGCGGTGACTTCCTCACCTCGCCCGAGGTGAGCCCGGTGTTCGGCGAGACCCTGGCCACGTTTGTCGACCGGGAGCGGGACCGCATCGGGGACCCATTCGAGTTGGTCGAGGTCGGGGCCGGCTCGGGCTCGCTGCTCCGCTCACTGCTGGCGGTGACCGACGTACCGGCGTCGGCGGTCGAGGCGTCGCCGGCAGCGCGCAGGTCCCTGAGCGACGTTCTTCCCACCGATCGGGTCGGGTCGACCCTGCCGGTTGGCTTCCGGGGAGTGGTGATCGCCAACGAGCTGATCGACAACCTGCCGATGGCTCTGGCGCAGAGGGTCGGAGGGTCATGGCGAGAGCGCTGGGTGGGAGCCGATGAGGAGGGTCTCCAGTTCGTGGATGCCCCGCCCCGCCAGGAGGTGGTGGACTGGCTCGAGTGGTACGCCGGGGAGGTGGCCGACCAGGGATGGGTCGAGGTGCAACTGGAGGCCCAGGTGTGGCTCGACACCGTCCTGACGAGGCTGAGAGCGGGGTCGGTCCTCCTCTTCGATTACGGCGAGACCACCGAGAACCTCCTTCCTAGACGTCGAGACGGCACGCTGAGGACCTACCGGGCCCACCATCTCGGGCCACACCCGCTCGACGAGCCGGGCCAGACCGACATCACGGCCGACGTCAACTTCACCGCCTTGGTCGACACGGCCAGTCGCGCCGGAGCAGCGGTCGAGCTCCACCGACAGGACGACTTCCTGACCGAGCTCGGATTGCGCGAACTTCTCACCTCACTTCGTCAGGCCGAGCTCGATGCAGCCCGAGGAGGGGACGACATGCACCGATTGGCCTTGCGCACCACCAGGACCGAGGTGGAGACGCTCTTGCACCCGCGCGGGTTGGGAGACTTCCGGGTCTTGGTGGCGAGAAAGTGAGCGGAACCGCGACCACCCGGTCGTCGTCCTATCTTTGATGAGGTTCTCGACACGATCGATGGCGCTGGGGGCGGTGCTCGCCCTCGCCGCGACTGCCTGCGGAGCATCGGGCGGTGACGGAGCGGGCCCCCGGACCACGATCGCTGTCGAGAGCACGACCTCGAGTAGAACGGGGGCCACCACCACCATGCCCGATCTCACCCCAGCGCAGGCCGCCCTCGTCGAGGCCGCGGCCGAGGACCTCGGCATGAGGCTCCACGTCGACCCGACAGAGTTGGCCCTTGTCTCGTTCAAGGAGGTCACCTGGCCGGATGGCAGCCTCGGTTGCCCTGAGCCGGGCATGTACTACACCCAGGCATTGGTGGAGGGCTACGAGGTCCTGCTTCGACACCAGGACCGGCTCTACGCCTATCACGGAGCCCAGGACGAGGTCCCGTTCTTGTGTGAGTCGGAGGAGAAGGACGGCGGTCACGAGTTCGTGCCCCCTCCCGGGTTCAACGACTGACTTGGTGAGTGGGGGCACCCGGTCGGGTGCCCCCACTCGGTCGTTCAGCGGTTGTCCACCTCGACCAGGGTCCTTCCCAACTCGGCCGAGCCGTCGCCGTGGATCACGGCACCGAGGTGCCAGGCCCCGGCAGTGGCGCCGGTCCAGCTGAGATCGACGGATCCCACCGTCCCGCTGGTGGCGGAGCCCGGGGCGTTGTCGATTGTGAGAGTGCCCCCCGGTGTCGCCGAGATGATCCAGGTGAACATGTCGTAGTCGGAGTCACCACCAGGCGCCGCCCAGCCGTGGACGTACACCGTCCAGATGCCAGGGGCGGGGTCGTGGATGTTGATCTCCTCGTCGGTACCACCGGCGGTGGACGTCGCCACCAGCGTGTTGCTCGGGTCGTAGACGTAGATGTCGAGGTCGGCGTCGGCCTCGGTTGCCTCGGGGGGCATGGCCATTCGGAAGAAGGCCGCCCCGGTCAGGTCGAACGTATGGGCGTTGGCGCCGCCGGCGGCGACATCGGCCGGGTCGAATGTCGGATTGGTGATCGGCGTGTCCTGGAGGACGTTGTCATGCGTCACCGTCGCCGGGACCAGGCCGTGGGCGCTGGCGGTGTAGGCCCCGGTATAGCCGAAGGAGACCGGGATGCTCACCGAGCCGGACTCGCCGCTGCCGCCCACCTCCCCCGGTATCTCCACCTGGGAGGCCTTGACCGCGATCGGGCTGCGCACCTCGGCCTTCCCCGACTCCCAGGTCAGGGCGCCGAAGCGCCACGCCCCGATCGGGGCCCGCTCGTTGGTGAAGGTCACCTCGAAGGTGGCCGATTCGCCGGGAGCGAGGGTGAGCTTGCGCGGGCTCACCTCGACGTCGTACCCCCGGGGCTCGTCGACGTCCGCCCGGTAGGTGGTCGTCTTCGAGGCGATGTTGGTGACCGTGCGGGTGATGGTCTTCACCCCGGGCACCGCGCTCACCCCGATCGAGGGGACGTTGAGGTTGTAGCTCTCGAAGGGGATTCCGAGGCTCGCCAGGAAGTCACATGAGCCGGGCGTGAACACCTGCAGGTCGGCGCCGCAGGTGAATGCGGCATACTCGAACAGACCGGCGTCGTAGACGAGACCCGGGTTGAACATCGAGCCGAGTGTGGTCGTCTTGCCCGAGGGGTCGACATGGCCTGCCCCGAAATCGAACGGGTTCGCCTTGGTCTTGCCGTCCTCCTTGCGCACGTCCTGTCGGGCGCTGGTCATCAGCGCCGACTTGGCCATGGCCGCCGACCAGTCGGGATGGGCCTGCTTGAGCAGGGCGAAGAGACCGGCCACGTGCGGGCTCGACATCGACGTCCCCGATATCGACTGGAACAACTCACCGGGTGATCCCAGGATCGGGGTCGGCGTGTTGCCGGCCAGGATGTTGACCCCGGGGGCGGTCACGTCAGGCTTGATCAGGTCCGGGTAGAAGTTGGGCCCTCTCGAGGAGAAGTCGGCCATCTTGTTGCCCCGTTGTCTGATCTGCTTGCCGGCGGTGAGCTCGACGGTGGCGTCGTCGCCCTTCTCGGCGATGTACGCCTTGAGCTCCAACCCGTCGCTGTTGGTGACCAGGACCGACGGGACGAAGTGGTTGTCGGTGACCAGGGCCTGGACGTCGTTGTTGTTGTAGAGGACCATGCCCACGCCACCCTGCTCGAACACGGCCTGGCTCTTCTCGACCCGGGCCACTCCGCCCCGGAGGCAGAGCACCACCGCCCCGGTGATCGCCGGGGTGAAGGTGACATTGGGGTCGCACAACTCGTTGCCATGATCTGCCGCATCGACGAATGGGAACTGGCCCTCGGTGCCCGGGGTGATCGAGCCACCCTTGTAGATGCCCTTGTCCTTCTCGTTCCAGTGTGACCAGCGACTCTTCCACTTGGTCGAGTCACCGGTCTTGACCAGCGCCTGATAGGTCTTGTTCTGCTCGCTGGCGCCCACCGCGGTGATCCAGGGGATGGTCGCCGGGCTTCCCACCGTCTCTGCTCCGGGCCCGCTGTTCCCGGCCGATGTGGCCACGAAGACACCGGCGTTGGCGGCGAAGAGGAAGGCGAGGTCGTCGGCGCTGATCGGTCCGGCTCCGCCCCCGATGGAGTAGTTGATCACGTCGACGCCGTCGGCGACGGCCTGGTCGATTGCGGCGGCCAAATCCGAGGTGAAGCCTCCGAGGGCTCCCAGCCCCTTGTAGGCGATGACGTGCGCCCTGGGTGCGATCCCGGAGATGGTTCCGCGGTCGATCCCGAAGATGGAGGCATCGACGCCGGCGTTGCCGGCGGCGGTGGAGGCGGTGTGAGTGCCGTGGCCGTCGTCGTCGCGGGCCGAGTCGTATTCGTAAGGCTCCGCCCCGATGACGGCCCGGTAGGTGTCGAGCACCTGGTTGGCGCCGATCAGCTTGTTGTTGCAGGTGAACGGGGCGTCGTTGAGCGGGGGGTCGACGACATGGGCGGTGTTGCCGAACTCACAGGGCAGGGAGCCTGTCGGGGGGGCGGGATAACTCCCATCGTCGGCGAAGCTGGGATGCTCCGGCCAGATCCCGGTGTCGATGATCCCGACCACGACGCCCTCGCCGTCGTAGCCGCTGGCGTAGGCGCCGCCCCGATCGGTGAGACCGAGGAAGCGGGGGCTCGAGTTGGTGGTCTTCTGGTGAAGCTCGTCGGGGAGCACCAGGGCGACACCCGAGCTGTCGGCGACTTTGACCGCCTGGTTGTAGGTGAGTGTGGCGGAGAAGCCATTCAAGGCGTTGACGTAGTCGTTGACGATCTCGCCTGGGTCCACGCCCGCTTCCTCGAGGGCTGCGTCGTGGCTCTCCTCCAACTCGGCCGCCTCTGCCTGAGCCGCACCGCTGTCGAGTTCGTCTTGTTCAACCGAGGCGAGCAGCGGATCGGCCTTCATGACGACGATGTAGCTGTTGAACTCGCTCTTTTCCGGCTCCGGCGCCGGGGTGTCCTGATCGTCGGCCCCGACGGCGGGGATGGCGGTAGTGAACGCCGTGGCAAGCACGGCCAGGGCGATGAGAAGCTTCCTTCTCAAGTTCTTCCTCCTTGGCATTCAGGCCTCACAGCACGGAGCGCCCAGGGGGGCTCCACCACACAACGCGGACCCTACACCACGCTCGGTGGTGGTGCCAGCCGACTTTGCCCGGGTCGAATATCTGGTGCTCGCCGGTACCATTCCGGTTGTGAACAACCTCAAGACGGTCGCCTTGCTCGCCTTCATGACCACTCTGCTCTGGCTGGTGGCAGTGGCGCTCTTCCCCGATGGCGGGTTCGTGATCGGTCTCTTGATCGCGGTCGGGTTCAACCTGCTCGCCTACTTCTTCTCCGACAAGCTGGCTCTGGCCGCGAGCCGGGCACGGCCGGTGTCCGAGGAGGAGCTGCCCCAGGTCTATGCCATCGTGCGCCGGCTCGCCCTGCAGAAGAACATGCCCGAGCCGCGTATCTACCTGATCGACTCGCCCCAGCCCAATGCCTTTGCCACCGGGCGCTCACCGAAGCACGCCGCAGTGGCGGTCACCACCGGGATCCTCCAGCTGCTCACAGGCGACGAGCTGGAAGGGGTCCTCGCCCATGAGCTGGCCCACGTCAGCAACCGGGACATCCTGATCAGCTCGATCGCGGCGATGATCGCCGCCGCCCTGACCATGCTGGCCCGGATGGCTTTCTGGTTCGGTGGCGGCGACAACAGGGACAACCCGCTCGGGGCCATCGGCGCCGTGCTCGCCCTCGTCGTCGCCCCGATCGCGGCGATGCTGATCAGGCTGGCGATCTCGAGGACGCGGGAGTTCCAGGCCGACGCCACCGGGGCCGAGACCACGGGGAGGCCCCTGTTGCTCGCCAGCGCCCTGGAGAAGATCTCGGCGGGCACCGCCCGGATCCCTATGAACGTCAACCCCGCCACCGCCCAGTTGTTCATCGACAACCCGATGAAGGCGGTGCGGGGACAGGGCATGATGCGGCTGCTCAGCACCCACCCGCCCACCGAGGAGCGGATCGAGCGGCTGACCCTGATGGCCCAGGGAGTTCGCTGACCGGCGGTTGGGCACACTCCATGCCCGGGGCTAAGATTGCGCATCCCGAATCATGCGTCTTTCGGCGTGCGGTTTCGGCGTGCCGGGATGCCCGAGCGGCCAAAGGGAGCAGACTGTAAATCTGCCGGCTGACGCCTACGGAGGTTCAAATCCTTCTCCCGGCACGGGCGCTCCAGGCGCTTGACAACCCAGCCCCCTTAGCTCAGTCGGTAGAGCGCTTCCATGGTAAGGAAGAGGCCTTCGGTTCAAATCCGGAAGGGGGCTCCGGTGGGCCAGGCCCACCTGAGGCGGCGTAGCTCAGTAGGTGAGAGCGCTCGACTCATAATCGAGAGGTCGGCAGTTCGAGTCTGCCCGCCGCTACATCAGGACCGTGGCGTAGGCTGCGGCGGCCGACTGACGCAGGAAAGGAACAGGAGCCGGCACATGGCGAAGGTGAAGTTTGAGCGGACGAAGCCTCATGTGAATGTGGGGACGATGGGTCATATTGATCATGGGAAGACGACGTTGACGGCTGCGATTACTCGGGTGTTGTCGGAGCGGGTTGGTGGGTCGAATCAGATGA